>CASDPK010000004.1:119411-158774 GCA_949282555.1 uncultured Lentisphaeraceae bacterium | reverse complement strand
TCCTATCCAAGTGTTTTGCTTGGGCAATATACGATCTTTGTATGGCGCCGCAACATACATAGGGATAGGGTTCTTCTTTTCTTTTAATACAAACTCGATTATAGGATTCCACGGTTGCCATTTCCCATCTATTACATTCGCGCTTCGATTGCCGAAATCTTTACGAATCATTGTAGTGTAATATTTGTCTTTTCCATTCGGTTTATGAATAGGATGATAGGTTTGTTCATTCGAGAAAGCGGCATCTCCCAACACGGGGCTTTGGAATGAAACAAAGCCCTCTTTATCAGGATACGCACTAAGATTTTCACGCCCCATCCAAAAGCTTGCTTCTATTTTTGTATCCGAAATCGGTTTCCCGTCTTGATTCACGACGTGTAGAGTAACCTTTGCAATAGGATATGAATTCGCGCATCCACCCAATTGCGGGATAAAAAATAAAAGGAGAAGATATGAACTTAAGCGTTGCTTCATTGTTTAACCTCGTTTCCATTGATTGCCTTACAAAGGTTTTGTACCGTGTCAAAGCTGTAAAAGAAAGCCATATTCTTGATATCACTATGCAACCATCGATCCTTGTAATGGCTTGGCGCGGTTCTTGGCCATACTGTAGGCACAGTCAATGGGACAAAGATTATTTCATTATTTCCATCCTTTAATTGGGGTATGCTTCCCATCGCGGGAGAAAGTGCTGGGATACGATAGGCAAGGATTTCGTAACGCTCATTACGCTGTTTTTCTAAACCTGCGTTGGGAGAAAGCATAGACGGTGTGGCACTGAAGACGGGGGTGTGTTTTAGCGTCAGGCGGCTCGTGGCGTTCGTCAACATACTGTTGGCCTCTTCGGGAGTATAACGAAGCACCCACCGATCTTGATTGTTGAGATCGTCGTGTACTTTTTTCAAGTCAAACGCCCATCCGCCATCCGCTGTCCCAAAGATGGCGTGAGTCCCTTTAAGAAACTCTTGCTTTTGCCATGCATATCGACTGAAGGTCGTTTCGGGGACAAGGCTTTTCAACAAATCCCAAGGCGCCCAACCCTCCAATTCCCAATGGAGCGTGCCGCGATATTGAGGCGGTAAGAAACCGTCTTCAATGTTGTCACGAAGTTCGAAGACTTCATCATCTGATGAGTAGAAGTTGTAAAACCTTGTTTTGGGGGATTGCTTGGCAATGTTCTCGAAGAGTCCTGCCCACTTCATTTTGGATTGAGGTTCTGTAGGTGAGAAGAGTTCATTCCAACGGGAAGCATACGTGCGTGAATCATAATCTCGCCAATCCTGAGGGACGAGGGTCGTCTTGTTTGCCTCTGCGTCTTGCAAAGAGGCATCAAACGCTTCCGCGGGGATGGCAGCATTGAGGAGGATAGTGTTGTCAGGCTTGAACCCGTAGGAACAAATGGCCTCCGAGACGACCATATTGCCAAGGCTATGGGCGAGTACCGAGGTTTGGGATGCTTGAGGTAATTGTGCGGCAGCTGACGCTAACGCTGGCGCAGTTTTGAACGCATTGTAGACATTAAGGTGGTAGTGAAGCGCAGGGATTCCGACAGTTTCGGTAAGCGCTTCATCGCCACGCCACGTGACGCCATAGAAGTTCATCTCGGTGCCTGATTGATAGAGACGCTTGAACATTTCGGCGTGCCAACCACGCGCCGCATTTTCGGAAACGTTGAAGCCGTGCAGGAAGAGCACGTTGGGATGGGAGGGGTTATGGGGGAGCGTCGCCTCTGTCCGGGAGGCCGTCGTGATGCTTCGCAAATTAATGCGCCCATACATTTCCTCCACGGGCAATACGTTGAGCGGAAGCGCCGTCTTCCACACGCACACATCGTCATCGTGGTAGAGGCCAAGGACGAGTGGGGCTGTGGAGCGTTTCCGGCCTTCCACAAGAACGACGCCGCGTTCCGGATCGCCGCGCAAAAGTTCGATGAACTTTTCCGGAAGTTCAATGCCATTGGCAGTCACTTCACAAAGAGAGGCGTCAAGCATGTTTTTGTCGAGACCCTCACCGCATCCGGCGATGTTTTGCGTGAGATAGGCACCGCTTTGGGCACGCGTAAGGGAAGTCCACACGAGATTGAGTGCATTGTCGGCTTGGCTTAGGCGTATCGTTAGGTCGCCTTTAGCATAAGCCTCCTTGATTTCTTTTCGCTTTTCGAGGAAGGCGAAAAGCGCTTGCGCATCAATATGAATGGGGAAGAAATCGAGGAGGTCGCTTACGCCATCGACCTCTTTGTTGGTCGCATCGGAGAAATGTGAGGCCCCGGGGATGTCCTCGTCCTTTTCCGCGTAGTCTTGGCTGCGCCCGTCATCATCGTCATTGATCCACAGATTGAGTGGTACACCGTTGGTCGCCTCTTGCGTATCTACTGCATCAATCGCAAGGTCGCGTTGGTAATCGGGGACGAGCGTGCTGGCGATATCGGGGATATGCACCATTGCGCTCAAAGCGCCCGCGACATTCCCACCCCTATCTTCATCCATATGTGTGTGTTCACAGAGGAGCCCATCGTCATTTTCAGCCCAAAAGCCTTCGCCGAAAACAATCGTGGCGACACCTTCTTTGCGGGTCGCGTTGTAACTGTCGTAAGTCTTTTGCTCTGGCATTCCGTTGACCTGCGCACTCCAACAATACCACTCCTTATTTTGCCCTTCAATCGTTTTCAACCACTGCATGGTCACTTTGTAGGAACACCCTTGGCGCAATTGGAAGGTTGAACACGAGTCTTCTCCCGCTTCCTTCATATGATGCTTCAGCAACCGATTGTCCGACAGGGAACCCTCTCCCTTTCCTTGTCCCTGAATCTGCATCTCCCATGCGGCGTAATCGCCATAGATGGAGAATGAAGCCGTTACACATTGGGAGGCTTTGGGTGGCGTCTTGTCGAACGGGTCAATGGGATTTGTGCCTTGCTCCACCTCCTCGTTGTCCGGTACACCATCACCATCGGTGTCAGCACAATAGGGATTTGTTCCGTGAAAAGACTCTTCCAGGTTCGTTAAGCCATCGTTATCTGGATCGGCTTCCAACGTTTCCTCGCGTTCCGCTTCAAGCGGGTCAAAGCCATAGGTGACCTCCCAACCATCCGCCAAATCATCCCCATCCGAGTCCATATGCAGAGGATTCGTGCCACGCGTCACCTCATCGCCATCCAAAAGACCGTCCCCGTCACTGTCAGGCTTGCTAGGGTTATACCCTAATTCGATTTCTTGTGCGTTCGAGAGCCCGTCACCATCCCAGTCTCCCATTGGCGAAGCGGCAGGATTGGTTGTGCCGTCATCCAAAGGTGGAAGCCCAAGCCGCACTTCAACGTCATCTGCCCACCCATCGCCATCGCTATCGGCCTCATTGGGGTTCGTATGATAAAGATGCGCCTCTTCTTGATCCGTCAGCCCATCTCCGTCGCTATCCGCCTGGAGAGGATTTGAGCCAATTTGCAATACTTCGTCCCCGTCACATAAGCCGTCACCATCGGAATCCGCCACCTTTGGATCTGTCAATGTACCCAAGGTGTATTGCAATGCTTCCCCCGCAGAAATGGCGTTCTTCTTTTCGTGCGAGAACTGAATGGGGAATAGTGCTCCCGCGTGCAGTGCGCCCAGCGTCGCGGAACTCCCGTCAAACTCCGGTGAAAGCGTTGGATATTGAACGATAAGCGTATCCTTCGCATCGTATGGGACAATGAGTCGAATGCAAGCGTCACCTTTCCCATGATAATTGCGTATATTTCCATATTCCACGAAAAAGCATGATTTTCCCTCGTAGACGCACTCTCCGTAAGCGACACTTGAAGGCAACTTCAAGTCATCCCAATAGATCGCAACACACAGATACGCTTCATTGTCGTTCCATTCAAGGAGCGAGTGATTCGTATGCTTTGAGTCGATTCGGTCATCCGTTTGCCCGATACTTAAAAAGTAAACGATGCCATTTGTGTCAATCGCAAGAGAGGTGTAAGTTTTCCCGGCGAAAACAATCGGCTTGGGTAACGTAATTTTGGTCACTTCATCATCGATTAACGTGCTCGACGAAAAAACAGACCCCAACACCTGGCATTGTGGCTCGACAAGGGGTGTTTTTCGTACATGGCCGACCTCCATCCCATCGCTAAGGCCATCATTGTCCGTATCCGCAACATTGGGTTTGGTTCCCAATAGATACTCATCCATATTGGACAAGCCATCACCATCAAAATCCCCATACGCACTCTGCGCTAACGGATTTAACCCGTGATGCACCTCCCATCCATCGGGCAAATCATCCCCGTCGCAATCCGCATTTAATGGATTGAGATAGAAACATTGATTGCCACCGATGAGAATGCCTTTAATTTCCTCATTATCCCCCAAACCATCGCCATCGGTGTCAAAGTAATTGGGGTTTGTTTTGTAACCTGTGGCAAAGACCTCTTCTTTGTCTGCAATCCCGTCACCGTCGGAGTCTTGCAAAAGAGGAGACGTTTGCGGCCCGGGAACAAGCACAAGCGTCATATTCGATGTGATCGCACCGGCTTCGTTACAGGTATATTGCCACACTTGATTCCAGCGAGGGCACTTAAGGCCGATGGTCGCAGAATCTCCCCGGACGTTTTTGCCGACCTCCCGATAGTTGACGTAAACGTGCGAGATGCTTTCGCCTTGGCGCATCTTGCGAATGGCAATCTGAAAGGAAAGACGATTGTCGATCGAGTGCTCATTTTGGTTGCGATAAGGGTGAACGTTGAGGTATTCCACCACAAGATATTCATCCTCCCCATCCTGAACCTTCGCATAGCGAATCTTTGAGTGATTCACAATACTCGCCGCCAAGTCGTCCCAATATCCTGCTATTACGGCATGTTCTTTGTATCTACAGTGCGCCATTGACGAATTATTGCCCAGTGAATAAACCGTCTCCGTACTTGAAGGCTCGTGCAAAACGAGATTTCCATCCGTATCAACCGTAAGCGTGGAATGGAATGTCCCACTCAGCGCGACAGGAAAATCGATGCTTGGAAGCGGAAAACACTGATTGTCACAAACCGACGTACTCCCTGCCGGATAAAGCTCCGTCCACGCTTCACTCTCAAACCACTTCGCCGCCTCTTCTTGCCGAATTAATATCGGCGCACACTCCTCAAGATCTGTCAGACCATCCCCATCCGTGTCCGCACGGAAAGGACTCGTCCCCGCCTTTACCTCTTCGCCATCAAGCAATCCATCCCCATCACTGTCGGCGGTCGTTGCGTCCAAGCCATGGACAAAAATCTTTTCCCAATCGCTCATCCCACTTCCGGACGTATCCGCCTTCAGCGGGTCGGTCTTATACACATACGTTTCCAACAAGTCCGGCAAGCGGTCGCCATCGGTATCCATCTCAAGGTCGATGAGGCGAAAGAAGTGTGGCGCAGTCTTCCTGTCTTTATCCTCTCCCAATGCAACCACTGCACACCCACGGTTCCCCTCGTGTTGGACAGTGCCCAAAAAGCTCCATGACGCTTGCGACAGGGAATGTTCTGCCAACAGCCCAAGTGAGCGTCCCGTTTCATTGTGAAAGGAAAGCGCAATCTCACCGTGATTGACCGCAATCGCCGTAAATCTCAAAGGGGCGAGAGGAGTGCCTTCCGTGGTGCTTTGCTCTGCTTGGCGTTGCCGTTCTTCCTCTTCGGCCTGTGCGAGATTGGCCTTATACTGTTCAAGTTGCCCCGCGGGCACAAACGTCACAGAAAAGCCGAATCGTTCCCGTCCCCTCTCGTCATACCACGTTTGGATGGCCTCCTCGCTTTCGTTGGCAAGCCAATGCGGCAAGGCGCCATTCTCCCCATACCATTTGCGAGACCATGCCTTCGGGTCGAAAAACTGAGACACCGGGATCTGATGGCAACGCGAAGTCCCGAAAAGCGTCTCAAACGACCGTGTCCCATCCTCCGCCACACGCTCCGACACATACGCCGTCCACGTCGGCACCCCTGCAATCTCAATCGGCTCAACCCTCTCAGCGATCGCCACAAAAGGGGGACACAACACTTCCACACCTTCGTGGAGATAAAAGGAAAACCCCTTGGGAAGCGGAGGATACAGCGGTGTACGCTCCCCAATTGCGTCAAACCAATCCCTTATCCGCGTGTTCCAATCCACCCAATCATACCCCACATACGTCGCGATATCCTCAGTATAAGCAAAAGGAGGTTCCCTTGATCCTCCACCCAACGGCTCCACCTCTCCCACCTCATCCCCTGGCATCGGCGGCGTTGGCACCTCTTGGGCGCAGGCAAAGCCAAGGCCCAAAACTGCCGAAAGAAATCCTGTAATGCCTTTTCGAATGTCACCAAACATCATACCGATATCTCAGACTCTTCACCATTAAACTATCACAATCAAGCGCAATGTGAAAACTTGTAGGTCGAAACGTCTACCATTTCTCCGCGAACCTTTGAAGAATGCGAAGGGCGCACGCAAGAAGCCTCGACAGTCCACACGCCTCCCCGCCTCCCAAGGAGATGCACTGTATCCCGAGGTGAGAGGCTCCGTATCCCGAGGCGAGATGCACTATGCCGCGCAACTTGCCGCCCCGTCTGGCGTGTTAGGGGAGTTGCGGAAAGGTTTGGGATTTGATACGGTGGGTGGCACGTGACGGGAGAGCCGTCATTTCCAACTGCGGCAACGCAAGCGTAAACGTCAAGGAAAACTTAGGAACTTTTCGTACAGACGTCACGTTTGAGCGGTGTGCTTAAGTGCATACTGGCCTCTCTCTGTGTCTCTGTACAGGTATCCTAAGACCTTCCTTGAAGCACCGAGGGAGGTTTTTCGTTCATGGCCTTCGCGGTGTTTATTTTGACAATGGACGATACGGAAGGAACAGTGATGGAAACTGTAGCAACGACACCGGCACCGAAGAAAGGACTGGCGATCACCGGTTTTGTCCTAGGGCTATGCGGCGTAATAGGGGGGGGGGGTGGTGTCCCTTCACTTACTGGCTTGGAATAATCCTTGGAATCCTTGGCGTTGTCTTCGGTGGATGTGGGTGGAGGCATGGCCTTGGAAAGGCTGGCATCATTCTTGGCATTGTGGCGATTCTCTCGTCTATCCTTTGCCTAGTATTTTTTGTGTTGGCTTTGGCGACATCATCGACAGCGCCATTCTGAGTGCAGACGGTGTTTTGTACGAACAGAGTGGCAAACTTCCTACGGGGAGTTGTTCAACATTGGCCCCCAATCGCCCTTAAGACGGTTGGGGCATGTTGTCTTCGTTTGGCGTTGATTCTGTCGCTGTTCATGGGGGTGGCTTTGGTGGGAACGCGACTGCTCCCCTTCCTCGGAACGTTTGGTCCTTGTGCGTGGGCTGTGCATGGCTTCCCTTGCCCAGGATGCCATGGCACGCGATCGCTTGTGGCTCTTTCCCATGGGCAGATCGCAGAGGCTTTTCGGCAACACATTTGGCCACCGTTGTTGTTGTTCGTGGGAGGGAGTTGTGTTCTTCTTCCGAGGCGATGGCGACATTATGTGTGGACGTTCGCGGATCGTCATTGGGTGGCCCTTGTGGTCATTGGCTTATTGTTGTGGATCTTCCAATGGGTTCGCAATTTGTTGCGGGGAGCATGAGCCCTCGTCTGAGCCGACAGGAATACAAACACGGCGCAGGGAGCCCTGCGCCGTGTTTCCGTTCGAGTCGGTGTCGGTGGTTGATGAAACCACTCACTGGCGGATGAGGGCCAGCACTTCGTCGCGCCGGGCCTCCATTTCCTCGCGGCTCTTGGTGCTCTCCAGGTTGAGGCGCACGAGCGGCTCGGTGTTGGAGCAACGGACGTTGAACCACCAGGTGGGATATTCCACGCTCACGCCATCGAGCTCGAAGACGTGGCCGTCGGCGTAGCGTGCTTTCAGGCGGGCGAGGATTTCCTTCGGGTCGCAGGCGACCTTGGAGTTGATTTCGCCGGAGCAGGCGTATTTGCGCAGGGGGGCGATGAGCTCGGAGAGCGGTTTCCCCGCGCGGGTGACGATGTTGCAGAGGGAGATCACCGCGAGGGAGGAGGATTCGGCCACGTAGTTGTCGCGGAAGTAGTAGTGGCCGGAGAGCTCGCCGGCGAAGAGCGCGTTGTGTTCGCGCATTTGGGCCTTGATGAAGGCGTGCCCCACGCGGCTCATCATCGGCGTGCCGCCGGCGGCCTCAATGACCTCTTTCACCACGCGGCTGGAACGCAGATCGTAGAAGATCACGCCCTTTTCGCGGCTGAGCACGTCTTGCGCGATGAGGGCGGTGATGAGGTCCATCGGGATGATCTCGCCCTTTTCGTCCACGAAACCCGCGCGGTCGGCGTCACCGTCGAAGGCCACGCCGAAATCATACTGCCCCGCGCGCACGGTCTCCTGCAGTTTGGCCAAGGTGGCGTGGTGCAGGGGGTTGGCCTCGTGGTTGGGGAAGGAACCGTCGATGTCGCCATAGAGGGCCGTTTGATCGACCGCCTCGGCGAAGGTCTGCGATTCGGGGATGCCCATGCCGTTCGCGTAGTCGATGGCGAGTTTCGGGCGGCGGGCGAAGTCGATGAAGGGGGCGATGTGGGCCTTGTAGGCCGGCAGGATGTCGTGCTGGGTCACGGTACCGGGGGTCGCCGCGGCGGGGGCGAAGGCCTTGTCGGCGATGATGCGCTCGATGTCGGCGATGCCGGTGGCGCCGGAGATCGGCACCGCGGAGGCGCGGCAGAGCTTGAAGCCGTTCCATTCCGCCGGGTTGTGCGAGGCGGTGATCATGATGGAGCCGTCGGCCCCGAGGGAGCCGTTGGCGTAGTAGTTCATCGGAGTGGAGCAGAGGCCGATATCCACGACGTTGGCGCCCTGTTCCGTGAGGCCCCGCGTCAGCGCCGCCTGCAAGGGGACGGAGTGCGGACGGCAGTCGCGCCCGATGACGACCGTCTTGGCGCCCGTCAAGGTTGCGTAGGCGCGGCCGATGTCGTAGGCCACCGCATTGGTGAGTTCCTGTCCGTAAATGCCGCGGATGTCGTATGCTTTGAAGATTCCACTCATGGCTCATGTCCTCTCATTGGAAAACGATTGAAGTAACATATCAAAAATCGGGGCGCTCCCGCAGACGCTTCTTGGCAGTGTCTTTCGCCCAACCTTTCGGCGAGGCGCCCAACTTGCGTTTCAGGGAGGCGATATGGTATAGTGAACGGACTTTTCCGCCGAAGACGGCTTTCGGGCTGACTGCCGCCGAAGCGGACAACCGCACAACCAAGGATCACGATCATGCCTAAGATCAAGACCAAGAAGTCTGCGACCAAGAAGTTCAAAATGTCGGCCACGGGCAAGGCCATGCGCACGCAGGCCGGGAAGCGCCACCTCAACGGGTACAAGGCCCGTGGTCGCAAGCGTAACCTCCGTGGATCCGCCGCCGTGTACGAGGGCAACCAGAAGATGGTCGCCCGCATGCTCCAGGCTTAATCAAGGAGGACACTTAAAATGAGAGTCACCAACGCCGCCGCTTCCCGTGAACGTCGTCGCCGTCGCCTGAAACTCGCTCGCGGTTTCTATGGCGCCCGCAGCAAGCAGTTCCGCCTCGCCACCGAGGCCGTCGATCGCGCCCAGCGCCTCTCCACCTGGCACCGCAAGCTTCGCAAACGCGAATTCCGCCAGCTCTGGATCGCCCGTATCAACGCCGCCATCCGTGGCCTTGCGGACGAAAAGGTGCCGAACTACTCCCGCTTCATCGAAGGCCTCACCAAGGCCGGCATCGAAGTGAACCGCAAGATGCTCTCCGAAATCGCCATTCACGATGCCGAGGGCTTCAAGGCTCTGGTCGCGAAGGCCGCTGCCGCTCTCTAAGAGACGGTGTCTTTCGGACAACGAAAAGGAGCGCCCGAAGGGGTGCTCCTTTTTTGTGCTTTCCGTTGGCTCTCTCCAGTTATCTGTGGGCAGCGTGTTCTCACGGGCATGAGGGGGGAGGGGAGACAATCGGCCCCCCGGAAACGAACGGGCGGCTCCAAGGTGAGCCGCCCGTTGGGGTTATGTGGTTTGCAATGGGTCACAGGGCAAGCCGGACGGTGATCGTGCGCACCGCCGTGGGACGTTTGCCCTCCAGAACCTCGGTGGAGACCTCGGGCTTGCCGTCCTTGACGGTGACGGTGTAACGGGTGAGGCGATAGTCGCCGTCTTTATACCCGAAGCCATCTCCGGCATCCTCATAGAGCGTGGCCACGGCACGCCCGGAGGCGTCGGGATTGGCCACCAAGGTGAGGTCGGCTAGGCTGATGGCTCCGGTGTGCTGGGCGGGCTTGACGACGGGCACTGCCGCGCCGGGGCGCAACAGGAGGCGGGCTTGATCGGCCTGACGCTCCTCGGGCGTCCCGAGGACTTGCACGTCGCGCCAAGTGCCCTTGGGCAGGGTGGGATTCTTGGCGAAGGAGGGAACGATCAGCAGATCCCCGCCGAGCAGGAAGGCCTGTTCCTCGCGGCGGAGCGTGGGATCGGCGGGGTCAGCGAAGAAGACGGGGCGCAGGACGGGAGCCCCGGACACGGAGGCCTCGCGGAAGGCCGTGTAGATGTAGGGGAGGAGCGCGTAGCGGCGTTCAATGGCGGTACGGAAGGCATCCTCTGTCTCCTTTCCGAAGGCCCAAGGTTCCTGGGCTTTTGTCCCGCTGGCGGAGTGGTTCCGACAGAAGGGGAAGAAGGCTCCGAAGCCAACCCACTGGCGCATGAGCTCGGGGGTGCAGTGGTTGCCGAAACCGCCAAGGTCCGGGCCATTGAAGGGTTGCCCGGAGAGGCCAAGGGTGAGCGTCATGGGCACGGAAAGGCGCATATGGGCCTCCGTGGAGAGGTTGTCGCCGGTCCAGGTGGCGCCGTAGCGCTGGCCACCAAGGAAGCTGGCGCGGGTGAGCACGAAGGGGCGGCGATCCGGATGGGCGCGGAGGATGCCTTCGCGGGTGGCACGGATCATCTGGAGGCCGTAGACGTTGTGATAGCGCACATGGGGGCCGGGCGGCAGGACGTCGTCGCCGCGATGGAAGTTGTCGGGCGGCATGGTGTGGCCGGTGCCCCCGAAGACCGCCGGTTCGTTCATGTCGTTCCAAATGCCGTCAATATTGTTTTCGGAGACGAAACGGTCGGTGAGGCTGGCCCACCAGTCGCGGGTTTCCGAGCGTGTGAAGTCGGGGAACTTGCATTCGCCGGGCCAGACGCGGCCCACATAGTCGGTTTTGCCGTCGGCCTGTCGCACCCAGTGGCCACCGGCCTCACCCTCGGCATAGGCGTGGTAGCCCTCGGGATCTTTCTTGATGCCGGGGTCAATCATCCAAACGCCCCGGAAGTTCAGATCGTGGAGCGCATCCATGTAACCTTTCGGGTTCGGGAACCCCTTCGGATCGAAGGTGAAGACGCGATAGCCGCGCATATAATCGATGTCCATCCACAGCACGTCCGTGGGGATGCGCCCTTCGCGCAGACGTTTGGCGATGCCGAGGCACTCCTCAGCGCTCCTGTAGCCCCAGCGGCTCTGCTGATAACCCAGCGCCCACAGCGGCGGCAAGGCCATGTGGCCGGTGCGCTCGGCCAGCTGACGCATCACGTCGGCCGGGTCTTTGCCTTCCATGATGAGCACGGGATAGACGGGGCCTTCAAAGTCGAAGCGGATTTCCGTTTCCGTCAACGTGAGCGAGCCACGATAGGTGCAATCGGGCAACACGCCAAAGGCGGAACCGTCGGGACGCACGCCCATCACCCATGGATGGCTTTGATAGAGCCGCTTGGGGTCATAGGAGGCGTAACCGTAGTTGTCGGTGTTCCAGAAGGTAACGGTGGTGCCATTGCGGCGCAGAGGGCCGAGGACTTCGCCCGTGCCGTAGAAATCGGTCCCTTCAGGCGCTTGGATGATGGTCTGCGCACGGCCGAAATCGTCGCGGAAGTCCACCTTCAGGCCCTTCCACCCTTCCGGTGCCCCATAGGCTTTCGGGACCGGTCGGGCGCCGTCAGCCCACACGGGCGAGGGGCCCCAGGCGGAGAAATCCACCTTCGGCGGCATGAAAAGCGCCTGCGTGGGGCCTACCGTCAGTACCGCGCCGGGCTTTTTCACCTCCAGCTGCGTTTCCAACGTCACCTTGGCATCCTTTGCCGAGGCGGCCATTCCCAGAGCGCAAAGCACAAAGGCAAGCATCCGTTTCATTGCTGTTCCTTTCACGTTCCCCCTCGAACTCCGAGGCGACACATCAAGCGTACCACGTTTCGCTCCGGGTATCCCTTGGAAACGAGCGACGTTCCCATTCTGCGTCCTTCCGTAGGCAGAGGGATAGGGCTCTTAGGCATAGTCTCCTTGTTCCTTCCACGTGGGCGGAACATCAGCGATTGGAACGGTGCGGTAGTCGTATCTCGCCAATCCCGTCACGCAGGCATAGAAATCGCATTCAGCGCATGTGAAGGCGTTCAAGCCACGTCTTTTTGAATGGAAGCTCAAAGAAGCGTCTGGCCTCTTCAAGATCCATCACCACCCATTCTCGGGACTTGTGGGGCTCTAACGTCTCGGGGAGCTCTTTCAGAATACGGTCAGCCTCCCACGTCACTCCAGCGTTGTAGCGGAGTTCGTTGTTACGTTCGGAAATCTCAAAAGATGAACGGCTGGTGTTCCACGCATCCCGGATGGTCTTGATGGCGTAACTCCCGGTGACCCGCTCACTAAAGTAATCATCGAGGGAAAGGGGGCGGATATAGTCAGGGCAGGCACCCTCGCCGTATGTGCGGAAAAGCTCTGCCAGCACACGGGAGGATTCCGCCAAAATGTCCGGAGCGCACTCCGATTCGTCACGCTTCATCTCCTCCAACAGCTCCGCGACACATTCGAGCATCCGGCGCAGATATTCACGGTAAAGGGCGGTGCCAACTTCGCGTTGGACCGTGCGCACCACACTGCTGCGCATGACCTCGGTGTTTGTGAGGCCGGCTTGCACACGGCAGATGACCGTACGGCGGATGACTTCGGGGGCGACGGCCTTGACGTCTTCGTTCGCACTGATGACCACGGCAGGATAATGGAGGAGGCGATCGGCCACGCCGAAATCGTCGTTTTTGATGGTCTCGATGGCGTGCTGGTTGAAGCGGGTGTTCGTCAAGTCGTCCACGATGATGGGCGCTCCCTTAACGGTGCGCTTGAGTCCTTCGATGCTGGAACGGGTGAAATCGGGCGCGGAAATCTTTGTCTTCTGCCCAATCATCATCTTCAGCAACGTTTCCAAGAAACTGGTCTTGCCCGCCTTGCTCTGGCCGTACACGAGGCCGAAGACCGGATAAGGCAAAAGGTTTTGGTTGTAGCGCACGGCCATGTCGCGCATGCACGCCATGAAAGGCGAACAGAAGAACCAATTGGCGAATTCAAAGTAGCGCCGTTGCATCCCCGTCACGTCGCCATGAAACTTCTCGTAGCCCTCCATGTATTTGAGGAAGAGGGCGACATCCCGGGCAACCTCTTCGCGCGCGGGATGGAGATCCAACGCCACATCATTGAGCCGCGCTGCCTGTTCATCGGGGAAAACCTCCAACAATGGATACTCGCTTCGGAGTTCCCGTTCCTTCGTCTGCGTCGCCACCACTTGGCGGCGAATGATTTTGATCTTTTCCGGCGCGAGCAGAATCTTTCCTGTCCTGTCCGGCTTGGGAACCGAGGGCGAGAGCTTCTCGGACAGCCGTTTGACGTCGAGGGCAAACCTCACTTCTTCTTTTGCCTCATCCGAAATGATCGGTTGGAGCACCAAAGCCCTTTGAAGCCTTACCGTTTGCGCGATGGGAAGCTCTTCCAAATGTTCCCCAGCATCGGCCAGCAACAGCGTATCCTTCGCGATTTGGTCCGTGCAAGCGTCGCGTAACTGACAATAACACGCCCAATACCAATCATACGCCTCTTCACCATCAAGATAGCAAATCGTCTCCCGCTGCCGACCGCCGAATGCCGACTGGGACATATTCGCGGAGCCCATGATCACCCGTCTGCGCCCATCCTTGGCGGAAAGCAAATACAGCTTTTCGTGCGAGAGCACACTTCGCGCCACATAGAAACGCAACGACCCTTCCTCAATGCGCGAAACCAATTCCAGCTTCATCCGGCCTGCCGTCTCCCGCATCCGCTCCACCAGCTTGCATTGGTAGGCCATGACCTCCTGTAGCGAGTAAGAGATTACTTCGTCACAGCCAAACAAAACCTCCGCTTGCCCAAAAAGCCCAATCAATTGACACACAAAGTGGAGGCCAGAGGAATACGTAATGGCGTGCAATGTGTCAAATCCGGAAAAAAGTTCCTTCCATGACAACGTCTCCGCGCCCTCAAACGACATCTTCACCACGTCCAGCGCCACTGCCGACGATGCGCCACCCTCTTTTGCGGCGGATTCGCCTAAATCAAACAACGACAACTCTTCCACGGCTTCTCCATGCGCTGATACCATCATTCGTGTTTGTCTTTGATGTCACGAAAACGTTCATGTCCCGCCTTGTGGCACATTTCACAAGGCATGACAATCAGAAACAAGTTACATGATCTTATCAATGGTGTATGGAGGATAGGGATTCATTGTTTTTGATCCTTGCCTTGCCTTTCCGCAAGTGTTTCGACCACTTCGTCAATAATCCGCGACTTGGTTTTACGCTTCTTTGTGCAGCCATACCGTTCGCGCTTGACCGTAATCTCATTCCTTAGAGTTTAGAGTGTCCTGCAAATGAGGAAAATCCTCACGCGCTTCACCTAACACATCACTCTTCGGTGTCCATTATTATGACGAACAGCTTGCTTCGGCTTCCTCGTTCTTTTGCTTGACGGAGGGTGGGAGAGATGATACGCTCCCCTCGAATATGGGTTTGGGGCGGAAGCCGAGAGAAACCCATGAAGGAAGGATTGACGGAGGAATGTTCCTATGAAAGGTGGTTTTGGTCGCTGGTTGGTCGCAGTCCTGGCGATGGTTTCCCCATGCATCGTCAGCGCTGGGGTTGAGACGGTTCAAGTGAATGCCTCGACATTGGGGGTAAACTTCTGCTACGAGGCGCAAAACATGGCGGCCGACAGTGAGGAGGCGTACGGGTTCCATGATGAGGCTGGTGGCCGTGGAGGGCTTTTGGCCGAGAAGCTGTGGGTCAATGCCAATACGAAGCCGGGCGACATCACGCTGGAGGATACGGCCAATGCGAGGTCGTATCGGCTTTCATACGGAGGTGGGGGCGGAATTTGGGGGCCCAATAGCACGGCTTCCGCCCCCGCGGGAAAGCTGTTGGCAAGCTATTTGGACAACGACAGCACCCTTACGTTTTCGGGGCTTCCACCCTCGGGTTATGATGTGGCCATCATCTTTTCAGGAGATGGAGGAAAGTATTCGGCCGTCACCGTCAATGGGGTTAGCAAGACTTACAATGAGGCGGGCGAATTGGTTGAGGGGACAACGGCATGGGGCGTGCGTGAGCAGCCTTCGGTTGAGACGAAGACACTCTCCGCCACCGGCACGGCGTCCGCGGGGCAGGTGATGTTCTTGTCAGGGCTGACGACCTCGACGCTGACCCTTCAGACAACGAATGATGCGGCATCCAGTCCTCAAGTGCGCGGCACCGTCGCCGCCATTCAGATCTACATAAAAGCGGGAACTTATGAGTGTATAAATGCGACCGCAGCAGGCCCTACCACGGTCAAGCTTTCGGAGCTTTTGGAGGAAGCACCGTCAATGTCGGATCTGATGGTGGTGCTGGCCGATGGCGCGACGCTTCAGGTGGACAGCGCGTTGTCGCTTTCGACGCTTCAGGTGATTGCGGAGGGAAGCGTAACCGTGGCCGGGACGGAAACAACCTTGGGAGGCATACAACTGGTTGATATGCGGCAGGTGACGGGGTCGGCGACGGTGGCGTATGAAAATGTCTCGGAGGATCCGGAGGTGATGCCGCAACTTTCGGGGGTGGATGTCTTGCGAAAGCAAGGGGCGAAGCCGTATGTGCCGACCTCAAATGCCGCACTGAATGGGCGTCAGTTCATTGCTGAGGCGGGGGAGACGACGCTGAACTTCAATCTTCAATCAACCGTCGCCACCGCGGAGGCCCCGATGACCGTGACGGGGCAGGGGAGCCTATTGCGGATTGAGGCGAACCAAAATTATGACCGAGCTCCGAGCAATGCCGTCTTGAGGGCGGAAAAGGGGGCCACGCTGGCATTGAAGGGTGTGAACCTTTTCTCGACAAGTGCGCCGCCCTCCGTACAGGTTGATGCCGCCACGTTGCGTGCGGAGTGCATTGCCGGGTCGCACATTAAGGTGGGACGGGTGACATTGGCGAATGACGCAAACGTGGAAATCGCAGGAGAGGGAAGCGCTTATTCGGAGGAAGGGTTGATCCTTCTGACGGCGGGCGAGGCGACGGCTAAGCTCTCCGTGGTCTCCGGCACGAGCGCCATCCGTTATGCCGAGGGGGCCAGGGAGAACATGGTCACCTTTTCCGAAGGTGGGAGCTTTGAGGTCGCCGAGGACGCCAAGCTGTCGGTGGACGTGAAGTTGGGGCGCGATATCATCAAGGAGGGCGCCGGTGAATTGACGCTCCCTGCCTCCCGGATGCGGAGCGCGGAGGTTCGGGCGGGCACGCTTGTCGTGGAAAACCTTTCGGGGACATTCGCTCCTTCGCTTTCGGGTGAGGGAACCGTGCGCCTCTGCACAACGGGGGATACGGCGTTCACCGGCGCCCTTGCTCCCACGGTCTCTCTCGTCTTTGAGGGGGCGCACACCTTTGCGCTGGGGCTCTCCCGGCCTCTCATCGCCTCTCTTCCCGAGGGGGCGAAACTTCGCCTGACGGTTTCCGCGGACGAGCTCTTGGAGGGGAAGGTGTTGTTGCCGCTGGGAGAGGGCGTTGATCCCGCGAAGCTTGGGCTTGAGTTGATGGACGCAGATGGGCAATCCCTTGGCTTTGGAACCCCTAGCGTGGGCGCGGATGGAACACTTGAGATTGCGATCACGAATCGGATGCCAACGATTGCCGCAACGGCTTCGTGGGGGACGGCGGATGCTTGGTCCACGGGAAGTGTGCCGTTGGAGGGAACGGTTGGCCTCAAGGGTGGAGAGACGGAAGAGCAGGCCATTACGGTGACGCTTGATGTCGCGATTCCGGAGGGAATCTCGCATATTCTCATCTTTGGCCATGTCCGCCTTGTGACTTCGGGGGCTCAAGCGGTGATTCCGGCCGAAGTGGAGTTGCAGGAAGGGGCGGCGCTGACGGTCTCCTCGGATTTCGAAGCGGCATTCACGGTGCCGGAGGGCACCACCTTGGCGCTTACCGGCGCGTCCGTATCGCAGGCCGTGACGGTGAATGGCACCTTGCAGCTTGACGGGGCAACGATGAGTCAGGCCGTGACGGTGAATGGGACGCTGACCTCTGCCGGTGATTCCGCCGTGCAGAATGAGGGGAATGTGTTCGCCGGGGTGGTGGATGTCCTTTCCGGGACGCTCTCGCTCAATGCCGCGGAACAGAAACTCTGTGGTACGCTGAATGTCCGGGCCGGAGCCACGTTCAAGAATCTTCGTTCGGCAGATGCCCTTTATTATACTGGTGCCGCCACCGTCAATGTGTGGGGCACCGTGGACATGGGGGCCACTCGGTGGACCATCGGTTCGAGGAATGTGTTGAACCTCTATGCGGGGGCGCAGGTGCTGGGCTCGGGGCAGGGGGACAACTATGGAACTTCGGCGTGGGATTGGTTTGAAGCCAGTACGGTTCACTTCCCGGAAGATGGAGGGCGTGAGGGAACGGTGTCCTTCCCGGCGACATTGCGCCTCCGAGGCGTTACGGTGACGTTTGACGTCGCGAACCCCAATCTCTCCGTGGAACTCTCCGGAAAGATCATCGGCGGCAGCGACAACCTCGGGGCCCTCACGAAGGCCGGGTCCGGGAACAGCCGTTTGATCCTTTCGGGTGAGGGTAAGGCCTACGCCGGGGCTACCGCCGTCGATAAGGGTTATTTGGATATCGTTGGCGAGATGTCCCTAGCGACCTCTTCCATCACGGCGGCTTCCGGCACGGCATTGACCTTCCAAGCGGATGAAGCCGGCACGGCCGCTACGTACAGTGTGCCGATCACACTAACGGGTTCCGGACGGCTTGATAAGTTCGGAACGCACGAGGTGACGCTTTCCGGGGTCATTTCTGGGGAGGGTCCGCTGAATGTCGAGGCGGGGACATTGAAGCTTTTGGCCGCCAACACGCGTTCGGCCAGCGCAAGAACAACGGTGGACGCCGGGGCAACGTTGGATGTTTCCGATGCTTCCGCAAGGCTTTATGGAATGACGTTTGGAGGATTGCAGGGGCAGACAACGTTTACGGTTCGTGGGCGCTTGCGCACACGGAATTGGTCCTACTCCGAAGGGGAGGGGGCGGGATGCGCGCTGGGCGCCCTTCGAGCGAATGAGTACACCGTGGAGCTGGATGGCGGCATCGTGACCTTTGTCGACGCTGCCGGAGATGGCCAGCTCGGAACTCGTGGATTTAGAGTGACCGCCGCGGGCGCGACGTTGGAGATTCCGGAGGGGCTTACGCTCTCATTGCCTGCGAGCGAGACGGCGTACGTGAGCTTGAATGCCGCTGGCACGATGAATGTGCAGGGCGGCGGGTTGTGCCTCCTTCAGACTCAGCCGTTGGCAGGGAGTCTCCGAATCGCAGAGGGGGCACGGCTCTCGGGGTCGGGGACGGTGCAAGGCTCCGTGACGTTCGCCGAGGGTGCGGAGTTGGCGACGACAGAAGGGCTTTTGACCGTGGGCGGCCTCTCGCTTCCGACGACGAAGGCTTCCGTGAAGGTGATTGTCCCGGAGGCGACGGAGGGTGCCGATGTTCTGAAATGTTCGCCTGCTCTCGCGGAGGGTTTTGACGGGACGGCCTTTATCGTTGATGGCTCACCCTTGCGCGTGGTGCCCAATGCGGACGGTTCGGCTTTGGTGCTTGCCTTTGTGGTGACGCTTCCCGAAACGATCGGAGCCGATGGTGGCAGCTTGACCGAGACGGCCGCGGCCAAACTTGCCGAGGCGGCGAAGGTGTTGGGCGTCGCAGAGGTTTCAGAGGTGACGGGACGGACGGCAAATCGAGCCCTCACGGCCAATGAGATTTCCGGAGCGTTGGAGTGTTTCACGGGAAGTGGGCTTGTCTTCAAAGGTGAGCCTGGAGCGGAGGGGACGCCGCTCTCGGTGGCGTATGACTTCGGCATCGCACGCATGATGGCGCGCGCGTTGTCGATTGAGGGTGGCGCGTCGGAGCCCTATGTGATGCTTGCGGTTCAGGTGAAAGGTGCGGAGGACGGTGCGGCGGTCGATTATGCCGAGAATACGAAGGTTGAAATCCTTCTTGGCGGTGTCCCGGTCTCTGCCGAGCCTTTGGAAGTGGCGCCGGACGGGAAAGCCATCCCCTCCGGGGTCCGTTGGTTCCGCTTCCCGTATGCGCCACAGGGGACGGCCTCGCCGGGCATAAGCGTCCGGGCTGTCTCCACGCCATGAGAGCGAGTGCGGTTTTCGAGACGTTTGTGTGAGAGGCAAAGATTGGCCCTGCGTTTTGGATGACGCAGGGCCAATTTCTTTCAGGAAATCGGCACATGGTTGTGTTCGGAAGCGGTACACTGGGAATGAGAGGAATCTGTGAAATGAAGCGTGAGCTTATCTTTTCGGTCGCTTTTGCCGCGACTTGCCTGCTGACCGCGGCGGAACCCTGTGCGCCGGGGCGTTATTGGATGTCTTCACCCGCGAAGACATGGACGGAAGCATTGCCGTTGGGCAATGGCCGACTGGGGGCGTTGGTGTTCGGGCAACCGAATGTTGAGACCATTGTGCTCAATGAGAGCTCCGTTTGGGCCCCTCCAACGGTTCAGCCGTTCAATCCTGAGGGGGCCGCCGTGCTTCCGGAGATCCGACGGTTGCTTTTTGAGGGAAAGGCGGCGGATGCGGAACGTTTGTGTTCCCAGCGTTTGTTGCGGGGCGGCAGCAACGTTGCGTCCTACCAGCCCTTGGCCTTTCTTCAGTTGGCGTATGCGCCGGACGCGACGCCCTACACGGACTACACGCGTGGCCTGAACCTTCGTGAGGGGCTCGGCTGGATACGTTATGCGCAGGGTGGGGTCTCGTTTGCGCGTGAGGCGTTTGTGGCGTACGACGACGATGTCGCCGTCTTCACGACGTCGGCCGATCGCCCCGGTGCGGTCTCCTTTGCGCTCACGCTGAACCGTCCCGGCGGGGCCTCGATTACGGTGATGCCTCCTAACCGCTTGCGCCTTTCGGGAACCACGGGCAAGGGGGGCGTGGCTTTTGACGCATTGGCAGAGGTCGTCGCGGAGGGTGGCACCGTGACACCGGAAGGGAACGGATTGGTCGTTCGTGGGGCCTCGCGTGCCACGGTGCGCGTTGCGGCGTTCACCGATTACAACTTCCGGAATCCCAAACAGCCGCTTGCGCGCAATCGCCTTGCCGCCTGTGAGGATGCGCTCGCGCGCGTTGCGGACAAGGGTGCACAGCGACTCCGTTCCGATCATGTCGCTGCCTTTGGGGCGCTCTATGGGCGCACATTCGTGCGGCTACCGGAAGAAGGGAAAGTCTCGCAGTGTCCGAGCGTGGAGACCTTGCTTGCGATCGCGAGGAAGGAGCGTCGCTTCGATGCCCATCTGCTGACGTTGTATTATGACTTCTGCCGTTATCTGTTGATCTCCTCCAGCCGTCCCGGTGGGTTGCCGGCCAACCTCCAGGGCATTTGGAACCCGCTCATGAATCCGCCATGGAACAGCGATTGGCATCTGGACATCAATCTCTCCATGTTTTATTGGCCCGCCACGGCCTGGGATTTGGGGGCGTTGGCGGAACCCTTGCTTTCGTTGGCGGAGATGGGGTTTGAAGCCTCCCGCCCCGTGGCGCGCGAGATGCTTGGGGTGCCCGAGGGCGGGTTCATGACTACCTGTTCCGATATTTGGGGTTATGTTACGCCGTTCCGTCATCCTTGCTGGGGAATGTACGTTGGCGGTGGCGCGTGGTTGCTTCAAGATGCGCTCTTGCCTTGGCGGGCGTCACAGGATACGGCTTGGATGCGCCGGGCGTTGCCGCTTCTGCGTTCGCAGACGCAGTTTTATCTGAATTGGCTGGTGCGGCATCCCAAAACGGGGCGTTGGGTTTCCGGGCCCTCCTGCTCTCCGGAGAACACCTACCGTTCGGCGGGGGGCAACGCCGCCGTGGATATGGGGCCCACACACGATCAAGAGCTGATCTATGCCACGCTTTCGGATTATCTTTCCGCCGCACGGGCGTTTACGCCCGACGATCCGCTGATTGCCCGAGCCGAGGCCACCCTTAAGGAACTTGCCATGCCTGGGATCGGCCCCGATGGCGCGCTGATGGAATGGTCGCAGCCCTTTGCTGAGGCGGAGCCTGCCCATCGCCATCTGTCGCACCTTTGGGGCATGATGCCCGGCCGCCGCATTTCCTTGCGTGAGACGCCGCGTGAGGCTGAGGCCGTCCGCAAGAGCATCGCCAAGCGTGTGGCCGCCGGCCATCATCTCATGGGGTGGAGCATCGGTCACCGTGCCTGCCTCGATGCCCGTTTGGGCGATGCCGAAGCCGCGCTTTCCGCGTGCGACGCGGCGCCGCAGTATCTTTGCGGCAATCTCTTCACCTCCGCCGTCGGCAAACCGCAGGTGGCCGATATGAACGGCGTCCCGGCAGCCGTCAACGAGATGCTCCTACGCTCCTACGCCGGCACGTTGGAGATCCTTCCCGCCTTGCCGAAGCGGTTTGCCAAGGAAGGGGCCTTCCGTCTGCTGGCCGATGGCGGTTTCCTGGTGGAGGCCGCGTGGAAAGAGGGGCGCGTGGTGTCACTCAAGGTGACGTCTCGCCTGGGTGGCCCTTGCCGACTCCGCTTCAATGGCGCCGAGCGTACCCTTGAGACCCAGAAAGGGGAGACGATTCGCGTCTTGGGGGAATGAGGGGCTTCCCGATGAATGTGGGCGTGGGTTCCTGTGCGGGGACCCGCGCCCTTTTGTTAAAATGCCCAACGTTCATTCAATTAGGGAAGGATTGCGATGGGTATTCATGACGAACTGTTGGGCGCGTGGGCTGACTTCAACGCGAGCAAGATTACGCCGCTCCAATTGAGGGCCGTCTCTTCCGGCTTTGGCATCTATCAGCAGAAGGACGACGCGGTGATGATGCGCATTCGCCGCACGGGAGGCGTGGTGACGCTGGGGGATTTGCGCACGGCCACGCACTTGCTGGAGAAGTATCGGGTGCCCTTCCTGCACATCACCACACGCCAAGCCTTGCAATTGCATGGTGTGGCGCCCACCGACGTGGCCGCCTGCTTGGCCGATTGCGAAGTCGCGGGATTGCGTTTCCGTGGTGGCGGTGGCAACACCTTCCGCAACGTGCTCGTGAATCCGAACAGCGGATTGCATCCGGACACCGCGTTCGATGTGTTCCCTTACGCCCGCGCACTGGCCGATGCGTTCTATACGTTCGATAAGGCCTACGCATTGCCGCGGAAAATCAAGATTGCCTTCGCCGACCGTTCCGCCGATCGGATGCTGAGCGCCATTCAGGACCTCGGTTTCGTGGCCACCGTGAAGGAGGGGCGGCGGTGCTTTGAGGTTTGGTTGGGCGGCGGCATCGGCAACAAGCCGCGCGTGGGCTTCCGCCTCTTTGAGGCGCTCCCTGCGGAGGAGTGCATCCGCGTGGCCATGGCCGTGACCGACCTCTTCAATGACCATGGCGACCGCGCCTGCCGCGCCACGGCGCGCCTTCGCTTCCTCCGGGCCAAGCTGGGCGATGACGGTTTGGCCGCGCTTTTCCAAGAATATTACGCCAAGGCGGAGGCTTATCCGCTGTGCCCGGAGGCGGGCCTTCGTCCGGAGGTCTATCCCGTCACGACCCTTCCGGAGGGCGAACCTCCCGCCGAGGGGTTTGAGGATTGGAAGGCCGTGGCGTGCGATCCGTTGGCCGATGGCACCTTCTCCGTGCGTCTCTTTGTGCCGTTTGGCAACTTCACCGCGCCGCAACTCGCGCGTTTCTGCGATTTCTTGGAGCGCTACGGCCTCACGCGCCTGCAATTGCTGATCTCGCAGGATTTCACGATCCCGCGCGTCCACGCCAAGTGCCTGACGGCGCTCCATGCGGCCTTGCTTCGGGAGTTCCCCGACATCGATCTCACCTTGCGCTCCTACGTGGGGCACATTCCCACCTGCATTGGCAACACGGTCTGCAAGATCGGCGCGGCGGATTCCCCCCGCATCGGCGAACGCTTGGCCCATGCGCTCGACGCTTATCTGCCGGCCAACACCCCCGAGCGCCGCACTCTCGCCCGCCTTGTCACCACGGAGGTGCGCATCAGCGGCTGCCCCAACAGTTGCACCGCGCATCCCGCCGCCAAGTTCGGCTTCCAGTGCCGCAAGCTGGGCGGACAGGATGTGCTGATCCCCTTCACGCCTGCCACGAGCGAGCCTCCGGCATTGGGCGAGGCCAAGCCCACCCCGATTGCGATCGACGATCTGCCTGCGTATCTCCTCGCCAATCTCGGCCTCTGAGATTCCCCTGCCGACAGTTGGACGCACCTCTTTGTTTTGGGGGGTGCGTCCGTCTTTTTGGAGTGGGGCTGTGCTATAGTGGCGGCATGAAAACGTCTCTTTTCCTTTTGTCCGCCCTTGTGCTGGGCGGTTTCGTCGGTGCCGGCCCGGCCCGCCACCCCACGTATGAACCCGACGGCAAGGCCGTGGCGAATCCGGCCAACCTCTTTTTGGGCGCCAAGGCCACGGCCAAAGACCAGTGGTCTGACCGTGCGCCCGGTTTGGCCGTGAACGGCAACCGCAACGCCGGGGATCACTGGGCCAGCGATTCGCTGCCCGCCTGGCATCAGGTGGACATGGGCGAGGTGCGCGAGCTGGCCTCCGTGCGCGTGATTCCCTATTGGCCCGATGGCCGCGTTTATGGCTTCAAGGTGGAAGGATCGGAAGACGGGAAGACGTGGAAGATGCTGGCCGACCACACCGCCAACTCCATCACCTCCGGCCCCGATGGCTTCCTCTTCGATTTTTCGCCCACCCGTTGCCGCTACGTCCGCACCACCTTCACGCGGAACTCGGCCAATCAGGCGGGGCATATCGTGGAGATCGAGGGTTATGCCGCGGCGCAGGGCGGGGACGCCGTGCGTCTGATCCCCGTGTCGCCGCGCGAACGTTTTGGGCGCGATGCCCTCAGCGGCCTGCCTGCGTCGAAGGGGACGCCCGAGGTGACGTTGCGCGGCTGGCGCGGCGAGCGTGTGCTTGCCCAAGTGCTGGTGGAATCGCCGGCGGGATTCAAGGAGCTGAGGGTGGAGCCCTGCGTGTTGAAGGGCGAAGGCCGCACCGTTCCCGTGCGTGCCGACATTGTGCGCTACACCCTCGCCAATGGGACGTTGGTCGCCGACATTCTCGACGGCACGGATCAGACCCGCTTCAAGGGTGTGGTGCGTCCCATCCTGCTCTCGGTGGATATCCCTGCGGATGCGCCGGCTTCGGCGGAGGGAACGTTTGCCGTGCGTGTGGATGGCAAGCGCTTGGAGGCCAAGGTGCGTTTGGAGGCCGACGCGCTCACGCTCCCGCCGCCCTCGCAGTGGGCCTGCCATGTGGACATTTGGCAGCATCCCGATGCCGTGGCGCGTTGGCACGATGTGCCGATGTGGTCCGAGGCGCACCTCGCCCTGTTGCGCCCTTCCATGCGCCGTCTTGCGGCGCTGGGTCAGAAGACCATCACCGCCACGTTGATTGATGAGGCGTGGAATGAGCAGACCTATGATCGCTTCCGCTCCATGGTGAACGTGACGCGCCGGGCCGACGGCTCTTGGGCGTATGATTACAGCGCCTTCGATCGCTGGGTCTCCTTCATGCGTGACGACGTGGGCATGAAGAATGCCACCGTCAGCTGCTACACCATGATCCCTTGGACGCTCACCTTCCCTTACCATGACGAGGCTCAGGGGAAGACCATCGCCCCGCGTCTCCAGCCCGGCTCCAAGGAATACGAGGAGTTCTGGGGGCCTTTCCTCACCGCCTTTGTGGCGCACCTTCGCGAGAAGGGATGGGAAGGCATCACCCGCATTGCCATGGATGAACGCCCCGACCGTCTGCTTCGTCCTGCGCTCGCCGTGGCCCGGAAGTACGCCCCCAATCTGAAGATTGTGGCCGCCTGCAATGGGCCCAGCAATATCAATGGCGACTTCGACGACGTCTCCTACATCTATGGCGTCAGCGAGCGCTTGGTGCCCATCGCGGCGGATCGCCGCGCCAAAGGCAAACTCACCACGTTTTATGTGTGCTGTGGCCCTGGCCGCCCCAACACCTTCATGAAGTCCGACCTCGCCGAGAGCGAGTGGCTGTTGCCGATGGCCGCCCATTATCGTCTGGACGGTTTCCTGCGGTGGGCCTACCACTCTTGGGTGGAAAACCCGCTGGTGAGCCAGGATTTCACGGCTTGGCCGAGCGGCGACACGTCGCTGGTCTATCCCGGTGACCGTTCCTCGCTCCGGTTGGAAGGCTTGCGCAACGGCATTGAGACCTTCGAGAAGGTGCGTATCCTCCGCGCGTTGGCCGAAAAGAAGGGCAAGCCCGAGGCCATCGCCCCGCTGGAAGCCGCGCTCAAGACCTTTACCGTCCCTCGCGGCGGGCAGAAGGGCGTCCATGCCGCCGATCTCGCAGCCCTCGACAAGGCGCTGGAACAGGCGGCCGCGGCGCTCCGTTGAGCGTGGGTTCGTTCTCCCCGTTTGCACTGGCGGCCTCTCCGAATCCGGAGGGGCCGCTATGTGTTTTCCGTTGAAAGGCTCCGTATCTCGCACAGGGATACGGAGTCTCCCGTTTTGGCGGAGCGCCGGGGGCGTCAGGGAGCCAACAAGGTGAAGGGAAACCACGGGAGATTGCGCATGACGAAGAAGAGGATCACCGTTCCCGCCACGGTGCCGCAGAGCCAACGGTTTCCCGCAAGACGTGGTCGGATGGCCAGCAGCGCAACGCACGCCACCATTGGCAAGAAGAGGAGATTGTGAGAGAGCGCGGCCGCAATGTCGCCATGCAGGAGGGCGTGAAGCGCCCGCGTATTGCCACAGCCGGGACAGTGCAGCCCTGTGAGCTCATGAAAGAGACAGGGCGGCAACCACGGGCTTTGCCCCGGTTCGTTCACGTAGACCCACGCACCGATGGCTCCGCCTCCCATCGTCAGGAGGAGCAAACGCACAAACACTCCCCATCGCCGCGCAGGGAATGATGGGGGAAGGAGTGCGCTGAACTGTGAAAGCAGACGCAAGGCGTTTTTGCCGTTAGGCCGTCGCCGCCATGCTGGCCGCCACTTGGATGAGGAACCAGAGAATGCCGGAGACGAGACCGAGAACCAGGCCCCAAAGCGACCATTTCCCGGCGGATTCGGAGGCGGCCTTCGCTTCGTCGATTCGTCCCGATGTCATCAAGCTGGAAACCTTGGACGCATAAACGATGCCGACAATGCCCAACGGGAGGCAACAGAAGATGGTCACAAGGATGGAGCGCAACAGATGCGTGGGGATTTCCTCCTGCGGGGCTCCGTTCCTGGGAGTGGCAATGACTCCGCACCGCGGGCAATGGGTTGCGCCTTCGGGAAGCGGGGTTCCACATTTATTGCAGAACATAGGGGTGTCCTTTCGTTTTGGGGTGTCGTGTCAAAGCGTGGCGTTGCGTTCGTCAATCCATCCCGAGAGAAAGCAGAGATCCACAATCCAACCAATGCCGCAGAAGGCGCCCGTGAACAGGTAGGCGAGGCCCCAACCGACGTGACGCCCGCCAAGATAGAAGCGATGGAGGCCAAGGCAACCGAAAACGATGAGCAAGACCCATGCCACGGATGGCTCGATGGGCGTTCGTCTCGGGACCGCGGACGTGGGGACGAGAGCGCTGCCGCACCGGCTACAGAAGGCGGCATGGGGCGGTTGTTGCATACCGCAATGCGGACAAAAGGATGCCATGATAAGCGGTTACCTTTCCGATGGCCTTAACTCAAACTGCAAGAAATCCGATCCGCGATGGAACCCCATTTGAGGCGACACTCGCCCTCGTTGGCGAATCTCCCATGTTCGTGCGTGTGAATGGTCATTGCCTGCATACAAACCAAACGGAATCCTCCGTGGGGCCCTGCCGAAGCAAACCCCACGAAACGCTTTCCCTTGCGCAGTACCAACCGACTCACCAAGCATGCCTACAGTATAAGCCGAGTGTGCGGAAGATGCAAATCGCGCGGTAGGTGTCGGCATGGCGTGGATTTGATACATTACGCGGGGTTTGGAACTCTCGGAGGAGCGTTTATGAAGATTCAGATTTTGCCTTCGCTCTTGGCCGCGGACCTCGGACGGCTGGGCGAGGAGATCGCGCGGGTGGCCGCCGCCGGGGCGGATGCGCTGCATTTGGACGTGATGGATGGGCATTTTGTGCCGAATCTTTCCTTCGCGCCGGACACTTCGGCGCTCTGCCGGAGGGTGTTGCCCGAGGGGTTTCCCATCAACACGCATTTGATGATGACGAATCCGGATGCGTATGGGCGGCGCTTCGCGGAGCGCGGGAGCACCACGGTGCAGTTCCACTTGGAGTTGCGCGACACGCTCAATGTGCGGGCGTTGGCGGCGGAGCTCCATGGGCTTGGCGTGCGCGTGGGGCTGGCGTTGAATCCGGACACCCCGGCGGAGGTGGCGTTGCCCTATTTGGACTGCGCGGATGAGATCTTGTGCATGACGGTGTTCCCGGGATACGGTGGGCAGGCCTTCATTCCGGAGGTGTTGCCGAAGATCAAGGCGCTGCGTGCGGCGGCCCCTGCGCTGGACATCATGGTGGATGGCGGCGTGAACGCGGAGACGGCGGTGCAAGCGGCCGGGGCCGGGGCGAATGCGTTTGTCGCGGGGTCGTACCTTTTCCGTCAGGCGGACATGGGGGGGGCGGTGGCCGACCTGCGCCGGCGGTGCGAGGAGGCCTTCGCGACGGCCTGAGGGCCGAGGGATGATGTCCGCCGCCCCGAAAGGGGTGGGCGGCGACGCCCGCCGCGGCGGGCATGAGGGAAGGGCCGAAACGGGCCATGGCAGTGAGCGTATCGAAGGAGTTGGGACGGCGGCCGGTGGCGCGGCTGTTGTGGAAGTATTCGGTGCCCGCCATTGTTGGGATGCTGGTGCTGGCGCTTTACAACGTGGTGGACCGACTGTATGTGGGGCGTTGCGTGGGGCCAGATGGCTTGGCGGGATTTGCGCTGACCTTCCCTCCGGCCATGGTGATGCTGGCCTTCGGTCTGCTTTTCGGCGTGGGCACGGCCACCCGGATCTCGATTGCGATGGGGCAGGGGAAACGGTCGGTGGCGCAGTGCTACCTCGGGCAGGCGGTGTGCGTTTATCTGATTCTCTCGTTCTTGGTTTATCCGCTGTGCGCGCTCTTTGTGGAGCCGCTGTTGTGGGCGACGGGCGGCACGTCGGCGACGATTCCCCCGGCGGCGGATTATCTGCGGATTCTCTTCCTGTTTTCCGTCTTTCAGTATCTGAGCTTCGGCCTCAACCACACGTTGCGGGCGGAGGGTTATCCCACGAAGGCGCTGATGACGATGCTCATCGGGGCGGTGGCGAATATCGTGCTGGATCCCTTCTTCATCTTCCGGGAGGTGCCGTTGGGGTTCACGACGGTGCCTGGGCTGGACATGGGCATCAAGGGCGCGGCGGTGGCGACGGTGATCTCGCAGGCGATTTCGGCGGCTTGGGTGTTGGCGCACTTTCTGCGCCCTTCGGCGACCCTTCGGTTGCGCTTGGGGTTCGTGAAGCTGTACCGTCCGCTCTTTTGGGGCGTGGTGGTGGTGGGGTTGCCGCCCTTCGCGCTGAACCTCGTGGGCAGTGGCGTCAATGCGCTCTACAACGTCCTCTTCCGCCTTCACGCACCCTCCGAGGCCATCGCGGCGCGTGAAATCGCGGCCATCGGGATTGTGATGACGGTGCAGATGCTGATTTGCATGCCTGTGTTGGGCGTGGCCCAGGGAATGCAACCCATTTTGGGCTTCAACTACGGCGCGCGCAACTACACCCGTCTGCGGGAGACCTTTGGGCTCGCGGCGTGGATTGGCGGCGGCTACATCTTTGTGTGCACGGTGCTGGTGTTGTTCTTCCGGAAGGGGCTCTTCCTGCTCTTCTGCAAGGAGGAGATGGCCGCCGAATTGCTGGCCTATGGGCCAACGGATATGGCGGTCTTCTTCTGCGGGTTCTTCTTTGTGGGGTATTCCATCCTTGTGGGGCAATATTTCCAGAGCATCGGGCGGGGCGGCGTGAGCCTCACGATGAGCCTGTCGCGGCAATGCTTTTTGCTGGTGCCGCTGATGCTCTTTCTGCCGCGGCTGATGGGGCCGATGGGCGTGTGGTGGGCCGCGCCGATCTCCGACATGCTGGCGGTCGCGGTTTCCGTGTTCTTCCATGTCCGCGAACATCGGCGGTTGTCCACGCTGATTGCGCAGGGGGCGCGTGCATGAAAGTCTTTGGCCTTCTGTCCTTGCTGATGCTGGCGGGAGCCTTTGGCTGCGCCGCCGTGTCCCGGCCCGCCGAGCCGCCGCCCCTGCCGCCGTGCCGCCCGCTGACGTCTGCGGAGGCGGCCCATTGGAAGCGTGCCACACGGGGACGTGCGGAGGCGGCGTGGCGCGCCGAGGGCGTTCTCCCCGATGCGCCGCGTGGGCGGACCGCGTTTCTCTGCCGTGATGCCCGAGGAGCGCTTTGGCGCGTGACGGTGCGCCTCCCGGCGGCCGTCGCCGAACCGCCGGCCTTTGTCGGCGCAATCCCTTTTGAATCTTCGAAGAAAGGAACTTTGCCATGAAACATTCCCCGTTGGGGCGTTTGCTTTTTCTTTCCCTTGCGTTGTCGTTTTTCGGCTGCCGCTCGGTCGAGGAGACGGAGGAAACCCGACATGAGGCCGCCATGTGCGTGGGCGGTTATTCCGAGTTTCTCGCGCCTGAGCCGGAGCAACGCGATGTCTTCGCGCAGGCCACGCAGGGGACACAGGCCGAGAAACTCCGGCCGCAATCGGTGGCCACGCAGGTGGTGGCCGGGACGAATTACGACTTCCTTTGCGTCGCGCCCGATGGGCACCAAACCTTTCATGTGCTTATCTTTCGGCCGCTCCCGCACACGGGTGAGCCGCCGCGTTTGATTTCTGTGCGCGAAGTCGTCCGTTGAGCCCCATCGCCCGCGCGTGGTGTGCTATACTTTGGGGCATATGAGAACACTTGCGCTGATGTTTGGGCTTCTGGCCGCCGCGGCTGGCGTGGCGCGGGAGATTGTCGTCAATGTGGATGCCGTGCAGAAGCAGTCGCTCTCCCTTGCGGGGGTGACGGCCGCGGGCGCGGGTGCCGAGGGTTTCCTGAAGACCTTGCGCAACGATTTGTTGCGGTGCGGTTGGTACCGCTTGACCGAGGGCAATGGGCAGGTGAAGGTGGCGGGAAGCCTTTCGGGCGCCGTCGGCGTGACGGAGAATCTTTCCGTGGCGTGGCCGGGCAAGCGCTTCGCATGGCCGCGGGCCGCGCGCGACGCGCAGGAAGCCCGCCGCCATGCCCATGAGTTGGCCGACACCATCGTCGAGGCCACCACGGGTGAAAAAGGCATTGCGCAGAGCCGCTTTGCGATGGTGGCAAAGACGGGAATCTCGCGTTCGGGTCAGGCGATCGAGGATCTCTACGTTTGCGATTATGACGGACACAACCTCACGCGGCTGACGTCCGACGGCGCGCCCATCGTGGGGCCGCGTTGGTCGCCCGACGGGCGGAGCGTCTATTTCACGAGTTATCGGTTGGGCTTTGCCTCGGTGTTCCGCGCGGATGTGGCGACGCGCCGGGTGGAGCGTTTGGCGAACTTCCGCGGGTTGAACACGGGGGCCGTCCCTTCGCCGACGGACCCGAACCGTTTGGCCATCATCCTCTCGCACCAAGGCAATCCGGAGCTCTATGTGATGGATGTGCGGACGAAGGCGCTCACCCGCCTCACGCGCACGAAGTTGGCGGCGGAGGCCAGCCCCTGCTGGTCGCCCGACGGCCGGCGGATTTGCTATGTGTCGGATGTCACGGGCTCGCCCCAGCTGTATATCGTGGACGTGGCGACCCGGCAGTCGCGCCGTCTCACGCTCAAGGGCGGCGAGAACGTCCAGCCCGATTGGGGGCGGAATGGCATTGTTTTCGCCACCAAGCGCGGCGCGCCCTATCGGATCGCGGTGATCGATCCGGAGCGTGGGGAGTCTTCGTTGCGCTTCCTCACGCCGATGAACGATCAGTATGAGTCGCCTTCTTGGGCGCCCGATGGCCGCCATGTGGTCACCGCGCGCACGCAGGGCCGCCAGAGCTCCATTTGGGTGCTTGACGCGGCGGAAAAGGGCGACAAGCCCTATCAGCCCTTCTCTTCCGGCGGCGCACAGTGGCTCAATCCCGCTTGGAGCCGATAAGTATTGTCTCTCCCTCACACCAACCAAAGGAACATTCCCATGCGTAATCCCTTCCTCCTCACGATGCTTGTGGCCGCTTCGGCCCTTGTGTTCACCGGTTGCGCCACCAAGAGCGCCCGCGGCGGTCTCGGCGCCGACGACCCCGCCCTTTCCGGCGCCGGCGGCGTGGGGATCGACCCCAACGATCCCTTTGCCAATGACCCGACCAACGACGCCTATGGCGCCTACGGCAGCGGCAACTTTGAGGACACCCACACGCGGGTGACCGATGCCGGGCTCCAGCCGCTCCTCTTCACCTTCGACTCCTACACGCTCCCCGTGGATGAGTTGGCGAAGGCCGATGCGGCGGCGCAGTATTTGCTCAGCAACCCCACCCATGTGATGGTCATTGAGGGCCATTGCGATGAGCGTGGTTCCAACGAGTACAACCTCTCCCTCTCCGAGCAGCGTGCCATTGGCGTGCGCGACTACATGGTCTCCCTCGGCATTGACGCCGCCCGTCTCCAGACGCGCCCCTTCGGCGAGGAGAAGCCTGCCGATCCGAGCCACACGGAAGAGGCTTATCGCTTGAACCGCCGCGCTGAGTTCGTCCCCTACAAGTAATCGCCCGCGTTTCCCCCGCCTGCGCAGGCCGTTTGGCGGCGCGGGTGGGCCTTTCGTGTCATGTCTTTTACGGAAACCCTTGTCATCCTCGTTGTTGCGATGATCGTCTTTGGCCCCAAGCGGATGCCGGAGATGGCCCGCAAGTTGGGCAAATGGATGGGGATGTTGCGCCGCGCCAGCGATGAGTTCAAGCGTCAGATCATGACGATGGACCAAGCCGTTGACGATTCGCTCAATTCCGCGACTTCTGAGCTGGATCATCTGCTCCCCACGGATGAGGAGCTGGGGCAGGTGTCGGACGTGCTCCCCTATGAGCCGGAGCTCCCGACAACCTCCCCGGATGAACTGTGGGGCGAGGAGCCTGTCGCCGGTGGGCTTCCCGAGGAAGAGCCCGCGACGTCCCCAGAGCCTCCCGCCCCGCCTGCGTCGTCTCCCGCCTCAGGCCCTGCCACGAAGACATCCGCTGCCCCGAAGCCGAAGGCCCCGAAGGATACGGCTCCGCGCTCGCTCGGGTTGAGCCCCACACGGAAGGAGCCTCGCCGTGGCTAAGCGTGCCAAAATGCGTCCCCCGGCCCCCAAGGCAAAGAAGGCGCCCGCGCCGCCGTTGGGCGTTCGCATGGCCGGGACGTTCCGTCGGCTTTTTACGGAGACGGAGGAGGATCGGGCGCACGAGGATGAGTTGGACCCGCCGCGTCCGTTCATTGAGCACTTCATCGATTTGCGAGACTGCATCATTCGCTGTGCCCTTTCGTGGGTGGCGGCGATGCTGATCGTTGCGCCGTTCGCGCCCAAGATCATTGCCGCGTTGCAATGGCCGTTGAGGGCCTCCGGACTGGATGGCCAAGGTGTGGCCGTTCAGGGGCTTGAGGTGGGCGTTGGGTTCTCGCTCTTCATGACCACGATGTTGTGGGGCGGCACCATTTTGGCGTTGCCGGCGTTGCTCTACTTCATCTTCCGCTTTGTCTTTCCCGGCCTTCGCCGGCATGAGCGCAATTTGATTCTCTTCACGCTGGGCGCGGGCGTTTTCCTGTTCCTCGGCGGTGTGTGGCTGTGCTTCAGCTTCACGCTGCGGTTGGCGCTGGAGGCCCTGATGGCCATCAATGCGTGGATGAATGTGCCGGTGTCCATCCTCCAGGCGGAGGCTTACATCGGGTTTGTGCTCAAGGTGTTGCTGGCGTTCGGCTTGGCCTTCCAGTTCCCGATGGTGTTGCTGGCGCTTGGCTGGCTGGGCATCGTTTCCTCAGAGGGCCTGCGGCGGCGGCGCGGAGCGGCCATCGTGGCCATTTTCGCGGTGGCGATGTTCTTGACGCCGCCGGATCCGCTTTCGCAGATCGTGATGGCGGTGCCGATGTGCCTGCTCTATGAGGCGACGATTTGGCTGGTGCGCTTGCGCGAGCGGATGGCCGCCGAATCCGCCGCCTGATCCCCGCCGACCGTCAATCCCTTTTGGAGCATATCATGGGCTTCGAATCCGGTTCCCTTTCGTTTCATGCCTTTTACCTTTCCAAGGACTTCGAGCCCACCGAGATGGCGCTCTTCGCCAAGCGGGCGTTGCCTCCGCTGAACACCCTCACCGGCGACCAGCCGCTCCATGGGTGGGTGGGGCCTTCCCATGCGTTGGATTTGGAACTTACGGAGGAGCATTGCTGGCGCGGCGATTGGCTGTGGTTCGCCCATGTGACGGCTCAGAAGAAGGTCCCGCCGAGCCTTCTGCGCGCCACCTTGTTGGCGGAGTTGGAGGTGGAGCGCAAGGCCCGCGGCGTGGAGGTGCTTCCCCGCGCGGCGAAGGCCGACGTGAAGGAACGGGTGACGGAGGCCTTGCTGAAGGACGCCCAGCCGAGTTTCGGCAGCATGGAGTGCGCCATCGACCTGCGCCGCCGTCGGCTTTTGGCCTCCGCGATGAACGAGGCGTCCATGCAGCTCCTGTGCCCCTTCTTCCGTGAGACGACGGGTTGCATGCCGGTGCTTTGCTGCCCGGAGAGTGCGGCCTTCCGTTTGCGGGGATTGGACGCCAATGGCGTGGAACTCATCAACCTCACGCCCAATGAGGCCATTGGCGTGCCTCCGGAAGTGACGCTTGGGACGGAGTTTCTCACGTGGCTCTTCCACCGCTGGGAGCGGGAGGAGGCGACCTTCGAGCTCGATGGCGAGCGGTGTGGCCTGATGTTCGAGGGACCGCTCATGTTCTCCGGCGACAAGGCCCCCGGGTGCCACGAGACGGTCCTCCGCAACGGCACGCCGTTGGATACGCCGGAGTTTGGCATTGCCTTGTGGAACGGGAAAAAGCTCCGCCGCGCCAAGCTCACCCTCACCAAGGGCGATTGGGTGGCCACGGCCACCGTCGATGGGTACGATTTCGCCTTCCGTTCGCTCAAGGTCGACCCCCCGAAGAAGGCCAAGGAGGCGGATGCCGTGGACGAGATGCCCTCCATGAACGCCCCCGGTGCGCCCGCGCCGGAGCCCGAGAATCCCGATGCCAAGCGCAAGCTCTCCGCGGACGAACGGCTTGACCGTGCGGCATTTTACGTGGATGCTTTCTTGCACCTTTACAACACCTTCCTTGCCCTGCGCGAAGACCCCACCGCCTGGCGCGCGGAACTCGCCAAGATCCGTCCTTGGATCGCGCAACGTGCGGGGCAGACTGTCTGAGTTTGGGGTCAGCGCGTCTTCCGTGTCATGAGCGAGCGGGTGGTGACGCCCGTTCGCTTTTGTGTCTTGGCGCCATGGAAAGGGGAAACTGTGTCGTGGAGTAGGCAGGCGCGGCGGGGGAGGCGTGAACGGCTTGCGGCAACGCGGGGCTGGGTGGTATCGTGGTGGCAAGCTTGCGGAAAGGAGTGCGAAGCATGACGAAGGGTCTTCATCGGCAGGGCATCCTGCGGACGTTGTCCGGAGGGGCGTTGGTTTGTGTCGCTGTGGGGGTTGTGGCCTGCGTGGCCACGGAGCCCTTGCGGGCGCCGCGCGATGCTTCGGCGGAGCGGCAGGCGGAGGCTGTCCTCAAGGGCCTTACGCTGGAAGAAAAGGTCTCATTGACGCATGGCAACAGCACGATGAGCATCACGGCGATTCCCGCGAAAGGCATCCCATCCGAGTTTACGATGTCCGATGGCCCGTTCACCGTCCGTGCGGATTTGCGTCGGAACGATTTTGGATGGTTGCGGGCGGAAAATGACCTGGCGGACGCCTCCACGGTGTTTCCGGCGCTGTCCACGTTGGCCTCGACGTGGGATCCGGCGTTGGCCCGGCGCTTCGGTGAGGCGATGGGAAGCGAAGCCCGCGACCGCGGCAAGGACATGTTGCTGGGGCCGGGCGTCAATATCGCGCGTACGCTGCTGTGCGGACGCAATTGGGAGTACATGGGGGAGGACCCCTGCTTGGCCGCACGCATGGCGGTGCCCATCATCCAAGGGATCCAATCTAAGGACGTGGCCGCCTGCGTCAAGCATTTTGCCGTGAACGGTCAGGAATGGAACCGCTTGGGCGTGGATGAACGTGTGGATGAGCGCACGCTTCGGGAAATCTATCTGCCGGCGTTTGAGGCCGCCGTCAAGGAAGGCGGCGTGCTGACGGTGATGAACGCCTTCAATCGCCTCAATGGCGCCTTCTGCAGCCACAACGCCCGTCTCAATCGCTCCATCCTCAAGGGCGAGTGGGGCTTCCCCGGATTGGTGGTGACGGATTGGGGTTCCTTGCATGGCACCGTGGAGGGCGCCCTCGGCGGCACCGATGTGGAAATGAACGGCGGAGCGGCCATCCGTCATTTCAAGGAGCCGCTCCTCGCGGCGGTGCGAGAAGGCAAGGTGCCGGAAGCCCGCGTGGACGACATGGCCCGCCGCGTGCTCTACGTGCAGGCCAAGCTCGGCAAACTGGATGGTCGCCCCCGCGCCAAGGGCGCACGCAACACACCGGAGCATCAGGCCCTCGCGCGGGAGATCGCGGCCGACGGCATGATCCTGCTCAAGAATGACAAGGGGCTGTTGCCGTTGAAGTCCGATGTCCTGCGCCGCGTGCTGGTGGTTGGGCAAAATGCCGTCACGCGCCAGTGCCCCGGCGGGTGGAGTGCCGAGGGCAAGCCGCCCTATGAGGTGACGCCTTTGGAAGGATTGAAGCGGGCGCTCCCCGAAACGACCTTTGTCTATGCGCCCTTCCCCGCCCCCGCGACGGCCGTTGCCGCATTGCCCGACGCCGTGCTCCTCACGGAAAATCCCTCCAAGACCAACGACACAGGAATGCGCGACATGGGCTGGACGTGGGAGCGCTTCGCCAATGACCGGCTGGAAGGCACCCCCGGCGCCCGTGGGTTTGTCCGCGCGCCCGCCCTTCCCGAAGGGGAAACGGGGACGTCATTCTCCATGCGGTGGACCACCCGTTTCCGTGCCCCGGAGAATGGCACCTATCTCTTTGGCCTCACGTGCGACGACGGCGCCCGTCTGCTCTTGGATGGCCAGCCCTTGATCAACGAATGGCAAGACGGCGCCGCCCGCACGCGCTCCGCCGAGTGCGCCCTTGAGGCCGGCCACGCCTACACCCTCACCCTCGAATATCGGCAAGCCGCCGGCGATGCCGTGCTCGCCTTCGGCTGGCGTCTCCCCTCCGAGGCCGGCACGGACTATGCCGAGCTCATCGCCGAAGCCCGCAAGGCCGACGCCGTGCTGCTCTTCACCGGCACACGCCATGGCCATGGCCGCGCACTGGAGTGTGAAGGCGGCGACCGCCCCGATCTCCGCCTCCTTCCGCAGGATGACGCGGCCATTCACGCGCTCGTTGGCGTCAATCCCCGCACGGCCGTGATTCTCCACACCGGCTCCCCCGTGCTCCTTCCCTGGCTCGCACAGGCGCACACCCTCCTGCTCATGTCCTATTCCGGGCAGGAAGCCGGAAACGCCCTTGCCGACGTGCTCCTTGGCCGCCGCGAACCTGCCGGGCGCCTCCCCTGTACGTGGCCGCGCCAACTGCTCGATTCCCCCGCCCACGCCCTTGGCGATTATGGGCCCGACGTCGCACAGCACAAAGAGGGCTTCCTTGTCGGTTATCGGTGGTTCGACGCCAAGGACATCACCCCCCTCTTCCCCTTCGGCTACGGCCTAAGCTACGCCACCTTCGGCTTCGGCACTCCCAAAGCGCAGGTGAACGACGAAACGGTCACGCTCCGTGTCCCCGTCACCAACACCTCCTCCCGCCCCGGCGCCACGGTGGTGCAGGTGTATGTGGAGCCCCCCGCAACGTGTGCCGTGCCCCATGCCCCGCGTCAGCTCAAGGCCTTTGCCAAGCTGCGCCTCGCCCCCGGCGAGACCCAAGAAGCCACGCTCACCCTCTCCCCCCGTGACTTCGCCTACTGGGATGTCACCCTCCCCGGCTGGCGCCGTCTGCAAGGCTCCTTCACCCTTGCCATCGGCACCTCCAGCCGCGACCTTCCCCTCCGCGTCCCGGTCACGCTCCCCGCATGGGAAGAGCGCATCCCGCCCGTGACCATCTCCGCCGCCGACTGATGCTTGATTGAATGCCTCTAGATCGATCGCGTGCCGTCCCTCATCGTAGAGACGGCACGTGTTTTTTTTGTGTTCACCACATCAGGGTCGGGCGGGGAACCCGGGCCATAAAACGTGTTGCTGTACCTGTGAAGTGAACTGTGGCAAAGCTGGTGGCACGCGGTACGTTGAGATTTTGCGGTGTTGCTGTACCTGTGAAGTGAACTGTGGCAAAGCCGAGACGCTTTCCGGTCTCGGCGCGGCCGGGTGTTGCTGTACCTGTGAAGTGAACTGTGGCAAAGCGATGGAGGAGCAGGACTGTCCCGAATGCCGGTGTTGCTGTACCTGTGAAGTGAACTGTGGCAAAGCGTAGTCTCCGCCGGGACGGAATGGCCGAAGTGTTGCTGTACCTGTGAAGTGAACTGTGGCAAAGCGCGGAAACGCTCACAATCACCGAGAGAGGTGTGTTGCTGTACCTGTGAAGTGAACTGTGGCAAAGCTGTAAGCATAAGCAGACAAATTGCCTTGCGGTGTTGCTGTACCTGTGAAGTGAACTGTGGCAAAGCTTATTGCCTTAAAAAGGTGACAAAAAAACAGTGTTGCTGTACCTGTGAAGTGAACTGTGGCAAAGCAGAAAGGTCAGCTTTAAGATTGCCATCCTGTGTTGCTGTACCTGTGAAGTGAACTGTGGCAAAGCCGCTTCCAAGCAAGATACCCTCACCCCCGGGTGTTGCTGTACCTGTGAAGTGAACTGTGGCAAAGCAAGAATCCTCGTAGGTGGTGATGGCGTTGGGTGTTGCTGTACCTGTGAAGTGAACTGTGGCAAAGCATCCGTTGGAAGAGGCGTAGTTGTCCAGCCGTGTTGCTGTACCTGTGAAGTGAACTGTGGCAAAGCTTGCTAGTTGTCCTTTCTGCACACCATTATGTGTTGCTGTACCTGTGAAGTGAACTGTGGCAAAGCACGAGGCGCGCGGCGAGCGGTCGGGGCTCCGTGTTGCTGTACCTGTGAAGTGAACTGTGGCAAAGCAGGGTGTGTGGGTTCTTCGGGAGCGTACGGGTGTTGCTGTACCTGTGAAGTGAACTGTGGCAAAGCCAGCTGTCCACCGAGCCGTCCGAGAAGTTGGTGTTGCTGTACCTGTGAAGTGAACTGTGGCAAAGCGGCGAAGGGCTCGGGACGGCGGCGGGTGGAGTGTTGCTGTACCTGTGAAGTGAACTGTGGCAAAGCCCTTTCTCAGTCCTATCTGAGCTCGATCGAGTGTTGCTGTACCTGTGAAGTGAACTGTGGCAAAGCGCGTTGCGCGGCAATCTGCATTTGGGCCGCGTGTTGCTGTACCTGTGAAGTGAACTGTGGCAAAGCACAAAAAGGAACGTTTTGTTACCATTCGATGTGTTGCTGTACCTGTGAAGTGAACTGTGGCAAAGCCTGAAGGTGGCCGCGGTGGCCTTTGTGGCGGTGTTGCTGTACCTGTGAAGTGAACTGTGGCAAAGCTGCGCGTTGGAACGGACATTCTCCCGTTGAGTGTTGCTGTACCTGTGAAGTGAACTGTGGCAAAGCGGAGTGGCTCAAGACCGCCGACCGCATCGAGTGTTGCTGTACCTGTGAAGTGAACTGTGGCAAAGCTACTGGAGGCTTACGAATGCCAAAGTAATCGTGTTGCTGTACCTGTGAAGTGAACTGTGGCAAAGCTCACAACCTGCCAAGCATGTTTTGGATTCAGTGTTGCTGTACCTGTGAAGTGAACTGTGGCAAAGCTGTCGCCGCCAAAAAAGCCATAAGCCGTGAGGTGTTGCTGTACCTGTGAAGTGAACTGTGGCAAAGCTTCAGACGCGCTGTCTTTGATGGCACGACGTGTTGCTGTACCTGTGAAGTGAACTGTGGCAAA
>CASDPK010000004.1:0-119404 GCA_949282555.1 uncultured Lentisphaeraceae bacterium | reverse complement strand
TGCTGTACCTGTGAAGTGAACTGTGGCAAAGCTTCAGACGCGCTGTCTTTGATGGCACGACGTGTTGCTGTACCTGTGAAGTGAACTGTGGCAAAGCTTGCGCGGGATGTACTGTGTCTGCTGTGTGTGTTGCTGTACCTGTGAAGTGAACTGTGGCAAAGCTTCTGCACACTATTATACTAAGGTTGTTTAGTGTTGCTGTACCTGTGAAGTGAACTGTGGCAAAGCTCTCGTTCCCGCCGACCTTCACGCCGCCCAGTGTTGCTGTACCTGTGAAGTGAACTGTGGCAAAGCTGCTTTTCGCACTTTCCGCGGTATACACTGTGTTGCTGTACCTGTGAAGTGAACTGTGGCAAAGCTAAGGAAGCCTCCGTCGGAACGGAACAGCAGTGTTGCTGTACCTGTGAAGTGAACTGTGGCAAAGCACGGGACGACGCTCGGCGGTCTCCCTTTTCGTGTTGCTGTACCTGTGAAGTGAACTGTGGCAAAGCAGAATCCACGTAATACTTGACCTGTGACAGGTGTTGCTGTACCTGTGAAGTGAACTGTGGCAAAGCTCATGGATTCACTTTACTGTGAGACTTTTTGTGTTGCTGTACCTGTGAAGTGAACTGTGGCAAAGCTCGGAACCTTGACACTGTCCTGCAGATTTTGTGTTGCTGTACCTGTGAAGTGAACTGTGGCAAAGCCGGGGCCGCCTCCTTGCGCTTCAGGCGGATGTGTTGCTGTACCTGTGAAGTGAACTGTGGCAAAGCAAAGCCCGCGCCGAGGCCGCCAAGGCCAAGGTGTTGCTGTACCTGTGAAGTGAACTGTGGCAAAGCTGACTTCTACGGAGAGGGCGCGACTTGGGGTGTTGCTGTACCTGTGAAGTGAACTGTGGCAAAGCTTCTTGTCGCCCCCGGCGCAGAAGTAGGCCAGTGTTGCTGTACCTGTGAAGTGAACTGTGGCAAAGCGGCCAAGGGCCTCACCGAGGGCACCGACAAGTGTTGCTGTACCTGTGAAGTGAACTGTGGCAAAGCCCGCGGACGGCGCGGTTACGTTGCGTCGCCGTGTTGCTGTACCTGTGAAGTGAACTGTGGCAAAGCCCAAGGCGTCGCCGCCGGACGCGCCTACCTGTGTTGCTGTACCTGTGAAGTGAACTGTGGCAAAGCTTGCGCCGCGAAGCTCGCGATCCATGAGCCGTGTTGCTGTACCTGTGAAGTGAACTGTGGCAAAGCCGCAACCGCCGTTGCCGCAACCGTTGCGGCGTGTTGCTGTACCTGTGAAGTGAACTGTGGCAAAGCTTCCTTTTTTTGCCCCCATATGAGACAATGGTGTTGCTGTACCTGTGAAGTGAACTGTGGCAAAGCGGCCTCCGCGTTTGTCCAATCTCGCGCATTGTGTTGCTGTACCTGTGAAGTGAACTGTGGCAAAGCGCCCTTGAGGGCTTGGAGCACGGCGGCGACGTGTTGCTGTACCTGTGAAGTGAACTGTGGCAAAGCCAAGGGGAGCGTTGATTCGCTCGCAGAGCGTGTTGCTGTACCTGTGAAGTGAACTGTGGCAAAGCTTCGTGAGGGGGCGTGTGGAGCGGGGCGCGGTGTTGCTGTACCTGTGAAGTGAACTGTGGCAAAGCTTCTGAAAGGTGGTCGAGATGAAAAAAGCAGTGTTGCTGTACCTGTGAAGTGAACTGTGGCAAAGCGTCAAGAAACCAAAAACATCCGCTCATGGCGTGTTGCTGTACCTGTGAAGTGAACTGTGGCAAAGCGTGGTACACGTGGGAATCTGTTCCGCTCCAGTGTTGCTGTACCTGTGAAGTGAACTGTGGCAAAGCTGCTAAAAAACCCATTTAGAGCGGCAATCCGTGTTGCTGTACCTGTGAAGTGAACTGTGGCAAAGCCTCGTCTCCGTCCTCGTCTTCGTCTGGCGGGTGTTGCTGTACCTGTGAAGTGAACTGTGGCAAAGCTCGGCGCGTGTCAGTGTCGTCTGTATCATCGTGTTGCTGTACCTGTGAAGTGAACTGTGGCAAAGCTTAGTTGCCATCGGCGTGTTTGAGGGGCCCGTGTTGCTGTACCTGTGAAGTGAACTGTGGCAAAGCTGATGCGCGATTGTCCGCGGACGCGGCGTTGTGTTGCTGTACCTGTGAAGTGAACTGTGGCAAAGCCGCCCACGCGCTCACCGTGGGGTCAGCCTGTGTTGCTGTACCTGTGAAGTGAACTGTGGCAAAGCGTTGCTGTACCTGTGAAGTGAACTGTGGCAAAGCACCGGTTGCGTCCTCGGGCAGGTCGGGGAGTGTTGCTGTACCTGTGAAGTGAACTGTGGCAAAGCTGCCTGCTGCTCCTTTAGGTGGTCGCCATCGTGTTGCTGTACCTGTGAAGTGAACTGTGGCAAAGCTGGCGATGTTCTTTCTTGTTCTCGTTTTGGTGTTGCTGTACCTGTGAAGTGAACTGTGGCAAAGCGACATCATCCAGCAACACCGAGACCGCACGGTGTTGCTGTACCTGTGAAGTGAACTGTGGCAAAGCGAGTGGGTACATGAGACGCACGACCCAGAGGTGTTGCTGTACCTGTGAAGTGAACTGTGGCAAAGCCGGCCCGTGACTGCGAACTTGCCGTTGCGGGTGTTGCTGTACCTGTGAAGTGAACTGTGGCAAAGCTGCACGGGCATATTCCCGCGTGTAGAACTTGTGTTGCTGTACCTGTGAAGTGAACTGTGGCAAAGCCGGCAGAGACCCCATGCGAGGAGCGCTGCGGTGTTGCTGTACCTGTGAAGTGAACTGTGGCAAAGCCGCCCTCGCCAAGCTTCCGCGCGAGCGTCTGTGTTGCTGTACCTGTGAAGTGAACTGTGGCAAAGCTTCACTGACGCGCTCACGCTCCATTTCGGCGTGTTGCTGTACCTGTGAAGTGAACTGTGGCAAAGCGAGGATGTTGTTGTCAACACCGTTGCCAACGTGTTGCTGTACCTGTGAAGTGAACTGTGGCAAAGCGCTCGTGTGCAGGTCCTGCGCCGCGCGTTAGTGTTGCTGTACCTGTGAAGTGAACTGTGGCAAAGCCGCTCCATTTCGGCATTATGCCTTGCGGCGGTGTTGCTGTACCTGTGAAGTGAACTGTGGCAAAGCGCAGGAGGATGCGCCCGTCGGGAGAGACGAGTGTTGCTGTACCTGTGAAGTGAACTGTGGCAAAGCTTATCCCGAAGAGAAGGAGCGATTACGCGAGTGTTGCTGTACCTGTGAAGTGAACTGTGGCAAAGCCCCACACCCACACGGCAAGACAGGCGCGTGGTGTTGCTGTACCTGTGAAGTGAACTGTGGCAAAGCCCACAACGCGGAAAGGGATGCGGAGCGCTTGTGTTGCTGTACCTGTGAAGTGAACTGTGGCAAAGCAAAAGAAAGAGCCACAGGCATCGCCAACTGGTGTTGCTGTACCTGTGAAGTGAACTGTGGCAAAGCTTGATAACTGAATTAGTCGTTGCCTATGTGTGTTGCTGTACCTGTGAAGTGAACTGTGGCAAAGCGTTTTGGGCGAAATGTACCCCAGTCTATTGGTGTTGCTGTACCTGTGAAGTGAACTGTGGCAAAGCGTTGTATGGCATGACCCACTCAGGCCATGCGTGTTGCTGTACCTGTGAAGTGAACTGTGGCAAAGCTTGGGCTGTGAGGCGACGGTTTGACCCAATGGTGTTGCTGTACCTGTGAAGTGAACTGTGGCAAAGCAGATGGGACGTATTATAAGGGAGAGGAAGAGGAAATGCAAGAACTGCGTTTGCAAGCGCGGGTTGTTTTAGATGTGGTTTGGGTGATTTTTGGAGCGTGGCGGTGGGCGTTTTTGTTTCTTCTTTCCGTAGGGGCACGGTTGGCCCACGGTATGTTGTTTGGAGGAAGGCTCCGTATCTCGAGGGGTGACGCTCCGTATCGTTGGGGGAGATACGGAGCCTTCCGAGGGCGGGTGGCTATTCCCAAAGGAGGAGTTGCTCGGGGAAGGCGTCGGGCGTTTGGCGTTTCAGGGGGGCACCGCAGAAGACGTAGCTCTTGGCCCATTGGGTGCGGGTGATGAAGAAGATGCGGACGTTGCCATCGGGTGGGAGGGCTTGGCGAATGCGGCGAATGTGGGTTTCCTGCCGGGCGAAGGAGACACAGGGGCGGACGTAGACGGAGTATTGCAGCATTTGAAAGCCGTCGTCGAGAAGATATTTTCGGAAGGCGGTGGCGCGTTTGCGCTGGTCGTCTTCCATCACGGGGAGGTCAAAGCAGACAAAAAGCCATCCCATTTTATAGTTCTCCACTGCCATGGTTCGTAACTCCTGAGGGATTTTGCGGCGAAGGCTTCCCGGAGACCTTTGGCGGCCGTCCGGAGAAGGTCTTCCAGCGGAAGGAAGGGGGCCTCTTTCGCTTGGAGGGCTTCGCGGAGATAGCGCTTGTAGGGGGCGGTGACGGCACACGAGGCCCCACGGGCGCGGCAAGTTTCAAGCCATTTGAAGGCGAAGGCGTCGAAGAGGGGGCGGAAGGGCTCCATGAGGTCGTAGGCCAAGGGGGTGGCGCGTTCCCGGGTGGCATGGCCGATGCCATAGAGCGGATCGAGGCCGGAGGTGAGGAGCGCTTGGAGGGTTTGGGTGAGGAGGAGGGCGTAGGCGTAGTTGAGGAGGCTGTTGAGGCCGAAGGCTTCGGCTTGGTCGCGCGCGAAGGCCTCAAGGCCGAGGGCTTCGGAGCAGGTTTGCCAGTAGAGGCGGGCACAGGGGCCTTCCTTGTCGGGGGTGCGCTGGGCGCAGAGAACGTCCATTTGCTCAAGCGATTGCTGCCGATGGGGGGCGAGGGCGTGCATGAGCGTGCGTTGGTTGCCGCATTTGGCGTCGAGGGTCTTTTGCCAAAGGGCCTCCCGGAGGCGTTGCGGTGCGTCGATTTGGGCGCGGGTGATCAGGGTGTCGGTGATACGCTGGACGGGGAGATAGATGCCGACGGGGCGGAAGCATTGGCAGACGATCACGGGGATGCGGTGTTGGGCGGCTTCCGCCAGCAGGTGGCTGTGGAGGGTGCAGGCATAGGCGGTGATGAGAATCGCCGCCACATCCTCCAACGCCACCTGGCGGGTGGTTTCGCCTTTGCGGCAGAAGAGTTGCCCGTCTTTGCAGAACAGGTCTACACGGTCGGTTCCGGAGATTTCGACGATGTGATAGGACATGAGGGAATCCCGGTGAGGGTGTAGCGGGGGAAGGTGATGAGGCGTTTTTTGAGGAGAGCAAGAAGATCGATATCTCTCTTACAATATGAAACTCCATCTGTGAGACGGCCTTCGGCATTGTAAGGGTATGTCATGTTAATCTTTATCCCTCTTTTACTGTCCTTGATGGAGCGGATCATCCATAGGACGCAACGTCCCTCTTGGGTGATTTGCACGAGGTCGCCTTTTCTCAGGAGTTTGGGGGCTTTCCCGCCGTTTTTGGCGGCGAGCTCCTGCAATTGCCGCCAAACGAAGCGTTCGCGCAGGATGCACGGAGGGTTTGTGAGGGCGATGGCGTAGTTGCTGTCGCCCACATAGATGGCGTTGTTGGCTTTGAGCTTGCCCGGTGTGCCTTGCCGAGGATTCAGGCCGTAGGCGGCGCTGAGGGCGATGTCGTCGCGCTTGATCTTGTCGCCTTGGCGTTGGCGGATGTAGACGCGCCCATTCTCGATCTTTTCCACGCCCCATTGCGTCTGCTCCAGCACCGTTCGCCCGAGTCGCTTGGAGGCGTAGCGGACACAGCGTAGCTCACCAAGCGCCTTTCGGATGGAGATATCGAGCGGGTGCGGGAGTGCTTTGAGGTGGGGGTTCCCGTGCGAATCCCATGTGAAGGGGCCATTGGCCATCAGGAAGAGGCGGTCGTCCTCGTTCAGGTGGCGGCGCGTCATGAGCTGCCACACGCGATTCTGTGGCGTGATGAGGGTGCCGGCCAGCAGGATGGCGATGGCATCGACGGCGTGGTGCATATGGGTGAGTGAGCGCATATCACCCTTGGGGACAACGTGGGTGTGGGTTTCGCCGTCAAGCGTGTAGGTCTCTCGGAGGCGGTCGTCGAAGGCCGCCAGCATTCCAAGCAGGTCGTAGTGCGAACGGATTTCCTTGGTGATGCGCCCTGGAAGCATGGTGAGGGTGGGCACCTTGCATTTGCGGAGGACAAACCATCCGCGGACGGCACGGGCGGCCAGCTTGGCGATGGCGGAGGTTTGCGTGAGCATCCCTGCGGTCATCTCCGCCTCTTCCTTGGTGGAGAGCATCAGGAGCTTTTGCTTGCGCGCTTTGGCGATTTTCCCATCTTTGGTGGCGAATGGGGGCGTTTTGAGGTCTTCCACGAACTTCTTGAAGACGCTTTCCGTCCGGATGGTAAGGGGGATCTCTCCACCGTTAGCATCGTGCGCGATGACCGTTTGCCCGCCGCAGTCTCGGATGAATTGGAGGGCGGTGCGCGCCCCTTTGAGTTTGTTGACCTCCCGATAGGTGAGCACCAACGCATCAAGAGCGTCGGTTTGCCGCTGACTCCGGGGGAGGATATGGTCGAGATCCACGACTTTGCGGCGGATGTCCTCGGCATCGAAGACGCGCCCTGTGTAGGGGCAGGTATAGTTCAGGTCTTTGGCGATGCGCATTTTCCTCGCCAAGGAGGCGGTCACCGCGGCCTCGGGGATGTTGAGATCTTTGGCGGCTTTGGCCACGGCGTCTTGATGGGCGCGGCGCAGGGCGTTGAGTTCCGTTTCGATGGCCTTCTTCTTTTTGCCTGAGAAATCTTTGATGTCTCGGGCAACCTCCAAGAAGAGCGCCTCCACGCGGGCGGGGTTGTTCTCCGCGTAATCTTTGACGATGTCCGCCAGGAGGCGCAGGAGGATGCGCACACGATGGCGCACCAGATGGTTGTTGGTGGTGCGGTCAAGCTCCGCCTCCGGGAGGGGGTCTTCCTTGGTGGCGTCGCGATAGAGCACGCCGCCCTCGCCCCATGGGTTTTCGCCCTTGAAGATGGCCGCCGTGGCGGCTTGGAGGATGGATTTGGCATAGGGGGCGCGACCGCTCGGGAGATCCGCTTGAAGCGCGCGGCTCCCTTCCAGCTTGGCCTTTCCCTTTGGGGTCAGATAGGGGGAGAGGTCTTCGACGGCGACCGCTTTCCCGAGGAAGAGTGCGTGGCTGAGGCGGCGAACGGCCTTTTGGCTCTCCGCGTCGTCGCGCAGATTGTCGATGCCCACCGCTTTGTCAATGGCCGCCAATCCGGGATAGCGCACCAAGGCATCTTCCGACCCGGGAACGGAGAAGAGCGCCTCCAAATTGTCCAATGACGCTTTCGTAAGCGTGCGCACGTGCTTGAAGAAGTCTTTCTTTGTGAACCGCCCGTATCTGCTGATAGATGCGTTGAGTGAGGCCATTTCCTCCGGGGAAAGGGCGCGCAGATCGTTCATGTCGCCCACGCGCACACGGCTCAGAAGTGAGGCCCAGCGGAAGGCCAAGAAGGCTTCGGTTGTCACGCTTGGGGTCTTTTGTCCGGAGATGGGGCAGAGGGTGGGGATGCGGTTGTCAAACCGTGGCTTGGTTTGCCCGAAGAGAAAACCGCCCAAGTAAGCCTTGGGAATGCCCGGCCATCCCCGAAGCGCTTCCGCCTCTCGGATGGGATCGGCCAAAAGCGCGGCCGCCACCTCCGGCATCAGGCCGGGCAATTTCCCCACGTGGGCCAGCACAATGCGCCCAACCTCTTCTGCCACGACCTCCCGAGGGAAGGCCATGTTTTGCTCTTTGTAATTTGCCACGGCCGGCCCCGCCGCATTGCCGCGCGTGACGATGTCGCGCACCGCTTCCGCCATGGAGTGGGCTTTGCAGCTTTCCAATGCGGCCTTTGCCGCGGCCACCTTTTTGGTGTCGTCCGCCGCCTCGGTTTCTCCGCCCCTTCGGCTCCACAGACGGTTACCGTCATATCCGCGATTGTGGGCATACCACAACAAGACGGCCCAAAACTCCGCCGCGGTCAGAATCCGTCCGGCCGTGAGGGCTTCTGCGGCGAGGCGCCACGGTTCCGGGTGGGGATGGCGGACACCGGCCAGTGCCGGGGTCAGAACGCCGCGTGCGGTGAGGAAGGCGCGCATCCGCTCAATGCGCGTCCGTGTCGCCCGGATGTGTCGCCGCTGACGGCGAAAGGCGCGGCGGTCGGATGCCAGGCAACGATCGGGCTCAAAGATGACCGTGCCGCAACCGAGGATTTCCAACCCCTCCAACATCCCGCGTGAGACGACCCATCCGATCGAGGCGTACCCCAAATCCAATGCGATACGGATTTTTCCGCTTGTCATGTGCGAACTCCTTGTGTTACCATCTTCCCGAACTGTGACAAAGTTAGCTAACGCAGACCTGTTCTCTATCCGCCAGGCGGATACAAAGGCCAAGAAGCGTTACGAAAAAGGGTGACCCTCGGGTTGCCCTTTTGTTTTGCCCAAGACTGCGCATCGCACACGGACATTCAGACATAGACAAAACCTAACAGCCGAGAGTATACAGGGCGCACGGTGGGATTGTCAAACGACGTGTGGGGCGGTGTTTTGGTATCCTTAGAGGGAGAGGAGTTTGAACGCATGAGAAAAGGATTGCTTTTGTCGCTGTTGTTGCCGGTGGTGGCCTTGCAGGCGGCGCCGTCGCCGTATGATGGCGTGGCGGCGTATGTGAACGACAAGGTGGTCACCGTGGATACGGTGATGAAGGAGTTGCATTCGGGCTTTGACCTTTCCCAGGTGCCGATGGCGCAGCGGGCGGACAAGGTGCGGGAGTTGTTTCCCGTGGTGCGGGATCTGATTGTGGATCGGATGCTGATTCTCAAGGCGTATGAGGATTCCGGGGCGCAGCTGCCGAATGAGGCGGTGACGGAGCGGATCCAGGCGATCGTGGCGGATGAGTTCGGCGGGGATGAGGCGAGGCTCACGGAGATGTTGCGCCGCAACCGGATGACGAAGCCGGAGTGGATCCGCCACATACGGGAGAACATGATCGTTTCGGCGATGCGGCAATTGCAGGTGGGGAAGAAGACGGTGGTTTCGCCGCGGCGCGTGAAGGAGTATTTCGCGGAGCACATGGATGAATTCGCGGAGGAGGGCGGGGTGCGCGTGCGCGTGATCCTTATCCCGCCGGCGCAGGGCGCGGCCGCCGCGGAGGCCGCGTTGGCGGAGCTGAAGAAGGGCGTTCCCTTTGAGGAGGTGGCGAAGAAGTATTCGTCCGACGCGAAGGCGAAGGAGGGGGGCGATTGGGGGTTCGTGGTGCCCGAGGCGACGTTTGCCCCGGCCGTGGCGGAGGCGTTGCGCGGCTTGAAGGTGGGCGAGCATTCGGGGATTTTGGAGCAGGGGGGATACCGCTCGATCGTTCAGAAGGCGGAGGTGCGCAAGGGCCGCCGGCCGACGTTGGCGGAGGCGTGGCCCGCGGCGGAGGCGGCGGTGCGCGCACAGCTCGGGCAGGAGCGCTACAAGGTGTGGCTGGAGGGCCTGCGCAAGGCCGCTTACATCAAGCATGTGGATGTGCCGCTGAAATGAACCGAACCTCTCCGAGCGACGTCAAAGCCTGGTGCATTGGGCGGGGATTCCACCCGAACAAGACGCTGGGGCAGAACTTTCTCATCGACCGCAATATCCTGTCGGCCTTGGCCGATGCGGTGGGGGTGACTCCCGGGGAACGCGTGCTGGAGGTTGGCCCCGGGCTGGGGGTGATGACGGAGGAGCTGTTGCGGCGCGGCGCGCATGTGACGGCGGTGGAGAAGGATCCCGCTTTGGCGGCGTGGTTGCGGGAGTCGCTCTGTCGGGAGTTTCCGGAGACGTTTGAGCTTTTGGAGGGCGATGCGTTGGCGTGCGATTGGCCGACGTTGCTGGCGCGCGGGTTTCGGGCGTTTGCCTCCAACCTTCCTTACTCCGTGGGGACGCGGATTTTGATGGATTTGATTTGTCAGCCGTCGGCGCCGGATCGGTTGGTCACGTTGGTGCAGCGCGAGGTGGCCGAACGTTTTGCCGCCACGCCCGGGACGCCTGCGCGGGGCACGGCCGCGGTGTGGCTCCAGCTGGATTATGACGTCCGTGTGGTGCGCCAGGTCAAGCCCTCCTGCTTTTGGCCGCCGCCGGAGGTGACGAGCGCGGTGGTGGCGATGGAGCGCCATGCGCGCTCGACGCTGGATGCCGAGGGCAAGGCGTTGCTTCGCGCGCTCTCCAAACAGGTCTTCACCCAGCGGCGCAAGCAACTGGGGGTGGTGTTGCGCCGGGCGCCTGAGCCGTTCCGCGGTCTTGATCCTGCGGCGGCGGGGATTGACCCCGCCCGCCGGGCGGAGACGCTTTCGCTTCCGGAGTGGGAGGCGCTGGTGCGCACCGCGCCTGCGGGCCTTCCGTGACGTTTTCTGAACCCCTCTCGAGAGTCGTTTGATGATACAGGACATTTCGACGGATGTAACGCTGTTCCCTGCCGTTTCCCCCACGCCCGGGGATCGGGTGCTCTTTTGCCAAGGGGGGCAGGTGGACTTGGCGCCGTGGTCTCCCGTGGCCCGGGTGGCGGCGCCGCTTGTTCGGGTGGGGGAGCGCTCCTTCTTCCTTGGGGCGGTGCCGGGGCAGACGCCCGGCAGTGCCCAACGCCTGCGGGCGTTGCCGGATGCCGAGGAACGCTTCGGGGCCTTCTGCGCGCTGCATTTGGCGCGGTGGATGCTGACGCATCGGTATTGCGGAAGGTGTGGCGCGCCGTTGATCCTTGCGAATGGATGCCTGCGGTGCGTGGAATGCGTGCAGGAGGTCTATCCCACCATCGCGCCGGCGGTGATTTTGGGGCTGACGCACCAAGGGCGGCTGTTGGTGACGCATTATGCGGATCGTCCCTATCGTGGGCCGGCGCTTGTCGCGGGTTACTGCGAGGTGGGCGAGACCGCCGAGGCGACGTGCCGACGCGAGGCGCTTGAGGAGACGGGGTTGCGCGTTGGGGCGTTGCGTTATTTCGCCTCCCAGCCTTGGGGGCTCAGCGGATCGCTGTTGCTGGGCTTCTTCGGAGAGGTGGAAGACCCTCACGTGACCCTTGCCGATGGGGAGCTGGCGGACGCCGTCTGGACGGCGCCTGAGGATCTTCCCCCGCCGCCCGATGCCGCCGGGCCGCTGTCGCTCACGGCAACGATGATTGAGCATTGGAGAACCGCGCGGGGCAGAGACTGACCGTTTCGCCCATCGAGAGAAGGAGGCGTTGATGAAACCCAATCGTATGGCACGCTGGACCGGCGGCGAATGGACGGTGCCGCCCACCTTTCCCATCACCTCCGTGACGCAGGACAGTCGGAAGGCTGGCCTTGGTGCGCTCTATGTGGCCTTGGCAGGCGCCCGGCAGGATGGCCACGATTTCGTTTCCGCCGCGTTTCGTGCGGGGGCCACGGCGGCGATGGTTCGCCGTGGGTGGACGCCGCCGGCGGATGTGGCGGGTTTGCCCCTGCTTGCGGTGGACGATCCCGCCGCGGCGCTTTGCGCTTTGGCCAAGGGTTATCGCTCGGCGCTCAAGGCCATGATTCTCGGCGTCACCGGGAGCGCGGGCAAGACGACGCTCAAGGAATTGTTGGCCGCGATGCTCTCGGGCGCCGGAAAGACGGCGGCCACGCCGGGGAACTACAACAACGAAGTGGGGCTCCCGCTTTCGTTGCTGTCGGTGCCGGAGGAGGCGCGCTACGGGGTGTTGGAGGCGGGGATCAGCCATCCCGGCGACATGGTGCCGCTGGCGGAGATGATGCGCCCCGAGGCGGCGGTGATTTCGAGCATTGGGCCGGCGCATATCGAATATTTCGGAACGGAACGCGCCATCGCCGAGGAGAAGGCGCGGTTGCTTGCGGCGGTGCGCCCGAAGGGATTTGCCGTGCTGTCGCTGGAAACCCATGAGCTGGAGACGTTGCGGGCGGCCTGTCGGTGCCGCGTGGTGACCTGTTCGCTGCACGATGCGGCCGCGGACTATGTGGGCGAACCGTTGGCGAAGGGAACCGTGCGGGTGCGCCATGCCGACGAGCCCGCGGTGTTGTTGCGCACGGGGCTGTGCGGCGAGCACAATGCCTCAAACGCCGTGTTGGCCTATGCCGCCGCCCGTGAGGCCGGGGCCTCCGCGGCCGAGGCGCTGGAGGGTCTTGCCCATTTCAAGCCGCCGGCAATGCGTTGGGAACGGGTGGATGTGGGATGGGTGAAGGCCATCAATGACGCCTACAACGCCAATCCCCTTTCCATGCGGGCGGCCTTGGAAACCTTCGCCGGAGAGGAGAGCGAAGGCGAAAAGGTGGTCTGTGTGGGCGATATGTTGGAATTGGGCGACGCCTCGGATGCGGCCCACCGTGCGGTCGGCGAGGCGTCGGGCAATGGGCCTTGGCGATTGCTCGTTGGCGTGGGCACGGCCGCGCGCGCTTTGCTGGAGGGGGCCGTTTCGGCGGGTTATCCCTCCTCCCAAACGGCGTGGTTCGCCACGACGGCCGAGGCCGCCGCCGAACTTCCGCTCTTGCTCCGAACGGGCGACACGGTGCTGCTCAAAGCTTCGCGCGGGATGCGGTTGGAGCGGTTGCTCGAAGCCTTGGAACGCTGACGCATGGAGGGCCGGAGGCGTTTGGCGGCGGTGTTTGGGCGGCGGGGGAACCGTGACGCCCAAGAGGCTGTCGCCGCGGTGCCGCGGTTGACGCTCCTTCCCTTTTGGCTGAACGCGCTGATGCTCTTCGGCGCGATGCGGCTGGCGGACGCGCTGAACGCGGTCACGGGGCTGTGGGTGATCCCGCGGGGATTGGCGCCGGGGGCGTTGGGGGCGGTGTTGCCGCTGATGTCCTTTGGCGCGTTGCTGGCGTTGCCGGCGAGCGTGCTGGCCACGGTCTTTGCGCGGCACCTCTGCGCTTATGCGGCGGCGGGGGATGGAGAGCGGTTGCGGGGACTGTTGCGCGATGCGTTGGCGGCGTCGTTTGCGTTGCTGTTGGTGGCCCTTGGGGTGGCGTCGATGTTGATGCCGTGGCTCTGCGAGGCGCTGCGGGTGCCGCATTCCCCGGCGGGTTATTTGGCGGTGGGTTACGGATTGTTGGCGGCGTTTGTGCCGTTGACGACGGCGGCGCTTCAGGCGTTGGGACGGTTCGGGGCGCTTTCGGTGGCGGCGTTGGGGGCGGCTCCGGCCCGATTGGCGGCGATGGTGGCGTTGCTTCCCGTTGCGGGGCTTTCGGGTTATTTTGTGGGGCAGGCGGTGCCGTTGCTGACGAATGTGGCGGTTGCGGTCTTCGTTCTGCGCGGGTTGCTCTTCGGGCGGGCCTCGCGTGCGTGGCGTGCGGATCTTCGCCCGATGGCGCGTTATGCGCTGTGGGTGGCGGTGGGTGCCGGCGCGGGGGCGTTGCAGGGGATGGCGGCCTCTTTCGCGATTCGCCATCGGTTGACGGATGATGCCTCGGCGGCTTATTATCTGATCTCCCGTTTCGCGGAGATTGCGACTTATTGCGGGAGCACGTTGGGGGCGGTGCTTTTCCCGTATGCGGTGGCGGCGCGTGTGCGCGATGAACCATCGCGAGGTTTGCGGGATGGGGTGCTGGGTGCGCTTTTGGGTGGGGGTGTGGTGTTGGCGTTGGCGTTGTGGGCGGGGCTTCCGTGGCTTTTCGCGCGCCTTCCCGGTTATGCGCCTTATGTGCCCTATGCGCCTTGGGCGGGGTACCTCACGTTGGCCGTGACGCTGAACGCCGTCTCTGCGGGGCATTTCGCCCATGCCAATGCGCGCGACGACTTTCGCTATCTCCGCTATGCGGTGCCGCTTTCGCTGGTGGCTGCGACGCTTTTTTTGACGTTGCCTTGCCGAACGCTCGCGGGGATGCTGCATGTGCTCTTTTTCACGGCGGCGGTGCAGGCCCTCTGCGTGGGGGCGGATGTCTTTTGGGAACGGCGGAATGGGAAAGGAGGTCGGCATGAGGAAGCGTGAACGGTTGCATGGGGGCCGGATGGGCATTCTCGGGAGGATGCGCCTGCGTGGACTGCTCCTCCTGGCGTTGCTTTTTGCCGTTGGTGGACTTTCCGCGGAGCCTTCGGTGTTGGAGCTGACGGGCAAGCCTGACGGTTCCAAGCCGGACATTCTCTTTTTGGCGCCGCGGCTGACGGCTTCGCCGAAGGCCTATCGGAAGGCGCTTGGGGAGGCTGAGCGTTTGGGCACGGTGCTCCCGAATGCGACCCTGACGGCCGAGGAGTTCTGTTCGTTGGGGCCACTGCCGGTGTTGGGCGCGGCCGGGTATCGTCTGTTGCCGGTGCGCGATGTGCCGTGGCGGGAGGCCTGCACGCGCTTGACGGAGATCTTGGCGCTCCGCCGGAAGACGCGTGTGGAGGATGGCATCGTGCAAGAACCGCTCTGCGCGTTGTTGTGCGAGGAGGCCTCGCCGGAGGATCTTGGGGCATCGCTCCCGGCCTTGCTGGCCTCGGATGCGTTGGTGTTGCTGGCCCCACAGACGAATGCGTTGCCGCTCACGGTGTCGTGGCGCAATATGGTGTGGCCCGCGCACGCCTCGACGCTTCCCGTCCGTGCGGAGCATTGGGTGCCGACATTTGCCGAGATCGTCGGGTTGCCGGCGCCGGCGGAGGTGGCTGACGCTTCGGTGCTTCCGCTTCTCACGGGGGTGGGCTACCAGCGTCCGTTGGACCTTCCTTCGGCGGTGCCGCAACCGGTCGAGAATGTCGCGTTGCCGTGCACGGAGTTGCGTCTCTACGACACGCTCCCGGAGCCCTGTCCGTGGGTGCCGGATTACACGGCCATGTTCCCTTCCGATCGTGCTTTCCTGCGCATGGCTCCGCCGCTTCCGGCTTCTGCGTTGAAGGGCTTGGAACGGCGCTCCCGCCGTCCGCAAGGGATCTATCTTCGCACCACGCTGAAGACGTTTGATCTGCGGCTCCCGGCGGGGGTTTCGTGCGTGGTGCGTGAGAAAGGGCGCCCCGTTTTCTCCGTTTGGAAGCCCGAAGGGCCTTCCGAGTGGCGACTCAACCGTCCGGAGGCTGTGCCGATTGAAATCTTCCTTGTCATTCCGCCGGGCGTCGATCCCACCACATTGCCTCTCTTCGGCAGGAAGCCCGAGGTCGATGGGGAGAAGAGGATTCCGAAGAAATAAGGGGCATCCATGGGTGATGCGTTTGCCGTTTGCCTCCGTCTCATCGTTTTTCGGAAGGCTCCGTATCCTCATGCGGGAGGCTCCGCATCTCGGGGTGAGATGCAGCGCATCCCAAGGAGGGGGGCTCCGTGTCTTCATTCATGGAACGTGGTATACTTCCTCTGATGGCGAAGCGATTGGATGATTGCGCGGTCGGAAACACATTTCCGGCCTCTCCGAGCGGAGAGGTTGGGGGGCGGTTTTCGGAGGCGCAGGGGGAAAAATCGGGGAAGCCTCCCATTGAGATCGCTTTTTGTGTCTCGGATTCTTATGCGCGGCATGCGGGGGTGGTCATCGCTTCTGTCTTGGCGAGCAATCCGGATGAACCGTTTGTCTTTCATGTTTTAAGCGGTGATCTTTCTGAGGAAAATCGAGGACGGTTGTCTTGGTTTGAACGGAAACCACGGGTTCGGCTTGCTTTCCATGCCGTCAAGCGAGAGCGTTTTGCGGGGCTTCCCGTTTTGCAGGAACATCTTTCGGAGGAGATGTATTATCGTTTCTTGATTCCTGAGCTTATCCCGTCTCCCCGCGTGCTTTATTCGGATGTGGATGTTTTGGTGACGGGGCCTCTCCGTCCCCTCTGGGAGATGGATCTTGCGGGGAACCCATTGGCGGCGGTGAAGGAGTACGGAGAGTTCAACTCGGATTCAGAACACTGGAAGGCGTACAAGCGAGCGATTGGGCTGGGCCCGGGTGCCGCATGCTTTTGTTCGGGTTTGCTCTTGATGGACTGTGCACGACTTCGGGAAGAGGGGGCCGTTCGGGTGTTATTCGCAGAAACTGCGCGGTGCGCCAACGATTTGCCTCCTCGGCTGTTCGCCGCCTCTGACCAGGTCGTCATCAATCGGGTGTTTCAGGGGCGCATTCTGCCGTTGCCGATTGCGTATGGCATGACGCCTATGCTTAGACGCCGGTTCCCGCGTGAGCGGATTATTATCCATCATTATATGGACACTTATTCCAAGCCGTGGTGTACGGTTGCGTGGAACACGTCTTGGCCGCGCTATTTGCGGGCTCTCTTGTGTACGCCATGGCGGCGCGATGCGGCGCGTTTTGTTCTTGGCCATTTGGTTGGCATGATTTGGAGTACGCAGACAAAGGGTGGATATCGGCGCTCGTTCTTGTTTGGTCTCCGGGTCCATAAAGGGCCTATTGAAGACGAAAAGCGGTAGGCTGATTGAGAAGGGGAGGCCAACGTGGTATATTGCCGAGCGGATGACAGAATTCTTTGATGACCATTTCACGAATGCCGTCTCCATGGTTTTCCGTGGGGAGCGGTGGGGTATTCACGGAGGTGCCAATGATTGAGATTGGGGAGATTGCGTTTGATTGTGCGCGAGGTGAGATTTCTGCCGAAGTTTGTGTGGGGCGTATTGCTGATGCGATAAAAAAACGGCTGTTTCCTTTACGGGAAGCGACACGGAGGGTGTGGTATCGCGTGGCGCCGGAATATGCGAAATATCTCACGTGGGAACGGTCGGACGGATTTGTTGTCCACCATTTGATTCGTGCGTTCACGGAGGGGCACGATATTGCGTTCAAGACGCCAATGAGTCTTGAATTGTACGACGGCCTCACGCAGATTGTGATCCCGCTCATTTGCCGTCATGTGCCGGACGCGCATCCGGTCCGTTTGTTGGGGCCTGTGGTGGGTGGGGCATTGCCTTCCGAGGGCGGGACGGCGACCTTTTGTTCTGGAGGGGTGGACTCCTTCTATACCATCTTCACGCACCAAACACAGCCTACGCGGCGTCGATTGACCCATTTGTTGTGTTTTGACGTGGGCGCTTTCGGGGATACGTCGGAACCGATAAATACAGAGGAACGAGAACAATCCTTTTCATTGGCGCGCGCGATCGCGGAAGATCCGGAGGTCGCCTTGCCTTTGGTGACGTTGGAGACGAATCTGACGCATGGGGCCCTGGTGGGACATCTCATGGGAATGGGGTTTGCGAACATAGGAGGGGCGTTGTTGCTCCAAAAGCTCGTTGCATGGATGTATTGCCCTGGCGCGGGCGACCAGAATCCTCGCACGCCGGATGTGTCGCTTCTGAATAGCTCCGACGTTACGTTGTGGGCCGGGGCGGCGTGTTCCACCGCCAATCTTCGAATCTTGCACGATGATCTGTGCCCGCGTTTGGAGAAGTTGAGGGCACTGGCGGAATTTGTTCCGGCGCGTCGCTATTTGCTCGTGGGAAATGTTGTGAAGGATGGGCGGAACTCCGGCACGACGTCTAAGTCTGTGCGCACGCTCTTGCTTTTGGAGGCCTGTGGTCGGACCGTCGTGGAAGCGTTTGCGTCGCGCTTCGACATGGAGGCTTTCCGGGCGAACCGCCGTTCGTTGCTTCGGGAGCAGTTGCGGTTGCATCTTGCCGGGCATAACGATTACTGGTCGGACCTTCGGCAGATCGTATTGCCCGAGTTGAACGTGATGGATCATCTTCGATTGGCCAAGTGGTATTCCCGTGCATTTTTCAGGAAGATCGGATGTCGTAAGCGGAAACGTTTCGCATCTGTATACTGATGATTTGGAGAGAATGTTATGATAGATGTGTCGGTTTACATGATCACCAAGAACGAGGAGCGCTTCTTGAAGGGGGCACTTGAATGTCTCCGGGCGTTCCCGGAAGTCGTCGTGGTGGATTGTGGCAGCACGGATCGCACGGAGGAAATCGCGAGGAGTTTCCCCAATGTGCGCTTTTTTCACCACGATTGGGAAGGGTTTGCCCGGCAGAAGCAGTGGGCGTTGGAGCAATGTTCCCACACCTGGGTGGTGAACGTGGATGCTGATGAGTACGTTCAGCCGGAGCTTGTCGAAGCCATTCGGAAGACGGTGGAAGAAGATCGTGTGGACGGACTTTATTTCGTCATTAGCGATGTCTTCATGGGGCATCCATGCCGTCGCTGGAAAGTGAGCGGGCGTCTGCACTGTTTCCGAAAGTCATGTGGCCGCTACGACCTCAGCAACGACGTGCACGAGGGAATCCTTTTTTCAGGCGATCGCACTGCCAAGACGCGTGCGGCGGTTCTCCACTACGGCATTCCCGATGTGGCGACGGCCGTGGCGAAACAGAATCAGTACTCCACGCTTAAGGCACAGGAAAAGTTTCGCAAGGGGAAACGTACCAACGCATTGAAAATTTTGTTCATTTGGCCCTTTGCGCTTTTGGCGCAATATGTTGGCAAAGGGAATTGGCGCGATGGATGGGCAGGATATGTGCGCTCGATGATGGCGGCAAACTATGCTTTCATGAAGGAGGCTAAGTTGTTGGCGCTTCAGCGGGGATGCGGGGATATTGCGGAGAAGCGTGCCGATGTCCGTGAATGAGCATATGGCCCGTAGGCGGTCTCGGGCTCATCTTGCGATTGTCACGGTTTGGCGGTGGATTTGCCGCCAAAACAATTTTGGGTCGTTGTTTCAGGCCTATGCGTTGCAGGAGACGCTACGGGAGCTTGGCGCTCAGCCGGAATTGCTGCGGATCGCCGATCCCAAGGACGAAGCATTCAGAGAGCGCTTGCGCGCCTCTTGGGTGTACCGACTGAAGGCCGCACTGTGCGTGCGCCATCGTCGGCGCGAGAGTCTGCGTTGGCGTGCATTGTGTGCGGACCACCCGCAGGGATTCATGGCATTTGCCAAGCGGCGGCTTTTGCTTTCGTGCAATGCCGTTCCAGTCTCCAAACTTCCGGAGCTTCGGGGGTATGATGGTGTCGTGGTGGGGAGTGACCAAGTGTGGGAGCTTTCGCCCACGGAGGGCTTCCTGACGTTTGCCGGGAATGTTCGCCGAGTGGCGTATGCGGCCAGCCGGCGTTGGAGGGACCCCTCCGCGGTATTTGACACGTTTTATCGGCAGATGGCGCCCCGGTTTTCGGCCATTGGCATACGTGAGCGTGAGGGGGTGGAGATTTGCCGTGCGTTGGGGGTGGGCCCGGAGCCGCAATGGGTCGCGGACCCCACGCTTCTGCTTGGCGCGGATCGTTGGCTCGCATTGGCAAAGGCCGAACAGGGAATGCCGCACGGGGAAGTCGGCCTGTTGGCTTATTGCGTTGGTGAGCAACCGAAGGCGACGGTCGAGGCCTTGCGGACGTTTGGGAGTGAGCTCCATGTCGTGGGGTGTCAGCGTGCAGAGCTTGCGTTCGCCGCGCATGAGCTGTTGTGGCCAACGCCGGGGGAGTGGCTTGGTTTGATGGCACAGGCGGAGGGTGTCTGCACGAATTCATTTCACGGCATCTGTTTTGCGTTGCTGTTCCATCGCCCCTTTGTTTGTATCCGTTGCCCGGATGCTCGAATCGCGTCTCTTTTGGAGGCGGTCGGTCTCTCAGATCGCTGGGCGGAGGAGGCGGCAGGCATGCGCCGAGTCCTCGAATGTTCCATCGATTGGGCAGACGTAGATCGTCGTCTTCGGGCCTTTGCGGAACGGTCTCGGGTCTTTTTGCGCAAAGCGCTTGATCTCCCGGAGCCTCTTGGAAAACAGGCTCCGATCGCTGTGGCGTGTGCAAGCGATCATGCGTATTTCTGCGGACTGTTGGTGACGTTGCACAGCCTTTGCTCTTACGCTTCGCCTTCCGTGTCGCTTCGCCTTCATGTGTTCGATGCGGGATTGACCTCTGAGGATCGTGCCGTTTTGGAGGCGTTCCCCGAACGGTTCCCCGGGCGAAGCATTGATGTGCGGCTTCATGCGGTGGATGCGACGACGTATGGGGCATTCCCGGCATGGCGCGGCAATCATGTGGCCTACGTGCGCTTGATGCTCCAAGAGTCACTCGCGGATGAGGCGTTTGTCATTTATACCGACGTCGACACGCTTTGGTTACGCGATGTGGCGGAGTTGTGGGAGCAACGTTCCGAGGGACATCTCCTGTGGGCGGTGCCGGATGGTTCCGGCCTCCGTCATTACAGCTCCGGACAGGCGCGTGCGATTGCATTTTCCGCTTTGGGATATGAAATCGCACCGGAAGATTACTTTTGCTCCGGCCTGTTGATGATGAATCTCCGCCGTTTGCGTGAGGAGGGGTTCACCGCGCGATGTGCGGAGGCGTTGCAACGATTTGGGGAGCGGTTGGCCTTTCCTGATCAGGACCTCTACAACCTACTTTGTCCGCCGCCGGAAACGTGCCTGCTGGACCCGATGTGGGGCGAGTTCTCCGCGGCTTATGGTTTGCGTGGCACGGAAGCGGCGCGGGTGATCCACTATGCCAACGCGGCGCCTTGGAGGCGAAAGCGGCCAACGGCGGCCAACACGTTGTGGTGGGACTGGTTGGCGGATCGCGTCGGCTTTGAGGCTTTGGGGGATGCGGCACCGCGATTTCGGAGGCTGTATGCGCGCCAGCGGCGTGCGCTTCGGGGCGTTCGGATGGAGGGGGTCGCGGATGTCGTTCGCTCCCATATGGGCTGGAAGGCACGCTCCGAACGTGTCCCGGAGTCCCGTTCGGCAGGAATCTACGTCTTCCCGGAAAGCGTCCGCGCGTCTCTTGGGAAGGCTTGGGGCGTGGGATTGCCGAAACGGCTTGTGCGTCCTTTCGGTGCGTCCATTGTGCTGGAAAGCGGATGTGACCTTTCACAGGCCGGATGTTGCGTGGCTCCGGTAGAGATGGGTTGGGGAAGCGTGTCGGAGTCGCCGTTGTGCCGAGTGCGGGTGGGGCGCTGGGCGAAGGTGGGGGCCGGGGTCTCATGCGTCGGCTCTGTTGCCTCCGCCCCTGTTTATGTTGGGCATGGTGCCGAAGTGGGCGCTGGGGCCACGTTGGCATACGGCATTAAGGTGGGGGAGGGGGCACACATTCTCCCGGGGGCCGTCGTTTCAGAGGATGTCCCGCCCTATGCCGTCGTTGGCGGTTCACCCGCTCGGGTGGTTCGCCAGCGTGCGCCGTCGCACGTGACGGAGGCGCTTTCCGTATTGCGCTGGTGGTGTTATGATCTCGCACCCTTGGGCGGACGAACCCTCTTGGAAGACCCTGTGGCGGCCTTATCGGCTCTCCGTGGCGCTTTGGCTCGGAAGGAACTTCCCCGTCTCGCTCCGGAAGCGGTGACGGAAGATTTGCTGGAGCCTTACCGTGAAGGACGGCGCCACTGGGTTTCGTTCCGAAACGGGAGCCGGGCGCTTTGCCTCTTCGGTCATTGGTGGTTGGCTTCTCCGCGTCCTTTCCAAGCGCGGCCGGGGAACAGGGTGCCGCCGATGAAACCGCCGGCGCCGGAGGCTACGGTCTCCATCGTGATGCCGGCGCATGACTGTGCGGATTGCGTTGAGGAACAGCTAAACGCCATTTCCGGTCAGACCTTTTCTCGGTTTGAGTGTATCGGCGTGGACGATGGCTCCACCGATGCCACGGGGATGATTTTGGATGAACATGTCCGCAAGGACGCTCGTTTTCGCGTGGTGCACACACCTCCCATGGGCGTTGTCGCCGCGCGGAATCGTGGGCTTGATCGTGCGCGTGGCCAGTGGCTGAACATGTGTGATGCCGATGACCGCGTCCATCCTCGGTGGCTGGAGGCGATGGTGTGGTGTGGGGAGACCTTTGCCACCGATGTCGCGTCCGTCCGTTTCACTGATTGGACGGAAGGCTTCGCTTTGCCTCCGCCGGAAGCGCCAGCTCCGAAGACATGGCGGGAACACGTGCGGGTGGCGCGCACGCCCAAGGCAATTTTGGCGCTTCCCATGCAACAACCGGCCGTGGTGGTGAAGCTCTTTCGGCGCTCACTGGTGGGGCATCTCCGGTATCCGGGCGGGGCGGCCATGTCGGAGGATGTCCGCTTTTGGGCGTGTGCCCTTTCGGTGGTTCGGTCGTGCGCCTCGTTGGATCTCCCGCTGTATGACTACCGCCGGAGACCGGGAAGCCTTTCGCATCGTGAGAGCGTGGACCTCCGCACCTTTCGTGCATTGACGTCCCGTCAAGAGCTCGCCGCCGCGTTACTGCGGAATGCCGCGTGTATGGCACCTCGGTATGGGCGAATGATTGCCCGATGGTTGGGAGGGCGTTGGAACTCGGTGCTCAAGAATGCGCTGCACGACGAAGGCCTCCGGAAAGAAGGCGCGCAAATGTTGCTTGGGGCCATCTCTGCCGCAAATTACGTCGTCCCCACACAGGGGTTGCCATTGCGGCAAGTCTTCGCGCGTCGCCGATTGATGCGCCACCTCCGGAAGCTCGCGGGAGGCGGCGGAAGGTGAGCACTCGAGTGCCATCTCGCCGAATTGGAAAGGATTGAGTTGCCTCTTGCCCCCAAAAGGCATACACTATAGAACGTCCGTGGGACTTCGCTGTCCCCAACAGAACCAAAGGAATTTTTGTGATGACGCAGAAAACCGTATTGTGGTGGGGCCGATTTGGGCCGGATTATTCCCGCAACCGCGTGGCCATTGCGCTCTTTAAGGAATTGGGCTGGAAGGTCGAAATCTTCCTGGTGCGTTGGTGTTGCGCGTTGGGCGATGTGGAGTTTGCCTTGCGCGGCCCCAAGGGTTGCAAGCCGGATTTGGTTTGGGTCCCGGTGGCGCGTCAGCGGGATGTCGCGGCGGCGTGCCGTTGGGCGCATCGGCGCGGGATTCCCGTGATGTTTGACCCGATGATCTCCGCTTGGGACAAGAAGGTGCTGGAGCAGATGAAGTGGTCGGCCGATGAGGCCCGGGCGAAGCGCCTTTTGGCGTATGAGACCCGCTTGTTCAACCGCGTGGATCGCGTGTTGTGCGACACTTCCTGCCATGCCGATTTCTTCCATGAGCACATGGGGGTGCCGCGCGAGAAGTTGGGGGTGCTCTTCACGGGGACGGATGAGGCGGTCTTCAAACCTGCCGAGGATGACCCGCCGCACGACCCGAAGGCGCCCTTGCGCATTCTTTACCACGGCGTCTACTTGCCGTTGCACGGCATGGAGGTGATCGTGGAGGCGGCCCGCCGCACCCAGAACCTCAACATCCACTGGGATTTCCTTGGCTGGGGCGCCCGCAAGGCCGCCACGGAGGAACAGGCCAAAGGCATCACCAACATCACCTTCCTGGACAAGGTGCCCTATGTGGAGGTACCCCGTGTGATCCGCACGGCCGATATCGTGCTTGGCGTTTTCGGCACCACCGAAAAGGCCTCGCGGGTCATCGGCAACAAGGTTTACGAGGCCATGGCGTGTGCCCGCCCCGTCATCAACGAGTTCTGCACAGGCTATCCGCCCGAGGCCAAGGATTGCCCGGCCATCACCTTCATTCCGCCTGGCGACCCTCAGGCGTTGGTGGATGCGGTGACGCCGTGGCTTGACCGCCGCGAGGAGCTTTATGCGCTCCGCAAGACGGCGCGCGACTTCTTTGAGCGTCACCTTTCCATGGAGGTGATCCGCAAGCAACTCGCCGACAACCTAAAGGCACTCGGGCTTTGAGGATCGGCGGATTCACGCGGTGAAACGAAAAAGGCGGCTCCCGTGCGGGAGTCGCCTTTTTTTGAGCACGTGGGCTTACCACTGCGATTCGCGGGGGGCCTCGTAATCATCGCGGCGGGGCCGCCGGGGGCCGCCGAAGCCGCGGCGCTCGCCGGAGCCTTCCCGGCCACGCCCAAAGCCGCGCCCACCACCACGGGGGCCGCCGAAACCACGGCGTTCGCCTCCGCCAAACCCGCGGCGCTCTCCCCCGCCGAAACCACGGCGCTCTTCGCGCGGCTTGGGCTGGGATTCATTGACGCGGATGGGACGCCCGTCAAGGTCGGTCCCGTTCAGTGCCTCGATGGCGGCGTTGCCCTCTTCGGCGTTGGGCATTTCCACAAAGCCGAAGCCCTTGGAGCGCCCCGTCATCCGATCCGTGACGACACGGGCGGAGGAGACTTCGCCAAAGGAGGCGAAAGCCGCGCGGAGACCTTCATCATCCGTCGCGTAGGCAAGATTGCCGACGTAGATATCCATCTGGATATGTTCCTAACTGTTGCCGCGGGAGTCTGTGTGTTTGGCGGTGCGCCCTCCCACGGCAAGGGGAGGACGGCCCGCAGGCCTGTCAGGAACCCAAAGGGGACAATCCCCCTCTCAAAAACGGAAATACAATAACCCATTGCTTCATTGGAAGGCAAGCAAAATCTTAAAGGTTTGTCGCAACGGCCAAGGAGGGGGGAATCCTTCCGCCGTGCATGCCTCAAGACGATGCCCTATGTCTCGGCACGCGATGCTCTGTATCCCGAGGTGAGATACGGAGCGTCACCAAACAATGGGCTTGAGACCGTGGGCGGAGAGGTAGGCGTTGGCCTTGGAGAAGTGGCGGCACCCGAAGAAGCCGTTGTGGGCCGAGAGGGGCGAAGGGTGGGCGGAGGTCAGGATGAGGTGGCGCTCCGGATCGATGAGCTGGGCCTTGGCTTTGGCCTTGGCGCCCCAAAGCATGAAGACGACGTGCTCTTTCTTCTCGGCGACGGTGCGGATGATGGTGTCGGTGAACGCTTCCCAGCCTTGCCGGGCGTGGGAGAGGGGGGCGTGGGCGCGCACGGTGAGGATGGCGTTGAGCAGGAGAACGCCTTGGCGGGCCCATGGGGTGAGGTCGCCGCCTTGGATGTGGGCGGGGCCGACGTCGGAGGCGATTTCGGTGAGGATGTTTTGGAGGGAGGGCGGGGGCTGGTTGGGCGGGAGCACGGAGAAGGCCAGCCCGTGGGCGTGGCCGGGGGTGGGATAGGGGTCTTGCCCGAGGATGACCACGCGCGTTTCGGCGAAGGAGCAGAGCTGGAGGGCGGTGTAAATGAGGTCTTTCGGGGGCAGGATGTTCCCATCCGCGTAGGCGCGGTCAACGAAGTCCAGCAACCGCGCGAAGGTGGGGGTGACGAGGAAATCGCGCAGCGCGTCGCGCCAGTCGGTCTTCATGGCAACTCCGCATCGTCGTGATAGCAAAGGTAGGGGGCGACGAACGCCTCATCGAAATCGTAGACGGCGTGGAAATCTTCCAGCTTGTCTTCCTCGGTCTTCCCGAAGGCGCCGACTTTGATGAGGTTGTAGACGATATTGCCGATGTCGTCGGTGCTGCGGATGTTGAGGTCGTCGAGCAGTCCCTTGGCGAAGGGGCCATATTCGGCGAGCATATAATCGCGCAGGCCTTCGGAAAGCTGGCGTCCGGAGACGTGCTGGGGGCGGTCGTCCCCGCCCTCTTCGTGCCGTCCGGAGCGCAACGCGCGCACGGTGTGGTCGAGCGCGGCGGGGAGGAGCGCGTAGGCCTCGCGGGGGTAACGGTTGTCCTCGGCGAGGATGCGGGAGACGGCCTTCTCGAAGGTTTCGTTATGCATGGCGGGGAATCCTCACGGGGATGCCGGCGGCATGGAGGGCCTCTTTGATGGCGGGGCAGGTGTAGCCCATGGTGTGAACCATGGAGGCGACGAGGGCGGCATCGGCGTGGCCTTGGGTGAGCACGTCCACGAGGTGGCTTGGCTTGCCGGCCCCGCCGGAGGCGATGACCGGGACGCCCACGGCGTCGCTCACTTGCCGGGTGATGTCCAGCTCGTACCCCTCGCGCACGCCGTCGGTGTCGATGGCGTTGAGGCAGATTTCCCCGGCACCGAGCTCGACGGCCTCACGTGCCCACGCCACGGCGTCGCGGCCTGTGGGCTGACGCCCCCCGCGCACGACGACCTCATAGCCGGAGGGAATCGCCGCCGAGGGCCCAACGCGCCGCGCGTCCATTCCCAGCACCACGCATTGGCGCCCGAAGGCCCGTGCCCCTTCGGCGAGGATGGCCGGATTGTCCACGGCGAGGGAGTTCAGCGACACCTTGTCCGCCCCCGCCAGCAGGGCCGCACGCATATCCTCCACCCCGCGGATGCCTCCGCCCACGGAGAAGGGCACGCTGAGCGCCCGCGCAGCCCGCGCCACCATGCCCAAATCGCAACGGCGGCCCTCGGCGCTGGCGGTGATGTCGTAGAACACCAGTTCGTCGGCACCCTCGGCGCAATAACGCGCGGCCATTTCCACGGGGTCGCCCACGTCCACATTGCCTTTGAAGCGGACGCCTTTGGTCACGCGCCCGTTGCGGACGTCCAAGCAGACGATCAAGCGTTTCAGCAGCATGGCTTGCCCTCCCACGTCAGAAAGTTGGCCAACAACCGTGCGCCGGCGGCGCCGCTGCGTTCGGGGTGGAACTGCACGCCCGCCAGCGCCCCATGCCCGAGGGCGGCGGCGAAGCGTTCCCCGCAATAGGCGGTTTGGCCCAAGGTGTCCTCCGGGCGTTCCGGGGCGGCGAAGTAGGAGTGGACGAAGTAGAAGGCTTCCTCTTGCGCGATGCCGGCGAAGAGCGGGTGCCCTTCGGCGTGGCGGACGGTGTTCCAGCCCATGTGCGGGATCTTGTCCTCGGGGGCCTTTGCGCGGTCAAACGCCTTGCATTGCCCGGGGATGAGGCCGAGCCCTTCCGTGCCGCCGTCTTCCTCGGAGGCGGCCAGCAGGAGTTGCATCCCGAGGCAGACGCCCAGCACCGGCACACCGTCGCGCACGGCGCCGCGCAACAGCGCGTCGAACCCGCGCGCCCGCAATCCGGCCATGCCTGAGCCGGCCGAGCCCACGCCGGGAAAAACGATTCTGCCGCCTGCGTATTGTGCGGCTTCGCTGATGATCCGCGGGGTTTCGCCGAGACGTTCGAACGCCAGGCGGACGCTTGTCAGGTTTCCCGCTCCGTAATCCAATATCGTGACCATGGGCCCATTATAGCAGATGGCGCGGGAGCCATTGGGGGCGGATGTGTTAGACTATCGGGGTTATGAGATTCTGCGTTTTGGCATCGGGAAGCAAGGGCAACGTCACCTATGTGGAGGCGGAGGGGGTTCGGTTGTTGATTGATGCCGGGCTTCGTTGCCGCACGCTGGAGCAGCGGTTGGCGGCGGTGGGTGTGTCGCCGGAGGGGCTGGATGGCATTTTGGTGACGCATGAGCACTCCGACCACGTCGCGGGGCTGGATCGCTTTTGCGAGCGGCACGACGTCCCGGTCTACGCCAATGAGGGCACGGCGGCGGTGGTGGAGCGGCAGTGCCGGCTGGCGGGGCATCGGCCTCCGGAGTTCGCGATCTTCGAGTCGCGCGTTCCCTTTGCGTTGGGGGGGCTGACGGTGACGCCGGTGCGCGTGAGCCATGACACCGCGGAACCTGTCGCCTTCACGCTCGACGAAGGCGCGGCGCGTTTGGGCTATTTCACCGACCTTGGGTTCGTTTCGCGGGAGGTGGCCGCCGCGATGGAGGGGTGCACCGCGTTGGTGCTGGAGTCGAATCATGACGTGGGGATGTTGCGGACGTCCGGCCGGTCGTTTGCGCTGATCTCGCGCATTCAGGGCGATTCCGGCCATCTCTCCAACGACCAGGCGTGCCAAGCGGTCGCGGCTTACTGTCCGGAGGATTTGCGGGCTTTGGTGTTGGCGCACCTGTCGCAGGAGTGCAACGACGCGGCTTTGGCGCTTTCGATGATGCGGGCGACGTTGCGGCACGTTGGGCGGCCGGAATTGGAGCCTTTGGTGCAGGTGGCGGGGCAGGAAGCGCCGTTGCCCTTTGTCGAACTTTGAGGAGGGAAATGACCGATGCGGACACCTGAAGAGCTTGCGGCGTGCGTGGATGTGGCGTTGCGGCGGCGGCCTGCGGACCTCGTGGTGCGCGGTGCGCGGCTGTTTGATTTGGCGACCGGCGAGCTGACGCTGGCCGACTTGGCGGTGTGCGGGGAACGCATTGCGGCGGTGGGCGAGGGCTATGAGGGACTCGCGACGGTCGATGCGCGCGGCCTCACGGCGGTGCCGGGCTTCACGGATGCGCATTGCCATATGGAGTCGTCGTTGGTCACGCCCTACGAGTGGGAGCGGATGTCCTTGCCGCATGGTGTGACATCGGCGGTATGCGATCCGCACGAGCTTGCCAACGTTCGCGGCACGGAGGCCCTTGCATGGTTTCGGCGCTGTGCCGAGGGGATGTTGCTCCGCTTGCAGGTGCAGGCGTCTTCGTGCGTGCCGGCGCTCCCTTCCGAGCAGGCCGGGGCCGTGCTGGATGCGCAGGCCCTTGCGCCCCTCGCGTCGGACGCTTCGCTCGCGGAGTTCATGAATGTGCCGGGGGTGTTGGGCAAGGACCCCGACGTGCTGAACAAATTGGCCGCGTTCTCGGGGCGGCCCGTCGATGGTCACGCGCCGTTGGTTTCGGGGGATGCGCTGAATGCGCTCTGCGCCGTGGGTGTGGCCAATGACCACGAATGCTCTTCCGTCCTTGAGGCGTTGGAAAAGCTGCGCCGCGGCATGACGGTTTTTCTGCGGTGTGGCAGCGTGGGGCGGAATCTTGCCGATCTTGCGCCTTTGCTCACGCTGACGCTGTGCGATCGGCTTTGTCTGTGCACCGACGATCGCGACCCGCTCGACATTCGCGAGGAGGGGCACATTGACTTTGCCATCCGTCAAGCCATCGCCTTGGGCTCCGATCCGTTGGCCGTTTACCGTTCCGCCGCGCTTTCGCCCGCGCGTCATTTCGGCTGGCGCGACCGGGGATTGTTGGCTCCGGGCTTTGTGGCGGATCTTGTGCTGCTCTCCGATCTTGCCGAGTGCCGCGTGGAGCGGGTGTTCTGCCGTGGGCGCGAAGTGGGGGAGGCGGCCTTCGCCGCCCGTCCGCCGATGCCGGACGTCGCGCCGTTCCTCGGGACGGTGCGTTGCCGGGAACTCACGGCGGCAGACTTCGCCCCGCCTGAGTCGAACCGTGCCATCGGCGTCCGCGAGGGGTCCTTGCTCACGGAAGATTTGCCCGCGGAGGGGGATGATTTGGCGTGCGCCGCCTTGATCGCCCGCCATGGCCCGCCCGAACGCATCGGGCGCGCTTGGGTGCGGGGCTTCGGCCTGCGACAGGGGGCTTTGGCCTCCACCGTGGGGCATGATTCGCACAACCTCTGTGTGGTCGGCGCCGATCCGGAGAGCATGGCGGCGGCGGCCAATGCGTTGCGGATGTACGGCGGCGGATTTGCCGTGGCCGTGGATGGGCGCGTGACGTCACGGTTGCCCTTGCCGCTTGGCGGATTGATGTCTGACCGACCGGTCGAGGAGGTCGCTGAGGCGCTCGCCGGCTTGCGTGTCGCCGCCCGAGCCACCGGCACGATCCTCCAAAACCCTTTTCTCTCTTTGGCGTTCCTGCCTTTGCCCGTCATCCCGAACGCCCGGCTCACGCTTGACGGCTTCACGCATGTATGACCTTCCTCCCATGAAACAACTCATCGCCCGCGACATTGCCGACGCCATGGCCAACGCTTCCTGGATTCGCAGGATGTTCGAGGCCGGCAACGAACTCCGAAAGGCCCGCGGCCCGGAGAACGTCTTTGATTTCTCCTTGGGCAATCCCGATGTGCCGCCGCCCGCCCAGGCCCGTGACGTGCTCCACGTTTTGGCCGAGGACGCCGTGCGCCCTTGCGGTCTGGGCTATATGCCCAATGCCGGCCTGCCCGAGTTCCGCGCGGCGTTGGCTCGGCGGCTCTCCGAGGAGCAGGGGGTGGCGCTTGAGGGGGAGCACGTGGTGGCGACGGTGGGGGCCGCCGGGGCGTTGGTCGCCTTCTTCCGAGCCGTGTTGGAGCGCGGCGACGAGGTGTTGGTGCCCGCGCCCTATTTCGTGGAATACGGATTCTACTGCGGCCATTTTGGCGGTGTGCTGAAGCCTGTGCCGATGCGCGGGCCCGACTTTGCCCTGGAGCCCGAGACGCTGTTGGCGCAGGTCACCGACCGCACCCGCGCCATCTTGCTCAATTCGCCGAACAATCCCACCGGCGCCATCTATCCCGCCGAGACGTTGCGCCGGTTGGCGGCGGCGGTGGATCGGCTCAATGCCACCCGCGAACGGCCAATCTTTATCCTTTCGGACGAGCCGTACCGCGTGTTTGCCTTCGATGGGGCGGAGGTGCCACCCGTCCTTCCGCTCAGTCCCTGGGCGGTGGTGTTGGGGTCTTTCTCCAAGAGCCTCTCCCTCGCGGGGGAGCGTGTGGGCTATGTGGCGGTGAACCCCGCGATGGAAGGCGTGGACACGCTGTTGGCCGCAGTCACGATGACGAACCGCACGCTGGGCTATGTGAACGCACCCATTCTTGGGCAACGGTTGGCGATGGCGCTGCTGGATGCGCGCGTCGATCTCTCGGTTTACGATGCCCGCCGCCGCGCCATGGCGCGTGTGCTCACCGAGGCCGGATTGCGGTTCACGTTGCCGAAGGGCGCTTTCTACTTTTTCCCTGAGGCTCCCGGCGGCGACGACGTGGCCTTCTGCGGGAAGTTGTTGGAGCATGGCATTATCGCTGTGCCCGGTCGTGGCTTTGGGATGCCGGGTTATATCCGCCTCTGTTGCGCGGTGGATATCGGCATCATTGAACGCGCGGCCCCGGCCTTTCGGGAAGCTTGCCGATGAGCGCGCGGCGCGACGCCATCTTTGCGCTGGCGCTGTGGAAGGTGCGTGGCGCGTTCCCCGCGCAGACGCTGGCGGACAGTGCAGACCATGCTTTCGCGCTGGAGCTTGTCGGGGCCGTGTTGCGGCATAAGGCTTCGCTGGAGTGGCGGGTGCGCCGCTGTGTGGAGCGGCTCCCCGAGGGCGAACTGTGGGCCGCGCTCATGGTCGGGGCCGCGCAACTCTTTTGCTTGCCGGCCGTGCCCGACCATGCCGCCGTGGCGGAGACCGTCGAGGCCTCCAAGCCGATCGGCCGTGGCGCCGCGCGGTTCGTCAATGCCGTGTTGCGCCGCCTTCAGCGCGAACGTGAAGGGCTGGAGGCCGCATTGGCCGCCCAGCCCGAACATCTCCGTCGGGATGTGCCGAAGCAATTGTGGACACGCTGGTGTGCGGCGTTCGGAGAGGGACAAACCCGCGCGTTGGCCGACGCGATGGCCGCGCCGCCGCGTGTCTGCGTGCGTCCCCTTCCGCCGTTTGGGGCGCCCACGGGATGCACGCCGCACCCCGATGATCCCTCGGGGACCTTCGTGGTGCCCCGCGGTGTCCGGGTGGAGACCTTGGAGGGATTTTCGGAAGGCCGCTTCGTGGTGCAAGATGCCGTCACCCGTCACGCCATTGATTTGCTTGAGGTCCATCCCGGTCTGCGCGTGTTGGACGCTTGCGCCGCGCCTGGTGGCAAAACCGCCCAGATCGCCGCGCGCCTCGCGGGGAAGGGAACGTTGGTGGCCAATGAGCCTCAGCCCGACCGTGCCGCACGTCTCCGTGACACGCTTGCGCGGTGTGGGGCGCTCCCTTACGTGCGCGTCACCGAGTGCGATGCGCGCGCTTGGCCCGAAGGAGATCGCTTCGACAGGATTTTGCTGGATGTCCCGTGCAGCAACACCGGTGTCTTTGGCCGCCGCCCGGATGCGCGGTGGACGTGGTCAAAGCACAAGCTTTCCGCCCTGCTGGAGACTCAGGCCGCGCTGCTTGAGGCGTGCGTTGCGTTGCTTGCTCCCGGCGGGTGTTTGGTCTACTCCACCTGTTCCATCGAGCCCGAGGAAGATGTCGACCAAGTGTCGGCCTTCCTCTCCCGTCATTCCGACTTCACTCTTGAATCTTCCGTTCTCGACTTCCCCACGCCCCTTCACGATGGCGCTTACGCCGCCTTGCTCATGCGGCGTTGATGACGCTGTGGGTCAGGCTTTCGCCTTGGGGGGAGAGGGCGCCAGAGGTGTCATTTGGTCAGGCGGTCGTAGGCGGCGTTGATGGCCGCCATACGTTCGGTGGCTTGGCGCAACATTGCCTCGGGGAGGCCTTGGGCCTGAAGGCGGTCGGGGTGGAGCTCTTTGACCTTCTGGCGGTAGGCGCGCTTGATCTCTTCCGCCGTCGCATGGGGGCTCAGGCCAAGGAGGGCGAGGTCTTCGGCGCGTGAGGGCATGGAGGGTCGCGGCGGCGGCCCCTGACGGCGTTGCTCATAGCCAAACCCTTGACCGGAGGAGCCGAAACGGAAGCCCGAGGCGCTCGCGAGGAGTTGCTCCGCCAAGATTCTCGGAAGCCCGAAGACTTGCGCCGCCCGCACGAGCATTTGGCGCACTCGGAAGGGGAGGGTGCCATCGGCGGAGCCCACGCGCACCATGAATTGGAACGTGAGCACGCGCAATTCAAAGTCCGGACACGCCCGGGCGAAGGCGTGGGCGGCATCCTCAAATTGGAGCAGGGAGTCTTTGCTTTCGGAGAAGATCCGCTGGGCCTTGCGGCGTTCGTCGTCGGAAAGGCCGAGTTCCAAGAAGATGCGCTCAATGTTGGAGATCTCACGCTCGCTGACTCTCCCATCTGCCTTGGCGATCTTCGCCAAGAGCGGCATCAACAGGGAGAGATAACGCACGCGCGCGGAGGCGGTCTCGTGGGCATTTTGCTCTGCGGCGCGTGCCCTCTGCGAGGAGCCGTTGCCCACAAAGAGCGGGAGGATCAGCTGACGCCATACCGCGCGAACCAGCCAAAAGAGCCACAGAAAGAGCAGGAGATTCCAGAGACAACCCATTTAGTCCTCGCTTGTTGCCGCCCCGAGCCGCTGGCGAAGGTCAAACGCCTCCAACGCGGAGAAGAGGCCATCCAGCTCCCCCTCCATCACGCGGTCGAGCGAATACAGCGTCAGCCCGATGCGATGATCCGTCAGACGGTTTTGGGGGAAATTATAGGTGCGGATGCGCTGTGAACGGTCGCCGCTTCCCCGAAGCGTCAAACGGGTGGCGCCGGCCTTCGCCTCTTCCTCTTGGCGGCGCGCGTCAAGAATGCGCGATTTCAGCACCGCCAACGCCTTTTCCTTGTTTCGGTGCTGGCTCCGCTCATCCTGACACTGCGCCACCAACCCGGTGGGCAAGTGGGTGATGCGGATGGCGGAATACGTCGTGTTCACGCCTTGCCCGCCATGCCCCCCCGCACAGAAAATGTCGATTCGGAGCTCGCTTTCGGGGAGAACGAGGTCATCCTCTTCGTCCGCCTCCGGCAAGACCACCACCGTGGCGGCCGACGTGTGGATGCGCCCCTGCGCCTCCGTCACCGGCACGCGCTGCACGCGGTGGCCCCCGCTTTCAAAACGCAGGCGCCCATAGGGCTGCTCCCCCTCCGACACGCGGAAGACAATCTCCTTGAAGCCCCCCAAGTCACTCGGCGAGGCGTCCATCACCGACACCTTGTAGCCGTGCGCCTCGCACCAGCGCGAATACATCCTAAAAAGATCCCCCGCGAAGAGCGCCGCCTCCTCCCCTCCGGTTCCCGCGCGGATTTCCATCATGGCGTTGCGATCGTCCAAGGGGTCCGCCGGAAGCAATGCGCGCATCAGCCGCTCCTCCGCCTCCGGCAAGACGGCCTCCGTTCGCGCCAACTCTTCCTGGGCCATCGGCCCCAGCTCCGGGTCCGAAAGCAACTCCCGCGCCGCCGCCGCATCATCCAAGGCGCCATAGTAGGCCTGGGCGGCCGCCTCCACGCGCTTGAGGTGCGTGTGTTCGCGGAGGGCTTCGCGATAACGGCGGCGATCGCCCGTCACCGCAGGGTCGGCCAATTGGGCCTCCAGGGCGGGCAGGGCGGATAGGCAGGCTTCGACGGAAGAACGATCAAGCATCGGCGGGAATCCAGCGTTCCGCGGACAAAAAAACCGGCTCGCGGGGGACGCTGGCCGGCTTCTCAAACGCGGAAGGACGCGACTTATTTCTTGCCGTAGCGCTGCATGAACTTGTCGATGCGGCCTTCGGTATCCATGACGGTCTTCTTACCCGTGTAGTAAGGATGGCAGGCCGAGCAGACGTTGCAGCTCATCTCCTTCTTCGTGGAGCGGGTATGGATGACGTTGCCGCACGCACAGGTGATGGTGGCGTCTTCGTACTTGGGGTGGATGTCTTTCTTCATGACTGCAAAAACCTTTCTGCCTCAAAAGTCGTTACACAATATCATAGACGTTTGCCCTGCGTCAAGCCGTAACCTTTCAGCGCCAGCGAAGAGGGAGGGCGTGTCGCTGTGGCCGGCGAGAGATGCGGAGCCTGCGGGGAGAGGATGCACTGCATCTCACCTTGGGACATAGTGCATCTCGCCTTGGGATACGGAGCCTCCCGGAAGGTGGGCGGGAGGGCGCGTGAGCTTCATTCCTTGGGGCGGTTCCAGCGGCACGTGTCGGAGGCTTTGCCATTGACGGCCCGGAGCTCGATCACGTTCTCTCCGGGATTCAGGGCAACGCCTTTCCATGTGAGCACCCGGAGAGCGTCGGGCTCGGCGATGCCTGCGGATTTCCCGTTGACGAAGAGTTCGGCGGGGCCGACGTTGGAGAAGGCGCGGACGAAGATCTTGTCGGCCTTGCGTTCGACAAAGCGCTTTTCGCAGAGATGGAGCACGGGGATGTCGTCGCGCCAGTTGGCCTTGTAGAACCAGAAGGCGTCCTTGAAGGTCTTTCGGTCGTGGGTGACGAGGCCCTTGTCGTTGATGCCGTTGCGGTCGCCTTCGGTGCGGTGGCTGGCGGCGAAGTCAAAGAGATTCCAAATGAAGGAGCCCCAGACGAAGTCGCGCTTGCTGAGCTCGGCCCAGTTGAGGATGTGGTATTCGGTTTGCCATGCCTCGGGGTGAAATTTTCCGCCGGCGTTGGGCTTTCGGATGGCTTCCTCGTGGTGGAGGATGGAGGCTCCCGCGCCGTATTCGCTGATGGCGATGCGCAGGCGGGGGTGCTTTTTGTGGACGGCGTCGAGGAAGGCGCCCAAGTTTTTGGGCATTCCGCCGTACCAGCCGTCGTAGCGGTTCCAGGCGATCAAGTCCGTGACGAAGGTGAGCGGGGCGTCCATGCCGAGATTGGAGGCGGCGACGGTGGGGCGCGTGGGGTCTTCCTGCTTGGCCAAGGCGTTCAGCTCTTTGAGGAAAGGCGTCGGGTCTGGGCGCATCCGCAGTTCATTGAAGAGGCCCCATGTGACGATGGAGGGGTGGTTGCCATGCTGGCGGATCATCTCGACGAGCTGCTGGCGGGCGTTCTCGTGGAGACGCTCGGAGGGCACGTAGCCTTCGTCGTCGTAACCGCCGGGGCCGACGAAGGGGATTTCGGCCCAAACGATGAGGCCGGCGCGGTCGCAGGCATCGTAGAGCTCTTTGGCTTGGGGATAGTGCGCGAGGCGGACGGCATTGGCGCCCATGTCGCGCATGATTTCGACGTCGCGCAGGTGCTCGGCCTCCGTGAGGGCGGAGAGCTTGCCTTCCCATTCTTGGTGACGGCAGACGCCGCGCAGGCGAAGGTGGCGCCCGTTGAGGAAGAAGCCTTTGTCGGGATCGAAGCGGAACTCGCGCACGCCGAAGGTTTCGGTGACGCTGTCGGTGCCGACTTTGGCGGTGAGCGTATAGAGGAAGGGATCGCGCACGCCGTCCCAGCGGCGGGGATTGGGCAACGTCACGGGGATGGTGGCCTCGGTGACGCCTTTGCCTTCAAAGGTCTTGCCGGCCACCTCCACGGTGACGGTCTGTTCCTTCCCTGTGGGGTTGAGAAGCCGCACGTGCACGGAGAGGCGCGCTTCGGCATCCGTCAGGGAGTCTTGGCGGATGGTGACGCCGGAGGAACCATGGTCGAGCGGGGAGATGCAGAGGGGGTCGGTGACGATAAGCTCAACGCCGCGGTAAAGGCCGCCAAAGACGGTGAAGTCGCCCGCGAGTGGCAGGACGTCCGTTGTCTCCGCGTTGGAGACGCGCACGCGCATCGGAACCTTTTTCCCGGGGGTGAGGAGGTCCGTGATTTCGTAGCAGAAGGCGGTGTAGCCTCCCCGGTGTTGGCCGAGCCAACGGTCGTTCACCATCACGTCGGCCACCGTGGCGGCGCCCTTGAAGCGGAGAAAGACACGTTTCCCTTTCCACTCCGAAGGCACGGCAAGGTCTGTCCGATAGATGCCGAGTGTGCGCGTGTAGGGGTGGTCGGCCTCAGCGTCTGCGGTGTTCCACGTGTGGGGGAGCGTGACGGGGGCCCACTTGGGGCCGGCGAAGTTCCACCCGTAGCGGAACTTCCAGCCATCGTTCAAAGAGAGGGTCTCACGGGCAATGCCCGTGGCGCAGAAGGCGCAAACGGAAAGGAGGAAAAGAAACGGCTTTTTCATCGGGTGGGATGATACGTTGTGTACTTTGCGGATGATTTTTGTTGGAGGGCTTGACTGGAAGGATGGCAAAGATGTCCGCAGTTTGCTTGCCACTCGCCATTTGTCGTGAATCCCGCTTCGGGTTTGGCAAAGGCGCGGCCCCCGGACTTCTCCGGGGGCCGCGTCTCAAAACACTTTAAGGTGTTTTGCGCATGATTCCAAAATGCAACCTTCGCCCCTTAGCGGAGTTCAGGAGTGACCTTGGAGGGAGTCGTCTCAATCACCTTGACGCCGGAGATCTTCGCGGGATAACCGGTCACCTCGGCCTTCACGGTCTTGTAGACGAAGTAGTCATTGGTGGTGACTTTGTAGCGGGTGGCCACCAAACGGTCGCACTTGGCCTTGTCGCAAGCGTTGGCATAGGCACCATTCTTGGCCTTCACGATAGCCCCGAAGGGCACCAAGTCGTCCGTCACATCGGCCACATGGGAGGCGGAGGAGCCCCACGTGATGAGACCGAAGAGGCACTTGACTTCATCCTGAGCGGTAACCGGGGTCTTGTCCACGGTAACCTGCTCGTGAATCACGTCTTGCGACATCGGGATACGCATCCCCGATTCGCCGCCATCGTTCTTGTTCACGGTGATGCAACCGGTCATCGCAGTGAGCGCACAGAGTGCGGCGATGGTGAGCATCGATGCTTTTTTCATGGCTTTCTTCCTTTCACGGACGGGCAACCACCTCCCGCTATTCGGCACGCGTGCGACCCCGTCTTTCGCCAACGTGTGAGAAGGAATCACTCCCCCTCCAAGGTACGATTCCAGTCTAACGCTTTTCGGTATCTTTTGCAACCTCTTTTCTGTGCCTTAAAATCGGCACATTGTGTCTCGATTGACCGTGTGGGGAAGCGTGACGAGAGCCCATTTGGCGCCGACGAAGTCCTAACCGTAGCGAAACCTTCAGCCGTCGCTCAAAGGGTGGGGCTTACGGATAACATTCTTTGCGCAGAAGGCGCAAACGGAGAGGAGGAAAAGAAGCGACTTTTTCATCGGTTGGGAATCCTTTGCTTTCCTTCGGGTCATTTCTGGTCGGGGGCCCCGACAGGAAGGATGGTGAAGACGCCAGCGGACTGGCCGCCGCCGTCGCCGGAGCCGGTGATGCGGAGCGTGTAGTCTTCAAGGCTCGTGCGGTAGGTTGGCAGGCGGAGGGTGTAAACGTTGGCCTCGCGGCGGATGCCGGCGTAGCCGGGGTGAACGTCGGAGGCGACGCAGCGTTCTCCCTCGAAGAGCTCCACCTTTTCGATTTTGAGCGCGTTGTTTCCCCGCTGCCACTGGATTTCGACGCGGTAAGTCCCGGCTTGGGTCACGAACTCGGAAACGCTGTGGCGAAGGGTGACGGAGCCTTTGGCGCCGCCGAGATCCCACGGCACGCCTTTGGCGAAGAGGAAGGCGGTGGGCCAACGTTCGTGGGTGCCGCGCGCAAACCGAAGGGCTTCACGGACGGTGCGCGCCAAGTCGGAGCCATTGGCGGGCGGCAGGGGGGCGCCCTTGTCGATGAAGGCGGCGTCGATGGCGGCAAGGCGGGCGTCGAGGTTTTTGGGGGTGGGGTCGGCGAAGAAGGTCTCCCATCGCTTGAGATAGTAGCCCGAGAGCAAACCGGCGAGTTGGCGGTTGGCATAGTCGTTCAGGGCGCCGCGTCGGCCGCTCCACGTGGTGATCATGCGGCGGTAGCCCCGGGGGCCGGCCTCACCGCCCACGTTGCGGGTGCGGGCTTCGCAGAAGTCGAGCCGCCACCGGGGCACGCAGGCCAGCACGGCGTCTGTTCGGCGGATGGCTTCCAAGAAGGCTTCGCGGGCGGCGGGGGAATCCTTGGCCAAGGAGAGGAGCGGACGGCCGAGATCGGCGAGCGCTTGGCGGGTCACGTCGGCGAGGTCGTAGGCAAACGTTTCCGCTTGGAGAAGGTCGGGATTGCGGTCGGCGGCGGCGAGCAACGTTTCCGCGGCGCGAAGGGTGTCTGCCGGGGGATAATATTGTTCGCCGCTTGACCACGAGGAGGCCTTCCGGGCCGTCCACGAGGGACGGGCGCAGTAGATGCTTTCGGTGCAGCCTTCTTGCTCTCGGGTGGGGGCGTAGGCGGAGACGGCGAGCAGGCGCAACGCACGGGTGATTTCGGGAGTGCATTGTCCGTAGCGGCGGGTGGCGTAATCGGAGAGCCACGCGTTCAGCCCGGCCGCTCCGAGCCGGAGATCTTTGGGCATGAAGAAGCGTTGCGTGAAGAGTTCATAGAAGACGGGATTCATCTCCAGACCTTCGGAGAGCAGGCCGTAACCCGAGAGTGTTTTTGCTCCGGGTTGAGCCGTCAGTTCGCCAAGATCCGCTTGAACGCGCAAGCCTCCATAGAGTCCGTGGTTCCCGCCGAAGTTGAGCAGTTCGCACCAGAGCCACGGCACGTTGGCAAAGCTGCGGGGATAACGGTGGCCGTTGGCCTGGTCGCGCACGAGCGCCAGGATCATTGCATGGCGCGCGTCGAGCCCTTTGAGGAGTTCCTGCCGCGGATTGGCGCCCCAGGCTTGGATCATCCAAATGGCGCCCGGAGAGGCCTTTTGCTGGGCGGTTTGCACGGCGCGGGCACACGCCTCCACGTTGAGGCCTCCGGTGCGGCCGCCTTCATGAAACAGATCGCCGCCAAAGGCTTCCGCACGGGAGACGCCGTAGACCAGGAAGAGATGTTTGTACCACAGCGCCGCAATCTTCTGGAAAGCGTCGGTCGTCGGGTCCAGAAGGATGGGCCGTTGGAAACCGTCCACCCAATGTCCTTGCTCCACGAAACGAGCGTCGGGGAATGCCTTTTTGTCCAGATATTTCGGCAGGTCGCTTGGCACCAGCCCCGTGAATCCTTGGAGGATGGGCTTCATTCCCAATGCCTGCATTTCCTGAACGAGGAAGCGCCCCACCGCCGCGTCACGGTCCACCCGTGCCTGCGAGAGGGGGCCGCCGAGCCCTTCCAGATTGCCCATGTTCCACCATGCGGCGGCGGCTTCGTCGGGGATAAAGGCCGCGATGCGTTCCTCCGGGTAGCCCAGTTCACGCAACACGCCCTGCCACACTTTGCCCAAGCCGGCCTGAACCAACGGGAACTCAAAACCATAAAGGGCCAAGCGGTCGATCTCCTCTCGCCAAGCCGTCTCGTCCCAAAAGGCCATCGTGTAGGAAAGGGTGCAATAGTTGTAGGCTTGCGTGTGTGGGAAGGCCGGGGTGAACGTCAACGTCCGCGGCGGGGCGGGCATCTCCCCATCGAGTCGATTGCCGCACCATGACCAGTGGGCCTGCGCCACCTCTCGGAGATAACACCCAAGGCCGGCCGCCGCGAGGCGCGTGTTGGGCGCCGCGATGGCGATGCCGTCTTTCCCCACGGGTGACACCGCGATATTCTGGCGCTTGGGATCCACTCGGAAGGTCACCCGTCCCGCCAACTTCGGAGAAACGCGTTCCGCCAAAGCCTCCAGCGGTCCGGCCCATAGAGCCACCGGGCTCAACGCTGCCAATGCCATCAATGCAAACAGTGATTTCACGGTCTTCACCTTTCTTCTCGATTCCCTCACTGCAATTTCCGTCAAAGAGGGCCTCGAAATCATAACAAACCCCCTCAGCGCGTAAAACGCCGAGGGGGCGAAAACGAGTGTCTGCCAACGGCAGGACGCACTTAACTGGCACGGCGTCGCAACACGACGCCCGCTAGGCCCAATGCCAACAAGGCCATCACAGAAGGCTCAGGAATGGTCCCCACCGTCATCTCATACGCGTTCAATTCGTTCAAAGCCCAGATGAATTCGCCTAAATCCACTGTTGCACCGTCCTGCAATCCGGAGAGCCCATCAACCGTGTAGGTGGCAAAGGCGTACGTCGCTTGACCATTGCTTTTCATGTTGTACCAGTTGAACACGACAAAGGTCACGGCGTCCCCGGAGACTTCAGTGGAAAACGTCTGAGAGGGCAGTGCTTTGCCGTAATTGAAGCCCGTGACGGTTGAGTCTTCAAATGCAAGCGTAATGGCGACACAACCTTCTGGGGCATTTTCCGTGAACGCGTATGATTGCGGAGGCTCTTCTCCGTTGAGCCCTGAAAGCCATCCTTTAACGGTCCCCTTATCAGTGATGGCATGTTTGCCTTGCAACATCATCAGTCCGTAGTGGGCGACAAAATGAGGATCATTTTTGTAATGTTGGTAAACTTCGGTTTTCCAATTCACTGTGAGCGCAGGGGCGACTCCAGCAAAGGCAAACATGAACATCAGGATTGCGCAACATCTTGTCATTGTCGGTGCCTCGCGTAAACTTTCTCAATCAAGCAGGAACAAAACGCGGACGGAACTTATCACGGGCCCAGTCATTGTGTCAATGTCGAATTGTGGGAGGGCGGATTCTGCTATACTTAGGCATCCATGTCCAAAAGGAGGGTCACGCGATGACGAATCCAAAGATTGCCGTTCTGTTGCCGTGCTACAACGAGTCATTGACCATCGAGAAGGTGGTGAGGGATTTCCGTGCGGAATTGCCCGAGGCGGAGATTTGGGTGTACGACAACAACAGCACGGACCGTTCGGCAGAGTTGGCGCTTGCGGCCGGGGCAAAGTTGCGCAGAATCCGTCAGCAGGGCAAGGGCCACGTGGTGCGGCGGATGTTCCAAGAGGTCGATGCCGATGTCTACGTGATGGTGGACAGTGACGACACTTATCCTGCCGATGAGGTGCGCAAGCTCATTGCGCCCATTTTGGCGGGAGAGGCGGACATGGTCAATGGCGACCGCCTCTCGTCCACGTATATGACGGAGAACAAGCGCCCCGGCCACAATTTCGGCAATGCGCTTGTCTGTTTCCTCATTCGTCTGCTGTGGGGGCAACGCGTCCACGACGTCATGACGGGGTATCGTGCCTTCTCTCGGCTGTTCGTGAAGAGCTGTCCGGTGCTTGCGCAGGGGTTCGAGATTGAGACGGAGATGACGTTGCACACGCTCGACAAGCGCATGAGTTTGGTGGAAGTCCCCATTCAGTACCGGGACCGTCCGGAAGGCTCCTTCTCCAAGCTCAATACGGTTCGCGACGGCATTCGGGTGCTCAAGACCATCTTCAATCTCTTCCGCTTCTACCGTCCGGAGCTCTTCTTTGGTTTGGTGGGGGCGGTGTTGCTGGTGCTTTCGGCGGGCTTTTTCGCCCCGGTGCTTGCCGAATATTTTCACACGGGACTGGTGCCGCGCATTCCCACGCAGATTTTCTCCGGCTTTTTGGCTATTGCCGGGTTGCTTTCCTTCTGTGTGGGCCTGATTCTCGGCGCGTGCAAGAAGCAGTCCGACCAATTGTTTGAGATCCTCGCCTCCCAAGAGAAGGGACGCGAGGTGCAGAGGAGCTGATCCCTTATGTCCGAACCCGAACAGAAGAAGACCCCGCCTGCGCCCCAAAAGGACCCTGGCAACGGCAACGGTTGGCGGCGCCCCCTTGTGGTGTGGGTGCTGTTGGCCGTCATTCTCTTTTCCATCTACGGCATCTTCCGCAACGCGCCTGAGGGCGGTGAGATGCCGTGGCTTGGCGGTAAGGCCAAGGCCCCGCTCACCCAGCTCGATTTCTGGCGGCGTGTCGAAGCCGGCAAAGTCATGGAGAACGGCGTCGCCAAGGCGAACACCGCCTTGCCCGAGGTACGCTTGGTGCGTGAGAGCGACGGCGGAACCTTCCTTGAAGGACGCTGGGCGCCCGAAACGGTGCAGGGAGACACGCCGGAGGGGGCAGCCGCCCCTTCGCCGATCCGCCCCGCGCGAGGTGAGGCCTTCCGTCTCAATGTGCTGGGCACACAGGATCTCGAGGAACGGTTGGCGAATGCCGGCGTGCGCGCGATCCAAGAGAATCGCACGGACTGGTTTGGTCCCATTCTGATGTCGGTGCTGCCGCTTCTGCTGATGTTTTTGCTGTTCTACTTCCTCTTCATGCGGCAGATGCGCGCCGGCGGCGAGGGCGGCCCCTTCGCCTTCGGAAAGTCCCGTGCGCGCTTGCTGGGCAAGGAAGACGCCAAAGTCCGTTTCAAGGACGTGGCAGGCGTGGACGAGGCCAAGGAAGAGGTGCAAGAGATCGTCGAGTTCCTCAAAGACCCCAAGCGGTTTGAGGATTTGGGCGGCAAGGTGCCCAAGGGCGTGTTGCTCATGGGGCCTCCCGGAACGGGCAAAACGTTGCTTGCCAAGGCCATCGCCGGAGAGGCGGAGGTGCCCTTCTTCAGCATCAGCGGGTCGGACTTCGTGGAGATGTTCGTGGGTGTGGGCGCCAGCCGCGTGCGCGATATGTTCGCCCAGGCCAAGAAGAACGCGCCCTGCATCCTCTTCATCGACGAGATCGACGCCATCGGCCGCACCCGTTTCACCGGCATCGGCGGCGGACACGACGAGCGTGAGCAGACCCTCAACGCCATGCTCGTGGAGATGGACGGCTTCGAGGGCAACAGCGGCGTGATCGTCATGGCCGCCACCAACCGCGTGGATGTGCTCGACCCCGCGCTCACCCGTCCCGGCCGTTTCGACCGTCAGATTGTGGTGGATCTGCCCACCGTGGAAGGCCGCCTCGCCATCCTCAAAGTGCATGCCGCCAAGGTGAAGCTCGGGCCCGACGTGGACTTGGAGCGCGTGGCCCGCGGCACGCCCGGTTTTTCCGGCGCCGACCTCGCCAACTTGCTCAACGAAGCCGCCCTGTTGGCGGCCCGCGCCCGCCGCAAGGCCGTGGCCCACGCGGATTTGGAAGAGGCCCGCGACAAGGTGCTTTGGGGCCGCGAACGCCGCTCTCACGCGATGGCCGACCGCGATCGCCGAATCACCGCGTGGCATGAGGGCGGCCATGCCCTTGCGCAAGTGTTGTTGGAGAACACGGAGCCGCTGCACAAGGTCACCATCATCCCTCGCGGACGGGCGCTTGGCGCGACCATGACCCTTCCCGAGCGCGACGTGCTCAACCGCACCGAAGCCGAGATGAAGGATATGCTCGTGGTGCTGACGGCTGGTCGCATCGCCGAAAAGCTCTTCACCGGAGACCTTTCCACCGGCGCTTCGCAGGATATCAAGATGGCCTCATCCCTCGCGCGCCGCATGGTCTGCGCCTACGGCATGAGTGAGGCCTTCGGCTTCCAATCCTTCGGCGACAATGAGGAGCAAATCTATCTCGGCCGTGAGATCGGCCGCAAGCAGGATCACTCAGAGGCCACCGCGCAGACCATCGATGCCGAGGTCACCCGTCTGCTCCGTGAAGCCTACGCCCGTGGAGAACGCCTCATCTCCGAGAACCGTGACCGTTTGGCCCTGCTGGTGGATTATCTGCTGGAGGTCGAAACCGCCGATGGCCGCGACGTGGAGACGTTGGTGCGCACGGGAGTGAAGCCTGCGCCCAAGGCCTTGCCGCCGGAGCCGCCCGCCGCCCGTGTCATTGCGGTGGATGGCCCCAGCGGTGCCGGCAAGTCTTCCGTGTCCAAGGAGGTTGGGCGTCGGTTGGGCTTCCTGCACGTGGATTCCGGCGCGCTCTATCGCATCGTCACGTGGCAGTGCCTGGAGCAGGGTGTGGATACCTCCGATCCCAAGGCCGTCGCGGCGCTCGCCGAGTCGTTGAAGATTGACTTCTCGGCCGAGGATGGCCGGATCGTCTACGCCGTGGGCGGCATCCGCCCCGACAAGGAACTCCGCGAACCGCGCATCAATGCCCATGCCTCGCCGGTCGCCACCGTCCCCGAGGTGCGCGCCAAAATCACGGCCGAATTGAAGAGCCTTGTGCGTTTTGGCAACCTGATCGTGGAAGGGCGCGACATCACCACCGCCGTGTTCCCCGATTCCCCTGCGCGGTTCTACTTGGAGGCCGATGCCTCCGTGCGTGCCCGGCGCCGCCAGTTGGAGGAGGTGCAGAAGGGTGTGGCCGAGCAGTCCGTGGAGGCGGTGAAGGCCTCGCTCCTCGCCCGCGACAAGATCGATTCCACCCGTGCCTGTGCGCCGTTGCGCAAGGCCGACGGCGTCTTTGCCATCGATTCCACGCACCTGACGCTCGAAGAGGTCGTCCAGACGGTCATCAACGCGCTTCCGGCCGAGTGGCGCGGAGACGCTCCCGCGGCGGAGGCATCCCCCACGGAAGCCGCGCCTTCGGATGCAGCGAAGGAGGAAACCAAGTGAGTCTTCGTCTTGCCGTTTTGGGTTCCGGCTCCGGAACCAATATGCAGTCGATCGTCGACGCCATTGAGGCGGGAACGCTCGATGCCAAGATCGTTTGCGTGCTGTCCGACGTTGAGGGCGCCAAGATCCTCGACCGCGCCGCCCGCCATGCGATCCCCGCCCGTTATGTGTCCTGTGCCCCGTTCAAAACCAAACTCGATGGCGAGGCACAGGAGACCTACATCCGCATGATGAAAGAGGCCGGCGCCGACACCGTGGTGCTGGCCGGTTTCATGCGGATCGTCAAGCAAGGGCTTCTCGAAGCCTTCCCCGGGCGCGTGTTGAACATCCACCCCGCGCTTTTGCCGGCGTTCCCCGGTCTTGAATCATGGAAGCAGGCGCTCGACTACGGCACGAAAGTGGCCGGATGCACCGTCCATTTCGTCGATGCGGGCACGGATAGCGGCCCCATCATTGTGCAGAAGGCGGTGCCGGTGGAGGAGGGCGACACACCCGAGACGCTCCACGCCCGCATTCAGGTGCAGGAGCACATCGCTTATCCGGAGGCGCTCCGCCTCCTTGCGGCAAATCGCCTTCGCATTGAGGGCCGCCGTGTCCGTATTCTTGCACCCTGATGGTGCCGATTCGAGGTGTAAGTACTTCGGCCTCTTCGATGCGAAGGGGCTATTTTTTATTCCCCGCGCTCCTTTTAGCGGACACACGCCTTCAATCCTAGAAGCCTGTAATAAAGCCGCGCAGCAAGAGTGTTGCATAAATCTCTGTTTGTGGAGATCCGCGGAGTTGAGTGGGTAGAGTCCTTGTATGAAGGGTAACCACAGTAACTGCGGGAGAACCTTTTAGTTGTTACATCTGTTCCGTATATTTCGCGGATGTGTTATAATCGCGCCACTTCGTTTTGGAGTGAACACAACTGAATCTTGCGTCACAAACGCATTGATATCTGCGGAAAGCTTAGGAACCTTTCGGTCAAGGATGTCACGTTTGAGGCTCGCTCGTGCAGCGTTGCCTCCTTCGGTCTATCCTTGACAGGCTTCCTAAGCGCCTCCGCGGAAGACCGGGGGAGGTGCTTTTGTCCCTCCCCATTGGAGACAAGGAGACGACGATGCATATTAGAGTGAAGCCTGTGTCATATCTACTTTTGGTGGGACTTTTGGTCTCGCCGATAGCCGCACAAACTCCCGTTGATGTATGGGGGAGTGCGTCACTTGAACAATACGCCAGAGCGGAGCGGGAGGGGGAACGCCTGCAACCCCCGGAGATTGTGGAGGTGGAGAAAATGTTCGAGGCGGCAAAAACAGAAAAGGTGGAATGCGAACGTCTTGAGCGTCTTACGCATTGGGACGAGAAAGGCGTTGGCGGGATCCGCGAACATGCGCAGGCACTTTTGTTGCTTTTGGACATTCGTGCAAACGATCCGGGACAATTTCGGCGTCGCCTCGCGACGTTCATGGAGGCGTTTCCCGCGAGTAAGTATACGGTGTCGCTCGCATCGCCAAAGCGGTGGATGCGTGTTTGCCCTTCATGTAATGGCCGTAGCAACAGGACGGTGAATTGCAGCGTTTGCAAAAATACGGAACGTTGCCCTCTATGCAATGGAAGTGGCAAGCGGACACTGCGTGGGATGTCAAGGACACGTATCGTTTCGGACAGGGTCGGAAGGAGGTATGATGGGGAACCTGACGATGACAGGGATTTCACGTATCGGAGTCGCTCTTCGACATACCGCACAGGTAGTCACGCAACGAACAATTATCGCGGAACGGTAAGAGTGGTTGATGACGGAAACCGGGATATTCCTTGCCATAAATGCCGAGGAACGGGAGAGTGTCTTGCCTGCCTCAACGCACGCCGTGTCGTCACGTGTGACGCCTGCAAGAATCAGGGCGTAGTCGCAGACAACGCCAAGTTGGCGCCCGCGATCCTTCGTATTGCCGAAAAGGGGTATGAAGCCGCCAAAGGCGTGTTGCCGGAGACACGTGTCGTCTGGGACCAAACCCAGTCGGCGCAACGGGCTTTGCATGCGTTGCGCACGCTGGATGAGTTCGAAGCCGTTCGCGATGCACTACAAGCGCTTATCGTGAAGTATCCCAAATGTGCACAGCGCAATGCTTGTGAACGCCTTTTGGCCTGCATTGAGGAGACCCACCGCGACCATCAGAAGGCAAAGCGCAAAGCAGAAGCTGAACAACGATTGGTTGACGCGGACACGCGCGCATTGGCGGAGGCTCTTGTGCAAGCACAGCGAGAAACGGGCATTTATCGCCGTCGCGAACGTCTCATACATTTGCGCACACGTTATCCCAAGGCTTCCAATTATGCGAAGCTTGAGGCGGCTCTCGAACTTTGCAAAGCCGATATCGAACGCGAGGAAAGTGCCGTGCGTAACGCGTTGAGGTTGTTGGAATCCGTTGAGAGCCCGAAAATTGGGCTTGAACAAGCGAACAAGATCATTCAAACGATGGACCCCATCTCACCGTTGATGGGAACCGTACAAAGCATTCGGGCGGATTTCATCGAACAACAACGCAAGGCGGATCGTAATCAGCGTATCCTCTATGTCGTTGTCGGGTTGATTGTGCTGCTCGTGGTCTATTTTCTCTTCGATCTTCTTCATGGCATTTGGCAGACAAGACGGCACTTCTGATGGATTTCCATTAGGGAAAGTTGATATCCGTGGCAGGCTTGGAGCCATAAAGGCGGATCAAGGCATTCAAAAAGGCGTGGGGTGTTCCCCCATGCCTTTTGTGTGTTTTCGGAAGGCTCCGCATCTCGGGTGGGGATGCAGAGCATCCGGGGTCGGGATACGGAGGACTTCGCAAAGAGACCCTCCGTGCGTCAGAGGGTGAGGGTGTGGGAGCCTTTGTCGATGGCGAAGCGGCGGCCTTGATAGAAGAGCGTGATGGGCTTGTCGGTGGTGACGCGGAGGGTGATGTTGTCCGTCCAGAGGGAGACGGTGGCGTCGCCGAAGGTGAGACCTTCAATGCCCATGGGGAAGGCGGCGTTGGCCGGGGGCTCCCAGCGGATGGTGCGGTCGGCGGCGCGGAACTCGCGCAGACCCAAGATGTTCTCAAGGAAGAGGTTGATGGGGCCGAGGGCGGACCATCCGCAGAAGACGGGACGCGCGCGGCGGCCGTGTTCGGTGCTGGGGGTGTCGGCTTCGGGGGCGTAGCACTCCCAAATGGTGTGCGGCTCAACGGCGCGATAGGTGCGCTCCATCTGCTCCACGAGGCGGCGGGCCATAACGTCCGCGAGGTCGCGGGCGCCGTAGCGCTCCATGGCTTTCACGGTCATGTAGGCGGTGGGGAGCCAAATGCCGCCGCGCCAGTAGTCGCCGGTCTTCGCGTTGTAATCGGCGTCGGTGCGGGCGAGGGTGGGGAAGGGACGCTCGCCGCCGAAGGCGCGGGGGTCGCGCAGATGGGCGATGGCACGGGCGGCGCGTTCGGGCGTCGCAACGCCGGCCAGCAGGGGCCAGTAGGAGGCGAGGGTGCGGACACGGCAGGGGGTGCCGTCTTTGATGGCGATGTCGTAGTAGAAGCCGTCGCGCTCGTCCCAGTAATGGTCATTGATTTCTTTGGCGAGGGTGTCATATTCGGCGCGCCATTGCTTGGCTTCCTCGGGTTGCCCGAGGTCTTCGAGCAGTTCGGCGATGCACTTGGCCGAGAGCGCTTGTTGGGCGATGGCGTCCACCCAAAGGATGCCGCCATATCCGCCGCATCCGCGCCCGCGCGGGGTGTTGTCCATGCCGCTCATGCCGCCGCTCCAGCTCCAGCCTTTGGCGCCGTTCGCGGCGGTGGCGACTTTTAGGACGATGGCATTGGGCGAGGAGTTGGGGCGTTTGCCGGTGGGCGGATTCTTGAACCAGTCGTAGTGCCGCTGGAGCAGGCGGCGCTTGAGCACGACGTCCTCCAAGCGTGCGCGGTCCCCGTGAAAGCGCCAGTGGACGAGCTCACACCATGCGAAGAGGGGCGGATTATCGTAGATGTGGACGCGGAGCGGGGATGCTTTGCCTTCCACCACCGGGACGTAGAGCGCCTCCAGCGTTTCGATGCCGGGATAGTCGGCGGCGGCGTATTTGGTGAACTGGGCCATGAAGCAGGAATCCCAAATCCAAATCTGATCGGCGTAGACGCATTCATCCATATATCGCTTGACGGGGGCGCCTTCCGGGGCTTGCAACGTGCGTGTGACGGCTTCCCTCCACGCTTCATCGTAGAGCGCCACGAGCTTGGCGTCGGGATGAGTGACTTTGGGCGGGGCGGCCCAAAGGCCGGCGGTGAGCAAGGTTGCGGCGAGGGCAAGGATGTGTTTCATGCGGGGATTCCTTTTGAGGGATCAGCGGACCCAAATTTCCATGCGGCAGAGGGTGTAGGCGCGGGTGGAAAGCGTTGGCCAATCGGCCGAGAAGATGCCATTGTAGGAGATTTTCCCGCTGCCGCCCCCGCGCCAGCCGCCGTTGTAGCCAAGGTGTTGGCCAAGGTCGCCGAATTGGAGCTCGTCGGCTCCGCCATCGGCCGTCGCCCATCGATTGTAGGCGAAGAGGGTCTCGGCGGGGAAAAGGCCGCCGGGCGTCAGTCGGAAGAGTTGGAAGGCTCCGTAGGCACCGTGGTCTTGCATCGTGTCATTCCAATCGAAGCCTCCGCAGTCGGCGCCTTCGGTCGGTTCCGGAGAAATGAAGTGCGGCGTGAATTGGAGGATGCCCTCCGCATCATCACCATTGGTCACGCCGGGCATATTGGAGCGCACGCGCATTCCCGTCACGTGAAGGCGGCAGGAACGTGAGGGCAACCCCTTGGCGTCGAGAATCGTGGGGGCGTCCATCTCAACCCATACATGGCGCACGGAACCGTTGGGGCGCACACGTTCCACATAGTAGGCCACCCGGGAGATGTTCTTCGGAGCTTGGGCGGTCATGTCGAGCGTCATGAGGTCGGAGAAGGTCCATCCTCCCGACAACGCCGCGTTTGTTGGGAGCGCGCCTGAGCAGAGGCGCGTGAACCCTTTGGCCTCGGGGATTCGGGCCGCGGCTCCCAAGGCGGGGGTGTCGGGTTTGGGCGGCATGCGTCCGCCGAGGGGGCGCGGCAGGGCGTCGATGGCGGCCTTCCAGACGGCGGCCATACGGTTGTAACCGGCCTGGCTGGGATGAACCGTGTCGTTCCCTTGGTTGAAGTAAAGTTCCTTTCGCGGCGTTCCGATGGCGGACTCCATGTCGGCCAAGCGTAGACGAGCCGAGGCGCCAAACCGTTCCCGCCCTTTGGCGTTGGGGATGCCGAGCACGCACCGCACCGGCTCTCCATTGACGGTCAGGGTTTGTTCCGAGAGGTCGAAAAGGCCGCGGATGGCCGCATTGAAGTCCGCATAGGCTTGTCGCTGCGGTTCCTTGTCCGCAGTCCAAAGGCATGGCGTCAGGGGGGAGACAATGAGCCACGCATCGGGACGCTCCCGCACGATTCGCCGCACGAGTTCACACCAATGGCCGAACGTGCGTTTGCCGGAGGGGTCGGCATCGCTCAATAGGTCATTCGTGCCGATCATCATCGTGATCACGTCGGGATCGCCCGCTTGCTCGAGCCAACCCTCAATGCCGGGCAGGAATCCCGCCAGTTTTGGCGAGCTGAGGATGCGCTGCCCGCTGAGTCCCGTGTGGAAGCGGCAGGCTGCGTTGGCGATTCCCGCGGACTTGAAGTCGCGCGCGCCCAAAAAGCGTGGCTCAACTCCGGCATCCGTCAATAATTTCGCCAAAGCCTTCCGATAACTCGGAGCGTCTTGTGCATATCCGGAGCCCTCCGTGATGGAGTCTCCCAACGGCAACACCTTCAGTTCCCCTCGGAGGGGTGAGGCCAACGACAGGGCGGCAAGGCCCCAGAAAAGTGAACACAGTTTCATACATTTATTGTAACACTGACCGTTGGCGATGTTTTCTTCAAAATAGCCTCTGTCGGCCGCTGCATTCCACAGAACGCAGACCGCTCACATGGGGAGCTGGGACGTAAAAAACACGGAACGGACGGCAGGTCGCCGTCCGTTCCGTTTGTGCTTTTTGGGGTTTGGCTCCGCCGATACTAAGCGTCGACGAAGAGTTCGGCGGTGGCGAAGAGGGGGTCGTTGGTGGCACGGATGCCGAGACGGCGGAGGCCGGCCTCATCGCCGGGGGTGAGCATGTGTGAGAGGTGCATCTCACAGTCGCGGAGGTCGGCAAGGCGCTCCAGTGCGGCCTTGGCGGCGGGGTCGGCCGCGGCGCAGATGGCGAGGGCCACGAGGGTCTCATCGAGGTTGAGGGAGCCGTACTTGCCCTTGAGGATGCCTTGCTTCATGTGCATGACGCTGCGGACGGTCTCAGGGGCGAGAAGGTGGCGATCGTCGGGGAGGCCGGCGAGGGTCTTGGCGGCGTTGAGGACGGTGGCGGCGGCGGCATGGAGGGAGGGTGAGTTCTTGCCTTTGACCATGCGGCCATCGGGGAGCTCAAGGGCCGCGCCACAGGCGACGCCTTCCAAGGTGTGGGAGAGGGAGGCTTCATGCGCGGCCTGGCGGGCAGGGAGCACGACGGGGCGATCTTCGGGACGGAGGCCGAGTTGGCGCATGAGGCGCTCGAGGATCTCCACGGGGCGCTTGTCGCTGGAACCCTTGGCCACGGCGTCGGAGAGGTGGCGGAAGTAACGGCGGATGACTTCCTGCCGGGCGGCCTCTTGGCAGACGTCGTCATTGACGATGCCGGCGGAGATGCAGTTCACGCCCATGTCGGTGGGGCTCTTGTAGGGGCACTCGCCGGAGCGGTCGAGGCGTTCCCAGATTTCGCGCAGGAGCGGGAAGGCCTCAATGTCGCGGTTGTAGTTGACGGTGGCCTTGCCGTGAGCCTCCATGTGGAAGGGGTCCAGCATGTTGATGTCGCCGAGGTCGGCGGTGGCGGCTTCGTAGGCGAGGTTGACGGGGTGTTTGAGCGGCAGATCCCACACGGGGAAGGTCTCAAACTTGGCGTAACCTGCGGGGCGGCCGGCCATGCGGTCGTGGTAAAGCATGGTGAGGCAGGTGGCAAGCTTGCCGGAGCCGGGGCCGGGGCCGGTGACCACGACGATGGGGCGCGTGGTGGGGACGTAAGCATTGGCGCCGTAACCATCGGGGGAGACCACGAGGTCGAGATTGGAGGGATAGCCCGGGACGGCGCGGTGGAGCTTCACCTGAATGCCGCGGCTTTCGAGCTTGTTGCGGAATTGGAGGGCGGCGGGTTGGCCATCGAAGCGGGTGATCACCACGGCGCAGACGTGGATGCCCCAGGCGCGGAGGCTGTCGATGAGCTTGAGCGCGTCGTCATCGTAGGAGATGCCGAAGTCGGCGCGCATCTTTTTGCGCTCGATGTCTTCGGCGTAGACGCAAAGGATGATCTCCGCCTGATCGCCCAACGAACGCAGGAGCCGGAGCTTGGCGTTGGGGTCGTAACCGGGGAGCACGCGGGCGGCGTGATAGTCGTACATCAGCTTGCCGCCGAACTCCAGATAGAGCTTGTTGCCGAAGGCTGCCGCGCGCCGCATGAGGCCCTCGGCCTGTTTCTTCAAATATGCCTCGTTGTCGAAACCGATGGTTCTCATGTCTCGCTCTCCCATTGGGTGAATGCCGGGGCGTTAGTTTACCACAACGCCGCCACACGTGTGGTAGAATACGAGCCCCAAAGCCAAGGAGGCGCCGATGAAGACTGTTCCGACCGATTTCCCTTCCCCCATGGACCGCTTGCGTTGGGTGCTCAAGGCCCTGCGTGCGCCGGATGGTTGCCCGTGGGATCGGGAACAGACGCTTGCGAGCATCCAGCCTTGCCTCCAAGAGGAATGCTACGAATTGCTCTCCGCGATGGTGGGCGATGACCTCGAAAACCATCGCGAGGAATTGGGCGACGTGCTCTTGCAGGTGCTCTTCCAAGCCGACATCCGCGAAGACCGCGGCGAGTTCTCTTTTGACGACGTGGTCAATGCCCTTGCCGACAAGCTCATCCGCCGCCATCCGCACGTCTTCGGCGCGGTGGACGCCAAGGACACCGAAGCCGTCCTCCGCAACTGGGAGCGCATCAAGCAGACCGAGCACAAGGCCCCCAAAGCCTCCGCCCTCGATGGCGTGCCCGCCGCCCTTCCCGCCCTGCTCAAGGCCCAGCGGACGCAGCATAAGGCCGCCAAGGTGGGGTTTGATTGGAAGGATGCCGCCGGCCCCGACGCGAAGTTGGACGAAGAGATCGCCGAACTTCGGGCCGCCATCCGTTCCGGCGATGCCCAGGCGATTGAGGAAGAGTATGGCGACGTTCTCTTCTCCCTGGTCAATCTTGCCCGCCACCTTCACGTGGACGCCGAAAGCGCCTTGCGCGCCGCCACCGAGAAGTTTTCCCGCCGTTTCCGCGCCGTCGAGGCACGCGTCAAGGCCGAGGGCCGAGACATGAAGGCGCTTTCCCTTGAAGAGCTCGACGCCGTGTGGGATGCCGTCAAAGCGGAGGCCAAGGCGTGAACGGCGCCTCGGAAGCCCGCCGGGAGCCCGCGCTCACCTCCTTTGTGGGGTTGGACAGCGATGGGTGCGTGGTGGACACCATGGCCGCCAAGCAGCATGGATTCCTCCAGCCGATGCTCGTGGACGCGCTCGGGCTCGGCCCCATGCGCGAGGCCTACATCGCCTGCGCGGACTTCGTGAACCTGTACTCCGAGTATCGCGGCATCACGCGGTTCCGGGCGATTTTTTTGAGCCTGACCTTCTTCAACCGCCACCCGGCCGTCCGAGCCGCGGGCTTCCCGCCTGTGCCGTTGGCCGACCTCGAGGCGTTCGTGAACAGCGGCTTGCCGCAGAGCTCCGAGGCGCTGGAGGGATGGTTGCGGGAGCATCCGTCTGCCCTCTTGGAAACCTTGCTTCGCTGGAGTTCCGCGGTCAATGCCGCCATTCTCGCCTCCGGCGTCGTTTTCCCTGCCTACGAGGGCGCGCGCGAGGCCCTGCGGCGGATGCGCGGCCGGAGCGAGACGGGGATTGTCTCCCAGTCCCCCGAGCGCGTGCTTCGGCAGGATTGGGATGCGCACGGCCTGCTGACCTTCGTCGATCACGTGGCCGGGCAGGAGCTGGGCGACAAGGTGGCCCAGTTGACGGCGCTCACCGATGGCCGCTTCCCGCGCGACCGTGTGCTCATGGTGGGCGACGCCTTCGGCGACCTCAAGGCCGCCCGCGACTTCGGTTGCCGCTTTTACCCCATCCTTCCCGGACAAGAGGGGGCCTCTTGGGCGCGCTTCAACGGGGAGGTCTATCCCGCCTTCGCGGAGGGGCGCTACACGCCCGCGTGTGAAGCCGCCCTCATCGAAGCCTTTTCCGCCGCACTGCCCTCACTCCCCCCTTGGGAGACGGAGGCGGGGTGCGCCCGCGTGGCCCCGTGAGGCCGTGCGGTTGAGCGTGGGTCCATAAGGTTCCAAGCGATGTCCATCTACAACTTCTGCGCCGGGCCGGCCATGCTCCCGCCCGAAGTCACCGAGGCCCTCCGGGCCGACCTGCTGGATTGGCGGGGCCTTGGACGCTCCGTCCTGGAGATCTCCCACCGAACGTCCGCCTATCAGGAGCTCCGCGAACGGACGGAAGCCAATCTCCGCCGCCTGTTGGGGCTGGGCCCGGCCTACACCGTGCTGCTCCTTCAGGGCGGGGCCTCCGGCCAATTTGCCATGTTGCCCTACAACTTTCTGCGTGAGGGCGATTGCGCGGATTATCTCGTGCGCGGGCATTGGGGGGCCAAGGCGGCCCGTCAGGCGGCGCGCGTGGGCCGCGTGCGCACGCTGGCCGATCCCGAGGCGGGGTGGGACCCCGCCGCCGTCTATGCCCACGTCACGACGAATGAGACCATCGACGGCACCCGCCTCCCCGAGAATTTCCCGCGCCCCGTCGGCCCCCTGTGCGCCGACATGAGCAGCGATATCTTGGCCGCCCCGCGCGACTACACCCGTTACGATTTCCTCTACGCCGGGGCGCAGAAGAATCTTGGCGTGGCTGGGCTGGCGGTGGTCGCCGCCGAACATGAGTTCCTGTCGCGCGCCCGGCGCAACCTTCCCGCCGCCTTCTGCTACCTCGAACACGTCCGAGCCGACGGCCTCTACCACACGCCCAATGCGTTCGCCGTGGATGCCCTCTTCCACATGACCGAATGGCTCCTGGCACAGGGCCTTGAGACCGTTTGGGCCCGCAACGCCCGCAAGGCCGCCAAACTCTACGCCGAGCTTGACCGTTCCGCCTTTTGGCGTCCGCTTGCGCCCAAGGGCGAACGTTCGCTCACCAACGTGGTCTTCCGCCTGCCTTCCGCCACGCTCGAGGCCGAGTTCCTCGTCCAAGCCGAGGCGCAAGGGCTCGTGGCCCTGCGCGGACACCGCGCTCTGGGCGGGCTCCGTGCCTCGCTCTACAACGCCTTCCCGGAAAAAGGGGTGGACGCGCTGGTGGCATTTATGAGAGACTTTGAGCGATCCCATGGCTGAGTGGCCGGGAATCGACCGTACCAACCCAAGGAGAGCCTTCATGGCCATCGAAACCGAAATCTATGCCGACGGCGTCTACCAGATCCACATGCTGGAGCAGACCATCCGCCTGGACCTTATGCGCCTTCAGCCCAGCCCTGAGAACAATGGCAAGCCCGTGCCCAAACCGTTTGAGCGCATCATCCTCAACCCCCAAGGCTTCCTCCGTACCTACGAAGCCATGACCCAGATTGTCCGCAAGCTTGAGGAGCTCGGCTACATCCGCCGCAATCCCGACAACAAGCCGCCGGAAGCGTGATCCCTGCCGCATCGCATTTGGCCAAGGCCCCGCCCCGCGGGGCCTTTTCGTTTTGAGGACGGCTCCACCGTGGTGCGTTTTGGCGGGGCGAACGCGCCCGCGACGGAAATCCGCTTCGTCCAGCAGGTGCGGGACCCGGACGCAGAGGCGCACGCGGCGCAGGGCGTCGTTCCCGATGGCGTGTTCATCCGCGCGGCGGACGGAACGGAGGTGGACGCGACGCAACCCGTGAACGCCGTCATCGAGATTCAGCAACAGTCGCAGAGCGGCTCCACCTTCCTGCTGGGGCACGAACTGGCGCACAATCTCTTGGACGTTTTGCGCAGGACGGGGACGCTGACGGAGGAGATGGACGCGGCACTGGCCGAGCGCTTCAGGGGCAAGGACGGCGCGTTCGACGAGGAGGCGTTCGCGGACGCTTTCGGCGCGGAATTGCGCGACGCGTTCACCACGCAGGAGGACGCGCGGCTCAATGAACCGCAGGGCGGGAAGGTGCGCAAAATCCTGCGCACGCTGGCCGGTGCAGTTAGGAACTGGATTTACGCCGTAAATGCGATGGCATGGCGCAGGGAGGCGCAAGCTGTGGCGGATTCCGCAGGTTCTCCGCAGAATGTGGCATCGGTGCTGGAGGCCTTCTTGCGGAAGGAAGCGGGGGCCGCCGCAAGCGGCGCCCAACAGGACCAAGGCGCGGGCACGGCGCCCACGGGGAACCGTTCGGAATCTCCGAACAGTTCAGCGCAGGGCGCGAAGTACCACATTCCTGTTCAGAAGGATGTGGTAGACGTAATGGAGGGGTTGGCAAACGGAGAGCCGTCGGTCACGTTGCACAACGCGGAATATGGCGAGATTGAATATCCTATCGGGAAGATGGGAAAAGGTGGGCACGGGATGCTCCACATCGTCGAGCAGCGGATGAAGAAGGACGGAGCAACACTTGATGACGCTGTTGAAATCGCTGTTCGAGTAGGTGAAAGCGCTGAGCGTGGCAGAGTGACCATGGAGCGCCTCAATACGAAACACTTTGACAAGGATGGGGTACGGGCAATTGTCGCGTTTTCCGAGAACGGGAACCCCATCGTCACGGGATATGAGATTGAGGCGGGAGAACAGGGCGGTGCTCATCGACGGCCGCCTGCCGCCACGCCTCAACCTCACGTCAGCTCAGAAGAGGTGGTTGCCGCGCTCAAGAGGAAGATAGCACAACTGCGCTCGGAGGAGCAAGCGCCAAAGTATCATTTGCCGGGGTACGAATGGATCGGGAAGCGCGGGAGAGGGTGGGACGCCGAGCGTGGCATGAGCCGAAATGCGGTGAATGCGTATAACGAAGGGCGGAAACCAAAGGAAGAATGGACACGCGAGGATTTCGAGGGCGCCGCAAGACGTTCCGGGAACGAAGAATTGGCATCGCTTATTGAATCAAAGCGCATTCCTGTTTCGCTTCTTCGTTCCCGCTACCTCACCTCCATTGATGGCGAATGGCACCATGTCCGAAACGCAAAGAACGCGAAAGAGTTTTACGCGCTCTTGGATGACCGTGAGGCATTTAACGAGCGATACGGATTGCCTGAAGATGACAACCTTGTTTTTTTGAAGGACGATTCCGCCGAAAGACTTCTTGAATGGGCGAAGTTTAGTAAAGAAGACAACAGGTTACGCAGAGAGAAAGACAAAGCATGGAAGGCATATAAGGAGGGAACCGGGACGTTGGAGGCATCAAACGCCGCCTATCTTGCTTGGGCCAAGCATACGAACGAGGCCTCGCTCTACCACATTCCGAACCCGACGGAGCGTTTCTCGGAGACGGAGGCGGGGAAGCGCGTGGTTGCGGAGGTGCTGGATGCGCTGATTGAGACGAACCCCGTGTTTGTCTTTGACCGCGAACGCGCAGTGAATGCTGAGGCAAACGCTTCCAAGGGGAGCCGGGAGCGGCTGGACAAGGCGCGGGAACGGCTGGACGGAATCAGGCAGGGGCTGTCGGCGGAGCAGTGGCAGGACGTGCTGGGGACGGCATTTGAGGTGTCCGGGCGCTTTGACGTGCTGGGTGAAACGAACGGCGTGATTTCCCCTGTGGTGCGCGAGCGGATGGCGGGCTACCTGCAGGACATCGTGCGCAACCGCGCGACGATGCTGGGGCGGCGTGCGTATATGGCGGGGCGAAACTTTGCGTGGCGTCGTGCGCGTGAGGAGCACGGCGAGGTTTTGCGCAGTCTTTCCGAGAAGCGTGCAAAGGAGCGCAAGGGGTTGCGCGAGGACATCTCGCGGCTGGAGGGCGACCTGAGGGACATTGGGCGCGAGTACCGCGAACTTGAGACGCAGGCGGAGGGCCTACAGGCACGCGTGAATTATCTTTCTGACGTGATTGACGCGCTGAACGCGGACAAGGCGGATTTGCGCGAGCGGATGCGTGAGGCCGTGCGGGCGGAGCGCGTGAGGCAGGCGCGGAAGGACGCGGTGCGCCGTGAGGTTGGGGTGACGAGCAAGCAACTGAAGGACGTGGAACAGGTGAAACTGGCTTACTCGGACACGGATATCGAGACGGCGGCGGGTGAGATGGTGAAGCGTGCCACCTCACGTGTCGGGAGGCTCCGTATCCTTGGGAGAGATGCACTACATCTCCTCGGCCGATACGGTGCATCGCCTTTTGGGGGACTCCGTGGCGCGAATCCGTGGTCACGGCGTGCGGTTACACCCTTGTCCGGAATGCGCTTGAAAAGAGGCGCGGGGGATTTATAATAATCGTTGAGGAGGGGATGGCGTTCCTCTCCGCAGAGATTGGTTGAAGCTTGAAAATGAACGTGTGCAAGCGGTGTTTGACGTTATTCACGAGAGGCGCGGCCATGCGGTGTGCGGCGTTCCTCTTGTTTGCCGCCGTGGTGCCCCATGCGTGGGGTGCCGTCTCGGAGGAAAAGCCCGGGTATACGGAAAGCGTGGATTATCGCGATGTCGTGCGCCGGGCGCCGTGGCGGGCTGAGGCGCACACGGTCGGGGGATGGGATTGGTCGTTGCCGGAGTGGGTGAAGCCCTCGCCGACGAGCGGACTGAAGTGCAATCTTCGGACGCCATCCGGTGAACCTTTGCCTTACAACAAGATGATCGGGGTCGGCGTGACGTGGGCCATGTTGGAGCCGGAGGAGGGAGCGTACGCCTTCCAAGCATTGCGGAAAACTCTGGACGAGAAACTCCGCAACGGATGGTGTGTGGAGCTTCATCTTCGCTATTGCACGGACAAGGTGGAGTTCTTCAAGCGGGTGGATGGGAAAACCGTTGATCTCACGACGGTGGTCAAGACGGAAGCGGGCGCGGCCCCCGCTTGGCTGAAAGCGAACCATCAGGCGCCCACCATCAGGGAGACGCCTGTCACAACGGCGCCGCTGCCTTTTGCCGAGACCAACTATGATGTGTATCATGCGGCGTTTTATGCGAAGTTTTTTGCCCTTCTTGACCGATTGCGGGAAGATGGCGTGCTGTCGCATCCGGCCATTCGGTGCATTTACATTCACGAACCCAGCGTCACCCGAGGCGAGGAGGGCGAAGGCCCGCAGGAAGGTCAGCCCAACCATGATCGCTATGTCAAGAAGTTGGAAAAGTGGGCGGAGGTCATGGGGCGCGATGTGGGGAAGTTGGTCTACACGGGCTTCTCGGGCGCAAATTGCCGGAAGGCCCTCGCGTTGGGCATGGGCCAGCGAAACGGGTTTGTTGAAATGTACCTCCGCCATGTCGGCAATAAGAATCTGGGTCTCGCCCTCAACGAGCAGGGCTATATAGCGGTGGATGAAGCCTTCCCGCCCTTCACGGATGGAAGGGCGTGGGGGGATGAAAACGAGGAATACACACGGATGGACCCGCATCTCCGATTTGGGGCGCTGGAAACCTTCCCTCACCGCTACCTTTCCTCAACCTTGATGGCCCTTGTCATGCGCAGGAATGTGCTTTGGCTTCCGGGGAATCTCACCTTAAATCCTGAACTGACGGCCTATTTGGGGCTGACCCTGGGAAAAACCGTGGCCGACACGCCAGACGCCTGGTGCTGTCTGCGCGAGAGTCGCATACGTAATTTCTATCGGTGGAAAGAGATCGTGCCCTACAAAAACTTTGAGCGGTGGCTGTGGCAAAGGGACGCGCCGGGAGCGGAAACGCGGCCGGTGCGTCCCGTGAAGCATGGCTTGCAGATGCAGGCCGTGGACGACGTTGACCACATGGCAAGGGCGGGGCGGCGGATACGGTTCACGGTCCACCCCGCATTTTACGAAGGGTGGGGGCGGAACTATGTGTTGAAGGTGTCCCACTATGACAATGCCGACATCCTTGTGCGCTATCACACCGATCAAGGTTTCAAGACCCAAATCCTTTCGTCCGGCCATACCGACCGCCTTGTCACCTCCACGCTTCTGCTCGAGGGTTTGGCGAAGTCGCCGAAGGGTCTTGACCTCCTTCTTGAAGGCAAGGGACAGCGCACCATCGAGGTGGCCATGGTGCGGCTGATACACCGAGATCCGAAGCGGAAGACACCTAAAAAGCCGTTGTAATCTCAATGGGCCGTTTCGTTGTTGATAAGGGCTCGGAAGGGACAATACAGAGCGTGCGGCTTAGTCACAAGCCTTACAAGCCATGAATGTTTTTTGGTGTGTGCTCAGTGGTCGATCCCGCCAAGCGTACTTAGGAGGTCGGCGGCGAGGAGGAGGCCGGCGGTGGCGGTGACGGGCATGTAGGAGCCGAGGGTGCCGGGAGGCATGGGGCGCGCGGGTTCGCTTGACCAAACGCAACGGATGCCATGGGTGATGCCGAGGGCGCGGAGGGCGTGGCGGACGTTGCGGGCGAGGGGGCAGACTTGGGTTTCGGAAAGGTCGGTGACGCGGAGGGCGGTGGGGTCGAGTTTTCGGGCGGCGCCCATGGAGGAGCAGACGGGAATCTCACGGCGGTGGCAGGTGGCAAGGAGGGCCACTTTGGCGGGGATGTCGTCGCAGGCGTCGGCCACGGCATCGGGGTGGGTGCGGTCGAGGAGTTCTTCGACGTTTTCGGGGGTGATGAAGCGCGTTTCCCCTTGTGGGCGGCAGGTGGGGGCGATGTCGGCGAGGCGGGCGCAGGTGACCTCGGCCTTGGATTGTCCGAGTGTGGAGGTGGCGGCGAAGGGCTGGCGGTTGAGGTTGGAAACGTCAAAGACGTCGCCATCCACAAGATGGAGGTTCCCTACGCCGCTCCGAGCGAGGGCTTCGGCACAGGCTCCGCCGACGGCGCCCAGCCCGACGATCAGCACGGTGGCGGCTTGGAGGCGGGCGAGGGCTTCGCTTCCGAGAAGCGTCTCGGTGCGGGCGAGGGAGGGAATCATTGGGCGAAGGGACAGCGGACGAGGTGGGTGCCCACGGGCGAGAGGGTCGGGGGCGTGGTGGCGCATTCGGGGCGGGCTTGGTCGCACCGCTCGGCAAAACGGCAACCGGGCGCGTAACAGCCGGGGCTGGGCACTTGGCCGGGGATGGCGCGGAGGGTGTGCCCGCGGGTGGCATGGGAGGGGAGCGCCTCCAGCAGGGCGCGGGCGTAGGGGTGTTTGGGGCCCGCGAAGAAGTCTTTGGCGCTCGCTTGCTCGACGATTTGGCCGGCGTACATCACGGCGACGCGGTGCGCCATGCGGTAGACCACGCCCATGTCGTGGGTGATGAAGATCATGCCGGAGTCTTTGCGGTGGAGCTGGAGCATGAGTTCAAGCACTTGCGCCTGAATGGTGACATCGAGGGCCGTGGTGGGCTCGTCGGCGATGACGAGCTGGGGCTCCAAGATAAGGCACATGGCGATCATCACGCGCTGTTGCATGCCGCCGGAGAGCTCGTAGGGATAGCACCGGAGGGCGAGGGCAGGGTTTTGGATACCCACTTTGGCCAGCCACTCCAAGGCCTTGGCGCGCGCGCCTTCGGCGGTGATGACGCGGTCGTGAATGCGGACGGCTTCGATGATTTGGTCGCCGATGCGCACGAGCGGGGAGAGGGCGGTCATGGGGTCTTGAAAGATCACGCCGATGCGCCGGCCGCGATATTCGCGCATTTTGGCGATGGGCAGCTTCAGCAAATCCACGCCCTCAAAGAGAATCTCGCCGCCGAGGACCCGGGAGGGAGGGCTGGGCAACAGCCGCGGGATGCACATGGAGCTGACGGATTTGCCGCACCCGGATTCGCCGACGACGCAAAGGATCTCGCCGCGGTGGACTTCGAAGGAGACATCCTGAACGGTGGTGACGGCCTGTCGGGTCTCGTCGTTCTCAAAGGCAATCGTGAGGTTGCGGACTTGGAGGAGGGGCTGTTCTGCTTGCTGGGACATGGCCGCACCTTTACTGAAGCTTGCTGAAGGGCTTGGGATCGAAGGCGTTGCGGACGCCTTCGCCGACCATGACGGTGAGGAACATCACCGTGAAGATGGCGAGGGAGGGGAAGAGGATGAGCCACCAAGCCCAACGATAGGTCTGCGCCTGATTCAGGAGTTCACCCCAGCTCGGCGTAAGCGGGGGCAGGCCGAAGCCAAGGAAGTCCAGCGCCACCAAGGAGCTGATGGCTCCCACCAAAAGGAAGGGGAAGAGCGTGATGATGGGGGTGAGCGCGTTGGGCAGGATGTGGCGGAAGATGATGCGCCCATTGCTTAGGCCTTGGCAACGCGCCGCGGCGACGAAGGGGCGGTTGCGCAGGCGCAGGAACTCCGCACGCATATAGTAGGAGAGGCCGAGCCAGCAGAAGAGACCGTAGACCAGCAGCAACAGCCAGAAGCTCCGCCCGAAGACGGCACCCACCAGCACCATGATGTAGAGGAAGGGAAGCGCGGCCCAAATCTCGGTGAAGCGCTGCACGCAAATATCCACCTTCCCGCCGAAGTATCCCTGCAACGAACCAATGGTCATGCCGATCAGGGTGGCGGCCATGGCCAACAGCAGGCCGAAACTCATGGCAATGCGTGTGGCATAAAGAATCCGCGAGAAGACGTCGCGCCCCGAACCGTCCAATCCGAAGGGGTGGCGCGCCGTTGGGGGGAAGGGGAAACGGATGTTGTTGCTGGAGAAGACGGTGTAGAGCGTCCGATCCGGGGCCGTGTACGTGATGTGGTCGGCCGCGGTGATATCCTTCGTGAAGCCGTGGTTGGCCCACTCCACAAGCAGGTTCTTGAGTTCGGGCGCGGGTTCGGGCTGACCTTCCTCAAGCCGCAATTCCGGAGCGCCGGGGTGGCCCTTGGCGTCTCGCGTGCGGGTGAACGCATATGTCTGCTTGGGGAGGAAGCGCTGACCGTTGGGGAGAATGGCGCGAAGGTTCACGCGCAGGGTCTGCGGTTTGACCGTGCCATCGGTCGGCGGCAAGGAGAGGATCAGCTCCTGCCATGGGAAGGCGCGCAACGGCATGGGGCGCACGGTCGTCTCAAAGGCGGGGCAGGCTTCGCCGAGCAGACGGCGGTTGATCTCCTTGTGCAGGGTGGGGGAGAGGTCGATGAGCTCCTTGAGGGAGGCCTGCCCGTCGCGCAGGTTCACATTGGGGAAGAACTGTGTGCAACTGTCCTGCCGCACGAGCATGAGGTCGCGCGTGAGGTTGAAGCGCCCGATGGGCTGATTGGGCACGAGGGAGAGGGTCACGACCTTGTCCGCTTCGAGGTCGGCGGTGTCGAGCGTCTCGCCAGGGGAATAGGGAATCGGCGCGAAGACGACGAAGTCGCCGGGATGCTTTCCGAAGGCCTCGCTTTCGGTGAACAGACGATAGTCCACATGGTTGGCCTCCCCGGTGGCCTTCTGCACCTCGACGGGCGGTTGGGCGCGGAGGAAGGGGAAGGAGAGTTCGCCGTTGAAACGCATCACCAACGGCTTGCCATTGCAGATGAGCTCGGAGCAAAGGCTTACGATATAGAGCACAATGAGCAGGCGGAGCGACCAAAAGGCCACACGGCTACGGCGGAAGCGCTGGAGGCGCTTTTCGGTCAGTGGTGAGAGATGGAAAAACTTCATGCGGAATCCTTGCGAATGTCGTTAGGGCGTGACCTCAAAGGGGGCGCCGACATCGGACTGGAGGAGCTCGACGGCCGGCGCGGACAGACCATCGCCCCCTTGCGCAAAACGAGGCTGATAGGACACATTCACCACCGTTTTCGGCGATCCATCCGGGTGTTGGGCCACCACGCGGCGCCCTCGGGCGTCAAACCGTTGGTCCGGCGCCCCCGGCGACTTGCGAATCCATCCCGCGGGGCGCCCTTCGGCATCGTAAAGGTAGTGATCGCTCCAATTCTTGAAGGCGGAGAGCAAGGGATCTTCGTAGACGAATCCCTCCTTGGGCGCGGTGTAATCCACGCAGACGATGCGGCCGTGGTCATCATACGTGCGCCGCTCGTTGGCGAGGGCCCGCAGGGAGACGAAGCAGGGGGCGGAGGCCGTGCCGTCGGGGCGCAGGGCCACACAGGCCACGTCCACGCGGCGCTGAGCCATTCCGTTCTCCTCGCGGAGACCCTGCCAATCGGCCTCAATGGTCGCCAACGAGCCATTGGGGGTGAGCGTGCGAATGCGCACCTTCTCGGGGTCGCCATTGACCGTGAACCAACGGAATGAAACGCCCGGTTCGTTGGGCACGGCGGCCTCCACCGTCAGGCGGCGCGTCCGTTCCACGCCGCGCACCACGCGGGTGATGCACAGGGGCGTGTCGGCAATGCCCTCGGAAGAGACGGCGTCGAAATAGTCGATGTACTGGCGCGGCATGGTTTCCTGACGCACCGCCAGCTGGAGCGCGGGCGGCAAGCCCTCGGGCGTCAGGGCATGCGCGGCCTTCAGAAAGGCCTCCGCGTCGATGGCCTGCGGGTCGAAGGCCGTGGGATGGGCGGCGGCGGTCAGATAATCGGGCGCACCTTTCAGGCTTTGGCGGAGCAGACGTTGCATCGTGGGCACAAACAACCCGCGGCGGAGCATCTCCCGTCGGGTCTCAGGCGGCAACACGCCGAATCCCGCAAGCACCAGCTCCGTCAGGTCGCGTTGCGCCGTTTTGGGGTCGGGCTTTTCGTTGGTGAGATCCGCCGAAAGCAGGAATGCCGGATTGTTCGAGGTCAAGAGATCGCCCTTGAAACGACGATTCAGGTCGGGCGTCGCGTCATAGACGTAAAGCTGGTTGGCCATCGCCAGACGCAGGGCCGTGGCCATGGCCGCGCCGTCGGTGGCGACGGCCCGCGGGATTGACCGCCAGAAAGGTGGGCGCCCCGCCGTCAAGGTCGAGTTCCCCACCGTTGGCAACGGCGCAAGGCCTGTGGAAAAGAGGCCGTTGGCGGTGCCGCGGTGCGCGCCGGCCTTTTGCGCCTCGTCGCCGTACATCACCGGCGTGAGCAACGGGAAACGCTCGTGGCGCACGGCGCACGCATCCTCGTCGCGGTTCACGTAAAGCATCCCGGCATACGCTTTGGGGTCGAGCCAAGGGCGCACGATCTCGGCATGGGGGCCGGCATAATCCTCCGGCGTGACGTCGCGCGTGGGGAGCACCCGCAGAAGGGTGGTCATGTAACCGCCCGTCACGGGATTCCAATCCCACTGCGTGTCCGAAGCGTCCGCCACGGCCTCCGCGCCGGCCGCGACGGTTTGGGCAAAGGCTTTGGAAAGCGTGGGGTTGGTGGGAGGATTCGCCGCCAAACGCTCCGCCTTTTCCAACAATCCCCGGAAGTCCGGCAAATCGCGCAGGGAGGCCAAGTCCGGATCATTCTTCAGCTGGCGCCGATCCGTGAAGCCGAGGTCGATGGCCTTCCCCAGCCACTCCATCGCTTTCTTTGAGCGGCCGCCGCGTGCGCACGCGCACGCCACGTTATAGTGCCAGTTCGCGTCGCGTGGGAAAAGCCGGGCGCCTGCCCGTGCCGCCGCTTCGGCCTCCGTGAGGTTCCCTCGTTGCGCGGCGCCCATGAACCGCGCCAAAATGCGCCGATGCTGCGGGAAAAGCCGGGGCATATCGAAGACCGACTGCGCCTTGACTCCGGTGGCTATTCCGCACAATAGTATGAAAAACCAGCGACTTCCAAACATCCAATGTTTCCTCTCGCCCGGGCACCTTCGCCCTCGCACCCATTACTCTATCAAAAACACCGCCGCTATGTTTGCTCCACGCTTTGAGAGAATGTGTGCCGTGTGCTTAAGGAGTCTTTTGGGGGAGGGAATGCGCTTCTGCCAGGGAATACAGTTTGGGGGAGGCGCGGATACCCACCGCCTCCCCCAAGGGTGAAAGCGCAACTTGAACGTTAGGCTTGCGGGGTGGCCGTCCGCTGGATGTGCCACATTTGGAGGATGGAGAGCGCCTGGGAGACCGTCCAGTAGAGGCAGAGCGCCGAGGGCATGGAGTAGAACATGAAGAGGAGCATGATGGGCATCATCCACGTCATCATCTTCTTCTGCGCGGGGTCTCCGGTGGAGGGCGAGAGGTGCGTTTGCAGGCCCATCGTCACGGCGGTGAGGATGGGGAGGATGTTCAGCGGCACCGGCAACACGCCCGCCAACAGGTTCTCGGGCTGGGACAGGTCGGCAATCCACAGGAAGGGCGCGAAGCGCAGCTCCACCGCAGAGCGCAACACCGTGAAGAGCGCGATGAAGATCGGGATTTGCACCAACATCGGCAGGCAACTCGAGAAGGGATTGACCTTGTGTTCGCGGTAGAGTCGGAAGGTCTCCTGCTGGAGCTTCTGCGGCTGATCCTTGAACTTCTTTTGGAGTTCCTTGATCTGTGGCTGGATCACGCTCATTTTGCGCATGGAGACCGTGCTCTTGTGCGTGAGGGGCCAGAAGATCACGCGCACCAGCAGCGTGAGCAGGATGATGGACACGCCGTAGTTGGGGATGAGGGCATAAAAGAGATTCAGCACCCACAGCAATGGGCCGCAGACCCAAGAGAACATCCCGAAATCCATGATGCGCCCCGCATGGGCCCCGAACGCGTTGAGGCTCGAGAGTTCCTTGGGGCCAACATAGAGGCGCGTGGAAAGCGTCTTGGGGGCGCCCGGCGCCAGCGACAGGGCCGGGCGCTCAAAGGCCCCGCCCACGGAGACCACCTCCAGCGCACGGGCCGAGGCGCTGCGCGACACGGAGAGGCGGGCGGGCAACGGCTCCGCCGGCATGACCAATGAGGCGAAGAAGCGGTTTTTGAGCGCCACCCACGTTTGCGGCCCCGGCAGGGCCTCCGCGGCGACCATCGGCAACCCGGTGGGATCGGAGCTGGTGCCGCACCCCAAGAAGGCGCTCTTCGCCCCGAGCACCTTGCCCAGCTTCCCCTCACGGTAGGTGGGCTTGCTCTCGCCGGCGGCGAGCGTGTCGGCCGAAAGGGCATCCCCCTTTTCCCCGCTCAGCGGGAAGGCCCCCAAACTCAGCGTGTGGGCGGGCAGGGTGAGCGGCTTGTCCGCCGAGAAGGTGTCCTGCACCTCCACGGCATAATCCGTGCCCAGCTTCACCGTGCGCTCATAGGTCGCACCCTTCACATGGCCGCGAAAGACGAGCGTCTCCTTGTCCTTCAGTTCCGCCGTCGTGGCGATGGCGGGCAATTCAGCCCCCCAGCCGAGCGTCAGCAAGTCCTCGGTCTCCAACACCACGTGGGCGGAATCGTCCGTGTTCTTGGCCTGATACTTCAACAGTTCCGCACGCACCAGCCGGGCGCCCAAATCGGAGAAGGTCAGGCGCACCTGCCCATTCTCCAGCGTGTGGTAGGTCTGCTTCGCCGGTTGGGCGACGGGTTCCGCCGGCTTGGGCGCGGGGGCGGGTGCGGGGGCCGCCGTGGCGGCACGGGGCGCCTCCGCCTGTGCGGGAGGGGTGGGGGCTTGGGCGGGCTTCGGCCCGAACTGCTGCCAGCCCAAATAGGCCACCAACAGCAGACCCAGCAGCGCGGCGGCGAGTTTTTCGTTACGGTTCATTCGATTCTTTCCTATGAGCGGCAGAGGGCGGAGGCACGGGATCGTATCCGCCTTTGCAGAAAGGGTTGCAGCGGAGAATCCGCCAAAGGCCAAGGCCAAGGCCACGCCACGGGCCGTGGGTTTGGAGCGCCTCGATCATGTAATTGGAGCAGGTGGGGGAAAACCGGCAACAGCCGTATCCGAAAAAGCCATGCAGCGCGTGCTGATAGAAACGCACGCAAGCCACCATCGCCGTGACGATTGCCCTACGCATGGGGATTCTGCTTCAGGAGCCCCGCCTTTCGGCAGAGCCACAACAGATCGCGCCGCACGTCGTGGCAGGAGAGCCCCTCCAGCCCGCGCCGCCCCAGCAACACAAGGTCATACCCCTCTCGGAGCCCCGGGCGCTCCAAGCGGAACGCCTCACGCATCAACCGCCGGGCCCGGCTGCGCGCCACGGCCAAACGAAACGTCCGCTTGGCCGAGATCACCCCGAGGCACGTTTTGTTGAGCCCGTTCGGCACCCAGCGCAACACCAGCGACCGGCACGCCAACGATTGCCCCTGCTCAAACGCCGCGGCATAACGCCCCGCAGGCAGCCGATAAGGCGCAAAAAGCAAAGGAGGCGCCGAACGGGAGCCTCCCTCGGAAGTGTCGCAATGCGCAGGGGAACCGTCCACGGGAGTGCTCCCCAGGGGGCGGCAATTAGGCATGCACCAAAGCTTTGCGGCCCTTGGCGCGGCGGCGGGCGAGGAGCTGACGGCCGCCCTTGGTGGCCATACGGGCACGGAAGCCGATCTTGCGGACGCGCTTGATCTTCGAAGGTTGCCAAGTCATTTTCATGGTACTGTTTCCTCTCGTCTTAACGACTTAAAAAGCACAAAGAACACTTAAGATAGCAAACGCTTCCCGTATCCGTCAAATCCTCACCCCTTCCGGGATAAGCCGGTGTCTCATTTTTGATTGACATCGCCAACGTGAACGTGCTATCATAGGCGCACTTTTGGCCTGTTCATAGGCATCCTTGGAGGGGTGGCCGAGTGGCCGAAGGCAACGGTTTGCTAAATCGTCGTGTTCCGCAAGGGGCACCGAGGGTTCGAATCCCTCCCCCTCCGCCATCTCCCCTTTGGGCAATCCCACGTATCGTCGATCGTTGCGCCTATCCTGTTTGGGATGGGCGTTTGTCTTTTCGGGGCATTGTGGGGTGAACCTCGGGGTCTAGTGCATCCCGCCTCGGGATACGGAGTGTCTCAGGTCGGGATACGGAGCCTCTCGCCACATGCAGGCGGCCATGGGGAGATTTGGGCGTGGGGGCCGTCGATGCCGTGCGGAAGATCAACGGCTCAACGCGGGGTGCTGGGAAAGACATCACGCTGAACTCGGCCAGCGCGGCCTTTACTACGAGCCCCGGTATGTGGTAGCATGGGTGTATGGTGCTTGCGGGAACACGTGCATGGAAGTTGCGGAGGGGACGGCCCCTTCTTGGTTGTTGTTTCCCCAAGAATGGCGAGCTATATGGTTACACCGTCCGCGATGGGCTTGTCTCTGCGGATGATTGTTGCGGAATGTGTTAAGTCTTGAGGAGGACGGGAGCGATGTTTTGCATGAAAGACGCTATCTTCAAGTGCGGGTCACTCTTCTTTGCGTTTGGTGTGTTTGCCCAATCGCCCTCCTCCTTAAAGCATTCGGAGGATGACTGGCGAGAGCTTGCCGTGGCAGTGTGTGATGCGGCAAATGAGCGAACGCACCGCTGGGAAATCGTGTTGCCTCGGCCGAGTGTGAGGTGGCGAAGAGCGTTGCCCTTTTACAAGCAACTTATGCTGGATGTTGTTTGGCTTTCGGTCAGACTTGAACGTGCGGGCCTTTCAGAAAGGACAGAGCCTTCGACATCTTCTGCGCAGCAAGCAGTGAAATCCTTTGATTGGAAAACCGACACATCTTTGGAAGAATTGGAACGAGCGCTCCTACGTCAGCTTAAAAACATTGCCGCGCATAAAGACGCCATGAACAGGATGGTGGCTTATTTTAATCGACTCAATCTTCAAGGCGAGGCGTATCATGTGCTTCGTCGAATATTGGAGGCATACAAGAGAGAGTCCGAGGCTTTAAGTCACATCCTTGAAACCGAATACGTCCCTGGGACGAAGTTGTGATTGTACATGAATGGACGACCTATGATTTCGTGTTTGGCGTGGAGATGCGTGGACGTCGGCGGAACATCTCAAAGAGGGAACGCGTATGATAGCGAAACGTATCATTGTTATCCCATTTCTCATTTGGCTGACCTTAATGAGTCTAAGTACATTTTTTGGATATATGAAGATCGTTCGCGAAAAGGATTCCATTGCATTCATTCCATATTCCTATGGGATGCCTGATGTTCGGAGAATAAAGCGCTGTCCCCTTGAATGTGTGAATACGATTCGGATGTGTGCGATGTCAGGTCCACTTTTTTTCTGCTTGACGTATACGTTGAATGGAAAGGATTATCTACTTCTAAATTGTAACTTCACTCGCGAGGTTGGAAAGCGGAGTATTCGCGATTACGATCCGTTGATTTGTAAAATCAAAGCGTTAGCATCAAAAAGCGAGGGAGATGGATTTTATTGGAGCCGAGCATTCATCTTGAAAGAGTTTGCAAAGAGTGCATTTATATTTCTTTATATGGCAGGCATAAGTGCCATCGTAGTCTCTAGAGTTTGATAACCGTATGGAAAACTGTACCATTGGGCCAAGCATCAACATCCTCGTGAAGGAGGTATCGGTCGCCATTCGTATGAATGAGGCACGTATTCTCCTCGGTTGTTGTTTCCCCAAGAATGGCGAGCTATATGGTTACAACGTCCGCGATGGGCTTGTCTCTGCGGATGGCCTTTCCTATTCCTGTGACGACATGGAAATCGAAACTCCACGAACGAGGGCAAAACGTTCACGGTTGTCGCCAATCTCACACCTTAAGACGTTGCCGAAGAAGCGCAACCCCTTATCGGTGTATGATTTCGTGTTTGGCGTGGGGATGCGTGGACGTCGGCGGAACGCCTCAAAGGGGGATCGCGTATGATAGCGAAACGTATCATTGTTATTCCCTTTCTCATTTGGCTGACGTTAATGAGTATATTGATGTTTTTTAGCTATGATAAAATCGTGCGCGAAAAGGATTCCATTGCATTTATCCCATATTCTTATGGGAGGCCTGATGTTCGGAGAATAAAGCGCTGTCCTCTTGAATGTGTGAATACGATTCGGATGTGTGCGATGCCAGGTCCACTTTTTTTCTGCTTGACGTATACGTTGAATGGAAAGAATTATCTACTTCTAGATTGTAACCCCGTTCATGACGCCGTTGGAAAGCGGAGTATTCGCGATTACGATTGGTTGATTCCTAAAATCAAAGAGTTGGCGCAAAAAGAGAAAGGCGAGGGATTTTATTGTAGTTCTTTGTTTACCCTGCGAGGTTTTGCGGGGAGCGCGTTTATATGTCTTTTCATGGCAGGCATAAGTGCCATCGTGGTTTCGAGAGCTTGATAAAAGTATGGAAAACTGTACCGTTGGGCCAAGCATCAACATCTTCATGAAGGAGGCACATATTCTCTTTGGTTGTCATGTTGGGTGTCCCGTGGATGGGGAATACGAACAATCGGTGGCCTATGGTGTTATCATGAGCCATGGCACTCTGAATCCGACGGTTCTTATGGGGCCGACGTCTTCTTGAGGGAAGGTCGTGGATTAAACAGGAGGTGAACAATGAATGTGCGGAAGTTGTTGCGATGCGCAGTGTCGGTGGCTTTGCTGTTTTTTGCTTCGGGCTGTTTTTTCATGGAGGAGGCTGCGCGGCGCAAAATCCAAATCTATGATCTCAATCAACGCAAAGTCATTGCCGTTTTGGATCACGTTTGCCCAGAACCCGAATGGCGGGAGATCTTTGAGCGCTACCCTGATTTTAAGGATCGGACATTCGCGACCCGCCAGCCCATGAACGATCAAAGGACGATTGTCCGGCAATATACGTTTCAGGGAAAAGGACTAAGGCAGTGGGACATTCCCGAACGGATTCGGAGCGATTTTTCCGTGCGTGGGAATCATTTGGTTTATGACGATTTCTTTGAGGGCGATAAGGGGAGTGTAAAGCGATTGATGCTTCGCCAACTTTCAGACCCGGCCAAGCCCGGTGTGCCTATTTCGCCCAACCCGACCACCCAATCCCTTGCAGGACTCAACGAGCCGCCGTTCGTCTTTCTCACGGACGACACGTTGTTATGCGTGATGGAGTCGGATGATGATGGGTGTGAAGATGTGCAACTATGGAAGGTGTGGCTGACAACGGGGGAAAAGGCGCGTTTGCCCCATCCCGTGCAATATCCAGGAATTGACCATTGCCTTTCTTCCGACCTCTCAGGATGTCATCACGCAGCTCAATTGAGCAAAAACGAGATTCTCTTTTTGGACAATGATGCCAATGAGGTGTCTCGACTTTCCGTAAACTTTCGGATTTATGCGAAATGGTGGGACGAGAATCACCTTTATTGGGTTTATGATTACTTGGGCGGGGCCTATGCGTGCTATGACGTTGAGAAGAAAAAGATTGTCAGACAAGGTTCTCTGCCAAGGAGAGAAGATGTTTATGTCGGGCCGTTTTTTGCCGGGCAATACGTTGTTGTGCGTAAACGCCTTTTTATGGGGTTTTACCGCACGACCATTCAAGATTTGTCAGGCAATGTTATCGTAACGCTTCCGTGGGTGACATCGTCCGTCTTTCATTGGGGAAATGGGCTACTGATGATAGAGGAGCAATGAGGCAAATCGAAACGATGTATGATGTTGTTGCAATGTCTGATGGCCCGGATGTGAGTTCCAATACCAGCGGACTGCACGGCCGTTGCGTCTCGAAGAATGATGGGTCATGCGGTTACACCGTCCGCGACGAGTTTATCTCTGTGGATAGCCTTTCCTATCCCTGTGACGATATGGGAAGAGATGTACCCATAAGCGTGAACGAGGAGGGAAACCAAATTCGTATCAAAACCGAGACCGGTGTGTGGCCCGTCACCAACAATGTCGAGAACCGCCCCATTCGCTGGAGATCCGGTGGTGCCGTGATTCTGATGACTCCCGACCATATGGGGTGTCGCGTCGAAACGTGCATGGCAAAAGGCGGTGAGCCAAGCTCATCCGTTCGGCATTGGCAAGCCCTTTGAGAGGAGGGGATGATGCGTATTTCTCTTTTCCTTCTGCTCTTGCTCCTTGTCCTGCTCATTTATCGAGGGCTTGCGACCCCTCCAACATTGGGGCGGTGGCTTGAAAAGATTCCGTTGCGAGAGTTGTATGAGTTTAATGGGGGAGGACAATATGAAAAGGAGGTCGCTTCTTATGGCCCGATTTCGGGGTTGACTCTTTCTGAATATCCCACGCGTTTTGTCCCGGCTTCGTCACTGCCAATACGCGCGTATTATGATGGGAAAAATGCGATGTTGCTTTGTGTCCCTGAGGTTTTCCCATCGGCCGAAGGAAAAGCCTTTTTGAGGGAAGGCATTGGCATAAACGACTATTCGACCTCTCAGGCAACACTTTATACGAAGTTTCTTATTTTTGGGGATGGAGCGTTCCCCGTGCCGAAATCCGGAGTGTACGCATATTTGGGCAGTTCAAAGGATGGCATGCGTAAAGCGAAAATCATTATTTCACGTACATTGAAAACGGAGATTGCCTTTCTTGTCTATGATGGGGCGAAGGAGTGGGAGATTGCAAATGTCAAATTTCAATTCAAACGCGGCCAGCCCTTTGATGGGATATTGAATCTGCCGATTCACTACCATGCTCAATTCCCGTTGATGCGGTCATTTCATGATATTGATTGGGAGAATGACCAGATGCCATAGGAGGTCTGTGGATTTGCGCAGGGTGCAGTCTGTCGCGTTAGCGTTCTTTTACGGACGCCTTCCCGCTTTTGCCATTCTTTGGCCCATTTCATTGCGGGACGTGCCGTGCCAATCGCGTCCGCAAAAAAGGCTTGCAAGGAGGGAGTGGTTTTTGATATCTTATCCGCACTTTGCAGGACGGAGCGTAGCGCAGCCTGGTAGCGCGTTTGGTTCGGGACCAAAAGGTCGAGGGTTCAAATCCCTCCACTCCGACCATCCCAAAGTGCCGCACCCGTGGTGGAATTGGCAGACACGTAAGATTCAGGTTCTTATGTTGAGAGACGTGTGGGTTCGAGTCCCACCGGGTGCACCAAACAATCGCTCCTACGCCCCCATCGTCTATCGGCTAGGACACAAGGTTCTCATCCTTGGAAGAGCGGTCCGACTCCGCTTGGGGGTGCCAACTAGGGGATTTGTCCACGCCCCCATCGTCTATCGGCTAGGACACAAGGTTCTCATCCTTGGAAGAGCGGTCCGACTCCGCTTGGGGGTGCCATCCGGAGAGGTGGCAGAGCCTGGTTGAATGCACATGACTCGAAATCATGCGTGCCGCAAGGTACCGGGGGTTCGAATCCCTCCCTCTCCGCCACTTCAACTGCCAGGCCTCCCCATTTCATGGGGCGGCTTTTGTTTTGGGAGGTCGCCATGGCCAAGCGCGGCAAACACGACGACGAGATTCTTTGCTCCTTTTGCGGACGGTCTGTGACGCCGGAGCATGCCATCGCGGGGATGGATGGCAAGGCGGTTTTGTGTGAGCATTGCATTGAATCGTTGGTGCAGTCTGAGCTGGCGCGGAGCCCGGAGTATGCCCAGCTGATGGCGTTTTTGGAGTCGCAGCAGTCGCCGCGGAAGCGCTCCAAGAAGGCGGCGCCTGCCGAGCCCATGGAGGTGCCCACGCCGCCGGAGATCAAGGCTTTTCTTGATCAGTATATCGTGGGCCACGATCGCGTGAAGCGGTTGCTTTCGGTGGCGGTGCACAACCATTATCAGCGGTTGAACCAGCCTTCGGGGGAGGCGGGGAAGGATGCGCCTTATGCCGATGTGGAGATTGAGAAGAGCAATGTGTTGCTCATTGGCCCCACGGGGTGCGGCAAAACGTTGTTCGCGAAGACGCTTGCCCGGATGTTGAGGGTGCCTTTTGCCATTGCCGATGCCACCACGGTGACGGAGGCGGGCTATGTGGGCGAGGATGTGGAGAACATTCTGTTGTATCTCCTCCAGGCGTGCGACATGGATGTGGAGCGCGCGCAGCGCGGCATCATCTATATCGACGAGATCGACAAGATCGCCCGCAAGACCGAGAACACCTCCATCACGCGCGATGTGAGCGGCGAGGGCGTGCAGCAGGCGTTGCTCAAGATCATTGAGGGCACGGTGGCGCACGTCCCGGAAAAGGGCGGACGCAAGCACCCGCAGGCGGAATACATCGCGATGGACACGTCGAACATCCTTTTCATCTGCGGAGGGGCCTTCGTTGGGCTGGATGAGAAGATCAAGGCGCGCCTCGGGAAGAAGGCGATCGGCTTTGTGGATGCCGAGGCGGATGAACGCAAGGAGCAAGACCGTATTCTCTCCCAGGTTCAGCCGGAGGATCTTGTGAGCTTTGGTTTGATCCCTGAGTTCGTGGGGCGCATTCCCGTGGTGGCCAAGATGGGCGAGCTCACGGAGGAGGAGTTGGTCCGCATTCTCACCGAGCCCAAGAACGCCATCGTGCGCCAGTATCAGAAGCTTCTCTCGATGGAGGGCGTGGGGCTCTCCTTCACGGAGGGGGCCTTGCGCACCATTGCGCGGGAGGCCATCAAGCGCAAGACCGGCGCCCGTGGGTTGCGCTCCATCATGGAGCAGGTCATGGCCGACGATATGTATGAGATTCCTGATCGCCGCAAGCGCGGTGAGTTGGCTGAGGGCACTCTTACGCTCACGGAAGAGGATATTCGCTCCCGGCTTTCCGCCACGGTGTGAGGCTCGTTTCGCGTCCCATGCGTCCCTTCTCTTTGCTCATCAAACCCGCCGGCGCAGATTGCAATCTGCGCTGTGCGTATTGTTTCTATCTTGGGCGGCGTGAGCTCTATCCGGGGACCTCCGTCCATCGGATGGATGAAGCCACGCTCACGCGCCTTGTGCGCGGATACTTGGCCCTGCCGTTTCCTGCCCATACGTTTGCCTTTCAGGGTGGGGAACCCCTTTTGATGGGGGAAGCGTTTTATCGCACCTTGATTCGGCTTCAGCGGCGATATGCGCGCTCGGGGACGCAGATCACGAACTGTGTGCAAACGAACGGCACCTTGCTGACGCCTTCGTTGGCCGACTTCTTTGCCCAAGAGCATTTTCTGCTGGGGGTCAGCGTGGATGGCCCCGAGGCGGTGCATAACGAGCGCCGCCCGGACGTCGCCGGGCGCGGCAGCCATGCGGCCGTCATGCGAGGGTTGGATTGTTTGCGTGCCGCAGGGGCGGAGTTTAACCTTCTCACGCTCGTCTCCCAGAGCAATGTGCATGATCCGCTGGGAACCTATCGGTATTTGCGCGACACGTTGGGCGCGCGCTACCTCCAGTTCATTGAGTGCGTTGAGTTCGGGGAGGATGGGGCGCTTCTTCCCTATGCGATCTCGCCCGAGGCGTGGGCTGATTTCATCATTGCCATTTTCGATGAGTGGTATGCCCACGATGTGCATACCGTTTCCGTGCGCCTCTTTGACAGCGTTGTCGCCAAGCTGCTCACGGGCAACGCCAACAGTTGCTCAATGGGGTGTGACTGTCGGGAATACTTCGTCGTTGAGCACAACGGGGATGTTTATCCGTGCGATTTCTTTGTGCGTCCGGAGCTTCGTCTTGGCAACATCACCACGCATGATTGGGACGAGCTTTGGGACGAGCCGCGGCACACCGCGTTTGGCGCCCGAAAGGCCGCGATGAATGCGGCTTGTGATGCTTGTCCCCATCGTTTCTTCTGCCAAGGGGATTGCCCAAAGAATCGAACGGGGCACGATGCCTCCCGGGATTCGCGCACGCTTTCTTTCCTTTGTCCCGCGTGGAAACGCATCTATGCTCACATCGTGCCGCCGCTCCGTCGGGAGGCTGAACGCCTGAAACGTGAGGCTGGCCGTTCCGGGGCGCGCTCTTGAGGCATCGGTCGGGTGGGGCGTTGGCCTCGCTCTGTGGTGTTGTTCTCTAGGCCAAGAAAGAAAAACACCTGCAATCATTTGCGATCACAAGCGTTCCTCAACGAAAGGGAAAACTCCCTCAAAAGTGGCGGAGAGGGTGGGATTTGAACCCACGGTACCCACAAGGAGTACACAAGATTTCCAGTCTTGCGCCTTCGACCACTCGGCCACCTCTCCTGAAAATCGGGATTTATGATAGCACAATTGTGTCCACGGATACAAGCATTATTTCTTGAAATTACGATGTCGCCAAAAGAATCTCCCGAAGCGGGCAAAAGGGAGGCCATGGGATATTCAAGTCCCCTTCGGTATGCTATCATGTCGTTGCGTTTCGGGCATGGGGCCTGATCGATTCTCAGATGGTAGGACAAGGAGTTGTCATGGCAAACGAACTTGACGAAATGGCGGGCCCGGTCAATGTCGAAGGGCGCGATGTCGCGGTGATTGAGCGTCAGTTGCCCGTGAGAGTGGGCGTTGGTTCCGCATTGTTTGAGGTGCTTCTTTGGTGTTTGGGGATTGTGCCTGGGGTGATCTTCCTTTTTATGAAGATTGCCGCGCGGAACTATTTTCTCCGCCTTCAGCAGAAGTTGCAGGCGGAAGCCTCTGAGATTGACAATTATCTCGAGCAGCGCGTGCAGATTCTGCAGAATGTCGCCGGGCTCCTTTCGAAGGCGATCGATTTGGATAAGGATGTGATGAAGGCCGTCGCGGCTTTCCGCGGCGGTGCTGCGGCCATTGGTACCGATGCCGCACGGAATGCGGTCTCGCGCGATTTGGATGCCGCATTCGGGCGGCTTTTCCCGCAGGTTGAGGCATATCCGGAGCTGCGGGCCCATTCCGCCATCGCCGATGCGATGCAGCAGAACCGCTATCTGCAACAGGAAATCACGGCCGCCCGGACGCTCTACAATGACACCGTGGCGCAGTGGAATGCCGATGTGTATCGGTGGCCGACGAAGATGATTGTCGCGGCCCGCGCCGGTTACACCACACGCATTCCTTTTGCCGCTTCGGCGGAAACCAAAGCCCGGGCGAGAAGCGCCTTTTTCTGAGTAGCGGGACACTGGGATGACAACCGTCCCCGATGCGTTTGAGGATCCGCTTCGGCAATATGCCGGCCGTCTTCGGAGGGAACATGCCGAGGCGGTGTGCGCGTGCTTCAATGCGTTGCTCAAGCGTTCGGGGGTCGACCTTCGGCAAAACCATGCCACCGTCCTTCGCCTGAAGGGGCTGCTGGCCCGGCTCTGCAGACTCCGCAAGCATCGAAAAGCGACGACATTCCTGTTTGTGCTTTCATTCTGTTTGGTGGTGAGTGGGGTGGGGGCGCTCGTCCTTCGATATGGAAACATCGCTCCCGAACTGGCGGAACGCTTCCCATGGATGGGCCTTGCCGGAGTGCTTGCCACAGTGGTTGGGGGCGTTTCGATGATTCCGCTCAAGCGTCGGGGCACGATGCTCGATGCGTGCATTGCCGACGCCGAGAGCAAGGCCGGTGCGTGTGAACGCTTGGCATGGGAACAGGCGCGGCCGCTCAACCGCTTGATTGATTGGGAGCAACCGACCGAACTACTACGGAAGGTGCTTCCGTTGCTGGAGCCGGATGCCTATTTCACCCTTGGCCGTGCGGAGGAACTGTCCACAGCGTTTGGCTGGGACGGGACGTTGGACGAAACGTGCTCTGCGCGATGTGTCCAAAGCGGTGAGATCAACGGGAATCCTTACCTTTTCGCGGAGATTCGCCGCCAGACTTGGGGAACGCGCGTTTATACCGGGACGAAGACGATTTTTTGGACGGAGCGTGTGCGGGATTCCAAAGGACATCTCAGGACGGTCACCCGTTCGCAAGTGCTTACGGCCAGCGTCCGCAAGCCCATCCCGGAATATTCCTCCGAAACACGCCTTGTTTATGCAAACGATGCCGCGCCGAATTTGTGCTTTTCCCGAGGCCCCACCGGTTATGCCGGGCAGCGCCCGGGAGTGGTCGCGCGGTTCCGGAAATGGCGGGCGCGGACGCGCCTTGAGGCGTTCGCCAAAGATTTGACCGACGAATCACAATTCACCCTGATGGCCAACCGGGACTTTGAAACGCTTTTTCACGCACCGGATCGTTCCGATGAACGGGCTTTCCGCCTGTTGTTCACGCCATTGGCCCAACAACGGATGGTTGAGCTCCTCAACGATGGCAAGATTGGGTTTGGCGATGACTTCGTGTTTGTCAAAAAGGGCAAGATCAACGTCATCGCCGCCAAGCATCTTGAGGAACTTTCGCCGTTGCTTGATCCTGCAAGCATTCGCCATTTTGATCTTTCCGTTGTCCGCCAACGCTTCCTTTCGCTTCATGCGGCCTATTTCAAGGGAATCTATTTCGCTTTTGCCCCGTTGCTGCTGATTCCCCTTTATCGGCAGCTCCGCTCTCAGAGGACCCCTTTTGCCGCCATCACCCGCCGAACTCCGGCGCCATGGGAGCAGGAGGCGATTGCCAATGACTATGCGAACGTTTGCTTTGGCCATTCCGAACGGTTTGCCACGGAGGTGATTCTGAAAACGTCGTTCCATGCGAACCGTGAGGACGATGGGGGCGGAACGATGATCGTCACAGCGCATGGGTTCCGTACGGTCGACAGGGTTGATCGGGTTTCCGTTCGCGGAGGGGATGGGAGAATCCACGAGGTCCCCGTCCATTGGCAAGATTATCTTCCGTGTCGTGAGAAGGCTCAGATTGAAGTGCTCCCAACGCCCGATCCGCAGGAGGTCCCCGACGCCGATCATGTCGATGTGTGGCGGGCCGAAATTGAGGCCGCCGGGGGGCTTCAGGGCTCCGTAAAGTGTCGGCGGCGCCTGATCACCTATCTCCGTTGAATAAGCTCCTTGTGCCCTTTGGCCGACAGGGAGAGGGGATGCGTGGCATCCATACAAATCTCCAAAAAAGCGACGCCCCTTTCCGGGGCGTCGCTTTTCCGAATGAATGGGGAAGGGGAAGCTCGGAGATTACTCCGTTATCTCCAAATCCTCGGCGAGAACGGGCACGCCATCGGCCGTCACGGGTGGATCGCGATCAAGGTTCCAATTCAGCCAGTCCGACGTGAGCTGGAAGGCGGAGCCGAACCCAAGGCTTTGAGCCAAACGAGTCTTGGCGGTTGCCTTCGCCAGCGCATCCCCCGGACGACGTTCGGCCACGTAGACCAGCAGGAGCTCGTTGGCGGGGGTCACGATGGGCTGGGAAAGTCCCTTCTCCCCGAGGAGAGAGACCGCCTCGAAGATCTCGTTGCGGTGGGGAATCTGCACCTGAGCGGCCTCGCTGAGCGTGAAAGTCATCGCGGTGGTCGCCGTGAGGCCATCGGTCTTGCAGGCGGCGACGGCTTTGTCAAAGGCGGTTCCCTTGGCGAGCTCACCTTGAAGGAGATTGCGGAGGGTCTCACCATTGGTCTTGAGACGCTGAGCCAAGCGATCGCGGCGGACATCCCCGCGCACGCGCTCCTTCACCTCGGCCAACGGCGCGATGTGCTCCGGAATGATTTCCACGAGGCGCGCAAGGTAAACGCGATCGGTGCCGGGAATGGCATTGAGGGGCGTTTCCTCGGGATCCATCTCAAAGATGGCCGAGAAGAACTCACCGGCATTCTGGAAGCCGAAGGGGCGATCCTGACGGAGCGTCGTCGTCTTGGGCTCTCCATAGCCCTTGGCGGCCTCGGCGAAGCCCTTCGTCTGAGCCTTGGGCACCAGCGTTTCGTTGGCGAAGACGAGCGCTTCTTCCAAGGCACGAAGGTCACGGACCTTGGCGATGGCCTTGTCCTTCACTTCCTCAAAGGGGAGGGTCTTGGTGGCGTTGGTTCCCGTGCCGCGGAATTCCTCGGAGTGGTCGTCATAGTACTGCATGGCGTCCATCTCCTCGACCTTGATCTTGTCGGCGAAGGCCTTGAGGGGCACCTCAACGGTTTCCACGCGGCGCTGTTCCGGCAACGCATAGTCATCCTGATGGGCATCGTACCACGCCTGGAGATCCGCGTCGGAGACCTCAATCGTTTCGGCCTTCAACGTGTTCTTGAGCGTGGCGGCATAGGCCACGGTGGTGTCATACGTCGCGGAAAGCGCGAAGTCCTGCTCCATCGGCGAAACCCAGCCCACGGAGTTGAACACCGCAAGCGTGATGGCCTGCGAGGGCAACCACACGTTGGCGAACGTGTCCTCGAAGAGTTTCGGCACCTGATAATTGTTGGCGGCGAGGAACGCGCGGTAGAGCTGGGGATTGAAGGCGCCATCAGGTCCGGCGAAGGCCATTTCGAGCACCGGAACGGCCGCCGCCTGGCCGACGGCGAGACCTTGGCGATCCGCAACGGCGCGGGCCGCAAGGATCTTCCACGTTTCACGGCGGCGGGTGGCCCAATCGTTGGCTCCGGCGTTTTCCTCACGCAACAGCGCGGCAAAGACCTGCGCCTGACGCGGGAGATAGTAGGCAGCCTGGCCGCTGAGCATGACGGAGGTTTGGGTGGCATCGGAGTGGAGGCTCTGGCCCACGGCTTCCCCGTTGAGATAGCCCAGCGCCTGCCCCGTGGGGGCGCTTCCGCTGCAAGAATCCATGACCACAAAGGCGAACACCATCAACAGGGCGAGAAAGCCCCACAGCAGTTTGCTTTTGATGAGGCGGGAAAAATGATAGATGAACATTGTGTTTTTGAGGGGGTTGCGTTAGGGATTACAGAAGGTCGTCGCCGAAGCTTTCCAGCTCGTCGGGAATGGTCGGCAGAGCGCCGCCGTTCTCTTCCGGCTGGGCGGCGGCGCCGCCTTGTGCGTTGTCTTGCGTTTCGTCGGTGGCCGCGTCTTCGGACGCCTCAGGATCTTTTTCCTCAGGGAGCACTTCGGCGATGAGTTCACCGGTGGCATAGCCCTCACCGCGGTTCTCGACGTAACAGAAGTAGTTCTTGGCCTCACCGTTGGCATAGAGCGTGAGCACGGAGACCACCCAATTGTCGGAGCCTTTGGGCTTGGCGCGGGTGATCTTGACCGTGGCTCCCGGGGTGAGCGAGAAATCGGTGGCCTTGCCGTTGCCGGCAGGGATTTCCATCTTCACTTCGCCCAACTTTCCGGTGAGCTCGGTGGAGACCATGCCCTTGGCATCGGCGGAGACGAAGGCGTTGGCCTGGGTCATGCCCGTCATCTTGTAATGCAATCCTTCGTAGACGGCATTTCCGGAAAGCGTGCGGAAGGAGAAATCCTCTTCGGTGACGGTGCCCTTGGCAACATCCCCCACATGAAGCTTGGACATGCCCTGCAGGGAGGTGAAGGTGCCGAGCGGCGTCACCAACGTGAACTGACCCGGCTGCGCATGCTGCTCCACGAAGAAATTCATGTCGCCGCGCGTCACTTCCACCGCAATCTTGCGCCATTCGTCCGAGGCCCGGGGAACAAAAACCGCAGGCCCTTTGATCACCGCATACGTGAAATCGGAAAACATCATGCGGAATTTGGCCCCGTCGCTGACCTCAAAGCGCGTCCCATACGGATAAGCCTTGTAGGAAACGGCCTTCTCGGCAGCCTGTCCGGGCTTCGTGACAGTCACCGTGCCATGCTCAAGATCCATAACGCGGACCATCGCGTCGAAACGCGTCGGTTTAGGCTCTTGGGCATCCTGCGCGCACACCACTCCAGCCCCGAGCAGAGAACTCAGCGCCACGGCCATCATCGCATTCCGCATCATCTTTGGCTACCTTTCTGAATGGGTCAGCAAACAATCATCGCATCTATGATACCATGCCCTTCCCTCCCGTGCAATAGCGTTATGCTTTTATGTTGATGTGTGGGAAATGCACTGTGCAATGACTTGCCCCTCCGGAGAAAAAAGGCATTTTCGCGTCTTGCCGCGAGGGCCGCTCTGCCTTGGATTGTCGTGCGGAGCATCTCAGCGCGAGATACGGAGCCTCACACATCACGCTACGGAGCCTTCCGATGCTTGGGCTGGCCGAGGGCTCCTGTGACGATATGGGCTTGGAATACGAAAAACGCCTCCAGGCTTTCACCCAGAGGCGTAAGATTGGCTCCGAAGGCAGGATTCGAACCTGCGACCAAGTGATTAACAGTCACCTGCGCTACCGCTGCGCCACTTCGGAACATGGCCGTTTTCTTCACTGGTGGCGGGTGAGGGTCACGATCCCCCGACACGCGGATTATGATTCCGCTGCTCTACCAACTGAGCTAACCCGCCAAGTGGAAAACACCGCACAGAATATCATAGCTGGGCCAGCAGGTCAAGCGAAAAAATGCAAATGGCCACAGATTTTGATTTTGCGCAGTGTGAGACTTTTTTTTGGGGGGGGGGGGATGATGGCGCAAGAGATTCGAGGGTGAAGAGGGTTCTTCTTAAGGGTTGCGGGGAAGACTCTTTTTGAGGGGCGGAGGCTTGGCACTCCCTGTGATATACTCAGGCGCATGAACCTAAGACGACGTGAGTTCCTGTTGGCTATCGGTGCGGCGGCCGGCGTATCTTTGGGAAAGACGCTTCCTGTGCGCGAGCGGCCGAATGTGCTCTTCATCTACGCAGACGATTTGGGCAAAGGAATGCTCTCCCATTTTGGCCAAAAGCATTTTTCCACTCCGAACATTGACCGGATTTTCAAGGAGGGGGCAACCTTCGCGTTTGCCCACGGGTGCATGTATTGCGCTCCGGCGCGGGCTTCGCTCCTCACGGGGTTTCATGATGCCCATCGTCCGCCTCGCTGGCGCGTGAGTCAGGCCAAGGAAACGGAGGCAACCGCGGACGCCGCGGATATCCCTTTGCCCCCTGGCGCGTGCACGCTTCCTGAGTTGTTTCGCGAGGCGGGGTATGTCACCGCGCAAATCGGCAAGTTGGGGCATGGCTTCCAAACCACGCGCCGCCAAATGGCACGGCAGGGATGGGAGATGTACTACGGTTATTTGGATCATCAAGCCTGTCACGGGTTTTATCCGCCGTTCCTTTGGTCTAAGCCGGAAGGCGGCGAACCTTTTCGCGATGTTTTGGAGGGGAACACCCATAAGGATGGCGCCAAGAGCGAGGAGAACGAAACGTATGCCAAGCGTCTCCGACGTTGGACGATGACGGGGAAGGCCGTCTACGCCCCGGATCGGTTGATTGCCGCGGCTGAGGCGTTTCTGGACAGAAGAGGTCAGGATGGGCGGCCATTTTTCCTGCATTATGCCACTACACTCCCGCATGGACCGGTGCAGATTCCGCCTTCCTCTCGGCGTTACGAGGGATTTGGGGCGACAGAAGAGACGTTTTGGCCTGCGATTGACCCCGAGGTGAGTGCGCGTAACCGCCGTTTGTGCTATTGGGATGATGCCACCGGGCGACCGCTGGAGCCGCCTCCTTCCCCAACCGCCGAGGGCCTCACGGATTTGGAAATGGAGTATGCCACGATGGTACGCCGCTTGGATGCGGAGGTGGGGCGGCTCTTGGCACGCTTGGAGGCGTTGGGACTCTTGGAGTCCACAATGGTGCTCTTTGCTTCGGACAATGGACACGAGTTGTATATTTCCCAGCATCACGGAGGGCGTTGTCTTAAGGGTAAGGCCAACGACTACACGGAGCATTTTCGCGATGTCTTCAATGGGAATGCCGGTCTGCGAGGGCTCAAGTGGGATAACCGCCAGGGTGGCATTGGTGTGCCGTTCGCGATTCGTTGGCCCGGGATGGCCCGTGCCGGAGGGGTGGTGCAGGATCTTGTCGCGATGTACGATGTGTTGCCGACGTGTGCCGACATGCTTGGTGTGCCTTGCCCAAAGGGTGTGGATGGCTGTTCTTTTCTGCCATTGCTTCGAGGGGAGCATTTCCCTCCGGAACGTGCGGTGGTGGCCAGCGGCGCCGGGGGCGTGCCGACACTGTTGCAGAACAATCGCTGGAAACTCCGCTGCAGGGAACTTTTCAATCTTGCCGAGGACCCACGGGAGACCCGCAATGTCGCCGGGGCTCATCCCGAACGTGTTGAACGGATGCGGAGGCGCCTCCAAAAAGCCATCGGGCAGACCGTTTCATAAGGTCTGCCCGACATCAATGCTCCGTGGGGAGGCTTGGCTCAGTCTTTCGCGGGGGTGACGCCGAAAAGGGTGACTTGCTCTTCAAGCGTGCGGAGGCGCTGGGTGAGCTTTTTCCAAACGGCGCTCTTGCGGACGGCGTCGGGATTGAAGGGATGGGTGCGCTCCCATTCGGCGGCGGCGGCTTCGGTGCGGCGGATCTCTTCCTGAAGGCCGGTGGTGCGATAGCGGAGCTCCTTTCGGGCGTCCTGATAGCGGAGGCGTTCGGCATTGGAGGCGGCTTTGGCTTGGGCGGCCTCAAGGGCGCGGTCGCGGGCAGGGACGCCGCGCAGCTCGTCCCGGAGTTTTTCCAGCTTCTCGGCGGGGGAGCCGGCACGATGGCGGGCTTCGGCGCGGTCGAGCAACGTTTCGCGCAGGGCCAACGTGGAGTAGTAGTCGGCGAGGAGGGTTTGAATGCGCTTCACGCCGGCGACGGCATCGGGATCGGAGGCGTCGGGCAATTCGAGAAAGACCTTGCAGTCGCCTCCCGGAAGGATGCACCGGGGCTTTTTGGGACGGCGGAGCTCGATGTAGTAGGCGGGGGCTTTGTTGACGGAAACTTCTTTGAGGATCGTGAAGAGTTCCCCGCCTTTGATTTCGGCCAGACGCTTTCCGGTTTTGTCATAGACATCGGGAGACGGCGAGGAGACGACGCCCCATCCGATGGGGTCGAGTTCGGCGGCCGTCGCCAAGGAAAGGAGGAGGAATGTCGGGAGGAGGAAGAGGAGTGTGCGCATGGGTGGATCAGTTCCGATAGAAGACGTGGGTGCCGGAGGGAATGCGGCGCATGTCGGTTCCCCCGGAGCTCTTGAGCGGTTTTCCGGGCATGAGATAGAAGGTGTCGGGCGCATCCCAGCGGGTGGGGCAGATCTGCGATGGCAGGCGGCGGCTGGTTACGGGGCCACCCACGGCGTAGCCCACAAGGATTTTGGTCCCGGGCGGGAGCGTGCCCAATGCCTTTTCGGTGAGTTTCGCCCCGCTCACGAAGCCGCCCGTCGGGCGGATGTACCATGTGTCGGCCGCGCGGGCGGCATCGCCCACCAAGCGCCGTGGGTGCCCACCGGCCGCGAGGGTTTGGACGGGGGAGCCGGAGGCATCCGCATCGCCCAAAATCACGCGCGTGCCGGGAACGATGGCTTCCCAATCGCGGATTGCGTCACCTGAAAGGCGGCGTCCGTCGGGGAAGAGGTAGAGGGTGGAGGCGGCGTTGTAGGCGTCGCGGGCGACGTCCCACGCCGTTTCGCCCTTGCCGATGACGTGTTCGCGCGGGCCGGAGGCGGGGGGCGGCGAAGACGCTTTGGGCGTGGAGGCTTTTGCCGTTGAGGGGAGGCGATAGGGCAGGAGGCGGTCGCCGTTCTTGGCATAAAGCACTTGGGACAAGAAGGCGTCCCCCACCGTCAGGCGGCGCGCCTTCACGTCGGGGTCCACGAGCCAACGCTCCTCCAGCCCGAGCAGACGGCGCACGGCGGGCGTGGCGTAGCCCATGCCGCACCGCTTGCGGCCTCGGTGGCTTTTGCGGTGCCAGCGATTGGGGGTGCCATAGGCCACTTGCGCGTGGGGCATCACGTTGGCGTCTTTCACGCCATAGAGTTTTTGGAGCGTGAGCACCAGTTCGCGCAGGGTGGCGTATTGCGCGGGGGTGAGGGCACGATCGTGGTAGCCCACCACTTCAATGCCGATGGAGACTTCGTCGAGGTTGCGCCGCCCGGCCCACATGCTGGTGCCGCAATGGTAGGCCACGCGGGAACGGTCAACGATGCGGTAAACCTTCCCGTCGCGATCCACACAATAGTGCGCCTCGCCATTGCGGCTCAGCTTGCGAAGGGACGAGGCTGCCTCCGCTTCGGTGGTGTGCAGGATGATGAACCGTGTGGAACTCCGGCGGGCACGCTCGGAATTGCGCGGGGAAGCGTAGGCATTGCTGTACGTCAGCGCGTGGCAGAGGCCACACGCAAGAAGCATCAGCAGGGCCAGCGCCGCGCGCCTCACCTCACAGCTCGCTCTGAAGCCGGGCGTCGGCCTCTTCCACCTTGCGGGCCATGGCGTCCTTGTGGGCGTGCAGGCGCTCACGAAGGGTGGGGTCGGAGAGGGCAAGGATCTGGGCCGCCAACACGGCGGCGTTCGTCGCGCCCGCATTGCCCAGCGCGAGGGTCGCCACCGGAATGCCGCCGGGCATTTGCACCGTCGCCAACAGCGCGTCGAGGCCATCCATGGCGCCACCCTTCATCGGCACGCCGAGGACCGGAAGGATGGTGTGCCCCGCGATGACGCCCGCCAAATGGGCGGCCATGCCGGCGGCGCAGATGAGCACGCGGAGCCCGCGGCCCTCCGCCTCGGAGGCATAGCGGGCGGCCTGTTCGGGGGTGCGGTGGGCGCTCATGACGTGCGCCTCAAAGGGAATGCCGAAGGATTTGAGGGTGTCGACGCACTTGCGCATCGTGCCCCAGTCGGAATCGCTTCCCATGATGATGCCAACGAGCGGTTGTCCCATTGAAAGATCTCCTTATGCGGTCGGAACGATTAGAGGTGACGGAAGGCCTTGGCGGCGATGTCGCGGCGGCAGTGCGCGCCGTCGAAGTGAATCTCGCCAATGCCGCGATAGGCGTTGTCCACGGCTTCGCGCAGGTCTTTCCCGAAGGCGGTGACGGTCAGCACACGGCCTCCGACGGCGACGACTTCGCCCTCTCGGAGCGCGGTGCCGGCGTGGAAGACGTGGCATCCGGTGGCCTCGGCCGCCGCGATGCCTGTGATGGGCATTCCCTTTGGGTAGCTGCCCGGATAGCCGGGCGCGGCCATGACCACGGTGACGGCGGCCTCATTGCGCAGGCGCACCATGCCTTCTTTCAGGCGGCCCTCGGCGCAGGCGAGCAACACCGGCGCGAAGTCGGAGGCGATGCTCGGCACGACCACCTCGGTTTCGGGGTCGCCGAAGCGGCAGTTGAATTCCAACACGCGCACACCCTTGCTGCCGATCATCAATCCGCAGAAGAGCACGCCTTTGTAGGGAATCCCGCGGCGGTTCAGCTCACGCAAGACGGGCAGAACGATCTGTTCCCGTGTGAAGCGCATGACCTCGGGCGTGGCGATGGGGGCGGGTGTGTAGGCGCCCATGCCGCCGGTGTTGGGCCCCTCGTCGTTGTCATAGGCGCGCTTGTGATCCTGCGCGGCGGGGAGCAATTCCACGTGCTTGCCGTCGCACAGGGCAAAGACGGAAGCTTCCTCGCCGTCGAGGAACTCTTCCACCACCACCTCGGCCCCTGCGGCACCGAAACGCCCGGCGTCCAACATATCGTGCAGGGCGGCTTCCGCCTCGGCACGCGTCTTGGCGATCACGACGCCTTTGCCCGCGGCCAAGCCGTCGGCCTTGACGACCACCGGGAACCCAAAGTCTTCCAATTCGGCAATGGCCTGCGCGGAATCGGTGTAGACGCGGAAACGGGCCGTGGGAACGCCAGCGGCTTCCATGACTTCCTTGGAAAAGCCCTTGCTGCCCTCCAGCCTCGCGGCGGCTTGGGACGGCCCAAAGACCTTCAAGCCCTCAGCCTCCAACGCGTCCGCGAGCCCTGCGCACAGCGGGGCCTCGGGGCCCACCACGGTCAAGTCGGGGCGGTGTTCCTTGGCCCACGTCACGATGGCCGGGATGTCCTCGGCCCCGATTGGCAGATTGGTGGCCAACGCCGCCGTGCCGGCATTGCCCGGCGCGCAGAAGAGTTCCGGAGGTTCCGCGTCCTGCGCCAACCTCCAAACAATGGCGTGCTCCCGCCCGCCGCTACCGATGACAAGAATCTTCATATCGCCCCGTAGCATACCAAAAAATGCGATGGGTTTTGTCCCAGGGTTGAGGTCGGCGCATTCATGGCGAAAGCGTGCGGACTCGTTCGTTTGGCCGTCGGCGTTGTTTGCGGGAAATGAGGGAAATATGATAAACTGAACACTCCCTTTTAGCCTTATGAGAGGTCTTTCATGAACAAGGTGGATATGGACGACATGGTTTTGGTGGCCAACACGTTGCGCTGTCTCTCGGCAGACGAGGTGCAGACGGCGAAATCGGGCCATCCCGGCGTGGCGATGGGATTGGCAGACGTGGCGGCCGTGCTGTGGCTGAAGTATCTGAAGGTGTGGGGCGGAGACGAGAAGTGGGCCGACCGTGACCGTTTCGTGATGTCGGGCGGGCATGGCTCGGCGTTGCTCTACGCATTGCTTCATCTCGCCGGGTATCCGCTTTCGATTGAGGATCTCCGGCAGTTCCGCCAGTTGGGAAGCAAGACCCCGGGCCATCCGGAATATGGCGAAGTGCCGGGCGTGGAGACGACCACGGGGCCTTTGGGGCAGGGGATCGCAAGCGCGGTGGGCATGGCCATCGCGGAGAAGATGCTGGCCGCGCGCTTCAACGCCGAGGGGCGCACGTTGGTGGATCATCGCACGTGGGTGACGTGCGGCGATGGCGACTTGGAGGAGGGCATTTCGCATGAGGCGTGCTCCCTTGCCGGTGCGCTTGGGCTGAACAAGCTCGTCATGTTCTATGATTCCAACCGCATCTCCATCGAAGGCCCGATCAGCCTTGCCGTCGCGGACAATCCCGTGCGCCGCTTCCTGAGCTATGGATGGCAGGTGTTGGAGTGCGACGGGCACGACTTCGTGGCCATTGAGAAGGCCATTCGCAAGGCGATGCGTTCCGAGTCCAAGCCGGTGCTCATCATTTGCCACACGGTCATTGGCAAGGGGTCTCCCAACAAGGCCGATACGGCGGCCAGCCACGGTGCGCCGCTCGGGGAGGAAGAGCTTCGCTTGACCAAGCAGGCGCTCGGATTCAATCCCGATGAGTCGTTTGTGGTGCCCGAGCGAGTCCGCGAATGCTTCGCCGACCGCATCGCCAAGATGAAGCGCCTCCGCAACAAATGGGTGCGGATGGCCAAGACGGTGTTCGCGGCCGATCCGGCGCTCAAGTCCACGTGGGACGCTTATTACCAAGAGGCGATGCCCGCGGATCTTTCCGCGCTTCTGCCGGATTGGGGCGGCAAGCCCGTCTCCACCCGCGTGGCGTCGGGCAAGGTGTTGAACGCCCTTGCTCCGGCGGTTCCGTGGCTGGTGGGCGGCTCGGCGGACTTGGCCCCCTCGAACATGACTTACTTGAACGGCCTTGGCGATGTGGCCAAGGAGAGCTTCTCGGGGCGCAACTTCCACTTCGGCGTGCGTGAGCTGGGCATGGCGGGCGTCATGAACGGCATCGCGGTGCATGGTGGCCTGCGCGTGTTTGGCGGAACCTTTTTCGTCTTCTGCGACTATTGCCGTCCGGTCATTCGCGTGGCGGCGTTGATGGGTCTGCCCGTGATTTACGTGCTCACGCATGACAGCTTCTACGTGGGTGAGGATGGCCCGACGCACGAGCCCGTGGAGCAGCTCCCGGCGTTGCGCGCGATGCCCAACGTTTGCGTGTTCCGCCCGGCCGACGCCACCGAAACCGCCGTCGCGTGGGAGGTCGCCCTGCGCCGCAAGGAGGGCCCCACGGCGCTGTTGCTTTCGCGCCAGAATCTGCCGGTGTTGGATCGCACCGTCTTCCCCGCCGCAAGCGAAGCGGCGAAGGGCGCCTATGTGCTGTGGCAACGCGATCCCGCGGCGGAGCCCGAGGCGATTCTCATTGCGTCCGGCTCCGAGGTGAGCTTGGCGCTGGAGGTGGCCCAAGCCGATGCGCGCAATCTGCGCGTGGTCTCCATGCCGAGCTGGGACCGTTTTGAGGCCCAGCCCGAGGCCTACCGCGAAGCGGTGCTGCCCAAGGCGGTGAAGCGCCGCATTGCCGTTGAGGCCGCGTCTTCCTTCGGTTGGGAGCGCTATGTCGGCGATCGTGGGATCACCCTTACGATGAAGGGCTGGGGCGCCTCCGGCCCCGCCGCGAAGTTGGCCGAACACTTTGGCTTCACGGCGGCGCACCTCACCGCGTTGCTCAACGAGTATCTTTCGAAATAAGGAGGGCGTCATGGCTCAGATGCCTCAGAATGAGGATCAGTATCGCGCTCAGCGCATTGAGAATCGGGCCAAGCTGGCCGAGTTGGGATATGCGCCTTACGGTCACGCCTTTTCGCGCACCGGCACCCTGAAGGAGATCCGCGAAGGATTTGCCGAGGGACGGGAGGTCGCGGTGGCGGGCCGCATCATGACCAAGCGCAGGATGGGCAAGCTGATGTTCATCCATTTGGGCGATGGTTCCGACGCTTTCCAGATTCTCCTCAAGCGCGACGTGGTGGGCGAAACGCCCTACAATGCCGCCAAGTTGCTGGATCTCGGTGACATCATCGGCGTGAAGGGAACGTTGTTCACCACGCAGGCCGGCGAGAAGACCGTGGATGTGGCCGCGTGGGATCTCCTTTCCAAGGCCATCCGTCAGCCGCCCGAGAAGTGGCATGGCCTTCAGGACCAGGAGGAGCGTTACCGCCGGCGTTATCTTGATTTGATGTCCAATCCCGAGAGCCGTGCGCGGTTCGACAAGCGCCACAAAATCTTGCTCGGAATCCGCAACTTCCTCACCTCCAAGGGATTCATCGAGGTTGAGACGCCCATCATGCAGGGGCAGGCGGGTGGCGCCGCGGCCAAGCCGTTCTACACGCACCATAACGCGCTTGACCGCGAGATGGTCTTGCGCATCGCCCCGGAGCTTTACCTCAAGCGGCTCATCGTTGGCGGGTTCGACAAGGTCTTCGAACTGGGCAAGGATTTCCGCAACGAGGGGATTGACCGCACGCATAACCCCGAATTCACCGTGCTGGAGGTCTATGAGGCCTACGGCGACCGGACGTCCATGAAGCGCTTGATCGAAGGCTTGCTTCCTTACCTTTGCGACACCGTGCTCGGCACGCGGAAGGTGCCTTATGGCACGGAGGGTGAAGTCATCGACTTTGAGCCGCCGTATCGCGAGGTCTCCCAGCAGGAGCTGATCCGGGAGCGGATGGGTGAGGATTGGTTCTCGTTGGATTACGAGACCGCCCGTGCCCGTGCGGCGGAGGCGGGGCTGGAGATGGTGCCCGAAATCGTGGACATGCTCACGCTTTCCCACGAGGTTTACGACAAGCTCATTGAGAAGACCCTTCGCCAGCCGACCTTCGTCACGCGCATTCCGAAGCAGTATGTGCCGCTGGCCAAGGCCTGCCCGGATGATCCGGAATTGGTCGATGTCTTCGAGTTCGTCGTCGCCGGCAAGGAGTTGTGCCCCGGTTACACCGAGCAGAACGATCCCGACGCCCAGCGCGTCGCCTTTTCCCGCCAGGTCGAGGCCGATGCCGAACCGATGGACCAGGACTTCGTGGAGGCGCTGGAATATGGGATGCCGCCGACGGGCGGCCTTGGCATGGGCATTGACCGGTTGGTGATGTTCCTCACGGGAGCCGAGGCCATTCGTGACGTCCTCCTCTTCCCGCAGATGAAGTCCGAAGGTTAATGCGTGCGTCTTCATGCCGTCGGTCCGTGGGTTCCTCGGGCCGACGGCGTGTGTTTCAAGCTCTGAGGTTTTCGATGTCTCCGCTTCCTTCGATGCGTGAGCGCGTCGCGCGGGCCAATCGGGTGACGTGGCTTTCCGTTGGCGTCAATGTGGCGCTCACGTTGGGCAAATTGGCCGTTGGCGTGTTCGGGCGCTCCGCCGCGATGATCGCCGATGCCCTTCATTCGCTTTCCGACTTCGCCACCGATTTCGCCGTGATGATTGGGATGCGCCTCGCCGGACGCCCGCAGGATGGCGACCATCCCTACGGACACGGGAAGTACGAGACGTTCGCCGCGGCGTTGGTGGGCGTTGTGCTGTGCGGGGTGGGCTTGATGATTGCCTTCCACGCGGGCGAGACGGTGGTGCGGGCGCTGGCTTTCGGGGTTTGGCCCGAGCGTCCGGCGTTGCTGGCCCTTTGGGTGGGCTTGGTGTCGATAGGCGTCAAGGAATACTTGTATCAAGTGACGGTTCGGGTGGCGCGGGAAACGGGCAACGACGCGCTCTTGGCCAATGCTTGGCACCATCGCAGTGATGCGCTTTCTTCGATTGGCACCTCCATCGGTGCCGGCGCCGCCGCGCTCTTTGGCGGGAAATGGGTGCTCTTGGATCCCGTGGCCGCCTTCATCGTGGGCGTGATCCTCCTGCGGATCGCATGGGATATCGTTCGCGACGCGCTCGACAAGCTGATGGAACGCGGGATGTCGGCCGAGGAGAACGCACGCATTTTGGCCTTGTTGCATACGGTGGAGGGCCTTTCCGAACCGCACCATCTGCGCTCCCGCCGGGTCGGAACCGTGGCCGTGATTGAGCTTCACTTCCGCGTTGATCCATTGATGACCGTCCGAGAGGGGCATGATATCGCCTGCCGTGTGGAGCACCTCCTGCGGGAGGAGTTCGGGGAGGATGCCATCCTCACGGTTCACGTGGAGCCGACCAAAACGCCTCCGCAACCTCAGTGAGTGCCCGTGCGGCGGAGTCCGCGCCCAGCCCCTCCGTATCTCTCCACGGGATGCACTGTGTCTCGTTTGGGGATGCACTGCATCTCCCCCTAGAACATACTGCGTCTGTGGGAAGCGCAATAAGCCACTTCATGAGAGAGGTGTTGCACACCCCCTCAAACGCCCCGGACGCCTCCCAACAGATACACGCTGTTTGCTCCAAAAGACCGTGATAAAGCCACGCATTCGGCGCGGCGTAACATCCGTGTCTGAGGGTTAAAGGATAGAACCCCCGCACGGCAGTTACCCGCAGTGGCAGACAAATCATCGGTGGTAAGGCATGGCCTTTACTACGAGTTCCGGTATGTGATAGCATGAACACATGGTGTTTGCGGGAACACGTGTATGGAAGTCGAAGAGGGGAACGCCTCTCCTTGGTTGTCGCTGTGTTTTCATCAACGCCGCGCAATATGGTTACAACGTCCACGATGAGTTCATCTCCGCTGATGACCTTTCTTATTCCTGTGACGACATCGGAAGAGATGTCCCCATGAACGTAAGTGAATGGAAAACCAAACTCGTATCAAAATCGAGACAGGTGTGTGTTTCATCGTTTACAACGCCGAAAAATCAGCCCCTCCGTTTTGTCTCCGAGTTCCACAATGATACCTTCGGCCCTGTCTACTGCGATTGCCGCCACTGCGACTCCAAAGATGGCGGTGGTTGAGGAGGGGGCCAACAGAGGCAAGGCGACTCAGTTTTCGTTTGTGGTGACTTTATTTGGATGAGTGGTTATGGCGCTACCTCACAGAATCTTTTCGGTTTTTCTCTTCATTTTCTTAGGAGCGTCTCTTTACGCGAAGGAGGAATGGATTGACACAAACTATCGAAAACTTTGTTCGGGAATGTCAAAGGATGACATCGCACAAACATTGACGTGGGAACTTAAAAAGCCTTCACTGCTTTGGGAAAAAGAGGACGTTCGAAGGCAACTTGCATTTCTTGACCCAAGACATCTGTTGGTGTTTTCCCCCCTATGTACAACGCGAGATGTTTGGCTTGTCATCGATCTCGACGATAAAGATCGGCTTAGGAACGTGTTTCGCGTCATAAAAATGGAAACTTCCCAAGCGGAAAAGTCCTACAACGTTGAATATCTTTGGCCAATAAATGGCGACTACGAGAAAAGATTGAAACGCATTAAGTATGGTGACAACATTAAGGAGGTCATGGGTAAGATAGGTTGGCGCCCACAAACGTATCAGTGGAGAGAGCAAAAGGGGGAAAACGTCGTCTCATTTAGTTACATGATAAGAGGCGCGATGGTGCTATTGGATGTCAATCCTGAAACAGGGCGCGTAGTGGCTATCGAAACGATTTCCAATGAGGGTTGCGTACAGGTGTTTGTTGATCATGAGGAAGTCCGATTTGACAAGGACGAAGAGTTCTATTTACGTGTTCGCCCTCCGACGATTCCACAGAAAGTCACGATCCCGCAAGAGTACACAATAGAGATTCCAGATTTATAACATGGACTATGCCAAAAGGTGCCGTTTGCAGGTCAATGGGGGCAATCATCTAGGAATAAATGCGTTCGAGCTTCCTTTTCTTGCTAGTCCTTGACTTACTCTATTGTGTAACTTGCCAGGAACCCCGTGTCTGCGGAGCGACTGTATGCGTGTCCCGTGCGTGTGCTAAAATCTCTCCTCATGCGGACTGCGCTTCTCTTTGATATTGATGGAACCCTGCTCCATGCCAAGGGCTTGGGGCGGCCGGCGTTTGCCGAGGCGTTTGCGGCGGCCTATGGTGTGGCGGCGGATTTTGGGGCCGTCTCTTTTGTTGGCGCCACGGACACGGCCGTTGTCCGGGCGATGGCGGCGGCGCATGGGGTGATTTCCACTCCGGCCCGCGAGGAACGGTTTTTCTTTGAGCTTACCCAGCGGTTGTTGCCGCGGTTGGAGCGGGGGCCGATAGTGGTCTATTCCGGTGTGCGGGAGATGCTTGAACGGCTTTGTGAAGCGGGGTTTCTCTTGGGCGTGGTCACGGGGAACATCCGTGCGACGGCTTGGGGAAAATTGGTTCATGCCGGCCTTGCCGAGGCCTTCTCTTTTGGGGCTTACGCCTCCGATCATGAGGATCGCGACCAAATCGCCGCCATTGCCTGCGAACGGGCCCGGGCGTTGGGGGCGGTGCCTCGGCTGTTGATTGGCGACACGCCGAAGGATATCCAAGCCGCCCATGCCGTCGGTCTTCCTTGCCTCGCCGTGGCCACAGGCTGGGTGGGGGAGGGGGAGCTTTCCGCCGCCGGCGCCGATGCGGTGCTGGCCGATTGGTCCGACGCTTCCGTTGCCATGTCCCTTATTCGGAGCCTTTGCCGTGAATAAACCTCTTCGTGTCCTTGCTTGGGAAGTGACCCGCCGTTGTCCGATGGCGTGCCATCATTGCCGCGGTGCGTCCCGAAACGACCCTTATGCCGGAGAGCTCTCCACGGAGGAGTGCTTGAGGGTGATTGGGAGCCTTGAGGCCTTGAAGGCCACGGCTCCGGGGGCCTCGCACGCGCATGCCCATGGCACCGGCGGCCCGCTGATCATTTTTACCGGGGGCGAGCCGATGCATCGGGAAGACTTGGAGACGCTGGTGCGTGCGGCCTCCGAAAAGGGCTTCCCGTGCGTGCTGGCGCCGTGTGGGAGGTTCGCGACGGAGGAGCGGTTGGCGGCGCTCAAGGCGGCGGGGATTCGGGCGCTTTCGTTGAGTGTGGATGGGCCAGACGCGGCCACCCATGATGCTTTCCGCGGCGTGGAGGGAGCCTTTGGGATGGCCCTTCGTGCGATGGCGGCGGCTCGGGCCGTGGGGCTTCCGTTTCAGGTGAACCACACGCTCACGCGGGGCGGATTGGGCCATTTGCGGGCGATGCGCGATTTCGCTTTGGCGCAGGGGGCCACGCGGCTGGACGTCTTTTTCCTTGTTCCGGTGGGGCGTGGCTCGGGGATCTCCGAGCAGTGTTTGGACGATGCCGAGACGCTTCGCGCCCTCAACGAGGTGTTGGATCTCGACGCGGAGGGGGCGCTCCCGATCCATGTGACCTGTGAGCCGCGCGTCCTTTCCGTGGCCGCTTCCCGCGCAGAACCTCCGAAGAGCCGCCTCAATGGCTGCATGGCGGGTTCCGGATTCCTTTTCCTTTCGCATGTCGGGGATTTGCGTCCCTGCGGCTTTTACGGGCTCCCCTTGGGGAACGTGCGCGACTTCGGGTGTGATTTGCCCGCGGCGCTTGCGGCGAGCTCGGCCTATGCCCGGCTTCACGGTGGGCCGGTGTGCTTGGCGCGGGCGGCGGCGCGCGGTATGCTATAATGCGGCCCATGTCGATGTTTTCCCGATTGTGCGCGCGTCTGTGGCGGCCAGTGGCGGCCATTTGCCTGTTGGTGTCAGCGGCGGGAGCCGCGGTTTTGGCCTTCCCGAAGACGCATGAGGTGCTGGGCTCCGCGTGGTTTCATGCGGCGCTTTGGGTGCTGTTGCTGGTGTTCGTGGCGGTGACGCTTCGGGCGTTGTGGCGACGGCGATGGGTGAGCGCGTTGTTTCACGCGGGGGCGGCGGCCGTGATCATTGGCGGCGGCATCACCGCCGGTTATGCCAAGACGTGGGAGGTGGGTTTGGTCGATTCGCCCATCGCTCCGCCGGAGTATCGTCAGCGTATGATTGGCGGAGAACTTGTGACGCTGGGCGCTTTCATGATCGACACCTATCCGGACGGGATGCCGAAGCAGTACCGGACGCAGTTGATCTTTCCGGAGGGGGAGCGGGAGGAGGTGTCAGTGAACCGCCCATTGCGGCGCAATGGCTTCACGTATTACCAAATGTCCTACTCGAAGGCTTATGACCCTTATGGTCAGCAGGTGTGGCAGACGCATTTGACGGTGCGGCGCGATCCCGGCGTGGCGGTGACCTTCGCCGGCTACGGTGCGCTGGTGCTGGCTTCCTTGCTGATGGCGGTGCGGGAGGTGCGGTCATGACGTTGAAGACCGATGCTCTCGGCTGGTTGCTGAACGTTCAGGTGCTCCTCTCCCTGCTTGGGGTCGTTTTGCCCCGACGCTTTGGGCGCATGGTTTGGCTGGCGGTGCTTCCTGTGGCGGTGGCGGCGATTACGTTGCGGTGGGGCGCGGTGGGACATCCTCCCATGCGCAATCTCTTTGAGGCTTTTCTCTGGTTGCCTCCGGCCCTTGCGGCGGCAACGGTGCTGACGCGACGGATGGAAGGGTTTTGGACGGTTCGGCTGGATGCGACGCTTGGTTTCGTGGTGGCCTTCCCGCTGGCCTTCGTCTTTTCCGCCGCCGAGGGACGCCTGCCGCCGGCGCTTCAGAGCCCGCTGTTTGTGCCGCACGTGTTGGGCTATATGCTGGCGTATGCGCTGATGGCCCGTGCGTTCGTTCTTGAGTGTGCCAACCATGCGCGGGCGGCGGGGCGCAATGTCGCTTGGGGCTTTTTCCTGATCTCCTTGGCGCTCGCGTTGGGTTCGGTGTGGGGCAATGAGGCATGGGGAGCCTATTGGCAGTGGGACCCGAAGGAGCAATGGTCCTTGGCCACGTGGTTGATCTATGCCGCGTTCTTCCATGTGCGCGGGAGCCGGCGTTGGCGGGTGGCGTTGTTGGGCGCCGGATTGCTCGCCATTGTGCTCACGGTTACCTGGATCAATCTCTCCAAACTGTTTCCCGGGATGCACAGCTATGCCGGACTCTGACGTTTCCCAACACCCTGCCGTGCAGGCGCTCGACGCCGCCATTGAGGCGCTCACCTTCCTGCGGGAAGGGGGCGTGAAGACGGTTCCGGTGGCTCCGGAGGTGTGGCAGGCGTTTGTCTCCCCACCCGCGGCGACGGCCGCACGGGCAATGCCGGAGGTGCCTGCGCCGGCCCGGGCCGAGCGTGTTGCCGCCACATCGTCCGACACGCCCGAGGAAAGGGCGGCGGCGGTGGCGGCCTTGCGTGCGGAGATTGCCGGATGCCAAGGGTGTGCCTATGCCGCGCAGGAGCGTCTGATGGGCCGTGGAGAGCCTTGGGGGGCGCGCGTGGCGGTGGTCAATGGCGCGTGTTTGGTGGGGGATGATGCGACCGCGCAGGGGTCTCGCCTTGAGGGTGAGGCGGGAGTGTTGCTGGAACGCATGTTTGCCGCCATTGGGCTCTCTCCCGCGGATCTCTACATCACGTCCGCGTTGAAGTGTCCCGTCCGAGGGCGTCCCGAGGGCGCGGCGCTTCGGGCGTGTTCGGCGCATTTGCGCAAGGAGTTGTTGTTGGTGGCGCCACAGGCGGTGGTGCTCCTTGGGCCTGTCGCGGCCAAGGCGCTCTATCCGCAGGGTGTCGCGGCCACGGGCCGGGTGGGGCAGTGGAATCTGTTGGAAGGGCGTCTGCCGACGGTGACGATCCATCATCCCATGCGTTTGTTGCTCTTGGGGGAGACGCTTTCCGTGCCGCTCAAGCGTGAAAACTGGGCGGCGCTTCAATCGCTTCGTGACCGCCTTCGGCCGCCGTCTCCCTGACGTTTTCGGAGACCCCTTTCATGTCCAAGCTTATCATTCAGGGCGGGAAGCCCATCAGTGGAACCCACACGGTGCCCGGGAACAAGAACGCGGCGTTGCCCATGCTGGCGGCGGCGCTGTTGGCCTCCGAACCCGTGACGCTTGAGAATCTGCCCGACATCGCCGACGTTCGCGTGATGGCCGATGGGTTGCGCGCACTCGGCGCCAAGGTCTCCGGGAATCTCTCCGAACATCGGCTGACGGTGGATGCGCGACGACTGAAGGCGGACCCCGTTGTGCCGGCCGAGATTTGCTCGCGCATCCGGACGTCGTTTCTTTTCGCCGCGCCCATGCTGATTCGGAAGGGGCGGATACGCCTCTGTGCGGCGCCGGGCGGGGATAGTATTGGGCGGCGTCGGCTTGACACGCACGTGGATGGGTTCCGCGCGTTGGGCGCCAAGGTGATCTTCCGTAAGACGGGAACGGCCACGCTCATGGCGCTGGGTGGGCTCAAGGGCACTTATTTCATGCTCGATGAGGCCTCCGTCATGGCCACGGAGAACCTCGTCATGGCCGCCGTCCGTGCCGAGGGCACGACCACCCTTTACAACACCGCTTGTGAGCCCCATGTGCAGAATCTCTGCCGGATGCTGTGCAGCATGGGGGCCTCCATCGAAGGCATCGGCACCAACCGCCTGACCATCGTGGGGGTGCCGCGCCTTGGCGGCGGGACCTTCCGCGTCGGCGGCGATGCCATTGAGGCCGCGAGCTATGCCGTCGCCGCGTTGGTGACGCATGGTGCGCTGACGCTGGAGGGCGTCGAGGCCGAGGAGATGGCGGTGCTGGAGCCTGCCTTTCGGAAGTTCGGCGTTCGCTGGGTGGCCGAGGGGAACACCTTGCGCCTGCCCTCCAAGCAGAGCCTCCGGACCGCCTACGATCTTGGCGCCGCCATTCCGAAGCTGGAGGATGGCCCTTGGCCGATGATCCCTTCCGATTTGCTTTCCGTGCTGATTGTGCTGGCCACGCAGACCCGAGGGACCGAACTCATCCACGAAAAGATGTTCGAGAGCCGTCTCTATTTCGTGGATCACCTCATTGGGATGGGCGCCAAAATCGTGCAGTGCGATCCGCATCGCGTCGTGGTCACCGGCCCCACCATGCTTCAGGGAGCCACCGTCAGCAGCCCCGACATCCGGGCCGGCATGGCCCTGATCCTCGCGGCGCTCTGTGCCCGCGGCACCACCATCATCCACAACGCCGAATCCATCGACCGCGGGTATGAGGCCGTGGAGGCCAACCTTCGGGCGCTCGGGGCGGATATCCGCCGTGAATCCTGAGAAGATGCGTTTGTGCATTGGGGAGCGAGACCGTGAAGCGCGTATTGGTCATTGGGGCGACGTCGGGGATTGGGCGTGCGTTGGTGCTTGCGTTGCGTGCGCGGGGATATGAGGCCATCGGCGCGGGGCGCCGTCGGGAGTTGCTGGAGACGTTGGGCGGGGAGACGCTGGCGTTGGACGCGACGGCCCCGGACGCCATCGAGCGAATCGCCCGTGTGGGGGCCGACACCGTGATTTTCAATGCGGGCTTCGGTGAGCAGTCGCCGCAGCCGGATTGGACGCTGACGGAGCGGACGTTGCGTCTGAATGTGTTGGCGTTTGAGCGGGTGGCGCAGTGGGCCTTGACGCATTGTGAGTGCTTTGCGGCCACGGCGAGTGTCGCCGGTGTGCGGGGTTTGGAAAACACGAATGGTTATTCGGCCTCCAAAGCCTACATGATTGCCTCCATGGAGGGGTGGCGGCGCAAGGCGCGCCATGGGGGATATGCGTGCCGTTATGTCACACTGATGCCTGGTTTTGTGGACACGGCGATGGGGCAAGCCTCGACCTTTTGGCGGTGTTCGCCAAAGGAGGCGGTTTTTTGTATACTGAGGGCATTGGAGCGCGGCCGCAGTGTGGCTTATGTGACGCCACGTTGGTGGTGGGTGGCGCTTCTGTTGCGGTTGATGCCGCGTGCGCTTTTTGAGAGGATTCCGTTGGGATGAGACGGTTTTGGGTGTTTCTTTTGGCGATGTCGGGGGCGGCGTTTGCCCTTGGCGGTGAGGTGCGTTCATTGGTGCGGACGGGGACGTTCCGCCAAGACTTCGTGGATGTCCGCTGGGAGGCGGAATATCCTGTGGCGATTCCCGGGTGGTCCCTTGCGGATCTGAGGGTGTTGTGGGGCGTGATCGATGGTTATTGTTTTCTCCCGTCGTATTGCACGGAGGAATGTATCGAGGCCGCGAAGCCTGCGCGTCCGGCTGGGCTGCTAGAGCGCGTGGCTGAGAAACTGACGGTGCCATCGACCGCGGGGATCTCGGAACGTGCGCTGGATGTGATCGCCAAGGTTCGCGTGCCCTTTGCCTCGAAGGATTGGGTTGGCATCGTTTACGATGGCTACGACAATGAGGGCGGCAATGGTTGCCACTCGGAGGGCGATTTATGCATTCTGGCTCGCAAAGGATTGGAGCCGATACCGCTGTCGTGGTTCGTGCGCGATGTGCCAGGGTTGAAGCGTGAGGTGATCCGGCATCTTGAAGGCGTACTTTTGAAAGGCGGTCAGAATACGCCGCCCTTTGGGGACAGCTGGCCACGCGCGGAGGCCGAGGCGGCCACGCCTGATTTCTTCCCGACGCCCGAAGGCGTCCGCTTCCGTTACAGTGCCTATGAGATTCTTCCCGGATGTTTTGGTTTGCCGGGTGTGACCGTTCCATGGGACGCGCTCGCACCCTTTTGTGACACTGCCCGCCTCGCGGAACTGAAGGCTTTGTCATCGGTTCCTTCGCCCAAAGAACAGGAGAAAAAAGAATGAGCCTTCGACGCATCTTGACCCTTGCCGCAACGTGCGTTGCGCCCTTGTTGTGTGCTGTGCCGCTTCGGATGGAGTGGAAAACCCTTCCGGCGGCTCCGGCCGCGGTGGCCCGCCCCTTTGCCGGATTGGTGGATGGCCGCTTGATGTTTGCCGGAGGGTCCACGTACGAGGCAACGAAGGCCTATGTCGCGACCGTTTCGGCCTATGATCCCAAGCGCGGGGAGTGGAAAACGCTTGGGACGCTCCCGGAAGGGGTCGCCGAAGGGGGTGCGGTGGTGCTTCCGGAGGGGCTGGTTTGTGTCGGCGGCGTCACCGCCAAGGGACCCACGGCGGAAGCTTTTTTGCTGAAGGCGGACGGATCGCGTGAAACGTTGCCGGCGTGTCCCTACGGCACATTGTCGATGACGGCCGCCGTCGCATGGGAGGGCGGCGCGGCGTTTGTCGGTGGCCTGCTCAATGGGGAGCCCACCAATCGCGTCTTCACCCTTCGCCGCAAGAGTGGTGTGTGGCAGTGGGGCGAGTTGCCGCCTTTCCCCGGCCCGGCGCGGAGTCAGGCCGTGGCCGCCGTGCAGAACGGCGACCAGAAGAGCCCCGTGTTGGCGGTCTTCGGAGGAAGCGTCACGGCAGGCGATGGCAAGCCGATGGCCGCTTACGACGGCTATGGTTACGCCAAGGGATTTGACGGTGCGTGGGCGTGGAAGCCGTTGGGTAAGACGCCCGTGAGCACGATTGGCGCAACGTTCCTGCCGGTGGGGGATCAGCATGTTCTCTTGTTCGGCGGTTATGACGGGACGATGTGGGATCGGGCCCAGCGGATGCTTCCGGCGGATTGGAAGCGGATGCTTGCCGAGCCCCCGGAGGCGTTTGAATGGAATCGGAGGGTTTACGCTTGGCACGCCGTCACGGGCAAATGGTCGGAGTACGGCGAGTTCCCTGAGGGGACGTTGCCGCGGTGTGGGGCGGCGGCGGCCGTTTTGCCGGCGGTGGGCAAGGAGCCCCCGCGGATTTTGCTGGTCGCCGGCGAGGTGAAGCCCGCACGGCGCACGACGGCCGGGAGTGAGATTTCCTTTGTCCGGCACGGGTGGGCCTTCTCATGGGTGAGCTGGGTGGTCATTGGGGTCTACTTCCTCGCGATGGTGGGCATGGCGATGATCTTCGTGATGCGGCAGAAGACGGCGGACAGTTACTTCCGCGGCGGCAAGAGCATTCCGTGGTTCGTCGCGGGCATGAGTATTTTTGCCACGATGCTCAGCTCGATCACGTTCATCTCCATCCCGACGATGACGTATATCGGCGACTGGCGCTATTTCCCGATGGTGCTTTGCATTTTGGCCATGGCGCCGATCGCCATTTACTTCTATCTCCCCTTCTTTTGCCGGCTCAACATCACGAGTGCCTACGAGTACTTGGAGAAGCGTTTCAACTTGGCCATTCGGCTTTTTGGCTCGGGCGTCTTCAACGTGTTCATGGTCTGCCGCGTGGCGGTGGTGACGCTGTTGCCGGCGTTGGCGCTGGATGCCGTGACAGGCATTGGCGTTGAGGACTGCATCCTTATTTGCGGCGTGGCCACGATCCTGTATTGTTGCGTGGGTGGCCTTGACGCGGTGATTTGGAGCGACTTTGTGCAGGGCGTGGTGCTCCTCGGCGGCGCGATCACCGTGTTGGTGGTGCTCATCATGAACACGGAGGGTGGCTTTGGCGGGTTCGTTGGCATCGCTCAGGAGCACGACAAGCTGCGTTTGCTGGATTTCCGCTTCTTGCTGAAGGAGCCCGTGTTCTGGGTGGTCGTGATTCAAGGGTTGGTGAGCAACCTTTCGAGCTACACGTCCGACCAGTGCGTGGTGCAACGTTACATTGCCTGCACCAACGAGCGGAAGGCCGCCAATTCCATTTGGTTCAATGGCGTGCTCTCCGTCATCGCCTCCATCATCTTCTATGCCATCGGCACGGCGCTCTACACGCACTATTTCAGCCACCCCGGGCAGATGGATGTCACGATGCCCAAGAGCGATTCCGTCTTCCCGCTCTTCATGGCCATTGAACTGCACCCGCTGATCGCGGGGCTGGTGATCGCGGCCATTTTCGCGGCGACCATTTCCACGCTCTCGGCGAACCTCACCAGCGCCTCCACCGCCATCACCACCGACTTTGTGCTCCGCTTCCGTCCGGGAATGACGGGGCCCCAGCAGGTCCGGTGCGGGCGCCTTTGCGTGATTGTCATCGGCATTCTTGGCGTTGGCGCCGCGCTTACGCTTGCGCAACTGCCCACGCGCTCGCTTTTCGATGAGTTCCAGAAGTTCATCGCCATGCTGACCGCTGGCCTCACCGCGCTCTTCTTCATGGGCATCTTCATGCCGCGCGTGGGGGGCGTGCCCGCCGTCATCGGTTTGCTGGCCAACTACGTGGTGTGCTACGGTCTGGATCTCATCCCCGCGGGCAGTGCGCTTGCGGTTTGGAAACCGCACCCCTTCGTCTACGGCGGCATTGGTTTGGTGGTCTGCGTGCTGGTGGCTTGGGGCCTCTCGCTTCTTTTCCCCAACACGCGCCCCACCGAAGGGCTCACGCATTTCTCCCGACCGGAAGGCGACACTCCATGAGACAGTTCCTTCTTTCCCTCGCCATCGCGGCAGCGCTCTTTCTTCCCGTGGGGCTCCATGCCCAGCAACCCAAGGCCCTTGACCCTGTGGCCGTGGGAATTGCCTTCAACACGGGAAGTTACGTGATCGGTGAGGATATCCCCGTGCGTCTGCTCGTGCGAAACAACACCACCGGGGAAATGACCCTTGGCCGCGGCGGGATGCCCACCGGCGTGCTGGATGTGGCGCGCGTGAACGATCCGCAGCGCGTTTCGCTTGCCCGGGACCCTCTGGGGTGCCTTCCGCGTCCGCTCACGCTCGCGCCCGGCGAACAGCGTGTGTTTGACGTCAATCTCACCCGCGTGGCCAACCTGACGGAACAGGGGAAATATTTTGTGACCTTCGGCGTGATTTTCGGCGGACTTCGTTATGACACGCAGGTCAAGGTCGTTGAGATCGTTCCCGGCACCATCGTCTCCGAAGGCACCCAGCTCTTCACGCGGGCCCCCGGCCGCCAACGCCGCTTCACGCTTGTGCGCTGGCCGCGCGATCACATCGACCGCCTCTTCTTGCGGGTGGCGGACACCCCCGATGGGCGCTTCTTCCCCACCGTCATGCTGGGAGCCTACCTTCCCCTCATGCGCCCTCGGCTCAACATCGCCGACAATGGCGAGGTGACCGTGCTCCACCGTGCCACCCCGGACTATTACGTCCGCAACGTCTTTTGGTCACTCCCCAATGAGTTTGTCCGCCGTTCCACCCTCAATCTCCTTGATCCCAACACCGCCGACACACAGCGGCTCAACGCCATGCGCGAGGATTTGGACGAGGTGATCCAAAAGAACGATCGCTTGAAAGAATCCCTCCGGCTTCGCTAAAGGGGCAGGCTGGGGAAGCGCGAATCCCTCTGGAAGATCTGTTTTACGTGCCCCAGTACATCCCGAGTCGGGATGTACTGTGTGTCGTCTCGGCTCACTCCGTATCTCGTTTGGCCGGACGCTGTGTCCCAAGGGGGAGGAACATCTGTTCAACGAACGGGCTTATAATTTAATATGGCTTCCTCGTTGGTGGCTTCGAGCCGGAAGATTACAGGGCGCAGTCCGTCGTTGCAACAACAGATTGCCACGCCTGGCTTGCGGATCCAGTCCCCGTAGTAGAACAGCCCTCCCGCAGCCCCATGGGCCAAGGCAAAGACGTACTGATAGATGGCTTTCCACGCTTCGTCACAAAATCCCTCTGGCTTTGCATAGTCGGCGTAAAAGACTTGCCCTTCCCGAAGCATTGGGCAGGCTGTAAGCTCCTCTGCCCCGTATTCCGCCGCGAGTCTCTTGTTCAGAGTGGTTTCCAAAACCGTGATTTTGACACGCTTCATGTTGTCTCCTCAATCTTGATGATTTTCCCCATTGTACCACATAGGGCCGTTTGGTCCTTAAAATCTATCCAAGGTGTCACGTTTGTGGGAATTGCACAAGGAGCGAACGCAAAACAGTTCAGCGTATTCGAACGAGGGGAGGGACACACGACGAAACATGGAGGTCGATGGGCACAGCGAATCTGTGCCGTATGTGTGCCCGCTACGCTCCGTGGACTCTCATGAACCTGCCGCAATCCGTCGGCACGATGAAGGGCAAAAAGAGGAGCCCACAAGCGGTACGCTTGCGGGCTCTTTTGAGTTGGCGCGCCTGGAGGGGTTCGAACCCCCGACCCGCGGCTTAGAAGGCCGCTGCTCTGTCCAACTGAGCTACAGGCGCAAAAGGCTAGACCGCTCAGTCCATTCGAAGGTCCTTGGGTTCCGCAAGCGGGCCCCAAGACATCCAGTCCTCGTCCTCAACGCGCGGGAAGGCGCGAAGCCATGCACCGAGGGAGATTCGGAAATCCGGGTCGTGCTTGTAGCCGTCTTCGGAGGTGTAGACGGGGATGTACCCAAGGTTGCACCGGAAACTGATGCAGTCGAGATTATACTGCAAAAAGCCGCCGATTTCTTCCAAATCCTCATATTCAATGTTGTAGCGGGCGTAGAGCGACCAATCGATGCGGTCACAGAGGCTATGAATGAAGCCACCGTAAACGACGGCATCCTTGACGGTGTCGGACCAGTAGTAATCGTAGACGTCGTGGTGACGGCGGAGATAGCCGAGATAGAGGGTGAGGGCGGAAACGTTGTAGCGGGCGTTGATATCCCAAAACGCGAGGCGGCTCTCTTCCGGATCGTACTGGAAATCGGTGGCGAACTCAACGTTCTTGAAGGGCGAATAGGAGCCGGAGAGGCCGAGGACGCGCAGACCGTCCTCTTCCTTCACGCGGCGGGCTTCGGGGATGCGGCCGTTGCGGATTTGCTGGCGGTGGGTCCAGCGCACCCAGTGATCCTGCGTCTGGAAGACGTAGACGCCATAAAGGTCGAGATCAAGCAGACGGGTGAGGCCGTTTTTGGTTCGGTTTTGGAGGAGATTGCGCAGACCGAAGCGCAGACCGGTGTAACGGTGGTTGGGCGTGAGCCCATCGGAGCGGTAACGGTCGCGCCATTCGTATTCCTGGTCGAGGCGATCGAAGGCATAAGGGACATCGTCCACGCCATCCTGGGAACCCGGCACCCAAGTGAAATCGAGGTAGGGGATGACGGTGTGGCGGATGCGCTCAAAATCGCGCCAGTAACGCGCCTGGAGGGTGGCGCCGAACTCGAAAAGCGAACGGAAGAGGCTATCGCCGTCGAAGGCGTCGGAGTAATACGTGCCGCGCCATCCGGCGCGCGGGGTGAGGGTGATGCCTTCCGCGAGGGTGATCGGGCGGCGGAAGACGTGCCGGGTGTCGATGCGGAGGGCTTCGTAGTAGGCCCAGTTGCCCGGTTGATAGGAGTAGAGCCAGTTGGCGCCATCGTACTTCGAGGGTTGGCGCTCCAACCAACCAACGGTATTTTGGGACTCGTAGAAGAGCCCGGGAATGCCGAAGGCTCCTTGGGGAAGGATGTCGAGGCTGGCCTCGGGGAGGCGGCGGACGCCGGCATAGAAGGAATTGATGGGGCCGGAGACGGTGAGCGCGGTGACCCAAGCGTTCTCGCGGTGTTCATAGTTCACAATGCCGAGAGGCTGGGAAGCGGCGCGGACGGCGAGCTCTTTGTAGTCCGTGCGGAATTGGGAGTCGCTGACGGCCTCACCTTTGATGGAGAGGAAATCACGGGGCGAGAAATCGAGGCGCTCCGTGAGGCCGAGCGACCAGCGATTCGTGTCGTAGGAGCTCTGCCAGTTGCGGTCTTCGGCCTCTTGATCGTCGTGATGGTTGGCGTAGTAGAGGGAAAGGCGGCCCCATTGGGTGGTGTCTTCGCCGAACATGCCGCCCTTGGTCGCCCACGTAAGCTCCTGTCCGGCGCCAACGCCGAACTTGCTACGCAAATCCACCACGGTCTTGCCGTAGAGGAGGCGGTCGCGCTCGGGATCTCCGGCGATGGGGTACACATAGCCCGTCTTGAGGTAAGCGCCCCATTTGCCGGTGTAACCGGGCATAAAGCGCCAGCCGTAATTGGTGTTCAGGTCGCGGTAGTAGTAGGGATACCACATCACGGGCAGGCCAAAGAGCCGGGCGGAGGCGTTGCGCAGCTCCATGAACTCCTTGTCCTTGTAACGGGCGGTGCCGGTGACGGACCAGTGCCAGGCGGAGGGCTCGTTGGTGCAGGTGGTGACGACGGCATCGTGCGCGTGGAAGACGCCATCATCGTCGCGGGAGGCATCGGGCGCATGCACCGTGAAAGCCCCGAAACGGAGCACGCCGGTGCCGAAGAGGCCTTCGCCGGTCTTGTGGTTGAAATCGATGCTTTCGCCGTGCCAAGACCCGCCGGCCTCGGAGACGATGGAAACGTTGCCCTCGGCATGGATGGCTCCGGTGGAGGAATCGTAGCGGGCATGATCACAGCGCATCGTGACGTCGGAAAACCGCACGCACACGTTGCCGTCGAGGGTGCCTTGATTGGTCTTTCGATCCACGCCCATGCGGTCGGCGGAGACCTCAATCTTCTCGAAACTCGGCATGGAGGGCAATTTGACGACATCACCCAACGCCGCGGCATGTCCGACGCCGGCGGGGAGGAGGGCAAAGACCGCAAGGGCACAAAGGCTCATGGGCATGCGCAGGGAGCGAAAGAGGGGCGTCACGGCGGATTCCTTCCGGGGGCGTGGGGCGTTCTCGGGCATCGCGCTCACACGGATTTGCTTTCGGAGACGGCGTAGAGAACCTTGCCGTCCTTATCAAGGATGGCAAAGGATTCGGGGTGGCGGGCCACTTCGCTCTTGAAGGTGAGGCGGCCGGAATAGCGGCGCTGCATCTCCACGAGCATCTGTTCGTCCTCATTGCGCAGGCGATCCATGACGGAGGGCGCCACGAGGATCTGAAGTTCGGTTTCGCCGGGGGCGCTCAGTTGCTTGCGCATGACGGCGGCAATCTGTCGCTGGATGTCCACCGAGAGCGCGAGCGGGCTCTTGATGACGCCGTGGCCCTTGCAGTAGGGGCAATCAATGTACATTTGGGAGAGGAGCGACTCCTCCTGACGCTGACGGGTCATCTCCATGAGGCCCAGCTCGGAGATGGGAAGCACGTTGGTGCGGGCGCGGTCGCGGCGGAGGGCGGCCTTCATGGCCTTGTAAATCTGGTTCTGGTGCCTGCGGCTCTTCATGTCGATGAGGTCAATCACCACCAGACCGCCGATGTTGCGAAGGCGGAGCTGCCGGGCGACTTCCTCCACGGCCTCGGTGTTCACTTCGAGGATGGCCTCCTCCTGAGAGCCTTTGCCGCGGTGGCGGCCCGTGTTCACGTCAATGGAGATGAGCGCCTCGGTTTCGTCGATGACCAAGTATCCGCCGCTCTTGAGATTGACTTTCCGGCGGAACGCCTCTTCCATTTGGCTTTCCACGCCATAGTGATCGAAGATGGGCAGGTGGCCTTTGTAAAGCTCAATCACGCGGCGCGCGCGGCGGGAAATGCGGCCGGCCACCTCGCGGATGCGGGTGTAGGCCTCTTCGTCGTCGATGGTGACGCGGTCAATGTCTTCCGTCAGCCAGTCGCGCACCACGCGCTCCACAAGGTCGGGCTCGGAGTAAACGCAGGCGGGCGCACGCAGGCTCTTGATGTTGTTTTGGAGTTGCCCCCACACGTCAAGGATGTTGCGCAGGTCACGGACGAAGGCACGCTGGTTGGCGCCCGAGCCGACGGTGCGCACGATGATCCCCACGCCGGGAGGCAGGGGGAGGCGGTCGAGAATCTTTTTGAGGCGGAGACGCTCCTTGGCGTCGGCGATTTTCCGGGAGACGCCACGGGTGGCTTTGGCCGAGGGCATCATCACCAAGTAACGGCCGGGGAGGGAAAGGTTGGCCGTGACGCGCGGGCCTTTGGTGCCGATGGGGCCCTTGGTCACCTGCACCACGATTTCGCTGCCGGGGGGAAAGCGCTTGGCGATTTCCTCGTTGGAGATGCGTTTGCGCTTGGAGCGGTGCTCGTCTTCCTCCTCAAGGCTGTCCTCGTCGGGGATCATGTCCCAATAATGCAGGAAGGCGTTTTTCTTGAGGCCGATGTCGACGAACGCGGCCTGGAGATCGTGCTCAAGGTTTTGGATTCGCCCCTTGAAGATGCAACCCACCAGCCGCTCTTCCATCGGGTGCTCGACTTGGAACTCCTCAACCCTTCCGTTTTCCACGACGGCGATGCGGGTTTCCAACTTTTCAACGTTGACAACGATCTCGCGCTTCTTGCTTTTGCGCTTGAATAACCAACCAAACATCTTTGCTTCCAATCGAAAAAGGCGTTATCAGTGTCGGAAGACCGCTTCCGTGCTCCGGCCATGGACCGCTACGCTTTGCAGGACCCCCATCGCCATCATCATCACGAGCATGAACGTCCCGCCCTGACTGATGAACGGCAGTGGCAATCCTGTGATAGGCACTATCCGCACTGTCATACCTATGTTAATAAAAACGTGACAAAAGAGCAAGGTGACCACCCCCACGCAGAGCAGGCGGCCGGTGTCATCCAGGCAGCGGTGCCCGATGATGACACCCGGCAGGAGGATGCCGAAAAAATAGAGCCCGATCAGCGCCGTTGCTCCGGCGAATCCGGTCTCTTCGGCCACCACCGGGAAGATAAAGTCGTTCACGCTGACCTTTGCCGGGAGGTATCCCAGCCGGTGTTGGACGCCTTTGCCGTAACCTTTGCCCCATGGCCCCCCGCTGCCCACGGCGACTTCGCTTTGGTACGCATTGTAACCGCTTCCCTGGCGGTCACGCATGGGATAGAGGAAGGTCTCCATGCGTCGGATTTGGTGATCTCGGAGCCCCGTCCAACGGAGTAGCCGCTCCGAACGCTCGGGAGGCGTACCCTCGGCCAAGGCCACGCGCACCATCGTTGTCTCATATCCCGCAAGAAGGACCATGGTCAGCACGCCGACGCCGAGCAGTTTGGGCGAGATTTTTGCGGAAAAGAGCATGGCCAGCACGGTGGGGCCGAGCACCAACGCCGTCCCCAAGTCGGGTTCCGCGAGGATCAATGCCGCCGGAATCAGGGCCAGCATTCCGCAAATGAAGAGGCCGCGGACGCCGCGTATCTCTTCACGGCCCCGGCCCAAAAGCCAAGCCAACATCATGATGACCGCCAGTTTGGCCGGTTCGCTGGGCTGAAGGCCAAAGAGCCAACGCCGCGCGCCCATCCGCTCCACGCCAATGCCCGGAATCAGCACCAAAACCAACGCCACGAGCATTCCGAGATAGACCCACGGGGAGAGGCGTGTCCAGCGGCGGTAGTCCCAAAGGGCCAACGCCATCATGAAGAGCACGCCAATTCCCGCGAATTCCAGCTGTCCCACCCACAAAGCGCGCAACTCTTCCGTTTCCCGCGCACTGCAAGCGGACTTCACAAAGAGGATGCCGATGGCCGTCAACACCAACGTGGTGCCCAGCAACGCCCAGTTTAGGCGCCTGACCTTGCCCCAAAGTTGTTTGTGCCACGATTCCATAAGTGGCGGAAGTATAGCAAAAGGGGGCCTTACGTTCGTCACCCCTCCGCGCTCGCTGTGCTATAATGGGAACCATGAAAGAGACCACGGCGGTTTATCCCGGGACGTTTGACCCGATGACCAAAGGACACTTCGACTTGATCCGTCGGAGTGCGGGGCTGTTTGACCGTCTGATCGTGGCGGTGGCAGGCCTTTCCCCGAAGCCAACCCGACTGTTCGGCATCGAGGAGCGGATGGCGATGGTGCGCGAGTGCCTTGAGGACGATGGGCTCGGAAATGTGGAGGTGCTGCCGCTGGACTGCTTGCTGGTGGAGTTCTGCCGGCGGAATGGTGTGCGTGCCGTGGTGCGAGGGTTGCGGGCCTACAGCGATTTTGAGTATGAGTTTCAGATGGCGCTGACGAACCGTCAGTTGGCCTCCGAGGTCGAGACGCTCTTCCTTATGCCGAATGAGGAGCACAGTTACATCACGGCCTCCACCGTGCGCGAGGTGGCCCGTTATGGCGGGAACACGGCGCACTTTGTCCCGCCGAGCGTGGAACGTCATCTGCGGGCGTTCTTCGAGGCGCACCCCGAGCAACGCATCCAGGGAGGGGCCGTTGGAAACACTGGCGCGTTTGACCGTTGATCTTGGCCGCCTGGATGGCGGAAAGACCGAGCACGTGCAGTGCCTCCTTGAGCGGGAGTCGCTGGGATTGGAGGATCTTGAATGCTTGCGCCCCGCGGGGCCGCTGGCGTGCGATCTTCGGTGTGAGCTCTTGGGGGATGAGCTTTTGGTGCGCGGTTCGTTGCGTCTTCCCTGCGTGTGTGTGTGCGGTCGGTGCGGCCGGGATTTTGAGGCCGAATACGCGGAGGAAGACTTCTGCGAGACCTTCGAGACGGCCGGTCTGGAAGTGCTTGACTTGACGGAATCGGTGCGAGAAGGTATTATACTCGCCCTTCCTTCATATCCGATTTGTGAGGAAGCATGCAAAGGCGTATGCCTGCACTGCGGCAAAGACCTCAATGCGGGCCCGTGCGCGTGCGGTCAAGGGAGCGGGAGCTCGCCTTGGGACGCGCTGGACGGCCTCGCGCCCGAGGCATGAACAGGCGAAAGCTGAGAGAAAGAAAGAGAGTCCTATCATGGCAGTTCCCAAACGCAAGAAGTCCAAGATGCGCGTCCGTCAGCGTCGTGCTCAGATCAAGGCCGCCGTTCCCGGCACGGTGACGTGCGAATGCGGCGCCACCCGTCTGGCCCACCGCGCCTGCCCCTCCTGCGGCAAGTACGACGGCCGCCAGGTCCTTGACGTCGAAGCCTGACCGTTCTTTCCGACGCCTGTACCAACCAGAATCGGCAAAGGGGGCCCAAGTCTATGCGGATAGCGCTTGATGCAATGGGCGGCGACAACGCACCGTTCGAGGTCGTTTGGGGTGGGGCGATGGCCGCCGCGCAGACGGCCGACGAGATCATTCTCGTGGGCAATGAGCCCGACATTCGGGCGGCTTTGGCCCGTCGCCATCCCAAACTCAAGGCGACCTTGGACGTGCAGGCACTCTTTGCCTCCGGCAAGCTCTCCATCGTTCACACCGAGGAATCGGTGGCGATGGACGATGCCCCGGCCGCAGCGGTGCGCCGGAAGAAGAATTGCTCCATCAACGTCTGCATGCGCCTTGTCAAGGAAGGCAAGGCCGATGCGGCGGTGTCTGCCGGGAATTCCGGTGCGATGGCGGCTTCCGCCCTCTTCATTCTTGGGCGGATCAAGGGCGTTGCCCGCCCGGCCATTGCCACGGTGATGCCGACTTCGGACGCCAACCGTCCGCTCCTGTTGCTTGACGCCGGCGCAAATACGGATTGCCATCACGAATGGCTCCGCCAATTCGCCGTGATGGGCGACGTTTACAGCCGCCGTGTGCTCGGGTGCTCAGACCCCAAGGTGGGGTTGATGAGCATTGGCACGGAAGACTGCAAAGGGAATGAGATGACGAAACGGGCGTTTCCCCTCCTGCGGGATTATACGCCGGGCATCTCTTTCCGCGGCAATGTGGAAGGGCACGATGTCTTTGAGGGGAAGACGGATGTCATCGTTTGCGATGGTTTCGTCGGCAATGTGATCCTCAAGACCTCCGAGAGCGCGGCGCATGCCATCGGTGGCTGGCTCAAGCGTGTCATCATGGCGAACGTTTGGTATCGCCTCGCGGCATTGATGCTGTTGCCTGCCTTGCGGCGCTTCAAACACCAGATGGACCCTGAGATCTATGGCGGTGCCCCGCTGTTGGGTGTCCCCGGTGCGGTGATCATCACGCACGGAGCCTCGACCTACAAGGCCATCGCCTATGCGTGTGCGGCGGGTTCCAAGGCGGCCGAACACAACGTTTCCCAGGAAATCGCCGAGCGTATCGGCGCGTTGCCCGAAGCCCCGCTGGATGATGAGCTGGAGGCATCCGTCGCCCACCGTGCGGCAGGCAAGGCCGACCCTTCGGCCGAGAAGGTTGAAACTGGCGCCGAAAGTCGCTAAACTATCCCCGTTCGAAACAAAGGAAGACCGTCATGCTGAATTGCTTCTTTGCGGGCCAAGGTGCCCAATTCCCGGGCATGGGCAAGGATCTCGCCGAGGCCGATCCCGAAATCATGGCCCTTTTTGACAAGGCCAATGAAGTGCTCGGATTCGACCTCAAGACGCTTTGCTTTGAGGGCCCCGCCGAGGCTTTGACGAAGTCCGATGTCTGCCAGCCGGCGATCTTCACGGTGTCGATGGCGTGCTTCACGGCTTTCCGCAAGGCGAATCCCGGCGTGACGTTTGATGCCGCCGCGGGCCTCTCCCTTGGCGAGTGGACGGCTCTCTGTGCCGCGGGGGTGCTTGATTTTGAGACGACGTTGCGCATTCTCCAGGCGCGTGGCAAGTACATGCAGGAAGCTTGCGAAGCCAATCCTTCCGGCATGATTTCGATCATGGGCGCCACCCCGGAGCAGCTGAAGGCCATCTGTGAAGGGTCTGGTTGCACCGTTTCCAATATCAACTCCGACGCTCAGCAGGTGATTTCGGGGACCCACGAGGCGGTGGCGAAGGCTGCGGAGCTGGCCACGGCTGCGGGCGTCAAGAATGTGGTGTTGCAGGTGGCGGGGGCTTTCCATTCGCCCTTCATGACGCCTGCGCGTGAGCGCCTTGCCGCGTTCGTCAAGGATATTCCCTTTGCCAAGCCTTCGATGCCGGTGCTGTCCAATGCCACCGGAACCTTCCACGCTTCCGATGGCGAAGCGATCAAGGCCGCGATGTTGGAGCAGGTTGACAGCCCCGTTCACTTCTCCGACTGCGTGAAAGCGGTGATGAAGGGCGGGGATTTGTTCGTTGAGTTTGGTCCCGGCAAGGTGCTTTCGGGGTTGATTCGCCGAATTGACAAGGCGAACGCCGTCGCCAACGTGCAGGATGTCGCCACGCTCGGTGCCGCATCCGCCAAGGTTTCCGCTTAATCCTCAGTCCGCAAGGAGGTCGAAATGTACGATTTCACAGGGAAGGTCGCTCTCGTCACCGGGTCCGGCGGTGGTATTGGTCTTGCGACGGCCAAAGCGTTTGCCGAGTGCGGCGCGGATGTGGCTTTGCTGGACTTCAATCCCGCGTTGCTTGAAAGCGCGAAGCCCGAAGTCGAGCGCTATGGGCACCGTGTCATTACGCTCCAGTGCGATGTCTCGAAGGCCGATCAGGTCGAAAAGGCCGTCAAGGACACGATGGAGCAGCTCGGGCGCATTGACATCTTGGTGAACAACGCCGGAATCACCCGCGACAATCTCCTCCTGCGCATGGATGAGGCAGAGTGGGATGCCGTGCTTGCCACCAACCTCAAGTCTGTTTTCCTCTTCTCCAAGGCCGTTATCCGTCCGATGGGGAAGAACAAGGGGCCTGACGGGAAACCGTGCGGCGGGTGCATTGTCAACACGGCATCCGTCATCGGGCTCTTTGGCAATGTGGGACAGGCCAACTATGGCGCTGCCAAGGCTGGCGTGATCAACTTCACCAAGACCTTTTCCAAGGAATATGGCAAGAAGAAGATCCGTTGCAACGCGGTGGCTCCTGGCTTCATCAAGACCAAGATGACCGAGGTGCTCTCTCAGGAGGCCAAGGACGCCATGGCCAAGATGATCCCACTTCAGGAACTCGGCGAGCCCGAGGACGTGGCGAAGGCCATTCGCTTCCTCGCTTCTGACGAGGCTTCCTATATCACCGGTCAGACGCTTGCCGTCAGTGGTGGCATGGCATTCTGAGCCGAACCTTTTCAACCCTCTCGTTCCGGCGCGCGCCGGACGTTTAACAACCCAAGGAGTACAGAACATGTCCCTCGAACAGAAAGTCAAAGACATCATCGTCGATCAGCTCGGCGTGGACGCCGCCCAGGTTGTCCCGGAAGCTTCCTTCATCGACGACCTCAGCGCCGACTCCCTCGATCAGGTCGAACTCATCATGGCCTTTGAGGAAGAGTTCGGGGCCGAGATTCCGGATGAGGATGCCGAGAAGCTGACCACCGTCGGCGCCGTCATCGACTACCTCAAGGAGAAGGGCATCACCGCTGAGTAAGCGGCCCTGTCCAAACAAGAAGAGAACAAAGCCGTGCCCTTTTGGGCGCGGCTCTCTTTTTGCCTATGGGGGAGACAGACGAAACGCCTCAATCAATCTTGCAAGGATTCGTCGTCTGTCTGAACGGCGATGGCTTTGGTCCGGAAATGCTCGGCGAGGACTTTTTGGACGATGGGGCCGGCATCACGGCCTCCGCCGATACCATTGTCCAACATGGCGACGACGACAATCTCCGGGCGCTCCGAAGGGGCAAAGGCCGCGCACCAGACGTGCTTCCGGCGCACACCGCGATCGATGTATTCGGCGGTGCCTGTCTTCCCTGCGACATCCACACCTTCCACTTGCATGGTCTTTCCCGTGCCGCCGCTGACGACGGCCTCCATGCCCTCAAACACCGCGCGTAGGGCTTCGTGAGACCATGGGAGGCGACGCTGAAGGTCGCCTTGGCCCTCCCCGAAAGAGACAAGGCGCGGGCGGAACATCACGCCGCCCATGGCCAGCGTTCCGATGGCGTGGGCCACTTGCAAGGGCGTGGCCGTGACGGCTCCTTGGCCAATGGAGGTTTGCGCCGTATCGGAAGGCGTCCAAGGCCGTCCTTCACGTTCGAGCTTCCACTCTGGGGTGGGCAGAAAGCCCTTGGCCTCCGAGGGAAGGTCCACGCCCGTCCGTGAACCGAAACCGGCCTGTTGGGCGGTGGCAAGGATGGCATCGGCCCCGACTTGGGTTCCGAGATCGCAGAAATAAGGATTGCAGGACTTCATGATGGCCTGGCGGAGATCCACCTCTCCGTGGCCATAGCGATTGGCACACCGCAGACGGAGTCGGTAATCGGTGTAGATGCCCGTGCATTCGTAGAGAAGGTCGGGATCGAAGCCGCGCTCAAGGGCCGCAATGGCGACAAAGGGCTTGAACACGGAGCCGGGGGCATATTGTGCCATGATTGCCCGGTTGAGAAAGGGTTTTCCGGGGTTGGCGTTCAACTCTTTCCAAAGCGTTCTGGAGACGCTGGGGATGAAATCATTGAGGTTGTACGTTGGAGCGGAGGCCATGGCCAGCACGTCACCGTTGCGGGGATCAAGCGCGACCACCGCACCGGGGCGGCCGGCAAGCGCGGATTCGGCAACCTGTTGCAGGCGTACATCAAGCGTCAATGTCAGGTCGCTTCCGGGCCGTGCGCGATGGCGCTCGAAGCGCTCCCGTGTGTAGCCGCGGGAGTCCACGCGGAGCAGATCTTCTCCGCTCACCCCTGTCAGCAGACGATCGTAGTAAAGCTCCAACCCTGCGCGTCCGCGGAGTTCGGGCAGCCGATAATCCCAACGACGGGCATCCTCCTCCTCTTCCCGCGGTTTGCCGACATAACCCAGCACATGGGCGGCGAGGGCGCCGTAGGGATAAAAGCGGCGTGGCACGGCGACGATATCCACGCCTGGCAACCGTTCCGCCCATTCCGAGAGATAGGCCACCGTTCGGTAGTCCACGTCGCGCCAGATCTCAAGGGGCATCGGGAGACGGCTTTCGACGTGCCGCCGCACATCGGCGCGCGTGATTTGCCGCGGCAGACGGAGGCGGCGCGCCAAAGCGTCGATGAGTGCGTCCACGGAGAGGATGACGTTTTCCCAGCTCCCGGAGGGACGCAATTCCTCACAGTAAAGCACCACGGAGTAGGCGGCCCGATTCCCCGCCAACACCTTTCCGTTGCGATCAAGAATGCGCCCTCTCAGGCCCGGCGTCTGCACATAACGGAAACTTTGGAGACTTTGCCGTGCGCCATAACGAGGGCTGTCGAGAACTTGCACCTCCCAAAGCCGCCAAACGACAAGCGCCAATCCCACGGCAAAGAGGCCAAGGAGGGCCCAAAGGCGCCACACATGGACGGCGGGGGCGGCGGATCCTTCCTCAACCTTCATCGCCGATGACCTCCTTCTCGGAGGGGCGAAGGGCCCGGAAGTCGCATAGACGCGCCAAGGCAAACACAATGCATCCACCGATGGCACCGGCGGCTGGGGCGGCGATCAGCGCCGGGAGCGTGGGGGCCAAGCCTATGGCGCCAACGGGGCCTTGCCATGCGGAAGCATAGAGCCAGAGCCAAAGGCAGAACAGCGGCGCCAGAACCGTTCCAAGGAGCAGCCCATGGAGGGGTGCCACGGCGTTGGGTTCAGGAAGGCGCGGTCGAGCCAAGCGGATGACGCGCCACACCAGCAGAAGAAACAGTGCGCCTCCCCCCGGCGGTACGCCCCAAATGCACTCAAGCAGAATGCCGCACCACAACGCCACCCATGCGCCCAGCACGGTTCCGCGTGTCAGTAGCCAATAACACACCCATATCGGCACAAAAGCGACTTGGACGGCTGGCCGTTGAGGGAGCAGTGCCACGCTTCCGCCCACGAGGGCCAAGGGAAAGGCCGTCACCCAAATGGCGTCCCAAGCCTGTCCGGCGGTCATGGCGTCTCACCCTCCGTCGCGCGCGACGAGGCCGAAGAACGCTTTGTCAGGACAAAAACGGTGCGCAATAGGGTGGGATCGGCGGTGGGTTCCACCAGCGCTTCCTCAAGGAGTCCGGAGGCATCCGGCCGTGTTTCGAGGATTCGCCCAATGGTGAGGCCACGGGGAAAGAGACCTCCGCTTCCTTCCGTCAAGACGATTTGGCGCGGTTTGAGGGCGTTGTCGCGCTTGAGGAAGCGGAGCGTCAGGGGGGAACCGGAATAAAGCAAACTTTCGCCCGGGCCCTCGCCGTAATCGGTGCCTTGTTCTCCGAAGAGGACGCCTTTCGCGACGCCGGGGATTTCGGCCGCGATGCGGCTGGCGGGATCGGAAATCAGAATGACCTCGCACATGTGCAAGGAGACGCCTTCGGCCACGCGCCCAATCAATCCCTCCGGGGCCACCACGGTGTCGCCCACGGCAATGCCTTGCGCTGAGCCTGCGCCAAGCGTCAGCCGCGGCCATGTGCCCAGTCCGCCGCCGTGCGACCAAACCGGAGCCGCCACCACGTGCATGGGTTGCGCTTTGGCCCATCCCAAGGCTTTGCGCAGATCCTCATTCTCCCGAACGATACGGGACATTTCGCGCAACATCACGCGCAGACGTTCCACCTCGTCTTCTGCCGCGGCACGTGAAGGGCCATCGCACAAACCACGCCAAGCCGCCCCGAAACGCTCGCTCAGCTGTCCGCCGGCCCACATGGCCACACGCCGAAAAGGGTAGGTGGCTTCCGCACAAAAGGCGCGCACGGCCGCATTTCCCCAAACGAAAGCCGCGACGGCGGCGAGAAGGGTCAGGGACAGCAACAGGCGGCGCATGGGGAAACCAAAACAGGGAGAAGAGAGCGGCACGGATGCGGCAAAGCGATTCGCTTAGACCGCAACGGAGACGTTGGCGTTACCGGCGATGCCCGGCGTGCTCCTTGAAGAAATCGAGTTCGTCGAGCACCTTCCCTGTGCCATTGGCGACACCGGAAAGCGGATCGTCCGCCACGATCACGGGAAGCCCGGTTTGGGCCGCAACAAGCCGATCCAGCCCACGCAGAAGCGACGAGCCGCCGGAAAGCACGATTCCGCGGTCCACAAGGTCGGAAGAAAGCTCAGGCGGGGATTTTTCCAAGGTGGAGCGGATGGCGTCGACAATGTTGGTGACGGGGCCTTTGAGGGCTTCGCGGATTTCCTCGGAGGTGACGCGCAGGGTCTTGGGAAGGCCGGCGACAAGGTCGCGCCCCTTCACTTCCATGCTCATCTCCTCGTCCATGGGATAGGCCGAACCGATGGAGACCTTGATTTCTTCCGCGGTTCGTTCACCAATCAACAGGTTGTAAACTTTGCGCATGTACTGCACAATGCATTCATCCATCGTGTCGCCGCCCTCGCGGACGCTCTTGGCGAAGACGATGCCCGCGAGCGAAATCAAGGCGACTTCGCAGGTGCCGCCACCGATGTCCACGATCAGGTTCGCCGCGGGCTCGGCCACGGGCAATCCCACGCCAATGGCGGCGGCCATGGGCTCCTCAATGAGCGTCACATCGCGGGCCCCCGCGTGCTTGGCGGCCTCTTCCACGGCGCGCCATTCCACTTCGGTGATCTCGGAGGGCACGGCAATGACCACGCGTGGGCGGATGAGCTTATGGCCTCGGGCCTTGGCGATGAAATAGCGGATCATGGCCTCGGTGATGTCGAAATCCGCGATGACGCCGGCCTTCATGGGGCGCACGGCCACGATGTTGCCCGGCGTGCGCCCAAGCATCCGCTTGGCCTCCGCACCGACGGCGAGGATTTTCTTTGTCCCCTGTTGCATCGCGACGACCGACGGCTCACGAATCACCACACCCTGGCCCTTGATGAAGACCAACGTGTTTGCCGTGCCGAGGTCGATGCCGATGTCACTGGAGAGGACACCCATCAGCCGTCTGAAAATTCCGAGCATAAAAACTCCTTATGAAAGATACCAGAACACGATACCACACACCTCCCCCAAGCGCAAGCAGGAGAGAAAGGGCTCCATGTTTTGCCTTTTGCACAATATAACGCAACAGGCCGTCGGAGCCGTCAGAAAGGAAGGAAGGCGAAGCAGAGGGAGGGGGTTCCCCTCCCGCCCCCCGGGGG
>CASDPK010000003.1 GCA_949282555.1 uncultured Lentisphaeraceae bacterium | reverse complement strand
CCCCCCGGGGGGCGGGAGGGGAACCCCCTCCCTCTGCTTCGCCTTCCTTCCTTTCTGACGGCTCCGACGGCCTGTTGCGTTATATTGTGCAAAAGGCAGTTCAAGACCGCCCCAAAAAACTTCCCAAAGAAAATCCTTGCCTTCAAGGTAAAGCATTTGCTACAATGCAACGCGTTTTTGGCGAAAGTAGCTCAGTTGGTAGAGCCCCAGATTGTGGATCTGGTTGTCGCGGGATCGTGCCCCGTCTTTCGCCCCAATTCTGAGCCTCCACGCTGGCGTGGAGGCTTTTTCGTCGTCTCATTTCCCGACACAGAAGGAGGAGAAGATGCGGTCCAGCAAATCCTCCGACCACGTGCGCCCCAAAATCTCCGCGAGGGCCTCTGCGGCAGCACGTAACCGTTGAGCAGCCGTCACGTAGCCGATCTCCCCCTTGGAGAATTCCGTCTCGGCCTGCCGCAAGGCTTTTTCCGCCTCAGCGAGTCCGGCGAATTGACGGGCATTGGCGAGCGTGGCATGGGCCGTTTCGCCGGCTCCCAAACGCAAGGCGGCTCGCAGGGCATCGCAGACCACCGCACGCGCCGCCTCCGGGGCCGTCGTCGCGGAAATGGAGGGGATGGGATCGCCATTTGCGATCGCCGCCCCATTCGGAAGCAAATCCGCTTTCGTGCGAAGCACGCAAGCGCCTTCGGGGGGCGTGTCTTCATCATTTGCGGCGATGAGATAAAGCACCGCATCCGCCTGCGCCAGCAATGCCCGAGCTCGCGTGACCCCCTCGCGCTCAATGGCTCCCGGGGCCTCGCGTAACCCGGCGGTGTCCACCAGTCGAAGCGGCACACCATCCAGCAGGAAGGTTTCCTCCAATGCATCGCGCGTCGTGCCAGGCTCATCGCTGACAATGGCGCGGTCGTAGCCCAACAAGAGATTGAGCAACGTCGATTTCCCGGCATTGGGCTTCCCTGCCAGCACCACAAGGGCACCCTCGCGAATCAAACGCCCCTCATGCCAAGTCGCCAACAGGGCGGCCGTGCGGGCGGAAAGCGCCTCCAGACGATTGCGGGCGTCCGTAAAAAAGTCCTCTGGAAGTTCTCCCTCGTCAAAATCCAGCAGATGTTCCACTTCGGCCGACAGTGCGAGCGTGTCCTCATACAGCGGCTCCAGTGCCGCCCCTAGGCGGCCTTGAAGATTCGCCCGTGCGGCGCGCTCGGCCCGAGGCGTTCGGGCGGCGATGAGATCGGCCACAGCCTCCGCCTGCGTGAGGTCAAGCCGCCCATTCAGGAAGGCCCGCTGGGTGAACTCCCCGGGATTGGCCGGACGCGCCCCCAGTTGCCAAAGGCGCTCCAAAACGGCCTCCGGCACCACACGCCCACCATGGACATGGAGCTCGACCGTGTCCTCGCCGGTATAACTGTGTGGGGCACGGAAGAAAAGCATCAACGCATCGTCGAGCGTAGCCCCCGCAGCATCCAGCAATCGTGTGTAGACAAACGTCCCTGCGGGACGGGCGCTGGGCGGCACCCGAAGCGCCGTCAAGCGATCCGCCAGCGCATAGACCCCTTCCCCACTCATCCGGATGACGGCCACCCCACCCAATCCCGGCGCGGTGGCCAACGCGGCGATGACATCCCCTTCGCCGATCATGGGGCGGGGGCCTCCATCCCGGGCGTTGAGAGACGGAGCGCGTAGGCAAACAACACCTCGCCGACCGTCTGCACGGGAGCCACCAAGGTTGGCTCCACACCCGCCGCGCGCAACGTACGCGCCGTGGGCTGTCCCATGGCCAGCACATCCACCGAGCGCGGCGCCCCGGAGGCCAGCCACGCCGCGGCCGCGGAAGAGGAGGCCAGGAACACGGCCTCGTGTTGCGGCACCTCCACGCCTTCCACGGGGCGCGTGCCATAAATCGGCAAATCCTTGACCCGGGCGCCGCGCGCCTTCAAAGCCTCAGCAAGTCCCGGCCCGGCCTCTTCGCTCCGAACGCGCAAAATCCGCATCCCCGAGAGATCCTCCGGAAGCGCGGCCAGCAACCCCTTTGCGGAAAAATCCCGCTCAGGGATCAGCGTATCGACATTCAAAGGACGCAAGACCTCGGCCGTCCCAGGACCGGTCACCGCAAAGCGTTTGGGAAGATATTGAATGGGGCTGACCATTTGCGCCAGCAAACACCGCGCGGCCGTGGGGGAGGTAACGACCAAAAGGTTATAGGCCTTGCTTGGCCGAATCTTCACGGTGGCCGTGGCCTCAAAGCGCACCAATGGCCGCACCACCGGCACACCGCCGAAGTCCACCGCCGCCGCCCGAGCCTTATCCGCCACGGAAGCGCTTCCGGTGATCCAGATCCGCCGACCCGCCAAAGGCCCAAGGACGGGGAAACCATGCCGCGACGCCTCTCCCACGACGATCAATCCCGGACGTCCCGCCGCCTCCGAAAGGCCAGGCGCAAGCAGTTGCCCCACCGTGCCTCGGACAATCTCCTGCGTGGGGGCTCCGGCGTCATAAACGACGGCACAAGGCGTCTCCGGCGAATAACGCTCGGCCAACGTCGTGGCCATTCCCAACGCCATGAAGTAGACATCGGGGAGATCGGCGCCGACACTGCGGGGCGTCTCCACCCGGAACCCACGGCTTTCACCTCGGCGCGTAAGCAACATTCCCGTGCCGGTGGTTGCGGCGGAAAGTGCCGAAACGCCCGGCCACACACGGAAGGGAATCCCATCGGCGGCCAAAGCGTCCGTCTCCTCGGTCAATCGTCCGAACATCCCCGGGTCGCCGCCTTTCAGGCGCACCACACGCTCCCCCCGGCGGACCCGCTCACCGATCAATGCCGTGATCTCTTCCTGGCGCAACGCATGGGCGCCGCTCCGTTTGCCCACATAAAGCGCCTCCCCTTTGGTCTCCGACAAAAGCGCGGCATCCATTAGGGCATCGTAGATCACGCAGTCCGCCCCACGCAGTTCCCGCAGACCGGCCAACGTGCACAGCTCCGCATCGCCCACGCCCGCCCCGACGAATCGGACCGCTTTGAGGAAAAGATTGCGCAACGCCCGCAACCGCGCATCCTCCCGACGAAAGGTCACGGCCAACACCCCCTGTCCCGGCGGCGGCGTAAGTTCCGCCAAAGGGATATACTCGGAGATCCGCTCCTGCAGGCCCAACCGATGCAACGCGGCGGCGGCCACGACGATGGCGTCGTATTCTCCCGCATCAAGCTTGGCCAAACGTTCGGGAATGCCACCGCGCAAGGTCACGCGATCCGCCTTCGGGAATCGTCGCGCCACCCAAGCATCACGTCGGCCACTGCTCACGCCGATCCGCTGAGGCTCCGCCATCCGAGCCACAAGGCAATCCCGCGGATCTTCCCGCCATGGCAACCAAAACCAATCCAATCCCGCGCGGAGCCCCTCCGGAGGCAAGTCTTTGGCAGAATGGATGGCACAATCGATTTCGCCCCGCAGCAATGCCTCATCGAGATCGCGCGTGAAAAAATCCCCGGGGCTGACGCGCAGATCCGTTGACTGATCGCGGTCACCGGGCGAGGAAAAAGCGCACAACTCAAAGGCACATCCCGTCCGTTCCCGCAGATGCCCCAAGGCCCCTTCGGCCTGAAGCAGGGAAAGGCGAGACCCTCTGGCCCCCACACGGAAGGGTTTACGCATGGCACACCTCCTGATACGCACGTTCAGCGGCGGCATGGAGCGTCTCCAAACAACCCGTACGGCGAAGGTAATCACCACGAAGGTCGTCCAAATCCCGAACACCCTTGTCCCCGCGGATGTTGCGCGGCGCACCCAAATCATAGGCGGGGAGCTCCAAAGCCTCCGCGTCAAAGAACGGTTCCGACACCGTCAGACACGCGATGAGACGGTCTGCGCCGCGAACGGCCTCGCGCCATTCACCCAGCGGGCGGCAATCCTCGCCCTCCAGCGGGTGGCGATGGAAAAGGACGGTGACCGGCAATCCCAACGCATGCGCCTTGGCCACGGCGGCACGGCCCAAGGCCCCTGTCCCCGCCACCACCACGCGTCCGGATGCCCCCTCCAGTGCGAGCTCCTCCACCTCCACGTTCGGGATGAGCGGAGCGACGGCGGCCCGAACCGCCTGCGAACGGCGCAACGCCTCCGCGTAGGCCGTTTGGAGCGGGCCATGGGCCCATCCGGCCGCACGCGCCGCATCAATCGCATCGCGCACCTGCCCCACGATATGGAACTCACCCACCATCCGGGCCCGCATTCCCGCCAACACCATCGTGAGGTGCCGCATCGCCTCCTCCCCGGAAAAGGTGTAGGCCCCCTGCGGCAAATGCAACGCATGCGGCAACAGACCGCTGGCGATCAACTCCGGAGAGGCCCAAGCCAAAAGCTCCGTTCGGTTGCACGTGGTAAGGAACGCCCAACCGTAGAGCCCGCTCAGGAACGACAGTCGCTCCGCCAATTCCTCACGCGGCGGCAACGGGAACGCACGGTCGATGCCATGCACGAAAAGCTGTCCGGGCGAACACCGAGCCAGCCGTCGGATAAGCGCATCCTTCACTTCCTTGGCAGTCCGGCAACTGCGGCCGTTCGTGGACACCGCCACCAACAAATCCTCCGTCCGCAACGTCGCCGGGACAATGAAGTCACCCTCCGCCCAATGGCCATCGGCGCAACAACACGGCACCCGGGCCGCGCGGGCCGCCTCCAGCACCGCACGGTTGACGTGCCGATCATCGGTGCATGCCACCGCCGCACGGCATCCATTCAAATCATCCGGGACAAAACACCGCGCCCGACGCTCCACCGGAAGTGCGTCAAACTCCGGAAGCGCCTCCGGGCAAACCAACCGCACATGTGCTCCCGCCTCAAGCAACGCGCGCGTCTTCCGCAAGCCCACACGCCCGCCGCCGACCACCAGCACCGTTGAACCCTCCAGCAGAAGATTCGCGGCGAACGTCTTTCGCACGGGGCGCGCAGGAGGCGGCGCCGCATCCGAGGAAGATTCCTTGGGCGTCGGGAGGGTCATCGGCACTTGCGCCTTTAGGAGACGTTCCTCCAAAATCGGCACCTCTTCCCAAAGCGCCATGGGGAAGAGGCGTGCGGCGACCCGGCGAAGATACGCGCACGACTCTTCGTCAATGATCGCATCCGCACGCCCCGGATAACGGTTATAGAGAATCCGCGAAACCGTCATCCCCCGGGATTTCATCGCCTCAAACGCCAACAACGTGTGACTGATCGAGCCCAGCACGCCCCCCGTCACGAAGATCACCGGCCACCCCTGAGCCCGCACGAAATCAATCGTCGGCAGATCCTCCGTCAGCGGCGCCATCCAACCGCCCGCCCCCTCCACGAGAACCTCATCATACCGCTCCGAAAGCGTCTTCGCCGCAGAGACAATCCGTTGCACATCCACCGTCCGGCCCACGAGCCGCGCCGCCAAATGCGGAGAGCACGGATAGGGAAAGATCTCCGGGGCCGTCAATCCTTCCACGTCCTCCGGCAGCGGCCCACACCCCATGATCGCACGATGGCGGGCGATATCCTCCGAAGTGCCGACGTTCCCCGTCTGCACAAACTTCTGCGTCACGACCCGCCGCCCCTCAGAAAGGAGGCGCCGTGCGAGCCAACCGGTGGCAATGCTCTTTCCGGCGTCTGTATCCACGCCGCTGACAAACGTAATCATATGAAATCCTCGAGGGTCTATTCTACCAAACGCCCCCCATTCCCCGCCGACCCCCAACACAGGAATCCCCCGGAGCCGACAGAAGAACGCACCCAAACGAAAACGGCTCCCCGTGACGGGGAGCCGCAAGGCCAGACAAGGCAGAGCGCCTCATTTCTTCACGCGCACCCGAATGGGGGTCGGCGCCTGCAAAAGCGTGGCCGCCTTCTCCGACGGAATGGTGAGCGTAAGCTCCGAGGCGGAGGCCGACGCAGAAACTAGGACCTCATCCGTCCCATCCACCACCACCTCAACGGTCGTGCCCGAGGCGAACGTCACCGTCTGGGCTTCCGCCACGCCCTGCACCTTCGCCGTGACCGTGAAGGTGCCCTCCTCCGCGTTGTATTTCATGGACGCAATGCCAAAGGCATAATCCACGGACAGCGTCGCCGCCTGCGCGTCATCCACCGTCACGGTGAGCGCTCCCTCGAAGCACTGCAACGCTCCGTCGATATTCTCACCGCTCACCGCGGCGATCGACGTCGCACCCGCGTCAAAGGCCGCCGACGCAAGCGCCCGCTGGGTTGCCTCCGAAAGCCCCTTGAAGGTCTCCTGCACGCCGTCCGCGAGGGTCAACGCCTCATAGTAAAGGCCATCCTCCTTCGCCACCAGCCGCGCCGTGGAAGGCAAGTTCTCCGCAGTAAAGACATCGGCCGTTTCAGGGCCAGCCGTCCACGCCAAAAGCTTCCCATCCTCAGGGAGAGCCTCCGGCAACGTCACGGGAACCGTCACACCCTCCGCCACGGAGAACGTGCCCACCGTGAGCACCCCCGCCGAGGCATCCAGCGACGCCCCCTTCACCAGTTGCACGGCTCCCGAAACCGTTCCCTGCCCCGAGAGCGCACCATGCACGTTCAGCGTCTTCCCCGAGGCCACCGTCAGTTTTGCATCCATAGCAATGCTCACCGCACCTCGACCTGCGGCATTAGGATGCCCAAGTGTAAGCTGAGTTCCCTCTTGCAACGCCAACCCGCCAGAAAACGAGTTGTCTCCAGAAAGTGTAACAAGTGCGAATGCGTTCCCGTTCTTCACAACTTTAACGTCTAGGACACCATCAGCGTCGCTGATTGCTCCAGAGATTTTCCACGAGTTGATCCCATGATACTGTGTAAGGACAAGCGTTCCACACCCTTTGAGCGGCATCTGGACATCCGCCCCATCTCCATATCGTGCTCCGCGGAAGGTGACCTCTCCATCCGCGGCCTCGATCCTTATCAATTCTCCTTTGATCTTACTTCCACTATTCCATGCTCTTCCAGTATCAAAACTGACAATCGCATGGTTTCGGAGGGTGATTCCTTCCGGGAATGAGAGGCTTGTGTCCGGCCCCGAAAAGAGCAAGGTTGCAGACGCTGTCCCTCCTCCCAAAACGAGAGCCCCATTGTAAGCCTTGTTCACCGCACTCACAGATACCGTTCCCTGCAGGATCTCCACCGTCGGGCCTTCCGTGAGCGCACCAGAAATCGTCAGCGTTCCTGCGCCTGTCTTGACAAAGGTTCCGGTTCCCGCCATCGCCGGCATCGCCACGGAGCCAGAAGGCACGTCATATGTCAACGTGCCGCCCTCATTGATCGTCGTGGCGCCAGAGGGAATACCCAATGTGGACGATGTTGCAGAAAGTTTACCCGCAACCGTGAGACTGGAAGGCGAAAGCTTCGCACCTCCGAGCGTCAGCGTATGTTCCGACGACGCAACCGTGAAGGAGCCAACAGATCTGGAAACCCCGAGCGACAGCATGGCGTTATCTGTGGCAGCCGTAACCGAGGCCACTCGATCCGTAAGAGGAAGCACGTCCCACTGTGCCAAGGCAACAGAAACCGAAGAGGCATCCTCCCACGTTCCATTCTCCCATGTGATGTCTTCACTGTCCACCGTGAGTGAAAGTGGCGGCGTCAATGCGCGAGCCACCCAATAACACCCGTCCGTATAATGAATGGCATAGGAACCGCCATCATAGCCCTCCGGAAGCGTGAAAGCAACCCCCTCAGGCGCACGGAGCACAGGCACAACCAAACTGTCATCCCTTGTGAAGGCCGAGAGATCCAAGGCTACCGTTCCGGAGATTTCCCCCGTGATGGTCAGAGGCCCTTCTGGGGAGACCTGCAGAGCTCCCTCCTCAAAGGAAATCGCCCCTTTCACCACCCCTGTGCCGCCCAATACCTCGAAATCGGAAAGTGTCTCGCCCTCCCCGATGACAAGCACACCTTCCTCCGCAACCACGATGGTATCCGCAGTCAGATACTCAAGCCCTTCGAAACGATAAGTGCCAGAGCAAGCGAGCGTCCCCACCGTAACCGTTTCAGAGAGCGTGACGGCCTCCTCCGTCGTATTCGCCCCAAAAGTCACATTCTTCCCTGTTTCGAACCCGGCGAGCCCATCGTTCCATGAGGATCCCTCCGCAGGCGTGACCCACTGTGTGTCATTCACGGGAACGTAGCACAGCGCTCCGGAGACGACCGACAAAGCCCACGTCTCTTCCACGGGGAGGCCTTCCGCCGTGATGGTCAACCCCTCGGGTATGTTCGTCGCCCGCGCCAACGTCACGCGACGCGCCATTTCCTCATCCTCCGTCAATGTGATGGCCACCATCCGATTTCCTTCTACGGTCAAAGCCGCCAAGGGCAGACGGTTCATTCCAAGGATGAGATCACTCTTCAACGTCAAAGCCTTGAAGTCCTCCGCGACCGTCGCTTGGGAGAGATCGATGCCAGCCTCTCCGCCATCGATAATAAGTTCGGAATCTTTCGCCGTGGCGCCATTGATGCCCACCCCGAGGGCTCCCGTGAAGGTGCCTCCCTTCAACGTCACCGAAGCCTTTCCTTGAACCGTGACATTCTTTCCTTGGCCTGCGGCATAGATGGCACGAGGGAAGGTCACCCCCTGTGCATCGATGACAACGGTGGTATCTCCCGAAATGGTGTACGTACTGTCCTTATCGGAATTATTGTTGAAGGAACCTCCAAGAATTGTCTTCTCGAACACGCCACGCCCCTCCCTCAGGGTCACCTCCACTGCGGCATTACCCGTTAGGTTGGCCGATGTCTCCCGATTCTGACTGTCTGCCCGCATGCTCGCCCCTACCACGTAGCCGGCAGGCGAACCATTGAGCGTATGTTCCGAGTTTGTCTCGTCCTGCAACGCGAAAACGCGCACCAACGTGTTCCCCGTGTGCGTGAAAGGAAGCCCGTGCATCGGCACCGATGACCCGATGATATTCCCTGTGACCTTACTTCCCGCACCAATCGTCACGAGCGTATTCCCGTTGAGTGGGAGGCCCACGTGCGTTCCACTGCCTCCCCCATCGCTACACCCATAAATGCCGCCAATCACGGATTGCGCCGTCACATCGGAACCCGACAACTCTGTCACAAGGTCACCATTAATGCTGTTTGCGTGACTGTATTGCCAGTAGTTGTCTTTCCCTCCGACAATCAACGCGTGCGCCCCTCCTGACACCTTCAACCATACATCCCGCTCCAACACGCTTTTATCCCCAGCACTGCTGGAATTGATACCATAAATATTGTACGTTCCATCACTCCCCGTAATGTTCGCCACGTTGGCCACACGCTCACTCAACGTCTGCCGAAAGGCAGTATCTTGCTCCAACTCTAAAGTCCCAAGAAGAAACTTTGGCATCGCCGTGTCTGGTTTCTGTTTCACTGTCCACCCATCCGGCACATCGAACGATACAGATAACGCCTCCGCGTTGTCCTCCTCGGTACCGACCACCCACGCCACCTTATAACCATCGACATCTTTCTTTACGCAATAATAACCTACCGGAACCTTCGACAGATCCATTTCTTCTGCAAAGAGATCCAACCCCGTCCGAACGGCACAAGCCCCCTCATAAGATGCCGCCGGCGTGACCGTCCCGGGAGAAAGCGACAGATTGTTCGTCGCAGTTGAAGGCCAAGAAATCAATGTCCGCGTCCGAACACCCTTCACCTCTGCCTCCAATGGCAACGTGAAGGAAATTGTTCCGGATTTACCTCCCAGTGACCACGCCTGCATGGTCATCTTGCCAGAAGTGTTGAGATTCAAATCAAAGGCAAACGTTTTTCCACACGCGTTGACATCCGGGGTGGTCAACTCCAACGTGCATCCGTCTCCGACATCCACATGGTTGAACTCAAAATGGCCCCCCGGCAAATACCCCAGTCGAAGGACCGATTCATTCCGCAACGTGATGGCCGTGTCTGTCTGAAGCTTATTCAACTCTTGAATCGTAATATCGGCATACGAGGCCCGAAGATTGAAGGTGTACCCTTCGATCCTTGCCGTCGTCTTCACATACAATGGAGCCTCTTGCGTGCCCTCCAAGACAAGGGGAGCCCAGTTCGAACTTCCCGGAGTGTTCGGCACTTTCGCTGGGGCCGCCTGCCCTTGCACCCAGTTCGTGACAACGTTCCAGTTCTCCGGCGCCTCCTTTGAGCCGGTGCCACCGACCCAAACATTGTTCTCCGCGCCTGAAACAAGGCCCGCGAACCCCACCGTGACCACCGTCATCCAAAGACGGCGACGCCATTCCTTGCATTTCTTCATCGTATGCTCCGTTTCTCTCGCAAATCAGGGAAATCCTCTCAGACGCTCCATCTCGCGCCATGATGCTTACACCTTATCACACCTCCCCCCCCCCGTCAAGTTCAATGAGTTATGCATAATCCCCAACGGTATTAGAGGCCGGTATGGGTCTTCGGCACCCAACGTGCAACGCCCTTGCGCACGTCGGAAAAAGGGTTTGCTAGAATACGGGCGTGAAGTGCCGCTTCATCCAAGGGAACTCATCGGAACGCCTCCTCGTGCTTTTCGCGGGATGGGGCATGGATGGTGCGCCCTTTCTGCCCATGGCGGGGGCTTACGACACCGTCATCGTTTGGGACTATGCCGACCTTTCCACGCCGCTCCCCTTCTTTTCGGAGGCACGGCACATCGACCTGATGGCGTGGAGCATGGGCGTTTGGGCGGCGACGCAGGTGGCGCCTCGCGAGCGCGTCGCCTCGGCCACGGCGATCAACGGCACCCCTTGGCCCATTGACGATGTGCGCGGCATCCCGGTGGCCGTCTTCGACGGAACGCTCAACGGATTCTCCGAAGCCGGGTTGGCACGCTTCCGTCGGCGGATGTGCGGCGGCGGTGCCGCACTCGCAGGATTCATGGCGCATGCGCCCCAACGCGACGTGGAGGATCTCCGCGCGGAGTTGGCGGCCCTTGGGGAGGCGATCCGCACGCGGCCGCCGCGCCCCTTCGCTTGGACCCGTGCAATCGTCTGCACGGAGGATCGCATCTTTCCCCCTGCGGCACAATTGGCGGCATTTCCCAACGCCGAATGCCGTTCGGGAGCGCACTGGGCGCCGGATCTTTTCGCGGCGTTGCTGCGGGGGGAACCCGCATGAGCGGCGCCTCCCCCACCCCTGAATTGCTGATCAACCGCTTTGCGCGGGCCGTCGCGACGTATGAGGCGCAGGCCGAGGTGCAACGTTTCGCGGCGGAACGGCTGACGGAGCTGATGGGGCAACACTTCCATGTGTTGGCTCCCCGGCTCTTGGAGATCGGGTGCGGCACCGGTCTGCTCACACGGCGGCTCATGGCGCGTTTTGCCCCTTCCGAGCTCGTACTCAACGACCTTTGCCCCGACATGGCCATCTGTTTCGCCAACGTGCCCCGCACCCGCTTTCTCTCAGGCGATGCGCGGACGCTCGTTTGGCCCGGCCCCTTCGATGCGATCGCCTCCGCCTCCGCCGTGCAATGGTTCGGGGATTTGAACGCCTTCTCCGAACGTTGCGCCGCGGCGTTGCCGAGGGGGGGGCTCTTGGCGGTCTCCGCCTTCGGCCCGGAAACCTTGCGGGAGATCTCGGCCCTCACAGGGCGAGGCTTGCGGTATGCGGACTTCGATGCGTTCGTCTCGGCCTTTGACGCCTTTGAGACGCGGGCCGCCGAGCGTACGCTCCGCACGCTGACCTTCCCGGACGCCGCGGCGGTGCTTCGCCATCTGCGCGAAACGGGGGTGACGGCCACGGGCGGCGGCGACACGCCATGGACACGTGCCCGCTTGGCCGCGTTTTCCGCCGACTATGCACGCCGATTCCCGCGAGCGGGAGGCGTTGCGCTCACCTATGAGCCCTTTTGGTTTGTGGGGGTGCGGCGATGACGTCTTTGTTCGGCGGATACCGTTTTGCCGGGGCGCTCCTTGCGCTGTTGTTCCCGCTCCTTGGGTGGGGGATGAACGAGCTTTCGGTGGAGCCCTATCAGGCGAACGGCTGGGCCAAGGGCATGAACCTCCCCGCGCGGGCCACGATTCCGCTCCGGGAGGGGGAATTGGCGGGCGTTTGCGAACTCTTTTCCAAGGTGGATGCCTTACGTGTGCGCATGGCGCATCGGGCCCGGGCCAATGCCTATTGGCTGGAGCTTTCGGGGGAAGGGGAGAGTGTGCCTTCGGATGCGGCGTTGCGCTTTGAGCTGGTGTGGCAAGGACGGCGCTATGCCTTCGACCGATGGGGACGCTTTGCCGTGGACGGTCGCTTCGTCCGTCCGGCGGATGCCGAGCTGCTGGCCCGGTTCAGCACCTTCTACAAGAACCATTTGGCGGAGACGGTCTTCCGAGACTTCCCGGCGACCCGGCCGGAATCCCGCCCGACGCCTTCCGCGACCACGCTCCCGGTCTTCGCCGGCTTTGAGGACGATCGCTACCAAAAGCACGATGCCTTGGTGTTGCGGCTCGTCGCGGAGTTCAATGCCGACCGCGCGGCGGGTGTGGGCACCGCCCCGGGGACGCGCCTCAACATCCCGGAGCTCAATCCCGCACTCATCAAAGCGCTGATGATTGAGGAAAGCGGCGGGAATGGGCCACGCTCGCAGGAGGCGTGGGAATGCGACCCCCTGCAAGTGAACGTCCCGGGCGATTGGTCCGAGGCCAAGGCGGAATTGGGGCTCAAAAAGCCCGAGGCCCGAAACGAAGGCACGCTGGAAGACAATCTCCGCGCCGGCATCCGCTACCTCGCGCGCAAAGGGTTTGGCCTTTCCGGACGCGCCGTCGCCCATCGGCCGGACGCCTATTTCGACTCTTGGCGCACCGCCCTCCAGCGTTACAACGGCCGTTCCGACACCGTGGCGGATGGGCGCCGTTATCGCGTGGCCTATGCCGACCGGATTCTGCGGCGCGCCGAACATCCCTCGCTGTTCGTCCCCATTGCCATTGAGCGGCATCCATGAGCCGTGCGCCGCGCTTTGCCTTTCGTGTCTTCGGCTGCCGCCTCAATCAGGCGGAAGCCGCCGGATGGCGAGAACAGCTTTTGGCATGGGGGGCGCAGGAGGCGCCCAACGAACAGGCGGACGTTCTCTTCGTCCACACTTGTGCCGTCACCGCGCCTGCGGCGCACGAAGCCGAAACGTTCGTGCGGGCCTTTCGTGCGAAGCATCCCGCCGCGCGGGTGGTGCTCAGCGGTTGCGCCGCCGAACTGCTTTCCCCCACCCTTGCCGACGAGGTGATCCCCCATCGGCAAAAGGCCGACTGGGTGCCTTTGGTGCAAACGTGCCTTTCCGACTGGGGCTTCTCGCCGACAGGCTTTGAGCCTTCAGGGGGGCATTCCCTTCCCAGAGCCCGTGCCACGTTGATCGTGCAGGATGGCTGCGACCGTTTCTGCGCCTATTGCATTGTTCCCCATCTGCGCGGTGCGCCCACCTCGGCGCCCATGGCCGCTTTGCTCAGACAGGCGGCGAACCTCTTTGCCGCGGGGTTCCGGGAAATTGTCCTGACCGGTTGCCACCTTGCCCTTTACCGCGATCCTGAGAGCGGGGCAGGATTCGTGGAGCTTCTCCGCCGTCTGTGCGACGTGCCGGGGGAAGGACGCTTTCGCATCGGCTCCCTTGAGCCCTGCGTGGCCGACGACCAAGCGCTTGTCCGCCTCATCGCCCAAAGCGGCGGGAGGATCTGCTCCTTCCTTCACCTCCCGATGCAGAGCGCCTCGGACGCCGTGCTCGCGCGGATGGGCCGCCCCTATCGACAGGCGGATCTTCGCCGCCTGCTGGACTTCATCTGTGCCGAACTGCCGTTCTGCGGATTGGGCGCGGACTGGATTGTCGGATTGCCCGGCGAGACCGAGGCCGACGCGGAAGCCACCCGGGCGCTCGTTTCGGCCTATCCCTTCACGGGGGCGCACGTCTTCCCCTACTCCCGAAGGCCCGGCACGCCCGCGGCCGACTTCCCCGATCAAGTCCCGCAACATCTCATCCGTCTGCGCGCCGCCGCCCTTTCCGAAACGGCGGCCCAAACCCGTGCGGCCGCGCTTCCGCGGTTCCTTGGGCAATCCCTCACCGTCATCCCCGAACGCATGCGAAGCGGCTTTTGGGAAGGATGGTGCGAATATCGCATCCGTTGCCGACTCCCCGGCCCGGCGGAGCGGCGGTCACTGACGCCCTTCCGTCCCGGAGCGCTCGAAGGCGAACTCCTCGTGGCCGCCCCCGCCGCGCTTCCGAATCAAGCGCCGGAATCCCCGCCTCACGGCAGCCCCACTTCCGGGACACGGAGCGTCTCACATCGGGAGACTCCGTAAGGGACGTTGGGATACGGAGCCTTCCGACTTCACGCACCCTAGGCACAAAAAAGGCCCCCTCCCGCAGGAGAGGAGGCCCTTTTCGTCGGACGGCCCGCAGGCTTACTTCACAAAGAGATCGCAAGCGGTCATCTGCACGGGCTTCTCCAAACCGAGAAGGTCAAGGCAGGTGACGGCGATATCGGACAGCTTGCCATCGGCGCGCATTTCGCGGAGGTCGGCATCCTTGGCCACATAGATGCACTCCACCTTGTTGAGGGTGTGGGAGGTCTTGGGCATTCCGGTGGCGTAATCGACCATCTGCTCGGCGTTGCCGTGGTCCGCGGTGATGAGGACGTGGGCATCAAGCTCCATGAGGCGGTCAAGAAGTTTGCCGACGCACTCATCGACAATCTCGACGGCCTTGGTGGCGGCGGCGAGGTCGCCGGTGTGGCCGACCATGTCGCAGTTGGCGTAGTTGACGACGATGAAACCGTACGGATTGTTCTCAAGGCGCTTGAGGAGCTCTTCCGTCACGTTATAGGCTTCCATCTCGGGATGGGAAGCGAAGGTGGCGGGGTCGAAGCGGCTGGGGACATCCACCTGGTCTTCGCCGGGATAGGGCTTGGTGCTCTTGCCGTTGAAGAAGGAGGTCACATGGCGGAACTTCTGCGTTTCGGCGATGCGGAGCTGACGGATGCCGGCCTTGGAGACCACTTCGCCGAGCAACATATCCATGCCGCCGTCGCCGCCCATGGCGCCGAGGAGGTAGTCCTGGAATTCGTCCCAGTAGCGGGTGAAGCCGAGGTAGACCACCTTCGGGCGGACGGAGCGGGTGCCCTGGTAATCGTCGCAGACGAAGGCCTGCGTGAGCTGGATGGCGCGATCCTGGCGGTAGTTGGTGTGCATGACGCTGTCGCCATCGCGGACGCCGGCGTAATCGCCAATGACGGCGCAGGGGATGTACTCATCGGTCATCGGCGCGCCGTCGGGGGTCCGGAGGTTGTCATACGCGTCGCGCACGGCCTCCTCGACGGTGGCGTAGGGTTTGCCCTTGGCCGCGACGATGCACTCGTAAGCCTCGGACGTGAGCGCCCAGTTTTTGGAGCGGTCCATGGCGTAGTAGCGGCCCATGGCCGTGCCGATGACGCAGTTGCCGACCTCGGCCATCACCTTCTGAAGGGTGGCGAGATATTCCAGCGTGGAGCGGGGAGGCGTGTCGCGGCCATCGAGGAAGGGATGGACCACGATGCGGCCGGCGGGATTCTCCTGGCGGGCGCGGCGCATGATCTTGAAGAGGTGCTCCTGGTGGGCGTGCACGCCCTCATCCTGAAGCAAACCCATGAGATGCAGCTGAGAACCGTTGGCCTTCCAGTTCGCGATCAACGCTTCCCACTTGGGGCTCTTGAAGAGTTCGCCGCTCTTGAGGCCGTCGTCAATGCGCTTGAGCTCCTGCTCCACGATGCGCCCGGCGCCCATGTTCAGGTGCCCGACCTCGGAGGAGCCTTGGTAACCATCGGGAAGGCCCACCTCCTCGCCGGAGCACTCGATGCGGCACCAGGGATAACGCGCGCGCAGACGGTCAATGACAGGGGTCTTGGCGCGGAAAACGGAATTGCCCTCAAAGCGGGGATTCATACCCCAGCCATCGCGGATGATCAGACAGACGGGACGTTTGGACATTGCGTGGTTCCTTTCTGAAAGCCAACAGTATACCACAGCCCCGAGAAACGTCGGGCACTTCACCCACGGCAATGATCAAGTTTTCCCCCGAGAAGGGGTCACGCGCGGGGAAGGAGCGACTCTCCCGACACGGTCGAAGGCCCCCTGTTGGGCTACCGAAGGAGGCCTCTGTGCCGGAAGAATACACGCTTAGTCCGGCTCTAAATGAAAATTTCCCTTGACGCAAGTGTGCCCCGCTCCCTATACTGATGGCATCTTTCAGGAGGGAAATATGGCCAAAACATCCTTACCGAAGGGAACTTCCGAGGGGATTTCCTCTTCCGCAGAAGGCCGCGTGCGGTACATTGTCCACCCCACGCCTCCCAACGCGGCGGGGAAGCGGAAGCTTTGTGCGCACGTCGTCGCCCAAAAAACCTATGCGATGGAGGAATTCGCGGAGGCCGTGGCGCAAGATCATCGCCTGCTTGACGCCGAAACCGTCTTCCATGTGTTGCAGTGTTCCCACGAAACGATGAAACGTTTGCTTCGCTCGGGCAACAGCATTGCCTTCAAGAATCGGTTCACGCTCCAGCTGTCCATCTCCGGGACATTGGAGCCCGGGGAGACGCCCGACCCGGCGAACGGGCACCAACTTCGACTGCGTGTGCGCATCGCCCCGGCCCTCATTGAAGGGATCAACAAGGGCATTGCCTTTGAGCCTTACCCCACGCCATCGCCCAAAAAGGAGAAGCGTCCATGAGACACGGCGTACATCCCCAACCAACCGCCCCCCGCGGCGATCGCTTGCGCGGGAGGGTTGGGCGTTTGCTCGCCTTGGGCATTGCGGCCCTTGCGCTCGCGAATGGGTGTGCCCCCGGATTGGATGAGCGACTGGAGGCCGCCCAGGAATACACGCAAGGGAAACTGGAGGAGACGGAAGCCTTCTTCCGCACCAACACCGCCCCGTTGACCTTGGAAACCTGTCGGGAACTCGCACACAAGCGCACGCTGAAGCTCACGCAGGCGCGCCTTGATGCCCAGTTGGCGCACCTGCAAAGCGTCAGCGCCTTCTCCGCCTTCCTTCCGCAAGTGGAGGCCACCTATCAGCGCGCCGGAACCAACCATACGGTGAAAACCAATCTGCGCTCGCTGGGGATCACCGCGCAAATGCAGGATCGATGGGTGACGGAATCGGCCATCACCATCAGCCAGCCGGTGTTCGCGCCCAATGCTTGGCTCCTCTGGTTGGCGGCGCGGCGCGGGGAGGCACTGCAAACGTTGGTCACCGAGCGCAACGAACAGATGCTCGATGTGCAGGTGGCGACGCTTTTTTACCAAGCCGCCATCGCCGCCAAGACCATTCAAGCCTATGAAGCCCAAGCCCAGGCTTCCGCGGAGCTCAAGCGGCAAATCGAACATTTGGCGGCCGAAGGGATGGCCCTGCGAGGGGAGACGGCGCGCGTGGAGGCCTTTCACCAAAGTGACCTCTACAACGCGCAAGTGGCCCGCGACAACGCCCGTTCCGCCAAGGCCGGATTGTTGGATCTCCTCAACCTGCATCCGCTCGCCAACGCCCCGGAGCCCGACGGTGACTCGTTGCTGAATGTGCGCGATCTCCCATGGGCCATCACCGAGACGGATGGTTCGTTGCGCCCGATCGCACGTGCCGAGGCACTCAACTTGCCCCCGGAAGAGTGGCTTTGGTCGGCGCTCGTCAACCGAAAGGAAATGTGGGCCGGCGATCTTTCCATCACCCTTTACAAAACGGAAGCCTTGGCGGCATTGGCGCACTTCCTGCCGACGTTGTCGGTCAGCGGCGGCGGGGCCTATTCCTCCAACAGCTTCCTCACGCCTCACCGCTATCTCACCGGCGGCATCGGCGGCGTGATGAGCGTATTCGACGGGTTGCGCTCCATCTCGGATTACCTCGCCGCTAAGGAGCGCGAACGTGCCGCCTACGATTTGCGCGAGGATGCCGCGTCGACGCTCGCCGTCTCCGTGTGGCAAGCATGGTCGAACTGGCGGCAGGCCCGCGAACGGAAGGCCGTGGCACAGACCACCAAGGTCGCCGCCGAAATTGACTACGATGAAGCCTTTGCACGCTACCGCGACGACCAGGAAACCCTTTCGGAGGTGCTTGACAAGTTCGCCGCACGCGAACAGGCACGCATCCATGCGCTCTCTTCCGATTACGCCGAAGCCCTCGCTGAATTCGTTTTCCGCGACACCATTGGCCTTGGCTGGGGAGCGAATCCACCGAAGGAAACGCCTCCCACCACACCGTGACACTTTTGGAGAATCCCCATGCGCTCTGTAATGACTTCCCTCCTTCTCGCATTCCTTGCCGCGCAGACCTTCTCTGGTTGCAAGGATGACAAACCGGTGGCCCAACAGCAAGACACACGCCCGCGCGTCAAAGTCTGCGCGCTCAGCGAAGGGCTCACCTTTGAGGACGCCGTGACCGTGCAAGGCAGCGTCCGCACGAAATTCACCGCCGCCGTGGCCTCACGTCTGCCCGGGACGGTGGACGAGGTGCTCGCAGACGAAGGCGACCGTGTGAAGGCGGGGCAACCGCTCTTCCAAGTGGACCGCGTAAACCTGGAAAACCAGGTGGCCATCGCGAAGGACGACCAAGCCGTCGCCGCGGCCGCCCGCGAGGAAGCGCTGGCCGCGCAAGCCGAGGCCGAAGCCGCGCAAATCAAGGCCGCCACGGATGAAGCCCGCTTCGCGCGCCTGTACAACGACAGCCGCTCCGTCACCAAAGACGCTTGGGAAAAGGCCCAACTCCAGCTCCGAAGCGCCGATGCCGCGTTGGCACGCGCCAAGGCGGCCGTCGCCTCCGCCGACGCCCGCATCCTTCAGGCCGCCACCTCGCTGCGCATCGCCGAGAAGAATCTCGCCGATTCCCGTGGGCTTGCCCCCTTCGATGGCGTCATCACGCAGAAACTCCGAGATCGTGGCGACTATGTGGGGGCCGGAACCGCCCTTTTCATGCTGGATGACCCACGTGTCCGAGAAGTCTGCCTCCTGCTGAGCGCGGATCGCTACGCCGATGTGACGGTGGGCAAGACGGAGATCGAGACCTCCTTTGGCCAGCGCCTCCCCGTCACCTACAAAGCCCCCACCGTCAATGCCGTCAGCCGTACCTTTGAGATTCGCGCCGTCTTGAAGCCCGATCCCGCCGTTGCCCCCGGAATGCTTTGCACCGCTCGCGTGGTCTTCGCGTCCCGAAAAGGTTCGGGTGTGCCGGCCGGCGCCGTTGGGCTCCGTGATGGAAAGACCGTCGTCTTCGTTGTCACGACGGAGGGGACCGTCTCCGCCGTGGAAGTGCGCAAAGGCGCCTCCGCCCATGGCATGACCGAAATCCTTAATCCGGAAGCCCTCGGCAACGCCCAGATTGTGAGCGAAGGGATGCTCCTCCTCAATCCCGGCGACGCCGTCAAGGCCGTGCGATAATTCCACCTCCCTCCGCCACAACAGGAGGCCCTATGTTTCTTTCCAATGCCTCGACCAATCGCCCCATCGCGATGAGCGTGGTGATCATCATGCTCTCGTTCTTCGGGCTTCTGACCCTAAAGAACCTCGGCAACGACCTATTGCCTTCGGTGGACGTGCCCTATGTCACCGTCTCCGTGACCTACGCCGGCGCCTCCCCGGACGAACTCGAAACGTCCGTGACGCGGAAGATCGAAGACGCCATCGCGCAGGTGGAAGGCATCAAGCATATCAGCTCCACCTGTCTGAACAATTTCACGCAAGTGCTCATCGAGTTCAACCTCGACCGCGATGTCGATGTGGCCGCCACCGACGTGCGCGAGAAGATTGACCTGATTTTGGAAGATCTGCCCGAGGCCGCCGACAAGCCCGAAATCCTAAAGTTCGACATCAACGCGACCCCCGTGGTGACGCTCGCGCTCAAAGGCTCGCTATCGGTGGATGAGCTCTATGACTACGCCGATGACAAACTCTCCGACCGCTTCTCCTCCCTCCCCGGCGTGGCGAGCGTGGATCTCATCGGCGGCATGGAGCGCGAAGTGTTGGTGGATGTGGATCGCGGCAAACTGGCCGCGCGTGGGCTCGCAATGGCCGACGTCGCCCAAGCGCTCGCACGGGAAAACGTCAAAATCCCCGTGGGGCAAATCGACGACGGCTCCCGCGAAATCACCCTCACCTTCGACGCGGAACCCGAGGCCATGGAAGGCCTCGGCGACATTGAGGTGGGCACCGTGCGCGGCGAACGGGTCTACCTGCGCGACGTCGCGGAGTTCTCCTTCGGGACCGAGCGCAAAACCTCCGCATCTTTCCTCGACGGCGAACCCTGTGTGACGCTGAAAGTCACCAAGAAGGGCGACGCCAACGCCTCCGCCGTGGTGCACGCCGTCCGCGACGTGGTGGACTCGCTCAAAGGCAACCTTCCCGGTGGCATGGAGCTGGTATGGTTCCGCGACGACGGCGGGTATATCGATGCCACCGTCAGCGACGGATTCTCCTCCGTATGGCAAGGGGTGTTGCTCACCGGTCTTGTGTTGCTGATTTTCTTGGCGGACATACGAACCGCCTTCGCGGCCTTCGTCTCCATCCCGGCGACCATGGCCATCGCGCTTGTGGTCTTCCCCTTCTTCGGTTACACCTTCAATATCATCACCATGTCCGCCGTTGGCATCTCGGTGGGCATTTTGGTGGCGAACTCCATCGTGGTGCTGGAAAATGTCTCCCTTGCCTTCGAACGGAAGCGGGGCGTGCCCAACTTCAACGTCGGCGACACAGTGTCAAAGGCCACGGGGGCCGTGGCGTTGGCCGTCTCAGCCTCCGCGCTCACAAACATCGTCGTCTTTCTGCCCATCACCACCATGGCCTCCATCACCGGGCGATTCCTTTCGCCCTTCGCGGTGGTGGTGACGGCGGCAACCTTCGCCTCGCTCCTCATCTCGTTCACGCTCACGCCCATCCTGGCGATGGTCTCGGTGAATTGGGGCACCCGCTTCCTCAATCCTTTGTTGAACCGAATCCTCACACCTTGGAACCGCTTCTACGAGTGGATGGAGCGTGGTTATGTGCGCTCGATAAAAGCGATCGCGCGTGCTCCGTGGCTCTTCGTTGTCATCATCTCCGCGGCCACCCTCCTGGGCTTCCTCTACTTCCCCAAACACGTGCAGCTCGACTTCGTCCCGGAGATTGACCAAGGCGACGTCACGGTGAAGTTGGAATTCCCCGCCGATTACAATCTCAGCCGCACCTCCGAGCGAACCCTCGCAATCGCCCGCAAGATTCGCGCCGCCGAAGATGCCGTTCGGCAGACGAACATCAACTGCGGCAAAACGCAAGGCACGCTGGGGCAAGTCTCGGAAGGCTCCTACCTCTCCGAAATCAATCTGCGCCTTTCCCCCATGACGGAGCGCCCAGAGAATCGCATCTCCGATATTCGTGCACGTCTGCGCGCCCTCCTGCTGGAGGAACCGGATTGCATCTACTCCGTGCTGATCCCGAGTGCCGCCGGCGGTGCATCGCAAGACATCCAGCAATTCATCTCAGGCGAAGATCTCGACGTCCTCTCCGCCACCGGGCTCGCCGTCGCCCGCGACGTCTCCACCGATCCCGCCAGCACCGACGTCTCCCACTCCATCCGCCCCGGCCGCCCCGAAGTGCGTTTCCTCCCCAATCGTGCCGTCCTCCACGACATGGGGCTGCCCTCTTCAACCCTCGGGCAGACCCTTCGCGGCAGCGTGGCCGGATTGGAGCAGACCACCTACAAGCGCGGTGACCGCTCCTACGACATCCGCGCCCGTTTTCGCCAGGAGCCGGGACAAGAGCAACTTCCCACCCTCAACCTTCCTGGGCCAAACGGCAATCCGCTCCCCGTCGGGGCCGTGGCCGAAGTCTCGGAAGGGCTCCAGCCCACCATGATCGTCCGCTACGACAAACTCCGCACCGTCGTGCTCTATGCCAACGCCGCCAAAGGCTACGGCATGGGCACGGCCCTGGATCACCAGGCCAAGGTCATCGCCAAACACCTCCCCGCGGGTTACACCACCTCCGTCGGCGGCATGGCGGAAAAGATGGAGGAGACCTTCACCGAGTTCTCGTCGGTGATCGTCATTGCCATCGTTCTGACCTACCTGCTCCTATGCGCGTTGATGGAGAGCTGGACGCAGCCCTTCATCATCCTTCTCACGGTGCCGTTCTCCTACCTCGGCCTATACATCGCCCTATGGTTGGCGGGGAGTTCGCTCTCCATGTTCGGTTTGCTGGCGGGCATCATGCTCGTGGGCGTGGTGGTCAATGCCGCGATTCTGCTCATCGACGAAGTGAACACCTTGCGCCGCCACGGCACCACAAAGGCTGTGGCCCTCATGCGTGCGGCGAAAAGCAAGTTCCGCCCCATCCTCATGACTTGCGTGGCCGCCTTGTTCGGCATGCTCCCCATGGCCTTCGGAAGCGGGCTCGGCTCCGAGCTCCGCGCCTCCATTGGCATCGGTTCGGTGGGCGGCATCATCCTCTCTTCAATCATGGCCCTCTACTTCATTCCCGCCGTCTACCTCCTGCTTGGCCGCAAGGCCCGCTGAACGGCACATCGGACGAAGCGACCCATTATGCTAAAATAAGGCAAAAAGAGCGACCGCCAAGATGAACGTGATCAGTTATTGCATGAATGTCCACCCCGGGGAAGATTTAGCCTCCGCGCGCCAAGCGGTGGAAACGGTCGCCGCGCCCCTCAGTGCGGCATTGGCCAAGGAGGGCAACTTCGCGCTGGGGCTGCGCTTCGGGGCATCCGCCGCGCGCGCCTTGCGGGAGCCGGCCACGGCCCGCGACTTCGCCGCGTTGCTTCGCCGCCACCAACTGACCATCATCGGCGCAAACGGATTTCCCTTCGGGGCCTTCCACGGGAAGGCCGTAAAAACCGCCGTCTATGAACCCGACTGGGGCGATCCGCGGCGGCTGGCCTACACCTCCGACCTGTTCTGCGCGCTCTCCCACCTTCCGGCCGCCTCCATGGATGGGCATTGCGTGAGCGTGACGACCGTGCCCTTGGCCTACGATCGCGGCCAAGGCATTTCGGAGGCCATCTTCAGCAATCTCTGTGCCATGGCGCTCTTCCTCCGGAAGTTGGAGGGTTTCACCGGGCTCCGAATGTGTTTGGCGCTGGAGCCGGAGCCGGATTGTCTCCTGGAATCCGCCCAAGACACCATTGATTTCTTCGAGCGCCTTTGGCAACACCCCGACTGGAACCCCCTCTATCGCGATTTCATCGGTATCTGCTTCGATACCTGCCACTTCGCGATGAACTATGAGGACCCGCAAAATGCGCTTCGGCAGATTGTCGCCGCGAAGATTCCCATAATGAGGATTCAGGTCTCGGCCGCACTGGAATTTTCCCAGTACGCGACGGCGGAAGACCTCTCCGCCTTCATCGACGGCGTTTACCTTCACCAAACCCGCCGACGGGAGGAAGATGCCTCCCTCCGTTGTTTCCCGGATCTGACGCCGGAGATTTTTCCCGAACTCCTTGGCCGCCGAGGCAGAATCCACTGTCACGTGCCGTTGGCATGGGAGGGCATCGGCCGCCTAGGCTCCACGCGCAACACCCTGACGCCCGCCTTTTGGCGTTATGTCCGCTCCGGCGGATGGCCCGTCGAAGTCGAAACCTACACCTACCACGTCCTTCCGGATGCCTTCCGCGAACGGACGCTTTCGGAAATGCTTTTGGCGGATTTGCGCTGGGTGTGCGAACAGCTTCGCGGCGCCTGACAATGCCTAGGCAACGAAAGCCTCAGGGCTCCCGCTGCCACACCCGCACCCAATCAATCTCAAACTTGGCAGGCAGGCGCGTCTTCTCCAGGCTTCCCCCCGTGGACCCCATGGCGAGATTGAGCAACAGGAACATCGGCTTCTGGAACGGGTTGGTTCCATCGGGGTTCCGAACGGTATCCAGCCGCTGCACGTTCACCGTCTCACCGTCAATCCGGAGCTCAATGCGCTCGACGGTCCAATCCATCTCCCACACGTGCCAATCCGTCCGCCATGTGGGCGACTTCGCGATGAACTTGGCGATCGGCGTCTTCTGCGTGTTCCACTGCTGGGCATAGGGCTTCTCGGGCGTCGCCGCAGACCAACAGAAGTTGGCAAGGATGCTCTCGTCATAATACTCCAACAGGTCAATCTCTCCGCAGGCGGGCCATCCCTTCTTTGCGCGGTCAACGCCCAAGAACCAAATGGCCGGCCACAATCCCTCCTCCGCCTGGAGCCGAGCGCGCACTTGGATGCGGCCATAAAGCCACGAACGCTTGGAATGCAGGCACGCGGAGGTGTATTCGATCACCTTGCGCTCCGCCCGCCAATCCCCCTTCTTTTGGGCATCATAGAGCGGGTTTGGGCGCGATTCCCGACGCCCTTCAATCACCAAGAGACCATCGCGCACAGTGGCATTCTGCGGTTGGTACCACTGTATCTCACGATTGCGCACAAACCCATCCTCAAACGTCCACGAAGCCGGGTCCGGCGCACCGGGGCGGTCAAACTCATCCTGCCAAACCAATCGCTCGGCCGCCCATCCCATCACGGGGAGAGCCAAAATCGAAAGAACCGTCACTGCTCGGATGTGTCGCATGGGGAAAACTCCTTTCATGCCGTTATTATAAGGCGAATCCCCTCCGATGCCTCGGCGGATGGAGTATGTTTTCACCCCTGCGTTCCCAAGAATGCAGAGCGCATATTCCTAACAGAAACAAAACTTGTCGGTGCCTCCAACGCGGATGTATACTGGAACGCATCGAAAGGTCATTCATATGAAACGTTGCTTGTTGCTTATCTTTTTGCTTCCAATCGCGGCCTTTGCCGCACCCAAAAACATCATTGTGATGGTGCCCGATGGCACGGGCCATGCCTCGCTGACCGTAGCCCGACAGCTCAAAGGCGCCCCGCTCGCCTTGGATCGCGCGATTTATGGCACCGTGCAGACGCGCTCCGCGGACAGCAGCGTCACCGACTCTGCGGCGGCCGCCACCGCGATGTCCTGTGGGCAGCGCACACGCAACGGGGCCGTTGCCGTGAACACCGACAAAGTGCCCTTGCGAACCTTTGGCGAATGGGCCAAGGCACAAGGCAAGGCCGTCGGGATTGTGACAACCGATTCCATCGTTGGCGCCACGCCGGCCGCCTTCTCCGCCCATGCCGCCAATCGTAACGATGCCGATGCCATCATCGAACAGCAAATCGCCTCCGGTTTTGAGGTTTTCCTCGGTGGCGGCCGCAAAGAACTCTCCGGTGACCGCAAAGCCTTTTTGACGCAACAGGGTTACACGCTCGCAACGGATGCCGACGATCTCCGTGCCGCCAAAGGCAAGATCTTCGGACTCTTCGCCCCGGGAGAGATGACCGCCAAGGTGGAGCGCCGCTCCGGCAAGCCGTGTTCGGAACCCACCCTTCCCGAAATGGCCGACAAAGCCTTGGAAATCCTCTCCGATGATCCCGATGGCTTCTTCCTTCTGATCGAAGGCGCACAGGTCGACAAAGGCAACCACGCGAACGACCTGCCGTGGGCCACCTATGAACTGCTGGAGTTCGACGAAACGGTCGCCCAAGTCCTCCGTTGGGCCAAGGAGCACCCAGGCACCACCGTGCTCATCGCCCCGGACCATGAAACCGGCGGACTCACCGTGCTCAATGAGCCCTCCGAAGGGGCCCGCGCAAAAGCCCTGCGAGACGTCACGGCAAAGCACACCGGGAAACCCAAAAATTACTTCGTCCACTACTCCACGGGCGGACACTCCGGCGTGGATGTTTTTCTCGCAGGGAATGATCCCTCCGTGCGCCCCATGCTCAATCAGGATTTCCCCTCCGCCCTCGCGGGCATCACCCCCCAAACGTTGACCGAGCTGAAGGGGAAGACCGAAACCGTGGACGGCATTCCGACACTCGTCACCCCGGATGGGCGCCGCCTCCGTGCCCACCGCGACGCCGTCTACATCAAAGCCACGGGCAAGTGGTACGCACGCTGATCCTCAAGCGTGAACCGCCGGCGCGCAGTGCGGCAGGCGGGAGAAAAAGCCCAAAGGCTCCGTATCCGAACATGAGAGGCTCCGTATCCCCGCTTGAGATACGGAGCCTTTCATGTTTCCCCTCGGATCGATGATCCATTCACTCCCCCCAGGGAATCCTCCAAAGGCATAGTGGATGTAGCAGTTTTCAATCTGCATACAGCAGTATTCCGTATCTATATCCACGTGTTTGTGCCTTGTCCATAGGGTACATTCCCTCTTATACTGTTGACGTGCGACGGGGAGCGTGGCTGCTTGGGCGCTTTGTCCTTGCGGATTTCCCGGAGCAACGTTAGAGAGGACCTCCTATGAAACGTTTGTTGCCCCTCCTTCTGATGCCGATGGCCGTTTGGGCCGCGGAAACTTCGTCCCCTCGACTGACGGGTGGGATGGAAGCGCATGCGTTGACGTTGGCGCTGGATGGCTCCCGAACCCTCGCGCTTTCGGTGGACGTGGGAGGCGACTCCTACGATCACGACCAAGCGATTTGGGGCGATGCCCGGATCACGTTTTCCGATGGGCGCACCGTTCCTTTGTCCTCCCTGAAACCCATTGAGGCCCGAGTCGGTTGGGGGAAACTTCTGACCGAGGGGAAGAACCATGTCGGCAAACCTTTGACCATCGGGAAAAAGGCCTTCCCCAATGGATTGTGGTCGCACGCGCCGGCCTTCCTTCTGTATGAGCTGCCCGAGGGTGCGACGCGGTTTGACGCCTCTGTGGGCGTGGACGCAAACGCCGGGAACAAAGGAAGTGTGGCGTTCCATGCTTCGACGCGCGACCCGCGCCCTGCCGAGGCGCTCTTGGCGGATGTGGCAGATATCGACCCCGCGGCGCTCCGGCGCTTGGCGGATACGCGTGCGCGGGAGACCTGTCTGCGCTTGGCCGAACGGGCGGAGGCCTTCCGTGCGCAGAATCTGAAGGCAACCTCCCTCACGGCGGAGCAAGAAACGGAGCTCAAAACCCTGCTGGCAGACTATCGGCGCCTAATGGTGACGGACAACCCTGCCGTCAATTTCAAGGAACTCCTCTTCCTCCGCAGGAAAGGGCCTTCTGGGCTCACGGCCAACTGGCAGAGCAATTCCAAAGCCCCCAAGCGCGGCTATGACAACGCCCTTTTCCGGCTTGATGTGAGCGATCCGAAGGCGCAGCCCAAGGAGGTCTTCCGCCCCGCGGGTGGCGCCTTCATCGGCGATGTTGATCTTCACTGGAATGCCGACAAAGCCCTCTTCTCCTCCATTGGCGAAAAGAACGGCGCATGGCACGTCTTTGAGCTCGACCTCGCCACCGGCAAGGCCCGGCAGGTGACCCGGGACAACGATCCGGACATCAACCACTATGATGCCTGCTACCTTCCCGATGGGCGCATCATCCTCACCTGCACGGCCCTCAACTACGCCGTGCCCTGCGTGAACGGCGACACCCCCGTGGCCAACCTTTACCGCGTGAACGCGGATGGTTCGGGCTTGGAAGCCCTCACGAGCGACCAGGAGCACGCTTGGTGCCCCATGATCATGCCCGATGGCCGCGTGCTCTACCAGCGCTGGGAGTATGCCGACCTCCCCCACTCCAACTCCCGAATGCTGTTCACCTGCAACCCCGACGGCACCAACCAGCGCGCTTTCTACGGCTCCAACTCCTTCTGGCCCAACTCGCTCTTCTATGCCCGCACGTTGCCGGGCAGCAATGCGCGCTTCGTGGGCATCGTGACGGGGCACCATGGCGTGGCGCGCGTGGGAGAATGCGTCCTTTTCGATGCCACCCTCGGGCGCGAGGAGGCGCAGGGCGCCATCCAGAGGCTCCCGGGCTATGGGAAGAAGGTCGAGCCCATCGTGCGCGACCAATTGGTGAACGACAGCTGGCCCAAGAGCCTGCATCCATATCCCCTTGACGATGACAACTTCCTGTTGGCGCGCCAAAAGGCCCCCGGCGCCCCTTGGGAAATTGTGCTCATTGACCGCTTCGACAATAGCGTGGTTCTGCGGCGGGAGCCGGGCGCCTACCTCTTTGAGCCCATTCCCCTGCGGAAAGAGCAGATGCCTCCCGCCATCCCGGATCGTGTCGTGCCCGGCGCGAAGGAGGCGACGCTCTACGTGGCAGACATCTACCAAGGGCCCGGGTTGCGCGGCATCCCGCGCGGCACCGTGAAATCCCTGCGGCTCTACACCTACACCTACGGTTTCCGTGGGCACGGTGGCCTCTATGGCTCCATCGGCGTGGACGGTCCGTGGGACATGCGCCGAATGTTGGGAACGGTGCCCATCCGGGAGGATGGTTCGGCCCTCTTCACCGTGCCGGCCAACACCCCCATTGCCCTTCAGCCGCTGGATGCCGAAGGGAAAGCCCTCCAGGTGATGCGCAGTTGGGTGACGGCCCGTCCCGGAGAGTTCCTCTCTTGCGTGGGTTGCCACGAACCCATCGCGGCGGCGGCGGCGCCCGCCCCGGTGACGCACGGGAGGCCCGTCGCCATCACGCCGTGGCGCGGCCCCACGCGCAATTACACCTTTGAGCGGGAAGTGCAACCCGTGCTCGACCGTCGTTGCGTTGGGTGTCACGATGGCACCAAGGCTCAGCCCGATTTCCGGGGCGGCCGCATGGTGAAGGGGTGGAAGACGGCGATGTCGGGCCACCACTGGGGCCGGATGCTTGGCCGCTTCAGCGAATCCTATGTGGCGCTTCACCGTTATGTGCGCCATCCCGGCATCGAGAGCGACATTCGCCTTCAGCCGCCGATGGAGTGGCACGCCGACGCCTCGGAACTCGTGATGCGCCTGCGGAAGGGCCACCACGGCGTGACCCTTGATGCGGAGGATTGGGATCGCCTCATCACGTGGATCGACCTCAATGCGCCTTATCATGGGCGCTGGAGTGACCTCAATGGCGATGCCGCCCGGAAACTGGAAGACGTGCGCGCGGAGCGTCGCACCCGCTACCTTGGGCTCTCCGAGAACCATGAGGACGACCCGCTCCCGGCGGCGCCTGTCGTCGCCTTTGAGGCGCCCGCTCAGCCAAAAGCAACGGCTGCCGACGATCCTGCGCCCAAGGGATGGCCGTTCGATCCAGCCACAAAAGCGCAAAAGGAGCCTCTCACCGTGACCTTGGAAGATGGTGAACGCCTCGTCTTCCGCTATGTGCCCGGCGGAGATTTCCTGATGGGGTCAACGGCCGGATTCCCGGATGAACGCCCCCGCACCGCACAAACGGTCAAGGGCTTTTGGTTGCTGGAGCAAGAGGTGACCAACGGACTCTTCCGGAAGTTCTCGCCGCGTCACGATAGCTTTGTGGAGGATCGGCACGGCTACCAATTCGGCGTCACAAGCTATAACGTGAATGACGATGCCCGCCCCGTTGTCCGTGTGACTTGGCGTGAGGCGCAGGCCTTCTGTGCGTGGCTTTCCGAGAAGACGGGCAAGGCGTGCCGCCTCCCCACCGAAGCCGAGTGGGAATATGCCGCGCGCGCCGGAAGTGACCGTCCTTTCTGGTGGGGCGGCACGGCGGATGACTTCGGGAAGAAGGCCAACTTGGCAGACTTCTCCCTCCATCTGTACTCCGGCAACCCGTACGTTCAGGATGTCTATCAAGCCGCCTACAACAATGCCGACAATCCTTGCGACCATTGGATCCCGCGCGTGGCGGCCGTGAACGACGGTGGGTTCCTCTCCGAACCTTCCGGCAAATGGCAGGCGAATCCGTGGGGACTCCGTGATCTGCACGGCAATGTGGCGGAGTGGACGCTCTCGAAGGCACGTCCCTATCCTTACCGTGTCGCGGATGGCCGCAATGATCCTGCACCCTCTGCCGAGCGCAGAATCGTTCGTGGTGGCTCGTGGAATGATCGCCCCGCCTTGGCGACGGCCTCTTTCCGCAGGGATTACCATGAATATCAGCCCGTTCACGATGTCGGCTTCCGTGTATTGATTGAGGATTCCGACACTGCAAACGAATAATAGACGGCTGGTGTTGCCATGAATCGCAGGACCTTTCTCAAAACGCTTGGCCTCGGCGCCGCCGCATGGGTGGCGCCGGGGTGCCGTTCCTCTTCGGCGACAGGAATACCTGCCACATCGCGGCGCCCACGTAACATCGTCTTTATTCTCGCCGATGATATTGGTTACGGGGATCTCTCCTGTTATGGGCCGACCCCAGGATTGACTCCTTTTATCGATGCATACGTCAAAAGCGGTGTGCGGTTCACGCACGTGCACTCACCTTCTTCTGTCTGCACCCCCACCCGATTTTCAATCTTCACAGGCAGTTATGCTTGGCGAACGCCCGGCACCTTCATCGCCCCCGGAGATGCCGCGCTCTTGATCCCGCCCTCATGGACGACGCTTCAGCGCCTCATGCAACGCTCTGGCATGGTCACGGGTGCAGTGGGCAAGTGGCACCTCGGTATGGGCCCGGGGCCGGGAAAAACGGATTGGAACAAACCGATCTCCCCTTCCGCCAATGACACCGGCTTTGATTACACCTTCCTCATGGCCGCGACGGCGGATCGCGTTCCCTGCGTGTATGTGGAGAATGGCACGGTGGTGGGCCTCGACCCGAATGACCCGATTGAGGTGAATTACAAGCACAACTACCCCGGCGAACCCGATGGTAAGCGTGACCGTGCAACCCTCAAAATGGATTGGGACATCGGCCACAACATGGCCGTCATCAACGGGATCGGGCGCATTGGCTACATGAAGGGTGGGAAGAAGGCCATTTGGAAAGATGAGGAAATGGCCGACGTGTTCACGGAAAAGGCCTGTGCCTTCATGGAACGGCACAAAGATGAACCCTTCTTCCTTTACTTGGGAACGAACGACATCCACGTCCCGCGGGTGCCCCATCCTCGCTTTGTTGGCTCCACAGGAATGGGTGTGCGCGGAGATGCCATTCGACAATTCGATGACACCGTTCGGCGTGTCATTGAGAAGCTCTACGAACTAGGGCTCAGGGAAGAGACCCTCGTTGTCATAACGTCGGACAATGGCCCCGTGCTCAACGATGGATACAAAGATCATGCCGTAGAGCTCAATGGCAACCACCTCCCCAACAATGGGTTGAAAGGCTGGAAATTCACGCCCTACTTGGGAGGGACACGCGTTCCATTCATTGTCTCCTGGCCTGGCACCATCCCCGGAGGGCAAACATGTGATGCGCATTTCTCTCTCGTGGATTTGGCCGCCACGTTTGCCGTTCTGCGAGGCGTGAACATTCCCGAAAAGGCATTCCCGGACTCTTACGATGTCTCTGCATGTTTTCTCGATCCTGCTCAACCAAGCCCTCGCAAAGATCTTATCTGCCAAGATCCTCTCATGAGCCTCTGCACAAAGCGATGGAAATATATCTTGCCCGCAGGCTCCGGCAATAATCCTCTAAAGGTGAAGGATCCGACCCTTGGAAGATTGTATGACTTGACGAACGACCCCACGGAGAACAAGAACCTTGCAAAGCAGCGTCCCGACGTGGCCAAACAATTGTTTGGCCGCTTGAAAGCCGCCGTCATTCAAGGGCACACGAACTAACAAGGTAACCCCAAATGAAACCCCTCTATTGCTTACTGACAGGATTGTTGTCACTATTCGTGCCATTGCAAGGCCTCGCACAAGACACCGACACGCTTGACCTTTCGGTGTTATTGCAGCCTGCCGATCCCAAGAGCTTCTACAAGCAAAAAGATTGGTTCGTTTGGGATCCCTCGGTCATTCAGGCGGAAGATGGAAGTTACAGACTCTTTTTCTCGCGTTGGCCGAAAGCTTACACGTATCTCTCATGGCTCACACATTCGGAGATTGCCGTGGCACGGGCCGATCGACCGGAAGGTCCTTATGGGGAATCCAAAACAATACTCCAATCACGCCCCGGAGCATGGGATGCTATTGCTCTTTACAACTCCAAAGTCTATCGTTTCGGTTCGAAAGTTTACCTCTATTACACATCAAAGGATGATGCTGGTGCCAATTACAGTCCAAAGAAGCTGATCGAGATTGCACGTGGCGGTTATTCCACAAAGGAGTGGCAACACCTTGTCCGTCTCCAACGCCCTGGAGTTGCAATCGCCGATTCTGTGGATGGTCCATGGCAGCGCTTGGATGCGCCCATCGCCCAACCCAATGGAACCATCATCCACCAAACGGTCAATCCTGCTGTCGCACAAGCTCCTGACGGGACCTTTCGCATCATCCTTAAGGGGCGAAACCCCAATCAAAAAGGCCCTTGGTCTCTCCAAATAGGAGGTCGGGCAGACCGTCCGGAGGGACCATACACATTGGCAAAAGGTGGTTGCTTTGGGGACTTCGCAACGGAAGACGCTTCCATGTGGTATGACTCCAAACGTCAACGTTACTATGCCGTTGTCCACGCTTGTTACCTTGGGACCTTGGAGTTATTAACGTCAGAAGACGGTTTGTCGTGGCGTGCAGCCAAGCATCACGTTGTTTGCAAAAAGGAGATTCCGATTAAGGGAGGAAAAACACTCAAAGTTGACCGTATGGAACGCCCTGAAGTGTTTTTGGAAGGTGGGAAGCCGCGCCTGCTCTTAGTCTCCGTCAAGAAAGGTTCTGAAAGTTGGATTGTCTTCTTCCCGTTAAAAGAGGAAGAGGCGACACGCCAAACATCGCCTCTCCCCAAAGAGCCTTCGGAGAACTAACACCATATTCCGTTGTGACAAAAATCGCCCGCAACAGCCTTACTCGAACCTAATCAAGTTCAGGAAAGGAAATGGAATGAAACGTTTGTCCTTTGTTCTAAGTCTGCTTTTTGCCGCCACGCTTACAGCGCGCTCCGTGGCAGAGCTTACCCCCGCCGAACGTGTTCGATTGGCGCAAATTGCGGAAGTCCGTCCGTCGCCACGTCAGCTTGCTTGGCAACGGTTGGAGCTCACGGGCTTTGTCTGTTTCGGCATCAACACGTTCACCAATCGCGAATGGGGAACCGGAAAAGAAGACCCCAAGCTTTTCGCACCGACGAACCTCGACTGTCGGCAATGGGCGCGTGCATTGAAATCCGCCGGCATCCGACTCGCAATCCTCACGGCAAAACATCATGATGGATTTTGCCTGTGGCCGACTGCGACGACAACCTTTTCCGTGGCCTCTTCGCCCTGGAAAGAGGGTAAGGGCGACGTGGTACGCGAGTTCGTGGACGCCTGTCGAGCCGAAGGCCTGAAAGTCGGTTTGTACCTCTCTCCTTGGGATCGAAACGCGAAGTGCTACGGCTCCCCCGCCTATAACGAATTCTTCCTTGCGCAGCTTGATGAACTCCTCACACATTATGGCCCCATTGATGAAATGTGGTTTGATGGCGCATGTGGGGAAGGCCCCAACGGGAAACGACAGGTTTACGACTGGGCACGCTTTTACACGCTCATCCGGAAACGCCAACCGAATTGCGTCATCGCCGTTTCTGGGCCAGACGTCCGCTGGGTCGGAAACGAGTCAGGGATTGCCCGCGAGAGTGAATGGAGCGTGATTCCCGCAGGCAAGATAACGAACGCCACGGTCAGCGAAGGATTCCGCGATTTCCATTACGATGGGGATGATCTAGCCGCCATGGAGCGCCGGCTGGAACAATTGCCTGTGATGGATCGTAGAGCACAGGACCTCGGGGCTTTGAAGAATGTGCTCTCCGCAGAGAATTGGGTGTGGTACCCCGCGGAATGCGACGTCTCCATCCGCCCCGGGTGGTACTGGCACGCCAGCCAAGACAGCAAAGTCAAAAGCCTCGAGCAACTATTGCGGATCTATGATTGTTCCGTTGGGCGCAATGCGGTACTGCTTCTCAATGTTCCTCCCACCCGCGAAGGCCGTCTCCATTCCACGGATGTGGCACGCCTGAAAGCGTTTGGCGACACCATCCGAGAAACCTTCGCGCGGAATCTGCTCGGAGAGGTCAAACCAGGCCAAACGGAAATCACGCTCAAAACGCCTGTCACTGCTGATGTCCTCGTCGTGCAAGAGGATATCGCCAAGGGGCAACGCGTTGAACGATTCCGTATCGAAATCCGCCGTCCCGAGAAAGACACTTGGGAATCCATCGCCGCAGCCACAACGATCGGCCACAAAAGGATTCTCCGGCTTTCCTCCCCCGTAACCTTCTCAGCGCTTCGCCTCGTCATCGAAGAAAGCCGCGCCACACCGCATATCCTCATGCTTGGAGCCTACAAGGCCCCCGCCAATGTACAATCGGAACACCAATGAAAGTATCTCTCACTTGTCTGCTTGCCATTCTCGCCTGCTTTCTCCGAAGCGCCGACATTCCCCTAAGCGGGAGCTGGACCGTTTCTTTGCCCGATGGCACAAAGGCCCCCGTAACGCTTCCGGGGACCTTGGAAGCCCAAGGGATCGGCACCACTGCACAGGGGCCACGCAACAATCCTCCCAACGCTGGGACGCAAGGAGATCACGGGTTGTTGCTCGAACGTGTCATGTGGAAGAGTTCCGTCTCAATTGATGGCGTGCTCAGCACCTGCGACGCCTTGTCCGCCCCGCACCTCTACACCGTTCCCGCACGTCTGCTCACGCCCGGAACGCATGCATTGACGGTGGAGGTGGACAACCGGCAAATCATCAATATCGGCGAAGACGGCCACTGCCACGGGGACCCCATGCAGTTCCGTTGGCATGGCATTTTGGGAACGTTGGCCCTGCGCCCCGCCACTCCCCTTCCGTCACGCACGGATCTTTGCGCCATATGGCAGCAAGGTACCGTTTTCCCTCGACTGTGGGGACATCTTCCGTGCCCCGGCACCCACGCAACATTGTCTTTATCCTCACGGACGACATCGGTTACGGAGATTTATCCTGTTACGACAAGATTCCGAATCTGACACCCTTCTTTGACGAATAGGCCAAGAACAATATCGTAAAGGGAATTCCATGAACCGTAGACGTTTCCTGAAAACGCTTGGCGTCAGCCTTACCGCTATGGCGACACACGGATACACCCCGTATCACAATGCCTACGCACCCGAACGTTTCCGCCCAGCATTGGAACGCGTGCAACGTGCCTGCTTCGAGCATTTTTGGCGCTATGGCCACGACGACACCTCATTCCAACGCGCGGGGATGGTCACCGACACCTCGGTGATGCGTCTCCCAGCCTTGACCGTGGGAGGAAGTGGTTTCGGCGTGATGGCAACACTTGTGGGGGCCGAACGTGGTTGGGTGACGCGTGAAGCCGCGCGGATACGTGTCGCCGCTGTCGTACACTTCCTCGACAAGGCCGAACGCTTCCACGGTGCATGGTCCCATTGGATCGACCGAGAAGGGCGCGCACTTCGTTTTGGACGACAGATCAAGGCCGGCGACTTGGTAGAGACCTCCTTTATGGTGATGGGGTTGATGTGCGCCCAGCGTTACTTTGATCGTAACACCTCCGAAGAGTGCGCTCTTCGCGAAGCCATCGACCGTCTATGCCATGCCGTGGAGTGGGATTTCTACGTCCAAGGTCCCGACCTGTTTTGGCTCTGGGAGAGCACCACCGACAAACGGAGTCTCCCTCTGCGCGCTTATAACGAAGCTCTCATCACCTACCTGCTCGCCCTCGGAGCCCCCACCCATGCCATCCCGCCCGCGTGTTACCACACCGGTTGGCTCCGCGGAGGTGCGGCCATCCACCCCGAACGTACGTGGTACGGCCACCCTTTTCCGCTCGGAGGAGCCGATCGCGGCGGGCCACTCTTCCTCTCCCACTATTCCTTCCTTGGCCTCAATCCTCGCACCATACAAGACGATGCCACGGACTACTTTCTGCTCGGCCTCCGCCACACGCTCATCAACCGCCATTACTGCCTGCGCGAAGCCCCCACTTCCCATGCCTACGATACCCATAACTGGGGGCTTTCTGCCTGTGCCGGCCCCGGCAAACGCCCCTACGCCGCCCGTTGCCCTAGCCGTGATGACGGCGTGGTGGCGCCCACCGCCGCCCTCTCCTCCATTGTTTACGCTCCTTTCTATGCCGCACAAGTCCTCCTGCGCGTGGCCAATGACCCGTGCCTCATGACGCCGGGTGGTCCCGTGGATGCTTACGTCCCGGCCACCGGCGAGGTCACGCCCGGGCGCATCGCCATCGACCAAGGACCCATTGTCATTATGATTGAGAATTATCGAAGCGGACTCCTTTGGCGACTCTTCATGAGCCATCCTGACATCCGCCAAGGTCTCGTCCGCGCCGGAATGCGCCCACCGCGCCACCCCACGGGGTTCCCATACGCGCTCCCCGGCGAAGACGGTGTGCACGACCTTCTCCGTCATCCCGACCATAACTGTTACGAACTGGATTACAGCTTGGCCACCGGAGCGAATGTTTCCTTCACGCTCGCCCGCTCCGAAGACCCAGCGGGGCAAACCTTCCGCATGGGTGCCCGGACCGAGGGAATGCACCGGCTTACCTTCCCTGCCCCACCCGATTTTATCCCCGGTGAAGAAGGCACCTTAACCCTCCTTCTCGACGAAGTGCCCACCTCCTCCGTACGTCTCCGTTTTCACTAGTCTTGCCCTGTCGCAGAGGGAAGCCCTGCACGCCTCAAATCTTCATGCTTGGAGACTGCAATGTCTCCCCGCCAATACGCAATCGGAGCCCCCATGAAAGTCTCACTCACTTGTCTGCTTGCCATTCTCGCCTGCTTTCTCCGAAGTGCCGACATTCCCTTAAACGGGAACTGGAGCGTTTCTTTGCCCGATGGCACAAAGGCCCCCGTAACGCTTCCGGGGACCTTGGAAGCCCAAGGGATCGGCGCCACAGCACAAGGGCCACGCAACAATCCTCCCAACGCTGGGACGCTTTCCCCTCGCCGACAGTTCGTCGGGGTCGCCCGTTACAGCCGAACCTTCACGATTCCCGAAGGGACACAGGGAGAACACGAGTTGTTGCTCGAACGTGTCATGTGGAAGAGTTCCGTCTCAATTGATGGCGTCTCGCTCGGCACCTGCGACTCCTTGGCCGCCCCGCACCTCTACACCGTGCCCGCACGTCTGCTCACGCCCGGAACGCATACGTTGACGGTGGAGGTGGACAATCGGCAAATCATCAATATCGGCGAAGACGGCCACTGCTACGGGGACACCATGCAGTTCCGTTGGCATGGCATTTTGGGAACGTTGGCCCTGCGCCCCGCCAACCCCCTCCGTCACGCACGGATCTTTGCGCCATATGGCGATCAAGTGACGATTGAGCTTCCCAATAAGCTGAAGGCCGAGGGCTCCGTGGAAGGAATGTACTGTGAGACGCTTGCTTCGGAACCCGGCCGCTTGCGACTCCGCGTGCAGGGAGCCAAGCCATGGAGCGACACTTCGCCCCAATTGTACACACTGACCCTCCGGAGCGGCGTTTGGACGCACAAGATCCGCTTTGGATTCCGCACAATCGAACGTCGGGGAAATCGTCTCTTCCTCAATGGCGCCCCCCTCTTCCTGCGCGGGAACCTTGACTGTTGCAACTTCCCGCTCACGGGTTATCCGCCCACCGACAAGACCGAATGGGCCCGAATCTTTGCGAGACTGAAACAGCAGGGCGTCAACCAGGTGCGCTTCCACTCTTGGTGTCCTCCCGCCGCCGCGTTTGAGGCCGCCGACGAAATGGGCGTGTTCCTTTCCCCCGAAGTCCTGTGGATCGATTGGTGGATGACGAAAAAGGACCCCCGCGTGGTCGGCGTTGGAAAAGGGAACGCAAAAACCGACGCATGGGTCGAGGCTGAGTTGAGCCGCATTCTCTCAACCTATGGGAACAACCCTTCCTTCATCTCTTTGGGCATTGGCAATGAACTGGGCACCTCGGATTTCGGCGTCATGGGGCGCATGATGGCCCAGTGCAAGGCCCACGACCCCCGCCGCCTCTACGCCGCCTCCACCGCCCGAACCATCACGCCCGCCGATGACATCGCCGTCACCCACTATTACCCGGGCTTGGGCATGGTGCGCGAACGCCGCCGTGACGGGACGGACTGGGATTATGAGGATGTCTACGCGAAGACGGCCATCCCCACCGTCGCCCATGAGGTGGGCCAATGGCCCGTTTGGCCTCAGTATGCGAAGGATCTGCCAAAGTATGTCGGCACGCTTCGCCCGTGGAATCTTGAAGTGCTGCGCGACAAAGCCGCCAAAGCCGATGTCCTACGGTTCAATGATCGCTTCGTCCGGGCCTCGCTCATGCTGAATCAGCTTCTCTACAAAGACGAAATCGAAAGTTTCCAGCGCACCCCTTCCTGCTCGGGCGTCTCCCTGCTCGGCGCCCAAGATTACTATGCGCAAGGGGAGGCCCTCATCGGCTGGCTGGATGCCTTCTATGATCCCAAGGCCGGCGCTGAAGACGCCGTCCCCGTCTCCGTCTACCTCTCCGAAACGCCCTGCCTCGCACGTTTCGCAAAAGACATTTGGACAACCGACGAAACCTTTGTCGCCCGGCTCCAGGTCCGCAACAATGCCGCCGTCCCGCTGAGCCGCACGTTGCCGTGGTCCTTTGCGGGAATGCAGGGAGAGGTCCAAGTGTCCGCCCAGCCCGGCGAGATTGTCACCGTCAAAGAGCTCCGCATCCCGTTGCAGGGCATCAAGGCGCCGGCCCGTCTTGACCTCACCTTCGGCAACAATCGGTGGCCGCTCTGGGTTTACCCGTCCGAAAGGACCATCACCGTGCCCAAAGGCGTGACCTTTGCCGAAACGCCTGCGGAGGCGCGCAAAGCCCTCCAGCGGGGCGAACGTGTCGTGTTCTCGGCCGCCGGTTACGGCACCCCCGCCACGGCGTTTGCCACAACGTTCCGTCCGGTCTATTGGAGTGCGGCCTTTTTCCCCGGCCAACGCACCGCAACCCTAGGGATGTGGGCGGCGAAAGACCATCCCGCGTTCACGGCATTCCCCACGGAGGATTGGGGCAATTGGCAATGGAAGCGACTCCTTGGAGGGGCCACCGCCTTCCGTTTGGAAGCGTTCGGCAAGGATTACGAACCCATCGTCCTTTCCGTTCCCGATTTCCACCACCCTTGCTTCGCCGGATTGCTGTTTGAGGCCCGTGTCGGGGAAGGACGCCTTTTGGTCTCTGGCTTCGACCTCTCCGCCGATCATCCGGAGGCCCGCCAACTCTGCCGCTCGCTCCTGACCTACGCCGCCTCATCGGCCTTTGACCCAAAGACAACGCTCCCCACAAAGACCTTTGATGCGCTCTTCGCCGATCCCCAAGCGAACGCCAAGCCGCGCCCGAAAGCCTTTGCCAATGCGGTGGCCTATGTGGAATGTTCCCCCTACCTCACGGCGCAAGGCCGTGCCCTTGCGCGGAAAGCACGCTTCGACCGTTTGGAGCTCGGGGAAAAAGGGACGTGCCAAGTCTCCGGCAACGAATGGGGCGCATGGGCCGATGCCACGGGCACCTTCTGGTTCGGGCGTGAATTGCGGATCACCTTCAAGGATCTCTCCCCCGTCCGTGGGCGGATCAAAGTCCGCTTCCGCGACCCCAATCGCAACCACCGAACCGGTGAAGGGACATTTGAGGGCCGCCCCTTCAAAGTCCCCCTCCACGAAGATGCGAAAGATGGCGCATGGTGGCTGGACCTTCCCGTGGACATGGAAGACTTCCTCGATGGCGAGCTTTCGCTTACCTGCCGTGCGCTCACCGGCCCCAACCTGATGATTGACCGTATCGTTGTGCTTCCGAACGAATCCGACCGCTGAGAACGTCTTGCCGAAAGCGTCTCCCACGAGAAAGGAAACCGTGCCATGAAATCTTCCCCCACGTTTGGACGGCGTGATTTCTTGAAAGCCTTGGGGCTCGGAGCCCTCGCCTTTGAGGCTTCGGGGTGCGTGGGCGGAGGGAGCGCCCTCCCTCCGTCTCAGGCAAATGCTTTCGACAAACAGGCTCACCCCAATATCGTCTTTATCTTGGCCGACGATATGGGCTATGGCGACATCCGCGTATTGGCGCCCGAAACGTGCAAGTTCCCAACGCCCGCGCTGGATGGGATGGTGGCGCAGGGAATGACGTTCACGGAGGCACACTCCGGTTCCGCCGTCTGCACGCCCACGCGCTATGGCATTTTGACGGGACGTTACGCATGGCGTTCACGCTTGAAACGCGGCGTTTTGCTGGGCTTCGACCGTGCGCTCATTGAGGATGGACGCTCCACCGTGGCTTCGATGCTCAAAGCGCAGGGGTACACCACCGCCTGCATCGGGAAGTGGCACCTCGGGATGGATATGCCCACAACGGATGGGAAGCCCGCCAATGCCAAAAACGTCAATTGGAAGGGCCGCATCCGCCGTTCGCCCATCGCCAACGGTTTTGATTCCTACTTCGGCATCTCGGCATCGTTGGATATGCCCCCCTTCATTTGGATTCGCGATGACCGCTTCGTCGGCACGTGCACCACACAAAAACGATGGGGGCGGAAGGGGCCGGCGGAAGCCTCCTTCGAGGCGGTGGACGTGCTCCCAAGATTGGGGGCCGAGGCCGAAAAATTCATCCTTGCCCAAAAAGAAAGCCGAAAGCCCTTCTTCCTTACCTCCCGTTGACCGCCCCACATACGCCCATCGTGCCATCGAAAGCCTTTGCCGGCAAGAGCGGACTCAGCGACTACGGCGATTTCTGCATGCAGGTGGATTCCATCGTCGGGCAGGTTCGCTCCGCCCTGGAGAACGCCGGATGCGCCGAAAACACGCTGCTCATCTTCACTGCCGACAACGGGTGTTCGCCCGCGGCCAACACCTCCCGTTTGGAGAGCAAAGGCCACTTCCCCAGCGCGGGGCGCAGAGGATACAAGGCCGACGCCTATGACGGCGGGCATCGCGTTCCCTTCCTCGCCTGCTGGCCGGCACGTGTGGCACCGGGAAGCAAGGAGGATGATCCCATTTGTCTGACGGATCTTTATGCCACATGTGCGGAAATCGTTGGGGCCCCGATCGCGGACAATGCCGCGGAGGATAGCGCCAGCATTCTGCCCCTGCTGGAAGGGAAGAACCCTTCCGCGCCAACGCATGAAGCCATTGTCCACCACTCCATCGAAGGGGCCTTTGCCATCCGCCAAGGCAAATGGAAGCTGATCGTAAGCCCGGGGTCGGGCGGATGGTCCGCCCCCAAGACCCCGCAAGCCATCAAACAAGGGCTCCCCCCGGTGCAACTCTTCGACGTGGTGGCCGACCCTGCGGAAAAGCGGAACCTGCAAGCCCAACATCCCGAGATCGTGAAGAGACTCCAGGCGTTGTTGGAACGCTACAAGACGTCGGGGCGCTCCGTCCCCGCCAAACGCGCCTAAGCGGTTCCCCCCGCCAAAAGACAAAACCCGAGCCCATCATCTCAAAGTGATGGGCTCGGAGAATACAAAAAAGCCGAACGATGTCCATCGTCCGGCTTCCAAATGGTAGGGGTGCACGGGCTTGAACCGTGGACCCAGTGATTAAGAGTCACTTGCTCTACCAACTGAGCTACACCCCCAAAGGATGGAGCGAACTAAGGGACTCGAACCCTCAACCTCCACCTTGGCAAGGTGGAGCTCTGCCAATTGAGCTAAGTTCGCACGCTCAAAAAACGGGCATATGATATCACAGTCGCCTCATGCACGCAAGCGTTTTTTGCAATCCACGTTTTCAGGGTTGGCTACACGCCCAAAGAACGCACGTTTCAAGGGGAACGCAAACACCCTTCAACGTCCCGGCAGGCACATCGTGCGGAGAGGCTCCGTATCGGAGAGGGGGATGCTCTGCATCTCAAGGAGGGATACGGAGGGAGCGGGAAGACGGCGCGAAGGAGGCTTCGCCTTCCTCGGGCACACATATGGCGTCCTCCAAGGCAAAACCGAAACAGCGCTTTTTGTTAAAATTGCGGGCATTCTTTGTCTCCCCTTTATCGGAAGGATTCAGTTATGGCAACGGAGTTTTTGGTCGGGCAGACGGCACTTTCGGCGTTTCGCGTGGAAGCGCTGAAAAAACGTTTGGCGGAGGCTGGATTTGCGGGATGCGACGTGCGCACCACGTGGGTGTATTTGTTGCAGACATCCAGCACACTGACCGAAGAGGCCCGGACAAAGGCCTGTACCCTGCTCGATGCGGATGCGACCAAGCCTTTGCCGAAGGAGGGGCTCTTCGTGGCCCCGCGGCTGGGAACCATCTCGCCGTGGAGCTCGAAAGCCAGCGACATCTTCCGTTATTGCGGCGTGCGCGGGGTGCGGCGCGTGGAGCACGCAATGCACATGGCGGTGACAAAGGATGGCGTCACGCTCTCGCGCGAAGCGTTGATGCCGGCGCTCAATGTGTTGCACGACCGGATGATTGAGGGCGTCTTCACCGCCGAAGAGCTCCCGGGCTTTTTCGTGATGGCCCGCCCGGCCAAGGGCAAGGTCTTTGACGTGCTGAGCGAGGGCCGCGCCGCGCTGGAACGCGCAAACCGCGAAATCGGCTTGGCGATGAGCGACCCGGAGATCGATTATCTCTTGAAGGCCTACACCGAAGCCAAGCGGAATCCCACGGACACCGAGCTCACCATGTTCGGCCAAGTGAACAGTGAGCACTGCCGCCACAAAATCTTCAACGCCAAGTGGGTCATCGACGGGCAGGAGCGCGACGTCTCCCTCTTCGGGATGATCAAGAACACCCACAAGCTTCACCCGGAAGGCACACAGGTGGCCTATAAGGACAATTCCGGCGTGATTGATGGTTTCCGCACGATGGCCTTCCAGGCCGACCCGCGCGACAACGTCTACCGCTTCGCCGAAGACCAAGTGGAAATGTTGATGAAGGTGGAAACGCACAACCACCCCACCGCCATCTCCCCCTACCCCGGCGCGGCCACGGGTGTGGGCGGCGAAATCCGCGACGAGAGCGCCACCGGCATCGGTTCGCGCACCAAGGCCGGCATCTGCGGCTTCTGCGTGAGCGATCTGCGCATCCCCGGCTTCCTCCAGCCTTGGGAGAAGGATTACGCCGAACGCCCCGAACGCTTGGCGCCCGCCCTCAACATCATGATGGAAGGCCCCATCGGCGGAGCGGCGTTTGGCAACGAATTCGGGCGGCCCCAGCTCTGCGGCTTCTTCCGCACCCTGGAAGAAACGGCCGGAGGCAAATATTGGGGCTATCACAAGCCCATCATGCTCGCCGGCGGCATGGGCAACATCCGCCACGACCAAGTGCTCAAAAAAGAGGTTCCCCCGCACGTGCTGGTGGTGCAGATCGGCGGCCCGGCCATGCGCATCGGCCTCGGCGGCGGCGCTGCCAGCTCCATGGCCTCCGGAACCAATGAGGCCAAGCTCGACTTTGACTCCGTGCAGCGCGGCAACGCCGAAATGCAGCGCCGTTGCCAAGGCGTCATTGATGCCTGCGTGGCCCTTGGCGCAGGGAACCCGATCCTTTCGTTGCACGACATCGGCGCGGGCGGCCTTTCCAACGGTTGCCCCGAACTCGTCGAGGCCACCGGCGCGGACTTCGAGTTGCGCAAGGTTCACAACGAAGAGCTTTCCATGAGCCCCATGGAAATTTGGTGCTGTGAGGCGCAGGAGCGTTACGTGCTCGCCATCCGCGCGGAAGACCGTGTCCTCTTTGAGAGCTTCTGCGAGCGTGAGCGTTGCCCCGTGGCCTTCATCGGCGAAACGCGCGACGATGGCCGCATGGTGCTCCATGACGAGCACTTCGGCGACAACCCCATCGACATGGACATCTCCACGCTGCTGGGTAAGCCGCCCCGCATGGTGCGCGATGTCCGGCACGTGGATCTGCCCCAGAAGCCGCTTGACCTCTCGGGCATCACCCCTGCCGAGGCGCTCCAGCGCGTGTTGCGCTTCCCCGCCGTGGCCAACAAGACCTTCCTTGTCACCATCACCGATCGCACCATCACCGGCCTTGTCCATCGCGACCAGATGTGCGGCAAATATCAGCTGCCCGTGGCAGACCATGCCGTCACCGTGACCGGTTATCAGACCTCCACCGGCGAGGCCATGGCCACCGGTGAGCGCACGCCCATTGCCATTGTCGATGCGCCCGCCTCCGGCCGCATGGCCGTGGGTGAAGCCATCCTTCAGCTGGCCTCCGCCCCCATTGGCCCCATCGGCACCATCAAGCTCTCGGCCAACTGGATGGCGGCCTGCGGCGAGGAGGGCGAGGATGCCCGCCTCTTCGACACCGTGGAGACGGTCGGCATGGACGTCTGCCCCCGCCTCGGCGTTTGCATCCCCGTCGGCAAAGACTCCCTCTCCATGCGGACCGTGTGGACGGATTCCAAGGGACAGGAGCACCGTCAGGTGGGGCCACTCTCCCTTATCGTCTCCTCCTTCGCCACCGTCACCGATGCCCGCAAGGACGTCACGCCCGATCTCAAACCCGGGCTCTCCCGTCTCTTGCTGGTGGATCTCGGCAACGGCAAGAACCGCCTCGGCGCCTCCGCGCTGGCTCAGGTCTACAACCAAATTGGCGACACCGTGCCCGACATGGAAAGCCCCGAGGCGTTGCGCGCCTTCTATGAGGCCATGCAGGAGCTTGTCGAGAAGCGCCTCGTGCTCGCCTATCACGACCGCTCCGATGGCGGTGTCGCCGTCACGCTCGCCGAGATGGCAATGGCCGGCGGACGGGGCGTCGCCGTCAACCTCGTGGGCGCCGATGCGCTCTCCGCGCTCTACAGCGAAGAACTCGGCGCGGTGCTCCAAGTGGCCGAGGAGAAGGCCGAGGAGGTTGAGGCCGTTCTTGCGGCGCATGGCGTGAAGGGCGATTGGATTGGCCTCACGCAGGATGACCCGGTGTTGCAGGTGACCGTCAATGACGAGCCCGCCTTGGACGAACCGCTTGCCGCCGTCCGCTCCGCTTGGACGGAAACGACCTATCGGATGCAGGCCCTCCGGGACAATCCGGAATGTGCGCGGCAGGAATTTGAGGTGGCGGGTCTCACGGACGATCCCGGCCTCAACTTCAAGGTCACCTTCCCCCTGAACGAGAAGCGCGCCACCGCCACAGGTGCGGCCCCCAAAATCGCCATTCTGCGCGAAGAAGGCGTGAATGGACACATCGAAATGGCCGCCGCCTTCACGCTCGCGGGCTTTGAGGCCATTGACGTCCACATGACCGACCTCTTGGAAGGGCGCGTCACGCTCGATGGATTCAAGGGCCTCGTGGCCTGCGGTGGATTCTCCTACGGCGACGTGTTGGGGGCCGGTTCCGGTTGGGCGCGCAGTATCCTGTTCAACCCAGGGCTCAAGGAAATGTTCCGCGCCTTCTTCGAGCGCCCCGACACCTTCACCCTCGGCGTCTGCAACGGCTGCCAGATGGTCTCCCAGCTCAAGGACATCATTCCCGGCGCTCAGCATTGGCCGCGCTTCGTGCGCAACGCGTCCGAACAATTCGAAGGGCGCTACTGCACGTTGGAAGTGCTCGATTCCCCCAGTGTGCTTCTCAAAGGCATGGCCGGCAGCCGCCTTCCCATTGCCGTGGCGCATGGCGAGGGCCGCGTGGCCTTTGCCTCCCCGGAAGACGAGGCGAAGGCCACACGCGCACTTCGTTTCGTGGACGGCAAGGGACAGCCGACCGAGACCTATCCTTGGAACCCCAACGGTTCCAAGGGGGGCCTTTGCGGATTCACCTCCGAAGATGGCCGTGCCACCATCCTCATGCCGCATCCCGAGCGCTCTTTCCGGGCACTCCAGCTGTCCTACGACGACGGCACTTTTGCCAACGGCGAGGATGGGCCTTGGATGCAGCTCTTCCGCAACGCCTATGCTTTCGCCACGCGTAGTTAAGCAGAAACATTGATGGAACATTGAAAAGCCCTTGCCATTAACGGCAAGGGCTTTTCTGTGTCAAATGGCCCACCTCTCGTCTTCCCCATGGCAGATTCAGGCCACACGGACAATGCCCCACTTCGCATTTCCTCTCGTATCTTATTCTTTTCAAGCCCAATTAAACAAAAAAAGCCCGGCCGGAGCGATGCTCCGGCCGGAATATATATTCTTGGGTGGGGTTGTGTCTGTGTCTGTGTAGGAGATGTCTAAAACGTCACTAATATAATACTTCTCCGCTCAAAAGACAAGTAGAATTTTAAAGGCAAACGATGCGCGAGGTTGTCTTCAACGGAAACACCCACGAAGAACCGCAACGCAAACTTCCCTTACAACAAACAATGAGATTAAGAGTGAATAGGTTATCCCAACAGCTCTTCTGACATTTGCACGACACACCCTCCCCAAAAGATAAGGGCGTATGCCATTGCATACGCCCTTGCCATGTGCGAAACGAATTCTATGCAGTCTTACTTGGAACTGGACTGAAGGAACTTGAACACGTTCCCTTCCTCTTCATAGTCGCTCAGCTTACCCGTCGCGAGGCCAGGAACGAGCGAGCTACCATAGACGCTGTCGGACGTAAAGGTCTTGGCCGCACCGCCCTTGTAGACGATGACACAACCTTGACGCCCAAACGGCTGCTGGGTGCTCAGCAAGGTTTCCAGCTTATCGGAGTTGTCATTGCCCGCGAGCGACACCAACTGATCGCCAACAATGTTGCGGGTGCAAAGCACCGGGGCACCTTCAGGAGCCTCACGCGTATTGGACGCGATAATCCAAGCACAGTTGTTGTCATTGATCGTCTTGCCGCTTGCCACAGGAACGCCGTCTCCCACGAGCGTGGAAGGCTCAATGCCCTTGAGCACCTTCATGCGCTCTTGCGTCTTGGCATCAGGAGCGTTCATGTAAAGCATTTCCTGGAAGTAATCGGCCGTGGTGGAGAACGTCTTGTACACATCGGGGCCGGTGTAGCCATCTGGCTTCATATCCGAACGATCCACATCGGAAGGCCAAACCAACCCAGCATAACGTCCCTGGGTGTCCGCCTGCATGATCGCCATGTGAATCTTACGTCCGTTACCCGCCATACCCGTGAGCTTACCATTAAGCATCATACCCGAAACCGAGGGGAAGAGAGAAGCGGCCAAGATGCCGATGATGACAATCACGACGAGCAACTCGATCATCGTGAAGCCTTGCTTGCGATTTGCCTTCATGTCTGTACTCCTTGAATGGAACAATTCCGCGCTTGGGACAGTCCAACACCGCCTTCGCACACTGGGAATCCTATCAAAGTGGGCGGTGGGCTTGCAAGTATTATTTTGTGAACGTTCCGTGACAATCCCCCCTCTATCGGGGCCACTCGCACAAAGAGCATTCCCGCTCATGTAACGAAACGCATACGCCATCCGCCCCAATCAAGTTGCCCTTCGACGGAATCCCAATCCTTGTTTCTCGTCAAAAAAGATTTGACGGGGAACGTGCTGTTTGCTATCATCATCGGCAATTTCTGCGGGCGTAATTCAATGGCAGAATAGGAGCTTCCCATGCTTCTTACGAGGGTTCGATTCCCTTCGCCCGCTCCACTTTGGGCTGTTAGCTCAGTTGGTTAGAGCACTACCTTCACACGGTAGGGGTCGCTGGTTCGAGTCCAGCACAGCCCACCATCTTCGTCCGCCGTCAGGCGGACGTTTTTGTTTGCGAGGAAAGCAAAAGCGCGGCATTCAGACTTGCCGCGCTTCCGTTTGCTCTTCACGACCGAAACGGTCTTAGAATGCGCGCCAACGCCCTCGGGTGGCCAAGAGATAGGTCTGCCACCCATACAAACCACGAGGAAGATCGCGGCAGGGAATCGCGAAGGGATCACTCACCGTCGGATGCATCTTTGATGTACGGAAGAGTGCCGCATGGTATCCCGCCTTCTGAAGCGCATCACGAAGGGATGCCGCAGGAGCTTTGCCAGAAGGGCAGATAAACGCATAAGGCAACGTTCCCAAAATCCCGGTAAGCCAATTGCGGTTCCGCTCCACGGCAGACGCGAGTTTTTCTTCCGACACTTGCTCATCCACACCAAGCGTTCCTCCGAACTCCACCCAGCCGCTACGGGCCATTTCTTGAAGTTCCAAGGATTTGAGGAAGCGCGGATCACGCGTTTCGTGACAAGCCACAAAGCACGTCGCTTTGACTTTCATCCGCCGCAACAGCGGTAAGAGCACACTCAATCCGTCGCGCGTGCCTCCATCTGCCACGAGCACGACGGACTTCCTGACAGGAGCGGACAGTGCTTCACTGACGGTTTGGAAACGATAACCCGCCGACACCAAATTGCGAATGAGCGATTCCAATTCCGCCGGCCGGAGCATCCGCTCCGGATGCGCAGCCGCCGAAGCATCCTCCGCGACACCCTCAAATGAAAGGAATATCGGGATCTCCCGAGCCGAACGCGGCCTCCACCAAGCAAAACACACGGAGGCCAAAATCGTCACCGCAATCCAAATGCCTCCTCCTATCACACGCGTTTCCCAAGAGAGAGGACTCATGCACCACACCGTCATCAAAATTGCCCACAGCGCGGCAATCCAACGAAAACGCGTCTCATAGGAAGAAAACCCCCAAGTCATGGCAATATCCTTTCAAACTGGGAAAACATCCTCCGCGGCCGAGAGCAAAAGCTCTCCCACGAATCCATCCGAAAACTATAGCACAGCCTCAAAATCTCTGCAGGGATCGCAACACATACGGCCTTAACGCCGAAAAGCGACCGGAGGGCTGGGCATCGGGGCCGGAGGCGTCACAAAACGCATTCCCGGCTCGAGAGGATGCCCACAAAGCCACGCCGGGACATCCATCGGCTTCCCCCCTTCGGCCTGCACGCGCGTAAGCCGCAATGCCCCATCGCCCGTGCGGACAACAACACCCTCTCGCCCCACCGAAAGCACCGTTCCGGGGATGGCCTTAGTCTGGTCTTCGGCCAGAACGACGGACTCCGCCGCAAGCACTTTCAGCATCCGCCCTTGTTCCCTGTGTCCCTCGGGCATGTACGTGAAGCACGAAGGCCAAGGCGTATAAGCCCGCAACTTCCGAAGATTGAAGTCTGTGGGGTCATCCCAATGCAGGAGACCGTCACTCTTCTTGATTTTGTAGGCCGTCGTCACCAGAGCCGGGTCTTGCGGCGTTGCCTTGACCTTGAAGAAGGCCCAAAGGGGAAGCACTTTCACCAAAAGCTCCGCCCCAAGATTGGCCAACCGATCATGCAAGGTCTCACACGTATCGTCCGGACGAATGGGCGTTTCCTCCGTCATAAGGATGGGGCCGGAATCCATCCCCTCATCCATCAGCATGGCAGAAGCGCCGGTAACCTTATCACCGGCCAACAACGCCGCATGGATGGGAGAGGCCCCACGATGCCGAGGCAAGAGCGAAAGGTGAATATTCACGCAACCCAACGTCGGGATCTCCAGCAGACACCGACTCAAGAATTGCCCATACGCCACCACCACGATCACGTCCGGCAACCACGCAGCGATCTGCGCGAGACTTTCCGGCGTATTGACCTTCGCAGGCGTGAGACAAGGGATGCCAATGGCATCCACGAACGCCTTGCACGGGCACGGGATCAGCTTCTTGCCCCGACCGCCGGGCTTGTCGGGTTGCGTCACACACCCAACGATCTGGAAACGTTCCCGATCGCGACTGAGACGTTCGAGCATCGTGGCCGAAAGATCGGCGGAGCCCATGAAAACCACGCGAATACGGTTCATCTCTCGGCTCCTTTCCGCTGTCCGTAACGCCGCATGAGGCGAAGGAAGATTTCGGCGACGGCCGGATCCCCTTCAATCAACGAACGTGCCCCATTGGCCACGGCATTGCGCATGCCATCATAGGCCCTTGCCTCATCGCCAACGCCGTAATAATACAATGCGATGCCCAACCACACGCGACCGGACTTCGGCGCTTTCCTGAGCGCGACTTCCAAGAGCCCAAGCGCCAACGTAGCATCGCCACCCGACTGCGCCAATCCCGAGGCCGCGACCAGCTCCGTCTCGGAAAACGTCGGCCAAACGGCCTCCGGCACACGGCGCAACAGGGCCAATGCCGGCTCTGCCAAGCGCAACCGTTGCAACGCCAAGCATCCATCCCGCGCGTCTTGCGCCGTCAAGTCAGATGCGGTCACCACTTGCTTCCAATAGTCTGCGGCCCCTTTGCGCAAGCCCAATTCCTCGCACACCCGCGCCAACTCACACACCTCGGCCGTGGTGGCGGCCTTTGCACGAACCTTTTCCGTGAGGCGCACAAAGACCTTGTGCGCCCGCTGCAACGAACGCAAATGCTCCTCGAGCAAACCAGCCTTCGCATTTCCCGGGTCCGCTTGCCGATAGGCCCGCAACACCCACAAAGCATCGTCAAAGCGGAAGGCCCGCATCAACACCTCTTGGACATAGCGGAAAACCGCCTCAGGCGAGAACGGATAAAGGATCACTGCCTCCAGATAGGCCGTCTCCGCGGCTTCCCGGAGATTGTTCCGAGCATACACACCCGCCATCGCGGAACGCAGTTTGGAAAAGCTCTTCTGGGCGGCAAAATCACGACGATACGCCCACCGCATGGCGAGACGGCGCGTCATCCAATCCCAAAAATCATCGTCACGCGGGGCCAGCTCCTCAAGGTCACGCCCGCCGCGCGAAAGCCGCATGGCCAATCCCGCAGGCTCCAGCACGCCATCCATCCACGGCACGGGATAGCTCTCCTCCAAGTAAAACGCACGGTCCGGATTGCGCTCAAACAGCAAACGCGAAAGGTCCGCATTGATATCCATGACGGCGGCGGCGCCGGTGATCTGCATCCGGCCGTTCACCTCCACAATCGTTCCCTTCGTCTTTCGCCGCCCGGCCTGCACCGCATCCACATAGTCCGTGAAGGCATCGTGGACATTGTCCGCGGAAGGCACCCATAGGCGGTCGCCATAAAGGTCACGCTGCACATTCGTGTAGGTGGGGTCGGCGAGCGCGTTCTGCGTGAAAACCAAAACATCCGGGCGGAACCCCGCGGCAAAGACCATATACGTCGGCACAAAGCGCCCGGGGTCCGTTCCGCCAAAGAACACCGCATCCCGCTCCATCGGTGGCGGCCAAAACGGATCCGGCAACGGCTCTTCCTTCGGCGACAGCTCTGCCCGAAGCGTCGGCGCCCCGCCAAGCATGTAAGCACCGAATTGCCAACCAAAGTCGTGCCCCGTCTGCTCAGCCGCCCCCATGGCCCGAACAAGCTCACGATCGAGGAAATTCTGCGCCACCGGCGCAAGAGAGACCACGACCATTGCCGCGAGCCCCAAGGCCCAGCCCGCACGCGGCCACGGCACGCGGCGGCAAAGCGTCAGCAACACCGCAAGCCCATAGCCGATCCACAAGGCGAACACACCGTGCGAGGAAATGAACTTGACCTTTTGGATGAACCCGTCCTGAAGATCCCCCGTGGGATTCGCCAACGCCACCAACAACGCCGACATCACCCCGAAGAAAAGAAGCGTGCACCCCAGCCACATCAGCCCCTGCCACAGCCGCCGACGCACCGCACGCCAAACAAGCGCCCCCGTTCCCGCCACGGCCAACAACACCACGGGCAACGAGAATTGCATCCGCAGATCCGCCAAATAATCCATGATCTGCGAAAGGTAGCGTCCCGAAAAGAAAGAAGAAGGGGCGATGGCCTCATATTGCCCGCGCGAGATTGCGTTCTTGAAGCCTTCCCACGTCCGCGCATATCCCCAGTTCATCGGCGGATTGCCCTCGGAGGCCACCGGCATATACGCATAGACGGACACCCCCAACTCCGCGGCCAGCGCCGTCAACGCCACCTGCCGCCCTCGCGGCAAAAGCCTCCACGCCAGCGCCAACACCACCAAATTCCAAACGATCGGCCACCAAAACCACCACAGATTAGGGTCCGTAAGCCCCAACATCAACCCCTGCCGGAGCAAACACAGCACCGCCAACTGCCCCGCCGTGACAACCAGCGCAAATCGCCGCGACCGCCGAAACCGCCAACAGATCGCCCAGAGCCCCCCCAGCGCGACCAAATGAACCAGCCATGCGGCGCGGAAATCGTAAAGCGTGCCGGGGAAACCCGATGGCGGCGCATCCGGCGCGAACCACGCGCCCGACAGCAAAACCGTCACGGCCAACACCCCCACCACAGGCCAAACGAACCGCGCACTCCGTCGGAACAAGGCCAACCCCGCCAACAACGCCAACTCGCCCCCCACGGCGACATACACCCACCACGGAGCAATCGCCAAAGGCGTAAGCTCAACCACGGCGCGCGCCGGACGCAAAATCACGGGGGCCCCGGGCGTCGAAAACGCATCCGCCGAAGGCAACGCCCCCAACATCAGCGCATACGCCGTCAATCCCAACGGCACCGCCAAAGCAAGAAACGACAGCGCCAACCTGCGCCGCCGCCAAAAAACCAACAACGCCATCGGCACGGCGGCCAACAACAGCACCTGGTAGTTCGTGAGCCCCAGACCGAACACCAATCCCAACCACACCAAAATCTTCCCTTGCGGACGGCGCAACCAACGATAAATCAACAGCATCGTCAGCGCCAAGAAGAGTGCGCCCAGCGCATACACCTCCACGATCACCGCCTGCGACCACATCACCGGCGAGAAGGCAAACGCCAAGCTCCCGGCCACCCCGCTCAACCAACCCATCTGCCGCGCCCGCGCCTCGGAAACGCCCGTCGCCTCACGCAACAAATCCCGGCCCGAGCGCGCAATGAGCATTGCCGTCACCCCCGCGGCCAAAGCCCCCGTGACCGCGGAACAGAGCGCCACCGCCCAAGCCGGATTCGCAAAGCCCTGCCATGTCACCCACCCGAACAGCCGGCAAAAAACCCACGAAAGCATCGTCCACAGCGGGTAGCCCGGCGGATGGGGAACGCCCAGCGCATCGGCCGCCGTCGCCAATTCCCCGGCATCCTCCAGCCCCACCGAAGGCCCCAGCGACAACACGTAAACCGCAAATGCCACCCCCGCACTGCCCCAAAAGGCCAGCCAATCGGTCCGGTCAAAAAACGCATTTCGCCACTGTCGCATGGCGCAAGGATACCAAAAACAGGCGTTCTCGGCACCGAAGCCCCACGCCGTCGGCACAGACAACGCCCCGCGCGTGGGCATCTCCCCAAGCGCAAAGCCGAATCACCGCCCCACGCCCGCCGTTATGCGGGGCGACGGGCAAACCGCACACGGAGGCCGTTGGCAAACAAGATCAGCAACGGCAACAAGAAGAACGCTCCGGCCAAATGTTCGTGGGCGGCATCGCCGTGGGTGAACGGCGGCACAACGACCCAGCGCGCAAGCGGAAAGTCAATGAGCAGCCCCATCCCAACCGCCACCGCGACAACGCCGACGACAAACCAAAGCACCGTCCGCCATCCCAGTTCACGGCCGAGCACCAACAAGGCGGCGACATGCGTTGTCGGGGCGCACGCCATGAAAACGAAGGCCGTGCCGGGCGTGAGGCCCTGGGCCATCAATCCGGCCGCCACAGGCACAATGGCCAAAGAGCAAGCGTACGTGGGAATCCCCACGAGCACGGCCAACACATAAGCCGCCGCCAACGGAAGCCCCCGCAACAAGCCCTCCGGAAGCCCCGCGGCAAGGGCTGCGGCGATCAGCACCCCCAGCGCCAGCAATGGGGCAAGCTCGCCGGGAAGATGCACGAAGGCATACGTCGCCGCATCCCGCAGACGGCCGCGCCGATCCGAGAACTCATGGTGATGCGCTTCCCCATGGTGGTGCGGGTGCGCATGGTCATGGTGATGGCAGGCGCAAAGCGCCGCGCAATCGGGGGCAAGATCCTCCGTCTCATGCGGCGGCGGTTGCGCCACGCCGAAACGGCGCACCAAAGCCCCCGCAACGAATCCCGACAAAACGGCACCCAAAAAGCGCAACAACGTCAGCACCGGCCCAAGCAACGGGAAACTCACCAGCAACGCATCCGTCCCGGATTGCGGCGTGGAGGCCAAGAAAGCGCAAACCGGAGCCTTGCGGGCGCCGCTCCGGCGCAACGCCAACGCCACCAACAGCACGCCGCACGAGCAGATGGGCAGCGGCAAGCCGAAGAGGGACGCCTTGGCGATGGGCAACCACCCCGGCCCGCCAAGATGGCGGCGCATCCAGCGTTCGGAGAGGAAGTAGGAGCAGAAAAAGGCAAGGACAAACCCCAAAAGCAACCACGGCGCCATATCCAGCGCGATATCAAGCGCCATATGCAGCCAAGCGTGAAAAAAGGAATCCCCGTGCATGGCCTCAACCCTCCTGCCCAAGCCGATGGGCCACCACGCTGAGCTCCGGGTCGCGTGCGCCAAAAAGCACCACGGCAGAGCCGGGGCGAGCCAACGACCGCAACCGATCCTCCGCCTCCGCCCAGGAAGCCACAGCCTCCGCCGGGCAAACGAGACGCGCCAGCAGATCCCCCGAATTCACGGAACGATCCGCCGTGCCTCCGGCATCATAGACCGGAAGGAGCAACAGGCGATCGCAGGGGCGGACGGTGGCATTGAACATGGCCGCGAGCCCCTCCATCATCTTGCGCAAAGGCGCAAACCCATGGGGCCGCCAAACGCCAAAGACCCCCTGCGGGAAAGCCTTTGAGAGCGTCGTCCATGCCGCCGCGAGCTTCTCCACATTGTGCGCGTAGTCATCCACCACCGTCGCCCCCCGGCAACACCCCGTGCGCTCCAAGCGGCGGCGAACCCCGCCGAAAGATTCCAACGCCTCGGCCAACGCCTCGGGGTCGCACCCCAAACGCAACGCCATGGCCAGCGCGGCCTTGGCATTCGCCACATTGTGCGCGCCCGGCATCGGCAACCGCCAATCGCGCCCCTCCCAGCGGAAGCGCGCCTCCCAACCCTCCCCGGCGGGCGAAGGTTCGGGCGGCATCCCCGAAGTGTCAATCACAATGCCGCGCGCCTTGGCCTTGAACGCGCCAAACAACCGCTCCGCCTCCTCTTTCGGGAAGTGGTCACTGGAAGCGTTGGTCACAATCACATGCGTGGGCGAAAGGGCCATCAACGATTTGTCCGACTCATCGGCCTCCGCCACCATGAGCCCCCGTGCGTGCGCGGAGGCGCGGACAGACCCCACGCGCGTGCCGCCGACGTCCCACCCCACGACCTCCGCACCGTTCACGACGAAGGGATCGCGTCCGCACGCCGCCAAAAGGTGCCCCAAAAGCGCCGTCACGGACGATTTCCCGCACGTCCCCGTCACGGCAATCAGCTCATGCCCTTCCGCCAACGACGCAAGCGCGGCACTGCGATGAAGCGTCCGCAGACCACGCGCCTGCGCCGCCAGCAAGTCCGGATTGTCCGCCTCAATGGCCGTGGAATAGACCACGCCATCCAAGGTTTCCGCCACGCCCGACCCATCCTGCGGGAACAGGCGCACACCCTCGCGGCGCAACACGTCCAAGACAGGGGTGGATTGTCCCATCCCCAGCAGACGATCCGAGCCGCTCACACGCCAGCCTCTGTCCAAAAACGCCTGCGCCAGGGCACTCATCCCTACCCCGCCAATGCCGATCAAATGAATGGATTGCATGGGCGCCATTATAGCACACCCCTCCCTCCCGACCAACGAAGCAACCGAAGGCTTCCGTGGCAAACGCATCAAAACAGTGGTTCACCGTTCCACGGTTCGAGGTCGGCATCTCAAAAGAAACCTCAAGTCCCTCGTGCCCCCATGGAGCCCCCGAGGCGAATCAACCGTGAGGAGAATCGTTCACACCTTACGGGCTTACTTTATCCTTCGGAGGAAGTTTGCCAGTCCCTTCAAGAATAAGCGAAACGTTTTCATACAATTGCTTCCGAACACGTAAGGTAAAGGTAGCGTCTTGAATGACCGGCGGCAAAACCTCTCCCCATGCCGTCCGACCGGAAAAATAAACGGACGTCCACTGGGCATAGTCGCGTGCATTCTTTTGGGAATGCGCTGCCTCGATATGGGCAATGTCTTTTCTCAAAAGAATGGCTGTGGCAAGGTTCTCACGATCGGTTGGCAAACGGGAAGACTGATATGACAAAAACAACATCGACACGCCAAAACCAAAGAATACACCGAGAAGAAAGAAACATGCCTTCATTTTCCGCACTCCCCTTCGATGACTTTCTTGGAAATTAGGATATAACAGTCCAAGCAACAAACGAAAATACCGCAACATGTCCCAAATAGCAGATAGAAGGCCGCGTATCCCCCTGCCTCGAATAGGACATACAGGAATGAGTCATTGACAAGAATCGTCTCCTGCGAGAACAGCGGAACCCCCAAGAGCGAGAGAAAGACAAAAAGGCCTACCCCAAAAAAGAAGTCCATCACCATTCGCCAAACGAAAAACAACAATTTTGGAAACATTTGGCACTCCTTCCATTTCACCGAACGAACGACGATTCAAGTGTACCACACACCTATCCCCATCCGCACAACAGAGTGTATACCGTTCAATACGGCAAAGAGGGAATGGATTGTGTGTTTTCCTTGCCTCCGTGGGCGTAGCCTTCCCTGCGCCTCCATGCGGAAGGCTCCGTATCTTTGGTGGAGATGCACTATGTCTTCCCTTGAAAGGCTCCGTATCTCCTCAACGGCCCTCGTGCGCCTTCCCAATCGCCACGGCGCCCTTTGGCCAACTTGCCGCCCCACGAGAATCCACCTATAATGGCCCCCATGGACGAAGTGGAATACCAAAAGATGATCACAGGCGCGTGGTACGCCCCCGAACGCCTTGCCCCCGAGCGTCTCAAGGCCCAATGCCTCTGTGCCCAATACAACGCCCTCCCACCGGACGACACCGCCGGCCGTAGGGCTTTGTTGCGCACCCTCTTGGGGGCCATGGGCGAAAACGTTTGCGTTGAACAGCCCTTCCGATGCGATTACGGGCGGAACATCAGCCTTGGCGCACGCACCTTTCTCAACTACGGCTGCACCTTCCTGGACTGCGCGCCCATCACCTTGGGCGAACACGTCCTCTGTGGCCCCAATTGTTCGTTTTACACGGCCATCCACCCCATCGACCCTGCCGAACGGCTGACGGATCGCGAACGTGCGGCCCCCATCGTGCTGGAAGACAACGTCTGGCTCGGGGGCAACGTCACCGTGCTCCCCGGCGTCACCATCGGCGCCAACACCGTCGTTGGGGCCGGCAGCGTGGTGACGCGCGACCTCCCGCCCAACGTCGTCGCCGCGGGCAATCCGGCCCGCATCCTTCGCCATCTCCCCTAAACACACGCGGCGCGGCGCCCGCCGCGTGCTATAATGGCCCCATGGAACGGGCCATTCTGCATGTGGACATGGACGCCTTCTACGCCTCGGTGGAGCAGCACGACCACCCGGAATGGCGCGGGAAGCCCGTCATTGTCGGGGCGCCGCCGGATGCCCGGGGCGTCGTTTCCACCTGTTCCTACGAGGCCCGACGCTTCGGCGTGCGCTCGGCCATGCCCTCGCGTCAGGCCTACGAACTCTGCCCCCAAGGGATTTTCGTGCGCCCGCGGATGAAGCGCTATCAAGAGGCGAGCGCCGCCATCTTTCGCATCTTCGGAGACGTGACCCCATGGGTCGAGGGGCTGAGCGTGGATGAAGCCTTCCTCGACGTCTCGGGCGCGCAACGTCTCTTCGGCCCTCCGGAAACGATCGCCCAGCACCTCAAGCAGCGGATTCTTGACACCCTGGGCCTCACGTGCAGCGTTGGCGTGGCCCCCAACAAGTTTTTGGCCAAACTCGCCAGCGAGGAGCGGAAGCCCAACGGTCTGTTTGTGGTGCCCAAGGCCCCGCAAGCCCTCCTTGCCTGGCTCGGGGGGAAGAGCGTCCGTGCCCTTTGGGGCGTGGGGCCCCGGCTGGCCGAAACCCTCGGCCGCGCAGGATTCCAAACGGTGCGCGACCTCCAATGCGCAGACCCCACACGCCTCCGGGCCCTGGTCACGCCCGCCCAAAGCGAACATCTGATGGCAATCGCCTTCGGACGCGACACCCGCCCGGTCGAACCCGAACACGAAGACAAAAGTTTTTCCCGGGAACACACCTACCCCGAAGACACGCTCGATCGTGAGGCGCTCCGCCGCGACCTGCGCGCCTTGGCGGAAGATGTCGGCCGCCGTCTTCGCCGGCATGGGCTTTGGGCCAAAACCGGGCGGATCAAGATCCGTTACGCCGGCTTCCGCACGGTCACCCGTCAGGCCCCCTTCCCCGTGCCGGTCTGTGACGACTTTGCCTTGCGCGATCTCGCGTGGGCCCTGCTGGAGCGGCATTTGGAAACGGAGACGCCGGTCCGCCTCATCGGATTCGGCGCGGAAAACCTCACCGACACGCCTTCCCCGCTCGATCCCGACGATCTCTTTGCCCACGCCGAAGGCAATGCCCATCCCCGCGAACGGCTGGAGCGCCTCTGTCACACCCTCGACAAACTGCGGCAACGAATGACGCCCACCACGCCAACCGAAGCGTCTGCCACTCCCTCCCAGAAAACAGAAACCCCGGAAGACATCCCTTGTCCTCCGGAGTTTGATTGCTGAAGATTCCGCATCCGCGCCCCTCTGCAAGCGTGGACGCGCCCTCAGCGGATAAAGCTTACTTCACGGTGTAGCGCGTCGCGCGCGTAAGCGCCTTCCACAGCGCCGAAGGCGTCTCCGCCTCCAACAGCGCACGCCGATTGGGCTCTTTGAGGAACGCTTCCGTCAATCCCGCGATCAGGCGCATATAGAAGGCACTCACCGCCGAGGGAATGGTGATCAAAAAGACGATGTTGGTCTGCGTGCCCGCAGAATCCCACGCGAACGGCTCCTTGCTCACGCCGCAAGCCAGCGTCAGCGAACCGCCCTCCACGCCGCGCACGTGCGGGAACGCCAACCCATTTTCCATCGCCGTGCTGAGCATCGACTCCCGCTCCATCGCCGAAGTGATGAGCTTGTCGGCATGGGAGACGAAGCCCTCCGCCTCCATCTTCCCCGCCAAGATTTCGATTGCGTCGGAGGCCGACCCCGCAACGAGGTCGGGCACCATCAGCGCCTCCGCCGAGAAACGGGAAATCCCGTTCTTTCGCGGTTCGGTGCGATTCGGCGCGGCCCCCACCCATTGCGGCGCGTCCAAATCCTCGAAAAGGATCCGCGAACACCCGGGGCAATACTGAATGGTCTTGCACTGGCGCACGGCCTGAATCTGGCTCACGGGCAGGCGCATCCCGCACACGGCACAGCACCCATTGTGCACCGGCGAGGTGATCACATGGTCGCGGTTGGCGAGCCGATGGAAGAAACTGCCGACATCCTGCGGAAGGGCTTGGACCATCGTTTCGATGGCTTCGTTCAGGCGGGCCAAATGGGCCCCATCGCCCGTGGCACGATGCTCATCCCGCACAAGGATGAGATCCTGAAGCTGGCACAATTGATTGACGACGCTTTTCATAACACTCCAAAACGGCACTGGCGCAAGGAACGACAAAGCACCTTACTCGTCGCCCTTCCGCGCTTATTGTACAAAAGGGGCTCCCAAGTCGTCAAATAAGCCTTTTGCCTTCGGAGTCATCACTATGATATGCTTTGCCTCACTTGTGGAGAGAAAACCACAAGATTGTTTTGTGCTAACGCACGAATGTTTTGCTCAGACGGAACTTAGGACACTCTGTATGACGGGCAAGCATTGGTGTGGCATAGGTGCGCCTATGCCCTCCTTTGTTATATCGTCATGGGCTCGTCCTAAGGCCTCGTCTGGTATGACTTAGGAGGGCTCCTTTATGTCTTCTTCGGGAGGTCAAAGGCCACACGTAAAAGGCAAAAAAAACACGCATTCGGTTTCTACCCAACAGAATGAGCATGGGGACTTGAAATTACTGCGTAGCTGTTTGATTTCCGATTCAAAATCCAACACATTGGAAAAGAAAGCGACAGCCTCAAATATACCTATTGAAAAGTTGCCCCAAAAACACTTTCAGTCGTTACATCAGATAAACGTCCAAGAAGGTCTCTTTGAACGGCAGGATGCGCCATTTCGTCCGACGGAAAATCGATTCATGTTCGTTGATCTTTTCGCGGGAATCGGAGGTTTTCGCTTGGCGGCACAAGCACTCGGTGGGCGGTGTGTTTTTTCCTCCGAGTTTGACATCAATGCACAAAAGACCTATTGCCATAACTTCGGTGAGGTACCATATGGTGATATTACCCACGCGGAGACCAAGGCGGCAATCCCCGAAGGATTCGATTGCCTTTTCGGGGGATTTCCATGCCAACCCTTTTCTATTGCCGGTTATCAAAAAGGGTTTGATGACACGCGAGGGACACTGTTTTATGACATCGCTGAGATTCTCAAGACCAAACATCCAAAGGCTGTCTTCTTGGAGAATGTGAAGAACCTTACCTCCCACAATAGAGGTAAAACGTTCGAAGTTATTCACCGAACACTCCGCCAACTGGGCTATTGCGTCTTTCACAAGGTGATGAATGCAATGGTGTATGCGAACGTTCCCCAGAACCGTGAACGGCTCTTTATCATCTGCTTTGATCCAATGCGAGTTCCACGTTGTAATACGTTTCAATTCCCTAAAAAACAACTACTTACACGAACCATTCATGACTGTATCGATGCCCAACTTAAAGATCCGCGGCTTGTTTACACGGAAGCGATGTCACACTTCGAGGAACTTCGGAAAGAGATAATCGATCCTAATAGCATTTATCAGTGGCGACGACAGTATGTTCGTAAAAATCAAAGCCACGTTTGTCCAACGCTTACGGCAAATATGGGAACCGGGGGGCACAATGTCCCGCTGATTATTCGGAACAACCTTATCCGCAAGCTTTCCCCTAAAGAATGCCTTAACTTCCAAGGCTTTCCCAAGAACTATGACTTCCCAGAAACTATTCCCCTATCCGCCAAATACAAACAAGCAGGGAACTCCGTGGTTGTTCCTCTCGTTCAGGCAGTCTGTGCCGAAATGCTTAAAGTGATGGAGCTATCGTGAAACCATCCGCACAGGAGTTTCTTTCCACTTGGCAAACGAATGCACCCTATTTCGATGCACTTCGTGCACTGGCCAGCCTTTCTAAACTCTTTTCGGAAAGTTCACAGCCCTTCCTTGACTATCGCCTCACGGAAAATCTCTTCTGTACATTCTTCCAAGCCATCAACGATGCCCGATCATGTACAGCCTATGACGCAAGGATCGGCTCACTAGGCGTTGGCATCAAAACCTTTCTTCTCAAGGCGGCCCCCTCTTTTGAAAAGGTGGCAGAATTCAATAAGCTCAAGGCTGAACTTGACCCACTCGACGGTCTTGATCTCGCCCGAAAACTTGGTTCCTTTCGCAATACGCGCATTCAAGCCGCAGACAACATTTATAAAACCACTCAAAGTATTTATCATATCGTTGGGCGCACCGAAGGAGGTTTACTTCTTTTTAATGTTCCTTATGAACCAATAGACCTCAACGCACTTTGTATCACAAAGACGAATACTGCGGGGATTACTTTTGATGACGGTAAAAATGAGTACAACTTCAATCGAAGTAAGAGCGTTCTCTTAAAACGGTTCCACGTCCCAACAGTTGGAACAGTCCCAATTCCGGTAAACATCCTTGAAGACCCGTTACGACTGTTGCTTGCTGTTCTCAGAGGGGAAAAATCATCGCCTTATCTCCCTATAAAAACTCTTCCCAAAGACTATGTCATTCTCCCACTTTATAGCACACGCGGAAAGTTACCTAGTGTTCCGGAACGAAGTGGGCTTAACCAATGGAACGCAGAGGGACGCCCGCGTGACTTTAACGAGGTTTATATTCCCATTCCCAAACGAATCCATACACTCCACCCAGGCTTCTTTCCGCCACGCGATGAACACTTCGCTCTTCGCCTTCCTCACGGCGAAGTCCTTACAGCAAAAGTTTGCCAAGAGGGCTCCAAGGCACTAATGAGCGCCCCCAATGCCGCACTTGGGAAATGGCTTTTGCGTCAAGTACTTCGTAAAGCCGAAGGCACCCTCGTTACGATGGAGGACCTTAACATTTACGGCATTGACTCCGTCAAAATCACCAATGAACACACAATAGATGACCTAGGGCGCAAATGCTATAGCATCGCTTTTACGGTTAACGACTATGAACCCTACAGCGATTTCGCGACAAGGCCAAAGTTGTAGAGAGCCGTCCCGCGTTACTTTGCCCAAAGCCCGTCCATCTTTTCTCTTCCTTCGCTTCGGCTCTAGAAGTGCGCAACACCGTTGTGAACGATTCACCCAACCTTTCGCCCCAAAAACGACCAAAGTTACCATCCCCTCAATATGTGATATCGTATGAAATTGTTTTGCTTCGTATCACGATGGAAAGAGGTTGTACTAGATAGGAGGTGTTATGACGCTGCATCGATGCGAATGGTCTTGGTCTCCCCGGTTAAAGCTATTTAAGCATTTCATACGGACATCTCGCGGAGAGCCTTGGAAGGAGGTCGCAATCGCCTCGGACGAGGTCGTGTATTGGCAGGGGCGCCCCCATAAGGTGTATCTGCGATGGAGTATGTTGCTTTTCCCGACCATTGGCCTCGCGCTGATTTGGGTCGCCTGTTTTGAATTGACGTTCGCCATCCAAATTCGCTCTATGGCAATCCTTGTGACAGGATTGGGAGGCTTTTGCCTTATATGTTCCTTTTTCAACTTTCTCAACCTGAGGAACACGACCTATCTTCTCACGGATCGCAGAGTTTGTGTAGACAATAAGTTATTTCATATCCGACGCGAATACGATTTGCTCTCATACTTGAAGAATTACAAAGGTGAGTTTGCCTCCTATTGCACATGGCAACCTAGCAATCGATGGGATCTCTGCCTGATACGCTCCGCGCTCTATGATGGGCATGCAAATGTGATGTTTGTTTTCTTTCACTCCATAACGAAGGAAGATGTGGCAATCATCAAGCGAGCGGAATTTGAGATACGTGTCAAACACAATGCCCCCGCGGTTGATCCCCGTTATCGCACGTGTCACACCCTTTGTCGATGGTTTAAGTGAACAACGCGTTGCTTTGCCCAAAGCCCGTCCATCTTTTCTCTTCCTTCGCTTCGGCTCTAGAAGTGCGCAACACCGTTGTGAACGATTCACCCAACCTTTCGCCCCAAAACGACCAAGGTTACCATCCCCTCAATATGCTATACTGTGCGGACTTGTTTTGCTTCAAGTTCCGCCTAGAGGAAAGGATTTTGGCCATGGCCGTTCAGATCACGAAGGAAGAGGTGTTTGCGTTTCATGACGGGGGCAAGGTGCGTGTGGCATTGTCCAAGCCGCTTGCGACGCAGAAGGATCTTTGCTTGGCCTATACGCCGGGCGTGGCGCAGGCCGTAAAGGAAATTGCCACGAAGCCTGAAACCGTCTTTGACCTGACCAGCAAGCGCAATCTGGTGGCCGTTGTCTCCGATGGCACGGCGATTTTGGGTTTGGGGGATTTGGGGGCCGCGGCTTCCATCCCCGTGATGGAAGGGAAAGCGGCGCTCTTCAAGAGCTTTGCCGGGGTGGATGCTTGGCCGGTGCCGTTGGCGCACTGCCGGAAGGACGGCAAGGATACGGGCAAAACCGATCCGCAGCGTGTGATTGAGGCCGTGCGCGCCATCGCGCCGATGTATGGCGGCATCAACCTCGAAGATATCGCCGCCCCGGCGTGCTTTGAGATTGAGCGCGTGCTGGACGAGGAGTTGGACATTCCGGTTTTCCACGATGACCAGTGGGGAACCGCCGTCATCACCGTGGCGGGGCTGATCAACTACGCCCACCTCACCGGCCGTGCGTTGGCCGACGTGCGTGTGGTGATCAACGGCGCAGGCGCGGCCGGAATCCGCATTGCCGACATGTGCAAGGCGGCCGGCGTGCGTGACCTCATGATGTGCGACTCCAAGGGTGTGATCCATGCCGACCGCACCGATCTCACGGAGCACAAGCGCCGCCATGCCGTCGCGACGGAGTGCCGCACGTTGAAGGAGGCCCTTGTGGGGGCGCACGTGTTCATTGGCGTTTCGGCCGCAGGCGTGCTCACCGGCGAAGACGTCAAGGCGATGGCCGATTTCCCCGCCATCTTCGCGATGGCCAACCCCGACCCGGAGATTGAGCCCGCCGTCGTCGCGGAGGCGTTGGCCGGGCGGCCCTACGTCATGGCCACGGGGCGTTCGGATCATCCGAACCAAATCAACAATGTGCTCGGCTTCCCCTTCCTCTTCCGCGGGGCGTTGGATGTGCGCGCCCGCACGATCAACACCGAGATGAAGGTGGCGGCTTCCAATGCGTTGGCCTTGCTGGCGCGTGAGCCCGTCCCCGCCGATGTGCAGGCGTTGTATCCCGAAGAGAACCTGACGTTTGGCCCGCAGTACATCATTCCCAAGGCGTTTGACCGCCGTCTGTACGCCGTCGTCTCCTACGCGGTGGCCGAGGCCGCCGTGCGCTCGGGGGCCGCGCCGGCCGAAACCGATCTTGCCACCGTGAAGCAACGGCTTGAAGCTGGGCTTTGAGTCGCTTGCGGATGCAGATGGACCCGCAAAAGGAAGCATCACCGGCGGAGGGCGGGACGCCCTCTGAGCCGGTGACCTCTTTGGGTGAGCGATTGTTGGCCCTGACGCTGACGTTCGGGAAGTTTGGCGGGATCACGTTCGGCGGAGGCTACGCCATCGTGGCGCTCCTAGAGGAAGAGCTGGTTCAGCGTCGGCATTGGCTGACTTCGGAGGAACTGCTGCACATCATTACCGTGGGGGAAAGCACGCCCGGCCCGATTGCGGTGAATACGGCCACATTCGTGGGATACCGCATCGCGGGCGTCCTTGGCGGACTTGTGGCGACGGTGGCGCTGGTTTTTCCCGCGTGGCTGGTGATTGTGCTCATCAGTTCCTGTTATCTGGCCCTCCGTGAGAACGTGTGGGTGGCCTCCGCCCTCGCGGGCATCCGCGTGGCGGCCGTTGTGCTCATCGCCCGGGCGTTCGTGCGGATGGGGCATGGCGTGCGGCGAACCGCCGTCAATCTCCTCACCGGGGCGTTGGCCTTCGGATTGGTGGCCTTCACGCCCGTCAGCGCCATTTGGATCGTTTTGGGTGGATTGTTGTTCGGCGTGTTGTGGCACGGCGTGCTTCCACGACTCCGGGACAAGGCCCAGTCATGATTTATCTCACGCTCTTTTGGACGTTTTTCAAGGTTGGGCTTTTCACCATTGGTGGCGGATACGCCATGATTCCGCTCATCCAGCACGAGGTCATTGAGCGGCACGGGTGGATGACGGCGGAGCAGTTCACCGAATTCGTGGGCATCGCCGAAAGCACCCCGGGGCCGTTTGCCATCAACATTTCAACGTTCGCGGGCGTCCATGCCGCGCAGGAAGCCGGAGGGAGCGGCCTTTTGGGGAGTTTATGCTCCACGGGCGGGGTCATCGTCCCCTCCCTTGTGATTATCTTGTTGATAGCGGGGGTGTTTCATTACGCCATGCGGCACTGGTCGGTTCGTGCGGCCTTGGAAGGCGCAAAGCCTGTGGTCGTTGGATTGATCGGCGCGGCGGCGTTCACGCTCCTGCTTCACACCCTTTGCCCTGAAGGGAGCGGATTCCGCTGGTATTCCGCTGGATTGGCGGCGGCGCTCCTCCTCCTGACGCAATTCATCCGCCTCGGCGCCATCTCGTTGATTCTGCTGGGCGGGGTGCTGGGGGTTGGCCTGCGGTGCTTCGGAATTGCGCTGTGAGGCGGCTGTTTGGTTGGCTGTTGGATCTGCTGTACCCCCGGGATTGCTTCTTCTGCGGGCGCCCCGCGGGAGAGGAGGGGCATATCTGTGCGGAGTGCTTGGAGCGCATCTCCTTCCACCGCAATCCGTCGTGTACGCTCTGCGGGGCCGAGTCTGCGTTGCCGGAGGGCCCCGACTTCATCTGTTCTGACTGCCTGCGCCACCGGCCGGCCTTCGAGCGGGCATTCATCGCCGCGCGTTATGATGGCGCCATCCGGGATCTTATCCAAACATTCAAATATCGCCACGGCCTCTGGCTTTTGGATGATCTGACGCGGTTTCTTGTCGCGACCTATCTTGCCCGGCTTTCCCCGCTGGGGCTTCGCTTTGATGCCGTTGTCCCCGTGCCCATGCAGGCGGCCAAACTCCGGACGAGGGGATACAATCAGGCAGAACTCTTGGCGCGGGGCGTGGCCCGACAATTAGGAATCCCGCTGAAAACCCATCTGTTGCGCCGCGTCAGGACAGACGTTCTTTCCCAAACGCGGCTCCGGCGGGAAGGGCGCCTTCGCAACGCCGCCGCCGCATATCGCACCGCCCATCCCCGACATCTCCAGGGAAAGACGATTCTGTTGGTGGATGACGTGATGACGACCGGGGCCACCTGCGAGGCTTGCGCGCGGCTGCTCCGACAGGCCGGCGCCGCGAAGGTCTACGTGCTCGCTTTGGCCCGGCCGATGCGGTGACGCCCGGAGCTCCGTGGAGGCCCTTAGCGGCCGCCCTTTTTCCCAAGGCCAAACAACTTGAGCGCCGCACGGAAATCGGCAGGCAACGGGGCATGAGCCTTGATGTGCTGCCCCAACAGCATGGGATGTGGGAGCTCAAGTTCCGAAGCGTGCAGCATCTGCCGGGTCACGGAAAGCACGCGCGGGTCGTCCGAGTGCTTGACGCCATACTGTCGGTCGCCCACGATCGGATGCCGAATGCCCGCAAGGTGACGGCGGATCTGATGCGTTCGCCCGGTTTCAATGCGCAGGGAAAGGAACGACGCGTCCGCATTGGATTGGAGCCGTTTAAGGTGCGTGACGGCACGCTCCCCATCGAGGGCTTCGCTGAGCGTGGAAGCCTGCCGCTCCACACCGCCGGCGGCAATCGCGGCGTAGATCTTCGTCACACGATGCGTCTTAAACATCGCAATCGCGGCTTCAAGCGCCTCGGCGTGTTTCGCAAAGAAAAGCACCCCAGACGTTTCCCGGTCAAGTCGGTGAACCGCTTGAAGGGCGGGGATTCCCTCCTGCGTGCGCAAAAGCTCCTCGGCGGAATCACGCCCCTGCGTGAGGATGCCCGCGGGCTTGTCCGCCGCAAGATAGTCGTCATCCTGCCACAGCACGCGGATGTGCGGCCTTGCCTCGGTGGACTTATCCTGCTTCGCCCCCGTGTTGCGCGTCACGACAAAGGCGACCTTGTCGCCGGGGTTCACAGGATGACGCGCCATCCACACAAGCTTTCGGTTCACCCACACCACGCGGGCATCGATCATCGCTTTGGCGGCACGCTTGGTGACCCCAAGACGGCCGGCGAGGAAATCCTGAAGCGAGAGCCCCTCCTCATCGCGGGTGACGACGGCGATCTTGGGTCTGGCGGTGGCGTTCTGCTGCATGATGGCGAAACTCCTTGGCGCTATGGCAACGTTCACAGGGTCCCGACGAAGCGGGCGATACGCTTGGCGGCTTCCTTGAGCTGCTCCATCCCTGTGGCATAGGAACAGCGCACAAATCCCTCTCCGCAGGCGCCGAACGCCGTCCCCGGAACGACGGCAACGTTTTCCGCGTCCAGCAACCGCACGGCGAACTCCCGGGAAGAGAGGCCGAACCGGGAAATGTTCGGGAAGGCATAGAAGGCTCCCGCGGGATTGTGCATCGGGATGCCTGCTTCGGCGAAAGCCGCGCGCAAGAAATTGCGGCGTTGCTCGTAGGCCCGAAGCATCGGGGCCATGTCTTCGGCCGGCTGACGCATCGCCTCAAGCGCCGCATACTGCGAAGCCGTGCTCGCGCACATGATGGCATACTGGTGAATCTTGAGAATGGTGTCCATCATCCACGCCGGGGCACAAACGTAGCCCATGCGGAATCCGGTCATTGCCCAAGCCTTGGAGTAGCCGTGGTGAAGGATCAACCGATCGTGCAACGCGGGAATCGAGGCAAACGACACATGCCGCCGTCCGCCCCAGGTAAGCTCCGCGTAAATCTCATCGGCAATCACCAACAAATCGTGACGCAACGCGAATTCGGCGATGGCCTCCACATCCTCGCGTTCCAACACGGCACCCGTCGGATTGTTGGGGAAGTTGACGACGAGCGCCTTGGTGCGCGGGGTCACCTTCGCCTCCAGCGCCTCCACCGAAAGGCGGAAATTGTCCTCCGCCCGCGTCTCCACAGGAACCGGGACGCCGTGCGCCATGGCGATTTCCGGCCCGTAGCTCACGAAGCACGGCTCATGATAAAGCACCTCGTCCCCGGGATTGAGGATCGCGCGCAAAGCGACATCAAGCCCCTCGGATGCCCCGACCGTGACAAGGACTTCGTGCGCCGGATCATACGTTCCGCCGAAGTTCGCTTGCACATAATCGGCAATGGCCCGACGCAACGCCATCAATCCGGCATTGCCCGTGTAGTGCGTGGCCCCTTGCTCCAGGGAGAACATCGCAGCCTCGCGAATATGCCACGGCGTGTCAAAATCCGGCTCGCCGATGGCAAGCGAAATCACGCCTTGGCGCGTGCTCACGATGTCAAAAAACTCACGAATGCCACTTTTCGGCAATCCTACGATATGCCGGGCCAACCGTTTCTTCGGATCGGTGTTCATGGGCTCACCACCAGACGCCCATCCTCGCCGGGCTTGGCCATCAACACCCCGCTCTGCTTGTAAGTCTTCAGCTTGAAGTGCGTGGCCGTGGAAAGAACGCCATGGATGGTGGACAATTTCTCGCTCACGAACCGGGCCACCGACAGCAGATTCTCCCCGCTCACGAAAAGCAAGAGATCGTAGGCCCCGCTCATGAGATAGGCGGCCTCCACCTCGTCGAACCGGCTCACACGCTCGGCCACCCGGTTGAATCCGCCCTCCCGCTCCGGGGTCACGCGCACCTCGATCACGGCGGTCACGTGTTCTTTGGGCACCAAATCGTCGTTGATGATCGCCTGCCAACCACGGATCACGCCCTCGCGTTCCAACCGCGCAATGGCTTCCTCCACTTCCCCGGGCTGCACACCAAGCATCCGGGCCATGTTTTCCGGCGACTCCTTGGCATTGCTCCGAAGGATTTCCAAAAGGCTCTCGACCATGGCAATCTCCTTGCTGACAAACTAAAAAGACTGTAGAGCACGCCCTACAGTCTCAAAATTGGTTGCCTCGCAAGGATTCGAACCTTGACAAACTGATCCAGAGTCAGTTGTGCTACCATTACACCACGAGGCAACGGATGTAAAACGCGGCATATTATGCCAAACCCAAAGACGCCATGCAAGCCTTTTTTATCGCCCTCGCAATTCAGAAATTCGGATATCCAATTTTTTGTGAGACCGGCGGATGTGTTTTTGGTAGAATTATATACCGTAAGCATTGCCGAGCATTGCTGGTGTATGTTGGCGCAATCAGGAGTTTCTGAGGCATGGCGAAGGTAACGAAGGCCGGTTCCGGCGAGACGAAGGATACTCAATCCACCGCAAAGAAGTCCCCCGCACGGACGGAAAGCCCAACAAAGACCGCGCGCCCGCGCCGAAAGGCTGACGCCACGCCGTTGCCGGAAGCCGAAGAAGAGGAGAAGCCTCGCCGCCGCCGTGGACGAAAGCCGGCGGTCGAGGAGGCCCCCAAAATCCTTCCCGACGAAGAGATTGAAGCCGCTTTGCGCGCCGAAAAGCAGCGGCAAAAAGATGACGTTGCCGCCGAACTGGGGGATTACACGGACTCCGAAAACGTGGGTGGCGTGCTCTACGACAAGACACAACACCAAGGCGTGCTGAAGACGGTCACCTCAAACGAAGGCGTGCCGGAAGACGAAGAGGCGCTGGGAGACGATGGCGAGGCCGCGTTGGGTGGCCTTACCGGGGATTCCGGCCTGCGCGCAGTGTTCAACCAATCCGAGGAAGAGGCCAAAAAGCAACGCGCGCTGGAGGATTTGGATGCGCTGGAGGAGCGCGAGGAATGCCGCGAGCGCGTGAAACAACTGGTGGCCTTGGCCGAGCGTCAAAGCCGGGTGCTTTCCATTGACCAAGTAAACGAGTTGTTGCCCAAAGAGATCATCAAGGACACGGAGATCGATCTCTACCTGAACATTTTGGGCGCAATGAGCGTGAAAGTGGTCGCGGCGGCGGACTTCGAGGATGCCGTGGAAGAGCAAGGGGAAGAGCTCTCTGGTTCGGGCCGCGTGGATTACATCGACGACCCCATCCGAATGTACCTGCACCAGATGGGCCAAGTGGCACTGTTGACGCGCGAGCAGGAAGTCGAAATCTGCAAACGCATCGAGAAAAGCGAAGCGGCCATTGTGGACATCTTCAACCGGTTGCCCGTCGCACCAAGGCTTTATGCCTACGTGCTGGAAGGGCTGGAAGTGGGACGCGAACGGTTCGACCGTGTGGTCACCGATAAGTACACCGAAAGCCGCGACCACTACGTCGAAGTGATGCATCCGGAGCAAGCTGTACTCGAAGGCATGGCCGACGCCATGGCCAAGGCGTATGCCGACTTGTCCGAGGCCGACCCGAAGAACGCCAAAGCCATCGCCAAGGCCCAGGCTGGCGTCGATGCCGCCTGTGCGGCGATGCGCGCGAAGTACGACACGCTCCGCTTCAAGCAGAAAATGCTCGAAACCATTTGTGGCTACGCGGAGGAGCGCCATTATCGGCCCTACAAAGAATTGATGCTCGAACAAAAGCGCTTGATGCGCCAAGGCAAGAGCAAGCGCCGCGAAGCCAAGCTGGCGGATTTGGAGATTCGCAAGGCCGAAGCCGTCAAAGCCTTCGGAATGCCCGCACAGGATTTCATCAAGCGGTTTGAGGAGTTGCGCAGTGCGTTGCGCGACGGCGCGCAAGCTCGCAAAGAGATGGTGGAGGCCAACCTCCGCCTCGTCATCTCCATCGTCAAGAAGTACATGAACCGCGGACTCAGCTTCCTCGACCTCATCCAGGAAGGCAACACCGGCCTGATGAAGGCCGTGGAGAAGTTTGAGTATCGTCGCGGTTACAAGTTCTCCACGTACGCGACGTGGTGGATTCGCCAGGCGGCGACGCGCGCCATTGCCGATCAAGCCCGCACCATCCGCATCCCGGTGCACATGATCGAAACCATCAACAAACTCTTGCGCGTGCAGAAGAAGCTCCTTCAGGAACTCGGTCGCGAACCCACGCCGGAAGAGACGGCCGACGAGATGGGCGTTCCCGTCGAGCGCGTCCGCTCCGTCTGCCGCATGGCCCAGCAACCGATTTCGTTGCAGAGCCCGGTGGGCGATGGCGACGACGCACACTTTGGCGATTTCATCGAGGACAAGGGCGCCGAACGCCCCGAAGACGCCGCCGCCTTCACCCTGCTCAAGGAACGGTTGCGCGAGGTGCTCTACTCCCTGAATGAGCGGGAGCGCCAAGTGTTGGACTACCGTTTCGGCCTGACCGACGGCTTCTCCCGCACGCTCGAAGAGGTCGGCAAGATGTTTGCCGTGACCCGCGAGCGCATCCGCCAAATCGAAGCGAAGGCTTTGCGCAAGTTGCGCCATCCTTCGCGCATCAAGAAACTCTCCGGGTTCCTCGGCGAGCGCTGAGGGCCCTGGGCCGCGTGGACCTCCAATAACGCGGCCCGAACGTCACGCGGGGGACCTGCTCCCTTTTGAGGTGCCCCGGAATGGAACCAAAGAGAAAAGAGACCAAAGAACATGAGCCTGTTTTCGTTCATCGGCCGGTTGTTCGGCCGCGGCGGTGCCCCGAAAGGACCGCAGGAGCTCATTGAAATCTATGTCGGGAACCTGAGTTACGACATGACAGACGACCAACTCCGCAAGGCTTTCGCCAAATACGGCACCGTTCGGAGTGCCCGCGTCGTCGAAAATCGTCACAGCCACCGGAGCAAAGGGTTCGGGTTCGTGACGATGATCCGCCGCCCGGAGGCCGAGGCCGCCATCCGTGCGTTGCACGGGAAAAAGGTCATGGGCCGTGAGCTTCGCGTGAACGAAGCCCGGAACAAACTTAAGGACTGAGTGACACCAGGAGAGAGAGATGAGTACCCCCAAGAAGAAAAACGGCACCGTTGTGTTGCCCGGCAATCACCCCTCTGCGGAGCTGACCTCCGAAGGATTGGCGCAGGATTTTCTCTGGAACATGCGCTTTTCCTTGGCCAAAAGCGGCGACCGCGCCACGGAGCGCGACTGCTACAAGGCGTTGGCCTATGCCGTGCGTGACCGCATCGTGGACCGCTGGATGGCCACGCAAGATGCCTACCGTGCCGCGAAGGTGCGCCGCGTCTATTATCTTTCGCTCGAGTTCCTCATCGGGCGTCTGCTTGGCAACAACGTCATCAACTTGGGCTTGGAGCAGCAATGCCGCGAGGCGATGGACTCGCTCGGCCTCGATTGGAACCGTCTGCGCGACTACGAGATGGATGCCGGTCTCGGCAATGGCGGCCTCGGCCGTTTGGCGGCGTGTTTCCTCGACTCGTTGGCCACGCTGAACCTCCCCGCCACCGGTTATGGCCTGCGCTACGATTACGGCATCTTCCGCCAGCGCATCCAGCAGGGCGAACAGCGCGAGGAGCCCGACAACTGGCTCAAATACGGTTATCCTTGGGAAATCCAGCGCCCCGAATATTCCTGCCTCGTTGGCTTTGGCGGTCATGTCGAGCACTACACCGGGCGCACCGGGCGCGATGAGTGGGTCTGGGTTCCTGCCCAGCAGGTGCAGGCCGTGCCGTACGATCTTCCCATCGTCGGGTACAAGGGTTCCACCGTTGGGACGCTTCGCCTGTGGAGCGCCAAAGCCACCAACGAGTTCTCGCTCGATGAGTTCAACCGTGGCGACTACGTGGAAGCCGTCGAGAGCAAGGTGCTTGCCGAGAACCTCACCAAGGTGCTCTACCCCAACGATTCCACCACGCAGGGCAAGGAGCTCCGCCTCCGCCAGCAGTACCTCTTCGTGGCGGCAAGCGTCCATGACATTCTCCGCCGGTTCAAGGAAGAAGGGCACGAGTGGCGCCATCTGCCGAAGTATGTCTTCATCCAGTTGAACGACACCCACCCCACCCTCGTCATCCCCGAATTGATGCGCATTCTCGTGGACGTGGAAGGCATCGCATGGGATGAGGCGTGGACGTATGTCCGCGCTTGCGTGGGCTACACCAACCACACCGTCCTGCCCGAAGCCCTCGAGCGTTGGGCCGTTCCCTTGATGGGGCGTGTCCTCCCCCGCCATCTCCAAATCATCTACGAGATCAACGCGCGTTTCCTCCAGGAGATTGCCAACCTCTATCCCGGCGACCTCGCGCGCCTCAGCCGCATGAGCCTCATCGACGAAAGCGGCGACAAGTTCGTGCGCATGGCCAACCTCTGCCTCGTGGGTTCCAGTGCGGTGAATGGCGTGGCGGCGCTTCACACGGAAATCCTCAAGAAGACCATCTTCAAGGATTTCTACGACGTGATGCCCACCCACTTCTCCAACAAGACCAACGGTATCACCCAGCGGCGTTGGTTGCTCAAGGCCAACCCCCGCCTCGCCGGGCTGATCACCGAATCCATCGGCGACGGCTGGATCACCGATCTTTCGCAGCTTTCCGGCCTCAAGAAGTTCGCGAACGATGCGGCCTTCCTTGAGCGCTTCGCCGAGATCAAGCGCGCCAACAAGCAAATCCTTGCCAACACAATCTTCAACACGCTCGGTTTCCAGGTGAGCCCTGACGCCATCTTCGACGTTCAGGTGAAGCGTCTGCACGAATATAAGCGCCAGCTCCTGCTCGTGCTCTACATCATCGTGCTCTTCAACCGCCTCATCGAAAAGCCCGACATGGAGACGTATCCTCGCGTCTTCGTCTTCGGCGCCAAGGCCGCGCCCGGTTACTGGATCGCGAAGCTGATCATCCGCCTCATCCATGGCGTCGCCTCCGTGGTCAACAATCATCCCCTCGTCAAGGGCCGCATCGCCGTGGCATTCCTGCCCGATTACCGCGTCTCCCTCGCCGAGAAGATCATCCCGGCCGCCAACGTCTCCGAGCAGATCTCGCTCGCCGGCACCGAGGCCTCCGGCACCGGTAACATGAAGCTCATGCTCAATGGCGCCCTCACCTTGGGCACGCTCGATGGCGCCAACGTTGAGATCGCCGAGGAAGTGGGCGAAGACAACATCTTCATCTTCGGCCTGCGGACCGAGGAAGTGGAGAAGCTCCGCCCGACCTACAACTCCAAGGCCATCTACGAAAAGGACCCCGAGATCAAGCGTGCGCTCGACATGATCCGCCGCAATGTCTTCTCCCTGATGGCTCCCGGCGTCTTCGAGCCCTTGCTCAAGAACCTCCTCGACTACAACGATTACTACATGCTCCTCAAGGACCTGCCCGACTACATCCGCGCCCAGGACCGCGCCGAGGCCCTCTATCGGAACACGGCCGCATGGAACAAGGCCTCGCTCATGAACGTTGCCTCCGCCGGCAAGTTCTCCAGCGACCGCACCATCACCGAATACGCCCGCGACATTTGGCACTTGGAGCCCTTCCACGTCAAATAACGCGCATCGGTGCATGCGAATGTTTCAGGCCCCGCCCATTGTGGCGGGGCCTTTTTTGTTGTTGCGTTTGGGTGCGCCTGAAAGTCGCACCCAAACGCAAAGTCGACTTTCGCCTTGTGCATTCTCTTTCAGCGTGTTTTACTGAAAGAAGAAAGGAATTTGGTCATGCGTCCCTTGCTTCTTCCCGTGTTGCTCGCGACACTTGCATTCTCATCCCTGCCCGCCCGAACCCCAGGCGAATTCCCCAAGGTCGCCCCGGCCGCGGCCGCGATGGCCTCGCGACTTCCCAAGGACGGCGCACGTCTGCTTCCGCCCTATGCCGATCGTGCGGCCTGGGCCAAATTGGCGAAGGCGCGGGAAATTGACATTGGGAAAATCACCCGCCGAGCCGAACGTCTCCTCCGCGAGCCCATGGCCCCCTTTCCGCTTGAACGTTTTTATGATTTCACGCGCAACGGCGATCGCTCCCGCTTCCAAAATGCGAACAATGCCCGTTGGCGCCGTCTCGACACCTTGGCGCAGGCCGAACTGCTTGAGGGAAAGGGACGCTTCCTGTCCGCGATTTCAGAAACGCTCCAGGCCCTTTGTGCCGATCCCACCTGGGTGCTCTCCGCGCATGACATTGGGCTTCACAACGTTGAGGGGCGCCGAATCACGATTGACCTTGCCTCATCCGTCTACGGGTGGCGCGTGGCCGAATTGCTGGCCAGCTTCGGCGATGCGCTCCCCCCCGAAACACGCGAAAAGGGCATTGCCACCGTCCGTGCCCGCGTCATCGATCCTTACCTGACGATGGCGCGCACCGGCGATTACAACAATTGGTGGGCGCTCTCGGACGCGAACTGGAATCCCGTCTGTCACGCCGGTGTCGTTGGCGCCGCGCTCGCCTTGCCCGGTCTGACCTCCGATGAGCGCGCGCTCGTCGTCGGCTCGGCCAGCGTTCTCGTGCGCCGATTCCTCCAAGGCTTTTTTGCCGATGGATGGACGGGGGAAGGCGTGGGCTATTGGTCTTACGGCTTTGGGCACTTTGCCCTTCTCTGCGAAACCGTCCGCCGGGCCACCCATGGGCGGGAGGATTGGCTCCTTTGGCCCGAAGTCCGCCGACCTGCCCAAGCCACCCCCTCCTCCCGTCTGTGCGGAAACCTTTTCCCCGTCGTGGCGGATGCGAATATGGATGCTTCCGCAAGCATCTTTTTGGAGAGTTGGCTTGGCGCCCGCCTCGGTCTGCCCGCACGTAAACACCCGGAGATCTCCGGCAGGCTGGATTTCCCGGAATCCTTCGTTTTCGACCCCGCCACCCTGCCGGCTTCCGCCACCCAAACGCCCCCCATGGCGCTTCCTCCCAGAACGTGGTTCCCCGATGCGCAGATTCTCATCGCCCGCACGCCTCGCCGTTGCCTCATGGCCATGGGCGGCGACAATGGCGTCCCCCACAACCACAATGACTGCGGCACCCTCATGCTGACCCAAGACGGCATCCCCGTTGTCACCGATCTCGGCGGCGAAGAATACACCTCCAGAACCTTCTCGGCCCGCCGTTACGAAGGGGAGCTCCTGAATTCCTACGGCCATCCCGTCCCCCGCCCCGCCGACACACTGCAAGCCGCCGGCCGCAAAGCCGCCGCCAAGGTTCTGACGGCCGACTTCTCCCCCGCTCGGGACCGCCTCACCCTCGATCTTGCCCCCGCCTACCCTTCCGCCGGTCTCACGCGCCTCACACGCGAGTTTCTCTGGGAGCCTGTGAAGGACTCCGCCCGCCTCACCCTCACCGACACCTTCGCCTTCGCCGAACCCAAACCCTTTGAGACGGCCCTCACCACTTGGGGCACCTGTGAACGCATCGACGCCGACCATCTGCGCTTTGCCTTTGAGGGGAAAAGCATCACGTTCCGCGTCCGAGCCTCCGCGCCTTGGAGCCTTGTTGAGACCGTGGTCAAGGGTTCACCCATGGGGGCCAAGTGGCAGGCCAAAACGCCCCGCCGCATGGCTCTGCGCCTCAACGCACCCGCGAAGGAAGGTTTCATTTCCGTGACCGCGGAGCCGAACCCCTAAAGCCGAAAGAAACGCCCCACTGGGACGGCAAGCGTAAATTGCGAACATACGCGATAAGCGAGTGCGCGTCCCAAAGGGAGACGTACCCCAAAAGGCACCCTCGCCCGTACGTCGCCTCGAAAGGCTCCGTATCGGCGGAAGGGAAGCCCCTCCCGTTACTTCGGCCTTCTCCCCCTCTGACGGCCTGTTGCGTCATATTATGCAAAAGGCATCCTCTTCCGGGTACGCCTCGCGGGGAACCTTTTCTGTTATGTTTGGCGCTGTGCGGGAGGGGTGTCTTCGGCGGCACGTAGGCTCGGAGGGCGGATGACATAAAAACACCGCGAAGCCTCTGGGGCGAGGCTTCGCGGTGTTCCTGTGTCACTCACGCTTAGACGATGATGTCCCAGCCGTTGCGGTAGGTTTCGCGCTTGAGGGAGAGGCCCATCTTGCGGCAGGCGCAACCTTCGGGGAAGTCCATCTTGACCGGATCCCAGGCAAAGCCGGTGTCGTAGACATAGCTTATGTTGCAGAGGCCGCAGAGGATGGCGCCCCGGCCGCCGACTTCGGCGGGGGAGATGGTGGGACGGCGGGTGAAGTAGCACTCAACGAAGTTTTGCACTTGGTTGGGACTCTTGTAGAGTTGCACCTTGGCATGGTCGAGGTCGTACTTCGCGATGAGCGTGTTTAGGGTGGCGTCTAGGTTGGCGTCCTTCTTGTCGGTGGAGTCGGTGCCGTAGTCTTTGCCGACGAAGGCGGCAACGACGGCAAGGCCGTCGATGGGGCGCATGTCGGAGAGCGCGGCGCGGAGCTCGGCGGTGGGGGTGGTGGTTGAGCCTTCCCAGACGGCAATTTTGCCGCGATTGACGGCCACGATGCCCTTGGTGCCATAGAAGACGGTGCCCCAGGTGCCAAAGGGGCCGTGGTAGAGCTCAATGTCGGAGCCGTCGGGCTTCTTGAAGAGCATCTTCATGCCGAACTGTCGGCGGCCGCCGTGGTAGAGGTTGGTGGAGTGGGGCTCGTTGGAGCGGATGATTTTGTAGGGGCCACTCTTGTCCATGTCCATGCCCCACTGGGCGATATCGAGGTGGTGGGCGCCCCAGTCGCCGTTGTAGCCGAGGGCGAGGTCATCGTCGAAGCGCCAAAACATCGGGTAGAAGGTGTTCACGCCCACGGGTGCAAGCTGGTTGGAATAGGGCCGCCACTTGGCGGGGCCAAGCCACATGTCCCAGCCGGCCTGGCCGAGCTGCGCGTAGCCTTCGCTTTCCTTGGCGGCGTTGGCCGGGTCGTCGAAAAAGCGCATGGGGTGCGAGGGACCGCCCAACTTCTGGCCGTTGTTGCCATAGTTGGCGTCCACGTAGCGGAGGTCACCGATGATGCCGTTGCGCACGAGCATGACCGCCGTGCGGAAGACGGGCCACGAGCGCTGCATCGAGCCGGTTTGGAAGATGCGGCCATACTTCTCTTGTGCGGCGATGACCTTGCGTGCCTCGTCAATCGTGAAGGTCAGCGGCTTCTCGCAATAGACGTCCTTGCCGGCCTTCATGGCCTCCACGGACATGTAGGCGTGCCAGTGGTCCGGCGTGGCGATGCAAACCATGTCGATCATTGGATCCTTGAGAATGTCGCGGAAGTCGGCCACGGCCTTGCAAGCGCTCGCGATGCCTTTCTTGGCGTAGAAGGCATCCACCCGCTTGGCGCCATCCTCGCGGCGGGTCTTGTCGCAATCGCAGCACGCGACCACTTTGGCGCCGCGGTCATACTGCGCCAAGAATTGCGGCAGGAGTGCCGTGCGCCCTTGAATGCCCATGCCAATGATGGCCACGTTGGCCTTTTCGCCGGGGGCCAGCGCGCGCGGCCCACACACCTTGCGCGTGACACACCCCGCGAGCGACGTCACGGCGGCCACGCCGGCACTGCCAATCAGAAATCCTCTGCGATTCAGTTTCATACCATTTCCTTTCTTCGCCATTCACCACACAAGAGAGGGCGCGCGGCTCAGACGCGCCCCTTGGACTTCAGGAACTCAATGGAGGGCTTCACGGCACCGTTGATGTCGTCGAAGTGGCGCTCGCACTCAACCACATACCACGCCACGCCATCGGCATCCGTCACGGCGAAGAGGCCATCCCAATCCACCGGTGTGGCGCCTGGTTGCCCCGGTTGCCCGAGAATGGCGTCGAAGGTCTTCACGCCCTTGCCCATGCCGTTTTCCTTGGCGTGGAGGGTCGGGGAGCGATGCGGATACTTCTTATACTGAACCTTCGGGTCCACGCCCGCGCAGGTCGTCCAGCCGACATCCTGCTCCATGCAGACGGCGGGGTCGGTATTCGAGAAGAAGTAATCCCAGAAGGAGCAACCGCTCTGCATGAGGATGCCGTGCTCCCACGTGTGGTTGTGCAGGCCAATCTTGACGCCGAGTTTCGTGGCGTCGGCGGCGGCCTTGTTGTAGAGCTCGACCAGCCGCTTCGTGAAGTCGTCGATGGCCTGCGAGGGCTTGCAGGGCACGCCGCCTTGGCCGGTGGACCAGCTGCAACCGGGCGGGATGTTGCCGCCGCCGGGGCAAATCAGGAGCGTGTTGCCGTAGGCCAGCTCAAAGTCGGCCGTTCGCTTCAGCACCTCCGGGTTGTAGGAGAAGTCTTTGGTGTTGAAGCCGTATTGGTTGTTCGAGACGTGCGTGCCGCAGACCTGCAGCCCCGCGTCGGCGAGCATCGCCTTGAGCGTTTGCGGGTTGTTGCCATAGTAGCCGGCGAACTCCACGCCTTTGAAGCCGAGCGCCGCGACGTCTTTGAGGCACTGCGCGAGGCCAACGCCCTTGAGGCCACGCCCTGCGTCGCCGCCAATATAGGTTCTCAGCGAATAGAGCTGGAGACCCAGTTGCCCCACCTCTTTGCCTTTGTCGCAACCAGGGCAACAGCCCGCCACTGCCGTCAGCGCCAACGCGCCGAGGAACTCTCGTCTGGACATCTTCATGGGTTCTGCACCTTACCTTTCGTGTGATGTGAAAAGGAAATTTGGAAGCGTGAAGGTTTGGGAGTGTGGAGGTCTGGGCGTTGGAAGGGTGGGTTCGCCGGCGTGTGAGGCGGGTGCCCGAAAGCCCCCCCCGCCGGCCGCAGACCACAAAGTCCCCGTGAGGAAACCACGCCTCCACGCCTCTCTTTACGCCTCTACGCCGAGCATCTTCATCGTGACCACGGGTAGCTCCCTGTCCGCCGCGACCATTGGCTTGAGCGCCGATGCGTCAAAAGCGTAGCCATTCGCACCCAACGGCCACACCACCGGCGCCGTGTTGAGAATCGTCGCGCGGAAGCCCTGCAGCGTTGCGCCCAAGTTGCCTGTGTGGGACGAGTTGCACGCCTCGTTCTCGATGACGAAGGGATACTTGAAGCCCTTGACCATCAGCGTTTGCAGGAACCTTGTCCAATCGCAGGAATCACTGCCGCCGAAACCCGGCAAGCGTGGTTCGTAGTTCATGCGCGCCCACTCGTTCTCGGCAATCGGCACCCCAGCCTTCGCGGCGAGCGCGGGGTCGACCACCTGCTCCGGATAGAGGCGCCCCCAGTGGATGGCGTCCGCGCTCTTCGGGAAGTTGCGCGTGCCCTTGATATGGACGCGACGCAGGCGCTTGAAGTCCATCGCCTCAAGCACGTCGCACGGGTCGATGTGTTGCCAAATGTCGTGCGATGGGTCATACGTTTCCTGCAAGGCCGAGGCATCATCCAAAATCGCGTACATCAGTTTGCGCGCCGCCAAGCAACCCGGCAGATTATTGTAAGCGTCCGGCGCCGTTGCCGGTTGCCACCCCTCCATCGGGCAGTTCTCCACGCACACCGTCACCCCCACGCTCTTGGCATAATTCAGGATGGGTTGGAAGACGCGCTTGAACTTCCGCAGATTCTTCTCGAAGCCCCGATCCTGCAGCCCCAGTGTGCGGTCGTAACCCACGAACGTGCCGCATACCACATCGTTCGCATCGCCTCCCAGCAACGCCGCGATGCGGATCAACTTCAGCAAATGGTTCTGGTTGACGGTCTGAAGCGCCGGTGTCTTGGCCCCAATGAGATTGTCATAGGCCCCAACGGAAATGCGTAGCCCTGCGGCGTTGCACTTCGCAACCACCCGCTTGGCCGCCTCCAAATCGAAGGTCTCATAATCCAAGTGCGTTGCGATGTGGTCCGCACGATCCGTGTCGCGCCGGAAGACGCACAACTCCAGCCCCTGCGCCCCCACGCTCTTCGCCCGCGCCAACACCGCGTCCAACGTCCTGTCCCCCGCGAAGGCCGATGTCATCAGCCAAATGGGGTTATTCATCGGTTTTGGCGCCTTCGGCCCCGCTCCCGGCAAATCAATGCCTCGCGCTACACCCGCCGTTGCCGCGAAGGCCATGCCCAACTTGAAAAACGAACGTCTGTTCATCGTGTCCTCCCTCGTGCCACTCTTACCATGCCTGTATGATAGCCCAAAACCGCACGTCGCCATCATCCTTTCCCCCTTCCTTCTTTCCCTGCATTCTCTTGTCCGCACCCCCTTACAATCGTAATGTGTCAAATAGAAAGTGCACCGAAAGGGGAAGAAGTGGAGGGGTGATGTGTCATCCTTTGGCGCACGTTCATTTGACGCATAGGATGCACATCCTCTTTTGCTTCGGTGCACAGGACTATGACATATCACGGCCGAGCACTTGCGTGCTTGCCTCTGAGGCGCCTTTTTGGTAGATTACCCGACATCTCAAGGGTTTGGATACGTGCCGTGATGGCACTTCCGTCCCTGTATTCTGGCAGTTTCAAGGAGATGGAATCAGTTATGGCAACTCCCAAAAAATCCCCGGCCGCAAAGCAACCGGCCCCAAAGAAAAAGGCCAAGGCTACGCCTGCCAAAAAGGCCCCCGCAAAGACCGTAACCAAGGTCACCCCCGCGAAGAAGACGCCCACCAAGGCCGTCAAGGCCGCTGTCGCCAAGAAGGCTCCGACCAAGGCTACCGCCAAGGCCACGCCTGCGAAGAAGACTCCGGTCAAGGCCGTCAAGGCCGCCGTCGCCAAGAAGACGCCCGCGAAGACGACGCCTGCAAAGGTCGCCAAAGCCCCCGCAGCGAAGAAGGCGCCCGCAAAGGTCGTGGCCAAGGCCACGCCTGTGAAGAAGGCCCCTGCCAAGGCCGTCAAAGCCGCCGTCGCCAAAGCCCCCGCAGCGAAGAAGGCGCCCGCAAAGGCCGTGGCCAAGGTCACGCCTGTGAAGAAGGCCCCTGCCAAGGCCGTCAAAGCCGCCGTCGCCAAAAAGGCCCCCGCAAAGAAGCCTGCGGCCCCCAAGGCAAAGACGCCCTCAAAAAAAAAATAACTGAAAAAACTCCCTTGGGGAAAGTTGCCCCCCAAGAAGCCACCCAAACGCCGGTGGTCAAAGAAATTGCCCCGCAAAAAGGCACTCCCGCTTCCGGTGAATCTGCCTTGCCAATCCGCCCCAAGTACGACTTGGTGCGTCCCTCTGGGAAAAAGAGTTCCGGCCCGCGCCCCCGCTTCGCCAAAAATGGCGAGCAACATTTCAGCGACGCCGACCTCGCGGACTTCCGCAAACGCCTCCTCGCCGACCGGGAAGCCATCCTGCGCCAGCTCCGCGCCACGCGCGCCGATGCGCTCCGCCGCGCGGACGAGGAGAACGTGGAAGAGGATGGTTCCAACGCCTTCGCGCGCTCGGCGGATCTCAGCCGTGCCGATGAACAGCACACCCGCCTCCACGCCATCGATGATGCCCTGCGTGCCATCGACAACAAGACTTACGGCATCTGCCAGGTGTGCGGATGCCTCATCCCGCGCGATCGTCTGCGGGCGGCGCCCTTCGCCATCCGTTGCGTCAGCTGTAAGTCCGAATACGAGAAGAACCTCGCCGCCGCCAAGCGTCACCAAAACGGCTGAGGTCTGAACAGAATCAAAGAGGGGCGACGCGACCTCCGCGCCGCCCCTTGTCATTTGGTCGGCCATTCTGGAATAGCCGCACAAGCGCGCCATTGGCTTGTGCTATAATCGCCGAAGAGAGGATTGTTATGAGGTTCAAGATTTCGGTGCCCGCGACGAGCGCCAATGTCGGCCCGGGCTTTGACGTCATGGGGTTGGCGTTCGATATGTACAACCGTTTCACGTTCGACACGGATTGCCCCGAGCGTCTGCGGATTGAGGGTTGCCTTCCGGAGTTCTCCGCCCCGGAAAACAACCTGTTGTACACCACGCTCACCCAGGTGCTCGCCCAACACGGGCGCTTGGCCCCGAACCTGTGCATCGGTTTCGACACCGATCTGCCCGTCTGCTCCGGCCTGGGATCCAGCTCCACTTGCATTGTGGCAGGGGTGATGGCGGCCAATGCGTTGGGCAATCTCTCGATGGACACCGAGCAAATCCTCCGCACCGCCACCCTCATCGAAGGGCACCCCGACAACGTCGCTCCGGCCATTCTCGGCGGATTCGTGGCCGCCATCGTGGAAGACGGCTTGGTCTACTGGCACCGCTACCCGATCAGCGACCGCATCAGCTTCTATGCGCTCATGCCCGAGGTGCGCGTGCCCACCGAGGCCGCGCGCGCCGCGCTCCCGAAGACCTATTCGCTGACCGACTGCATTTACAATCTGTCGCGCGTCCCCATCCTGCTGGAAGGGTTGGAGCGCGCCGACCCTCGCCTCATCCGCGCCGGTTGCAAGGATCGTATCCACCAGGAATACCGTCTCCAGCTCATTCCGCAGGGTGCCGATGTGATGCGGTTCGCGGTGGAGCAGACCGACGCCGTGTCCGTTTACATCTCCGGCGCGGGCCCCACGATTGTGGCGGTGGTGATCGATGACGACGACGCCTTTGGGAAGCAGGCCAATGCCTTCGTCTCCGGCCTCGACCTCTCCTGGGTGGTGCGCAAAATGCACGTGCAACGCCAAGGCGCCCAACTGCGCCTCCAATAAGGGGCCCACGCGATGGGGAGAGTGCTCTATCTTTACGCCCAGGTCTACCGTGCGGGTTCCCCGCACGGACGGGCGGCCGTCCAAATGCTCTCCTTGATCCGGGCCGCGGGCCTTGAGGCCGACCTGCTCACCTTCCCGGGGGGCGATCCGTGGCCTCAGGGCCTAGTGCGCCACCTTTACCACACGGCCCGCGTTCCCTTCGCGCGAACGCTTCCGCCTTACGGCTCCGGCCTTCGCCGCCGGTGGGCCACGCTGGCGCTGACGTTGGCGGCATTGCGGCTCTTCATCCACCGCCGATATGACGCCGTGCACTGCGCCGACCGTTCCGTCCGGGTCGGAGGATTGGTGGCGTGGGTGTTCGGTGCGCGCTTCATCTTTGAATGGCACACCGCCTCCGGGCACGACCTTGTGCGGTGGCTCCGCCGCCGCCCCAAACGTTTTCTGCGCGCGGTGAGCCTTGTGCTCTCCGATGTGCCCTACCCCTTCGCCCGCCTCCGCGAGACGGGCCTCTATGGGCGCATCGCCACCGTGCCGGCCCTGCCCGATCCGGCCATTGTCCGCCGGCCGCCACCGCCGCCCCGTTTGCACGGCGCCGCCCAGCCCTTCCGGCTTACGGCGTTCATGTCGGAGACCGGGGTGGAGGGGCTCGCCGCGTTGTGCGACGCGCTCCCCGATCTCCTCACCCACGCCAACTTCCGTGTCCGCATCGCGTGTGGGGCGCCCGCCGCCGGGGAGCGCATCCGTGCGGCGCTGGCCCGCCACCTCCCCGACGCTTCGGCGGTGGAGATTCGGCCCGAACCGTGCGATGCGGAAGAGCTTGGCGCCTGCGTGGCCGATGCCGACCTCGTCTTTCTCCCCCTCGCGCACGGCATCCTGCCGCCCGCGCGACTGCTCGACGTCATCGCCGCCTGCCGCCCCCTTTTGGTGATCCGTTGCCCGGCCTACGAAACGTTGCTGAACGACGCGAACGCCTGCCTTGTGCCTCCCAATGCGCAGGCGATCACCGCCGCGGTTCGCCGTCACCTTTTGACCCCCTTGCTCTGCGCCGACCATGCGCTTGCCGCCCTTGAGGCGCTGGAGCGCGACCGCACCTTCTCGGCGGTCGCCGCCGAGTTCCGGGCCTGCTACACCTTTGCCCTCTCGGAGTCGCGCCCATGACGGAATCGCCCACACTGCGCGTGGCGTTCTTTGCCGACAGTGCGCCGCAACCGCTCGCACGGGCGCTTGAGGGCGAGCTCCAAACCCGTGGGTATCGCCCCGACATCCGGTGCTGGGCCTTCACGTCGCCGCTGGCCGTGCAAGACGAACTGGAAACGTTCCGTCCCGACGCCGTGGTGGTGTGGTGTTGTGCCGAGGCTGAACGGTTCCCGGAGCTTGAGCCCATCTTGGCCTTGCCTTACCGCTTTCTCGTCTATGACATGGTCACGCGCGACGACGGCACCTGCGGCAGTCTCGCGCTCACCTATACGCCCTCCCTCCGGGCACGGATTCTCGATTGGAACACACGTCTCCAGTCGTTGGCGCGAACGCACGCGAACCTCTCGCTCGTGGATCTCGACCTCGTGCAGAGCCTTCTTGGCCGTGGGGCAACCTTCGATCCGCGCTTGTGGGAAGTCGCCGCCTGCGCATTGGCCCCCGCCGCGCTTCCGGAAGTCGCCCGCCGCACAGCCGATACGCTTTGCGCGGCCTTCGGGCGTCTGCGCAAAGTCCTCGTCACCGATTTGGATGGCACCCTGTGGGATGGCATCGTCAGCGAGGTCGGCCCCGACGGCATCGCCCCCGAAGCCCCCGGCCGCCAAGCCTATCGCGCGTGGCTCCGCGCCTTGGCCGCCAGAGGCATCCTCTTGGCCGTGGCCTCACGCAACGACTGGGAGCCGGCACACGCCGCCTTCCGCCATCCGGCGATGGAGATGGTTCCCGAGGATTTTCTTGCGTTCGAGGCCGATTGGGGGCCGAAATCCGCCATGCTCCGCCGCATCGCCGCGCACCTGCACGTGGGGACGGACGCCCTTGTCTTCGTGGACGACCGCCCCGAGCAACGGGCCGAAGTGCGTGCCGCCCTTCCCGAGGTCGCCGTGCCCGAGCTCCCCGCCGATCCGGCCTTGTGGCCCGAGTTTCTGGCTCGGCTCAATCTCTTTGAGACCGCACAGATCACGGCGGACGACGCCTTACGCGCCCACTCTTTGCGTGCGGATCATGCCCGCGAGCGTGCCGAGCAATCCGCCCCCTCCCGTGAGGATTATTTGGCCTCATTGGATCAGGAGTTGCTTCCGGAGCCGCTCGGCCCTGCCAATGCGGCCCGCGCCGCCCAACTCACGCAACGGTGCAACCAGTTCAACATGCGCGGCACACGGCACACGGAGGCCGAATTGGCCGGGAAGCGAGGCTGGGTGTACCGTCTGAGGGATCGCTTCGGGGACCTCGGGATCGTGAGTGCGGTGGTGCTCGACGGCGCCTTCATCGAAACGTGGGTCATCAGTTGCCGGGCCTTGAATCGCGGCGTGGAAGCGCTTATCCTCAACCATCTCAAGGCGCAAGAGCCCAACCTTTGCGGGGCGTATCTCCCCACCGACCGCAACGCGCGTTGCCGGGACGTCTACGCCACCCACGGTGTGCCGTTGCGCGAACCGTCGAAGCCCTAGGAGTCGCCATGTTGGAAACCTTGCGGGATCTCTTTTCCGAAACGCTCGGGCAGCCCATGCCGCCCTTCCATGCCGACACGGCCTTTGCCGCACTGCCGGGGTGGGACTCCGTGGCGCATTTGGCCTTGTTGCTGGCGGTGGAGCGGCGACTCGGAGTGGCGTTCACCTCTGCCGAAATGGTCTCCATGCGTACCGTGGGGGATATGTTGTCCGCCGTGGAGGCTCACCGTGCTTGAAACCTTCGGAAACGTTCGCTTGAAGGCGCTTGCCTGTGCGTTGCCGGGGCGCGTGGTGAAGGTGGAAGCCTTCGCAGACCGTTTTGGAGCCGAAACGGTGGCCCGGTTCCGGCAGGTCGTTGGCGTGGAGTGTTTCCACGCGGCGAACCCAAGCCAACGCGCTTCCGACCTCGCCGAAGCGGCGGCCCGCCAGCTCCTTGACACAGGCCGTCTGGAAGCGGACGCCATCGACGTTCTGCTCTTCGTCACGCAAACGCCCGATGCCGTCGCCCCTGCCACCGCCTCCCTCTTGCAAGGACGCCTTGGACTCGGGAGCCACGTGTTTGCGTTGGACCTCAATCAAGGATGCGCGGGGTTCCTTGCCGGCATTCTGACGGCTGCGCACTTTCTGCAATCCCCCGAGGTCCGCAATGTCCTGCTCCTTGGCGGCGACACGCTTTCACGGCTGGTGGATCCGAACGATCATACTTCCGCGATGCTGTTTGGCGATGCGGGTTTTGCGGCGGTGCTTGGGAAGGGCGAGGCATCGTGGGCCATTGCCTCGGCTTGCGAGGCCTCCGAGGCCATCACCCTCCCGCACGGCGGCCATTTCCACATGGCGGGGACCGATGTCTTCAACTTCACGGTCACGCGCGTCCCCGAGCAGATACTCCGCGTACTGGAGGCGACTTCAGGCGCACCCGATCTGCTGTTGTTGCATCAGGCCAACGCCTTCATTGTGCGCCAAATCGCCCGGATGTGCCGCTTCCCGTCTGAGCGGACGCCCTGCCGTATTGCCCGAAGGGGGAATACCTCTTGCGCCAGCCTGCCATTGCTTCTGTGCGACCTCGTGGCCGAAGGCGTCCATGGCCGCCAAGATGCCCTTCTCTCGGCCTTCGGTGTGGGGCTCACGTGGTTGACCGCCCGGACGGTGTTGGATTTCGACGTCTGTCTCCCTCCCCTTATCCTCCCGGAGTGACCCATGAACGAACAGGATCTTCTCGACGAACTGGCCGACATTCTCAACGCCGCGCCCGGAACCCTCACCCCCGAAACGCCGCTCGACACGCTCACGTGGGACTCCATGGCCCTGCTCGCCTATCTGGCGCTCTTGCGTTTCCGTTTCAACAAAATCCTCCCCGGGGCCTCCTGCTCGGATTTCCGAACGGTGGACGACCTCCTTGCGCCCACACGCAACTAAGAGGTGTCTTTCCTTTTGAACCCCATTGAGCATGCGCCAATAATCCTCCAAAACCTTTTCTCCTAAGCGATCCCTCATGTCTCCTTCCCCGCATGGGCTCATGTGGGATTTTTGTTCTCTTCTCACCGAATGCGAGACAGACATAAAACAATGTGATATCATCCAAGAAACGTTTGTTTGTGGGTTTCCACCACACGTTCATCTCAACGGAAAGGAATCGTCTGATGAGAAAATGTAGCCTACCTCGCCCCCACCTGTGGGTGGCCATACTGATTGCCATGGGCATTCCCGGCATCACCTCCGCGGAGTTGACGGGAGACCTCCTCACAGATCTGTCTTACTACAGCACCTTTGAAGATCCAGAAAAGGGAATCGCCGCCGAGCTTCCAGAGGAAAATCCTGGCGCTTGGAACACGAACACCGGGGGCGATCCTTCGTTTATTACCGTCTCAGGTGCTCATCGGGCATTAAATCTTGCCTCCTACAACGCGTGGACTGGGGATCAACAAACCGTACTTTCCGTGGAGGACGAGGCATTCACGATTGCCTTTACCGCACAGACTGGCACTTCCGCGAACGGGCTCCTCTTTGCTTTTGGCCCGACCAAAGGCGGGGGCCTTTCTTTCCGTCGAGATGAGACTCCTGGTTCGCTGGCCGTCTGCACGGGGCAGAACAATGAGTGCCTCCTCTCTGTGTCAAAGGATGGTTCCGATGTCGCCTATCACCACTACGCGCTGGTACAAAATAATGACGGCTTGACGCTTTACGTGGATGGCGAGGCCATTGGAGACCCCGTAAAGCCCTCTGGTGCAGTCATTGCCTCCAAATTTCAATGGCGCTCGCGTTATGGTAACAATTGCGCCGGAGAAAATCATGGAAGTGGTGCTATCGATGCGCTCGGCGTATGGAAGCGTGCATTGACGCCGGACGAGATCAAAGAGGTCGCGGAGGAAATGGCTCCGCCCCGTTTTACGCCCGTCCCCGTTTCTTTCGAGGTCCCCGAAGGATGGACAACGAAACCGGTGCCCACGCAAGCTGTGCAACGCTCCCTCACCGAAAACTTGGCTTTGGAGTAGGATGCCGTATTCCGTCAGACGCTTGGTGGCAGAGCAACGAATGTCGCCGAAATCACAGGCGATGACGGCACGGCACATCAGATTTTCGGTGTCAATGATGCCAATCACGGGAACAAAGACACCCCACTTGAACGCGATGTATGGCTGATGGTCTCCGGCGGAAATCATGATGTCATCGTCGGAGGCTCAGAGAACAACTGGACAAGCAGCAATCATGCCACGCCTCTGCGAGGGGATATCGCCGTTGAGCTTGGCGCAAATGCAACCGCCAACAATCTCATTGGAGGCGTCTACAAAGGTGGGCTCATCAACGAAGGTGCCGTGAATGGAAACATCTTGTTGACGGTCAAGGGAACGGTTAACGGAGGTTTAGTGGGCGGGACCCTCTCCACTCACAACCTGACCCCTGTCATCACGGGAAACACACACGTGCGCGTGCTAGCATTGCAGTCAACAAACAAGAATGCTGCCGCCGGCGTCGGTAATCGGATTCTCGGTGGGTCTGCGTACATGGGCAATACAGGCTCTGGGGCAAAGCAAACCGGAAACACTGCGGTGGAGGTCATCCTTCCAAGCGAAGCGAAGGGAACGTTCGTCAAAGAAATCGCCGGAGGTTCGTACGCCTCGACCGCTTCTTATGCCATCACAGGAAATACATCCGTTTCGATTTCGGCGCCCGACACCGTAACTTTCTCCCAGCCCATTTATGGCGGCAACGTTTCCAACACCTCCACGGCCACCGTTTCCGGCGACACGTCCGTGACGCTGAATGGCGGAACCTATGCTAACCGTGTGTGCGCGGGTGGTTACGGTGCTAATGGCGGTGTTCTGGGCAAAGCGTCGTTGACGTTAAAGGGTGGTGTTTTCGAGGGGAGCTTGGAAGTCTCGGCGGAAAATGCACCCGTCGGCTCATCCGAGCTGATCATCGATGGCGGAGAAACCGGGATTGACCTCTCCCGAGCGACCGTTTCGAGAGACTTCGGGGCGTTGACGTTGAAAAGCAACCTGAACCTTGGCGCCAACCGCCTCCCGAACGCGACCTTCACAATGGAAGGCGAACGGACGCTGACAATCGCCGTGACGGAAGAGGAAATTGACACCCGTCGTGTGGTTCTCGGGCGAGTGGAATCCGTCCCAGAGGGGCTGACAATTGCCGCCTCGGGGCTTTCTGAAGGCGAAACATGGTCACTCTCCGTTGTGTCAGGCCTCTTGTGTTATGCACCGGAAAAGCAAACGCTCACATGGGCAACTCCCGGAAGCGGCACCGCATGGGAAGATGGATTCCCAGGATTCCAAGCCGGAGACGACGTGGCCTTCGGGGCCAACCCTGCACAAGAAAAGGTTACCTTCACAAACGATATCCGCGTCGGAACAATGACCGTTTCGGGCAACTACACGCTTGCAGGGGATTGTACGCTCTCTGCGGACCAACTGACGATCAATAAGGATGCGACCTTGATGTTGTCTGCGGGGACTGCGAAAGGCCGATACATCCGTCTTCAGTTGCTAACACGTGCGACATCGGGAAATTATTGTGACGGCATCGCTTTGGCTGAAATGAAGCTAATGTTGGCCGAGCAAGAAGTGGATTGGAATGGCGCCACCGTCACGGCAACCCAGGCCGCAGAAAACGGCAGCCATAAGGATGACCATCTCATCGACGGCGATTTGGGCACCAAATGGTATTGGGTAACAGGCCGTACGGCCTTTGACAATTGCTCGTTGACGCTCGATGCCGGCGAAGGCAACACATTTACCTTCGATGCCTACCGCCTCGCCATGGCCGACCAGAATGGGCGTAACCCCACCTCTTGGGAATTGGCCGTAAGTGACGATGGCGTAAACTGGAAAACCGTGGATAAGCGTTCTTATGCCACAAGTGAAGTCAACGCATGGACGCCAAACGCTTGGGTTGAGACTTCATTTGGAGTCGCGGCTCAAGCCACCATCTCCTCCCTCGATCCCATTTCCGTGGCCGGCGCGATTGGAGGCATCGGTCGCTTGGAAGGAAGTGTCACCTTTGAGGAAGGCAGTACGTTGTTGGCCTCTCCGAATGGCGCACTTACACTCTCTGGCCCCGTCTCCGGAACAGTCAAGGTCGTACTCCCCGAAGATGCAGAACAGTGGCAGAATGCATTGGACTTCCCTGTATTGTGGACGCCCGAAACGGATGCCTTGACGCTTCAGTGGACAAGGACCGAGACCGGATACGAACTTGTTTGGAGAGACGGTTGTTATCGGCTTCGCCGTCGGTTTTCAACGGAACTTTCGCAAGACGCGACAACGGACTGGTTCGCCGCCGGGTGGAAGGATATGAACAATGTCACGCCGATGTCAGAGGAGTGGCAGAGCTTTACGGGGACAACGGATTTCACCGCGACCGCACAAAAGGATATCACGGTCAATATCCCATCGGAAGGGTACAACAGCGATCGCTTTGCGGTCATGGAATCAGAACATACACTGACGCTCTCCGGAGGGCAGCTCTCCGTCAACGAATTTTCGCTTGCCGGGCGACTCGTGGCTTCGACATCCACCCTTTCGTTCACCTCGGCCACCCTTGAACCGCAAGCCATATTGACGCTGGAGCAAACGCAGAACGGAACCCTTCCAACGATTTCCGGGGCAGGAACCTATGTGAAGACCGGGACGGGGACACTGTCGATCGTTCCCGATGCCGAACCTGACGGCGTCTCCTTCCGAATCGAAGAAGGCACCGTCAGCTTCTGGAAATCAGGAAGCGACACAATCGCCTATGACAAGGCCTATTTCATGGAAGTGGCCGATGGGGCGATTGTGGACATCGGTAACGGAGCCTCTTCCCACCAAGTGAAGCTCTCCAATCCGAACAGCGTTTTCGTTTTGGAAGGTGGCGCCACGTTGAGGTTCACCAACGGAGCCTATGCAGGGCCGGATTATGGGAACTTTGCTCCGGCTATCCGTCTGCGTAGTACCTCGCCCGAGAAACCCGCGATTTTGGCAGGTTCCTATGGAGGCTCTTACCTGAGAATCAATGGCACCATCTCCCCTTCGGAGGGAAATTCCAAGGCTTATCTCCGCCTTACACGGTCAAACGATAACCCATGGACGATTCCAGGAACGATCACAGGCGATATCCATGTGCTTGTGGATACCACCAAAAACCTAACGATCTCCGGGAACAACGATTACACCGGAGGCACAGATATCCGTGCCAACCTCGCAATCGCTTCGGCCAATGCACTTGGTCGCGGCCCCGTGTCCATTGCCGCCGATGCGACGCTGACAATCGCGGCGAATACAACGTTGAATGTGTACGGCGCGCTCTCCGGATTGGGCACCATCACCGGCCCCATCGTGGAAGAAGCCGCAACGGCGTGTGCCCTGCACTTGGCGGAAGGGGCCTCGCTGGACGCCTCCGAAGCCACGGCAGAAGCCTGCCTCACGCTCAATGGCACATTGACGGCAGCCGGAGCCATCGCCGTGACCCTCCCACAAGATGTCACCTCCACGCGGCGTCTGCTGGCTTGGGCATCTGCCCCCGAAGGGGTCACGTTCGAGGCCGCCGAGGCAACGCCCACAGCCCCCACGGCGCGACTCGTGGCAAAGGCCGATGGCCTCTACTATGAATTCCTGACCCTTGCTGAGGGAGCCCAAGCAACCTTCGAGGGACTTTCGGAAACCGCCCAACGGCAACTCGCTGCGGCAGCCTTCACCGCAGGTGCCGCCTCCGTGGCCGAGATCTCGGGCACCACGGCAAAGCGTCCGTTGACGACCGCAGAAATCGACGCGGCACTCCTCTGCTTTGGAGGCGTCCTCACGACAACCGTCTCGGAGAGCGCGGCAACCCTGACCGTGACCTACGACTTCGGCATTGCCGACATGGCCTATGATCGTGAGGCGGGCGTCCTCACGGTCACGGCGAAGGTGCAAGGTGCGGAAGGGGCCCAAACGGCGACCTTCGTTGCCGGCTCAACGGTGGAATTGCTTGCCGAGGATGAGGTCGTGGCCACAGTTGCCATTGGTGAAACCGAGACATCGGAAATCCAGCTCCCCGTTTCGAAAGAGGCTACGGCAACACTTCTGGAAGCGCCCCGCCCGCTCAAGGTGCGCGTGAAGAAATAGAGGGTGTCCATCATTCCCGCAAAGGCGGCCCCCCCGGGCCGCCTTTGTTTTCATGGAGCCCCCCCCCCCTGTTGAAAACTGTATTCCGAAAGAGCCAGCCCATACAAGGAAACGAAAGGCTCCGTATCCAATCATAAAGGGCCCTGTATCCCACGCCGAGAGACTCCGTGCACGAACACACAAAGCTCGAAGGCTCTTTGCAACACATGTGACCAAAGTCCCTCGGCTCGCCCCTTTCTTTTCTTGAGCCCAATGGCAGATCTTTTGGTTAAAATATCAACATATACATCAATAAGATATAATTAAACTTGACGGGGGGGGCAGGTATGATATTGTGACGTTGCTTTTGGGTTCTTTTGAGGGCCGTTCCCTCGCCTTGAAAGTTTCAACCGCACGGAACGTGCTTGAACAGGAGATGATGGAGATGAAGAAACTGATGATGGCCCTTGCGGCCCTTTGCGTGGCCGGCGTGGCCAGCGCGATTACTTATGATTGGACGTATAATCCTGAAACCCCCGATGAAAGTAAAACGATTTGGGCAAATCAGGGGCAAGGAACGGGTATTGGAACAACTTCGTTGATTGTCAACTTGGACTTCTCGACTGCGGGAGAGTCCTATGCGGCAATCTTTAAGGCAGCCCAGTGGTCCGGCGGAAATACCATTCTTTATGTCAAGGCTGGGGCAGAAGATGGTACTTACGCGCTAGGAACAAAAGGTCAGTACACGGATAACATCGCCAATGAGACGACAATCTCAGGAGCGAAGCATACAGTAGCAATAACATACGAGAAGTTAACGGAGGGTTCGCAAAATGTAACCGTAACGGTTTACATCGATGGAAAAGAGTGGTTCAACGTAATCAAAACAGGGGACTCAACAGTCAATGGCCTCAATTTTATTACCAGTGAAACAGACATTACTGCCGAAGATATGATCATCGCTGCGGGTGCCTATAAGGGAAGCGTAGTTACTGTTCCCGAGCCGACGGCGTTGGCGTTGCTGGCGCTGGGAGTGGCTGGGCTGGCGCTTCGCCGCAAGGTGGCGTGAGGAGGCTGGATTTGTCCATGAAAACAAGGGGTTCCACACCGTGGGGCCCCTTGTTTGTTATCATGGGGCAAGTGAAACGATGGATGACGCTCCGTTCCGAAGAAGGAACGGCAGGAACGGATTGGAGGAAGGAATGAAGCGGCGGGAATTTCTAAAACTCTTTGGATGCGGATTGGCGGCGACGGCGGTGCCCGGGATAATGCGGGGAGGCGATGAAGGGGCGGGAAAACGTCCGAACATCGTTCTTTTCCTAGTGGATGATATGGGATGGCAGGATACGTCGCTGCCCTTTTGGTATGTCGATGGCAAGCCGGTGAAGACGCGGTTGAACGCACGTTATAAGACCCCCAACATGGAGGCCATGGCGAAGGAGGGGATGCTCTTCACCGATGCTTATGCCTGCCCGATTTGTTCCCCAACGCGGTGCTCACTGATGAGTGGCATGAACATGGCCCGCCACCGCGTCACCGACTGGACGCTGGGGGTCAATGACAGCAGCCGTCTAAACACGCAGGGAGGTGGATGCAAGGCCCCTTATTGGGCGGCCAACGGATTGCAACCGGAGGGAACGCAACCAACGGGAACGTGTTTGCCGCCGTGGAAGCGGGATGCGGAAGGACGCTATTATCAGCCCACAGGCGATGGCGAAAAGGTCAGCTACAACATGACAGTGCCTTACACCAATGCGTTGGCCTTCCCGAAACTCCTGCAGGAAGCGGGCTATCACACCATCCATTGCGGCAAGGCCCATTGGGGGAGCGGAAGCTTCAACACTTACAAGGGAACCGGCGCGACGACTCCAGGGGCCAATCCAAAAAACTTCGGGTTTGACGTGAACATCGCCGGGTGTGAGATCGGAGGGCCGGCCAATTACCGCGGTGACCGCAAATACGGGAACAGTGACACCAGCTGGGTGCAGTTTGGGGTGCCAGGGCTGGATGAGAACGGCTATTATGACCGGAACGTCTTTTTGACGGATGCGCTGACGGATGAAGTGCTGGCGGAACTTTCCCGGCACCGCACAGACCATCCGGAACAACCCTTTTATCTCTACATGTCCCACTACGCCATCCATGCTCCTTGGAATTATGACCAAGCATGGGATGCGACACGTGGGCCGCAGTGGAGCGATCCCGGGGATGGCTTGGCATGGAATGACACTGAGCGAAATTATGCCGCGCTCATTCAGGGCATGGATGATTCCCTCGGAAAGATTCGGGATTTCTTGGAGAAGCAGGGAATCGCGGAAAACACCATCGTCATTTTCATGGCTGACAACGGCGGCAACGATGGTTCGGCGAATTCTCGAATGCAGTGGTCCAACGCGCCTTTGCGTGCCGGGAAGGGCTCTTGCTATGAGGGGGGCATCCGTGAGCCGATGATGGTGGTTTGGCCGGGGCGGGTGAAACCAGGCAGTGTGTCGCACGAGCCAGTGCATATCGACGATTTTTATCCAACCATCTTGGAGATGGCTGGGGTTGCCTTGCCAAGTGCCTCAACGTTGGCTGTGACGCCCTCTGTCGGCAATGGCGACACAGAGCGCCGCCAGGTGCTGGATGGGCAAAGCATTGTGCCGGTCTTGACCGGCGAGCGGGCGACAGTGGATGCCACGGGGGCAGAACGGGCGCTTCTGTGGCACTACCCCAATCAGTGGGGCGAGGGAAGCCGTACGCCGCGCTATTACAATTTCTACACCGTTGTCCGCCAAGGCCCTTGGAAGCTCATTTACAACCACAACACCGAGGGTGATGCCGAAACCTTTGAGCTCTACAATCTCACCAACGACATCTCCGAAAAAACCAATTTGGCCACCGTCTATCCAAAGGTGACCGATCGCCTTCGCAAGACCATGGGGAAGCTTTTGCGCGAATGCGGGGCGCAAATGCCCATACGCACTTCGGACGGCTCAATCCTTCCCTACCCTGATGACGTCGCCTTTGACGCAACCTCTCGACCTCCGGTGGGAATCACCTTGAAAGGCGCGACGGAGCAGACGAAATGAGGACGTTCACCGCAATCGCAACACTGTTGGTTTGGGCGACGGCGAACAGCCTCTTCGCCCAAAAGGGAGAAGCGTTGAAAGTAGGCTTTTACTACAACGACGATGGCGGTTCCGGGAAGATTGTCTTCACCGATGGGGTCAATCTGATTCCAGGCTACAATCAGAAAACGGAGAACGACGTCCCCAAAAGCATCCCGGCCACGTCGCTAAAGCAGCCGGGAGGGGGAGCCTCCCCGTGGGGGATCTCGGCGCTTTCCGAAGAAATCGGCGCCTCCGGTGCGGCGATGACGGCTTCAACCTATACTGCCGAGGTGACGGACCGCTTTCCGATTGGCACGATTTCCGGCAATCCGAATGGTGTTCCGCTGCAAGGAGCGGAAAACGCCTCCATCACGTTTGACGGTCTCCATCCCGGCGAAATCTACCGTGTGACGGTTCTCGCTGGCCGTGGAAACACCTGGAGCGGTGGAACGACGACCTATGCCGTCGAAGGGCTGACATTGTCGGCCCAAGTGCTGGCGCAGTTCAACGCACAGGCCAAAGCCGAGGGAGAAACGGTGACCGCAAAGGCCGACGATGGCGCCTGGGTGCTGATGGTCTTTGAAACGCAGGCGACCGCCCCCACCCTGACGCTTTCCGCCTCCGAGGGCAATGGAAACCTTCAAGCGATTGTGTTGGAGGGCCTTGGGGCCCCAGCTGGCACCATGATTTGGCAAACGGCTGGGAATGGGTCTTGGACAGATCCTGACAATTGGAGCGGATACACCAATGACGCGGAAAGTCGCGCCCTGCTCCCCGATGTCAATGTCGCGACCGTCTCCGTGGACGCCCAGGAGGCCGCCGTGAAGGAGATCTTTTGCACCTCGACAGAAACGGTCTACACGTTGAACGACTTGCCCGATGCGATTGCGGTTGGGTCCTCTGGCCGGCTGATTCTCGCCGACGCGGAAGGGCACTACGGACACACGGTCACCTCTGGGACAATCTCCATCGGCGGAGAGAGCGTCATCTGCACAGGGATACTCGCTGGGACCGTCAACGTCAGCCGAGACGATGACGAGGAGGATTCGCCACGCTTCGGCTCTCTGACGCTGAATGGCACCGCCACCGATGTGACCCTTGCCGAAGGCTGTACACTTGCCGGTGATGGTCAAATCACAGGAACACTCACCGTCGCGCCGAAGAGTTGCATCGACGCCACCCAAGGAACGTTGAACATTGGAACGCTCGCCGCCCAATCCCTCGATTTTGAGGACATTGCCCTCCCCTCCGGCACCGATCCTTTGGAGAGTCGCGCGACCGTTATCGTGTGCGCCAATCGTAAACAGGCGGGTTACCTCTTGACGTGGACGACCTGTGGCGAAGGCGTTACCTTCGCCCTGTCAGCCGAAGATGGCGGCGCCTTGGAACGCCGCTCTGACGGCTTGTGGTATATCCCGCCCGAAGTCTCCAGCTACCGTCTGCGCCTGCGCTGAACGGCCCACGCGCGGCATCCATCGGATTCCCCTCAGTCCCATGCGCGCCATGGGGCTCTTTTTCCCCCTTCATACGCCCCACATTGGGAGAGAATGTCGGCAAAGCAAGCCGTATGCGGCATTGATGAAAGGGTGTGGAACAACGACAAAAAAAGCCCCGCAGGAATCCCTGCGGGGCTTTTACATTCCGGAAACCGATCTTAGTTGGCGGCTTCGGCGGGAGCGGCGGGCTGCTCAGCGGCAGGAGCGGTCTCAGCGACCACCCACTCGAGGACGCACATCTCGGTGGCGTCGCCACGGCGGGCGCCGGTCTTGGTGATGCGGGTGTAGCCGCCATTGCGGCCTTCCTGCTGCTTCACCACCGTGTCGAAGAGCTTCTTCACGGCCTCGGGGCTGCGCAGACGGGCAGCGGCGAGACGGCGGGCCGCAAGCGTGCCCTTGCGGGCGAGGGTGACGAGCTTCTCGGCATCCTTGCGGGCCTGCTTGGCCTTCTTGAGGGTGGTGACGATGCGATCGTTGATGATGAGCGCGGCGCAGAGCATCCGCATGAGCTGTTCGCGGTGCTCAGGGCTGCGGCCGAACTTTTTGGCGAGGCGTTTGTGACGCATGACAAAGGTTCCTTGAAGGGTTGTTTGGCGCAAAGCGCCGAAGATTACTTATCAAGCAGATTGGGGTCGAACTTGTAGCCGAGGCAGAGGCCCATTTCCTGCAACTTGTCCTTGATCTCTGTGAGGGACTTCTTGCCAAAGTTGCGGTACTTGAGCATATCGGCTTCGGTCTTCATCACGAGCTCACCCACCGTCTTGATGTCGGCGCTGTTGAGGCAGTTGGCCGAGCGGACGGAGAGTTCGATCTCGTTGACGCCCATGTTGAGCTTACGGCGGAGATCCTCGATCTCGGTGGTATCCTTCTGCGAAGGCGTCTCAAACTCCAAAATGTCTTCGGCGGTCTCGACGAAGGCATCAAGGTGGTGGCGCAGGAGCGCGGCACTGGTCTTGAGCGCCTCATCGGGGGAAACGCGGCCATCGGTCCAGATGTCGAGCACGAGCCTCTCATAGTCCGTACGCTGACCCACGCGGGTGTTGACCACGTCGTAGTTCACACGCGTGACGGGAGAGAAGGCAGAGTCGATCGGGATGACGCCGATATCGAAGGAAGGATCCTTGTTCCCCTCGGCCAAGCAGAATCCGCGGCCAACGCCAACCTGGGCCTCAAGGTTGAGGACACCGTCGACGTCGAGCGTCGCGATGACCTGGTCAGGGTTGAGCACCTCGATGGAGTTGTCCAAAGCGAAATCGGCGGCGGTGACGACGCAGGGGCCCTTCTTGGAAAGGCGAATCCAGCGAGTGTCGCGGGTGAAACTCTTCAGGAGAACCTTCTTGAGATTGAGGACGATGTCGGTGACATCCTCGGAGACGCCGGGCAGGGAGCAAAACTCGTGCGCGGCACCTTCGAGCTTGATGGCCTTGATGGCGAAGCCCTCGATGGAGGAAAGCAGCACGCGGCGGAGGGAATTGCCGATGGTGCGACCGTACCCAATCTCAAAGGGATCGGCGGTGTACCGGGCGTAAGTCTCGGTGGCCGTGGCGTCGTCACGGACGATACGGGTGGGCATTTCAAAGCGACTCAGACGAATCGGCATGATGTTCCGTCCTTTCTGACGAGGGCCGCGCGGGAACCACCCGCACGGCCCGGTGGGCTACGGGGTGAGATCAGCGAGAGTAAAGTTCGACGATGAGCTGCACGTCGATGTTCTCCGGGATCTCCGAGCGCTCAGGAACGCTCAAGAGGGAGCCGGTCATGTTCCCCTCATCCCACTGGAGCCAAGAAGCGGCAGCCGTGCGGGGGTTCTTGAGGGAATCGACGATGACGCCCATGGTCTTGTCTTTCTCGCGGACCCCAACGGTCTGCCCGGGCTTCACAATGTAGGAAGCGATGTTGCAGACCTTGCCGTCGACCGTGATGTGACGGTGGGAGACCAGCTGACGCGCAGCGGCGCGCGTGGGAGCAAGGCCCAGACGGAAGACAATGTTGTCCAAGCGGGTCTCGCAGAGCTGGAGAAGGATATCACCCGTCTTGCCCTGCTTGGCCTTGGCGCGCTCGAAGAAAATGCGGAACTGCTTCTCAAGCATCCCGTAGATGTACTTCGCCTTCTGCTTCTCACGGAGCTGGACGCCGTACTCGGAGAGTTTGCGGCGACGGTTCTGCCCATGCTGACCGGGAGCGAAATTGCGGCGATCAAGCACCTTGTCGGGCCCGTAGATGGGCTCCCCGAAACGGCGGGAGATCTTGGAACGAGGACCAGTGTAACGTGCCATGGATTAAACCCTCCTACGCTTGCGGGGACGGCAACCGTTGTGAGCAACGGGAGTGCAGTCCTTGATGCAGGTGACGTGGATGCCGACGGACTGGATGGCACGAACCGCAGACTCGCGGCCGGCCCCGGCCCCCTGCATACGGACTTCGACCTCGTGCATTCCACGGGCGAAAGCGGTGCGGGCGGCATCTTGGGCAACCATCGTGGCGGCAAACGCGGTGGACTTGCGGGAACCCTTGAAGCCAGCCTTACCGGCAGAGCTCCAAGAGATCACACCGCCACGGGCATCGGCGATGGACACCAAGGTGTTGTTGTAGGTGGCACGGATGAAGGCGATGCCGGCGGGCATGACCTTGGCTTTGGATTTCTTCTTGGCGGCCTCGGCATCGGCGGCGGCGTTGGCCGTGGCCGTGTCGGCGGCGAGGATGGCCTGAGCCTCGCTCATCGCGGGCTTCTGCTCCTCGGCAGGGGCCTGATCTTTGATTTCTTCGCTCATGTGCGCTCTCTGAAGGGGTTACTTCTCGCGGACGGTGGAAACCGTCTTCTTGGCGCCCTTGCGGGTGCGGGCGTTGGTCTTGGTGCGCTGGCCGCGGCAGGGCAAACCGCGTTTGTGGCGATATCCGCGGTAGGTGCCGATGCTCATCAGGCGGCGGATGTTGCCGGAGACCTCACGGCGGAGGTCACCCTCCACACGGTAATTCTCCTGAATGTAAGTGACGATCTGGCGGATCTCGTCGGGGGTGAGGGCCTCAGCCTTCTTGCCGACCTCGATCTTGCAGGCTTCCACAATGTCCATGGCCCGCTTGGGGCCGATACCGTGAATGTAACGGAGCGCGTATTCGACGCGCTTGGAACCCGGGACATCCACACCCATCAATCTCGGCATGTCTTTGTTCTCCGATTAACCTTGGCGCTGCTTGTGGCGGGGATTCGTGCAGATGACGCGCACGACACCCTTGCGCCGGATGATGCGGCACTGCTCACAGATGCGTTTGACAGAACTACGAACTTTCATGGCCTGTTCCTTCTAAGAATGAGTGGTTCAGTATAGCGCATTTCACACCTCACTGTCCACAACAAAAAGCAGAAATCTCATTCGCTCATCCAAGAATCGGACCAAGGGTCCTTCTCGAACCAGGGCGTCAGAATCTCCGCTCCGTCCCTGAGCACCGCCACGGTGTACTCAAAGTGTGCGGTCGGAAGTCCGTCCCGCGAAACAACCGTCCAACCATCAGGAAGCGTCCGCACGGCCGCCTTGCCGAGGTTGACCATCGGCTCAATGGCCAAGGTCATGCCCTCGTGCAAAATGGGACCCCGTCCCGGCTTCCCATAATTGGGGACCGGAGGGTCTTCGTGGAGGTGACGCCCCACGCCGTGACCGGTGAACTCCCTGACCACCGAACATCCGCCCTCTGCGACCGTCTTCTCCACAAGATGTGAAATATCCGACAGGTGGACTCCGGGCCGTATAGCCAGTACGGCCGCTTCTAGCGACTGCCGGGTGACGCGCAATAACCGACGGACGTCGGCGGTGAGTGTCTCAGGCCCCCCGACGACAACCGTTCTGGTGTTGTCGCCGAAGAAACCATGATACGAGCCGCAAACATCGAGGCTGACAATGTCCCCGCGCTGGAGGACGCGCGCGCCGGGGATTCCGTGGATGACCTCTTCGTTTACGGAAATGCAAAGTGATGCGGGATAACCGCAATAACCCAAGGTGCCGGACTTGGCCGTGCCATCCCCAAGGGTCCGAATGTAACTGTTGAAAAAGGTATCGATCTCACCCGTGGTGACGCCGGGGCGGACGTAATCGCAACACGCATTCAAGAGGTCCGCCATCATTCGGCCGACCTCGCGCATCCGATCCAACTCTTCCGCTGTGAGAACGTTAATCATGGAGCTCCTTGAGAGCCGCCTCAACCTTGGGCGCGAGGGCATCGCCGGAACCATCCACGACGCGCAACATCCCGCGCTCCTTGTAATAGGCGATCAGCGGGAAGGTCTGCCCCGCATAAACCTCCAAACGGTGACGGACGGTTTCGGGGGTGTCGTCCTTCCGAACGACCAACTCCGCGCCGCAGACATCGCAAATGCCGTCCTGCTTGGGCGGGAGCGTGTCCACGTTGAATCCCGCCCCGCACTTGGGGCAAACACGGCGGCCGGAAATGCGGCGAACCACCACATCGTCGGGGACATCCAACAAGAGGGCACAACGCAGGGTCACCCCCGTCTTCTGGAGGAGCTCCGCCAAAATCTCGGCCTGTGGCACATTGCGCGGGAAACCATCCAACAAAACGGTGGAAAGCTTGGCGTTCTGCTCGAGATAATCCCCCACCATGCGGGCGATGAGCGCATCGGGCACAAGATTTCCGGACTCCATGTATCCCTTGGCCTCAACACCGGCGGGTGTCCCGGCCTTCACGGCGCCACGGAGCAGATCTCCGGTGGAAAGATGGGCGATGCCCGGCACCTTCGCCAGCTCAGCGGCCAACGTTCCCTTGCCTGAGCCAGGCGCGCCCAACAGGATGACAATGTTCACGGAATGCCCCCTTTCGCTCTCAATGGCGGCCGGCGATACGGCCGTGCTTGAGGAAACCGTCGTAGTTGCGCATCACGAGCTGCGATTCCAGCTGACGGAGCGTGTCCAGCGCGACACCCACGATGATGAGCAAGCTGGTGCCACCGAAGAAGCCCGCGATTTCATAGGGCACCTGACGCGCCGTCAGGAGGAGCGGAATGATGGCAATGGCGAGCAACGAAACCGCGCCGATGAGGGTCACGCGCGTCATCACGCCGTCAAGATACTCCGCGGTGGCCATGCCAGGGCGAATGCCGGGGATGTAAGAGCCATCACGCTTCAGGCCGTCGGAGATGTTCATCGCATTGAACTGCGTGGCCACCCAGAAGAAGGTGAAGAAGAGGATAAGGGCCCCGTAGAGCAGGATATGCGTGCCCGCGGTGGGGAGAGCGATCTGCTCACCCACGCGGCGCAAGGTGGCGGTGAAGGCATTCGTTCCTTCCAAACGGCCCAAGAGACCAACCAACTGGAGAATCGGGCCAGCAAAGATGATGGGCATCACACCGGCGTAGTTCACACGGAGCGGGAGATACGTCGTCCCCCCACCGTAAGCGGAACCACGGGAAATGGCACGGGTGGAATGGATCGGAATCTTGCGGAGCGCCTGCGTCAGCGCCACGGTGCCCAACAACACAGCGAAACCGAACACCAAGAGCAGAATCAACTCCCAAGGCGAACCCTGCGCCTGGGCACCGCCCACGCCGAAATAACGGCGAACGGCATCCGAGACCGCCACGGGCAAACGGGAGGTGATGTTGATCATGATGAGCAAAGAGACGCCATTGCCAATGCCACGCTCGGTGATCTGATCGCCAAGCCACATCACAAACATCGAAGCGCCGGTCATGGAAATGACGGTCATCAGGTAGAACGCGAGCGGATTCATCACCACGAGCTCAATCTGCCCCGCGCCCAAACGCTCAGGGTTGAGCATCGTGTTGGCCAGCATCGCGGCCTGGAAGACGCAAATGCCGATCGTCAGCCAGCGGATGTAAAGATTCAACGTCTTGCGGCCCGCATCCCCTTCACGCTGAAGGCGGCCCAACGACGGAATCACCGCCGCCATCAGCTGGATGATGATCTGTGCGGAAATGTAAGGCCAGATGGAGAGCGTTCCCACCGAGCACTGCGTCAACGCGCCGCCGGTGAACGTGTCAAACCATGCGATCAGGCCACCGGAAGCGGCATTCTTGGCGAGACTCTCCTGAAGCGACATGATCGCCGCCCAGTCCACGCCGGGCGTCGGGATCATCGCCAACAAACGGGCGATGGCCACAAGGCCGATTGTGAAGAGGATGCGGAAACGGAGCTCCGGGACTTTGAAAAGGTTGGCGAAGGTCTTGAGCATGGAAATCCTCAGGGGCAGGGCGCTCAGCCATAATGGTGCGGGGGCACCCCCGCGGGAGAAAAAGGGGCCGGCCACCCGGCGCAGACCGCCGGGAGGCCGGGAATGTGCGGCATCAGATCTGCTCGCAGGTGCCGCCCTTGGCCTCAATCTTGGCCTTGGCGGTGGCGGAGAAGGCGGAAGCCTTCACGGTGAGCTTCTTGGTGAGCTCGCCGTCGCCGAGGATCTTGATCCCGGCGGTCTTGGCGGCACGATAGCCGAACCCGGCGGCGAGGAGCACCTCGATATCCACAACGGTTCCGTCGTCAAAGCGCTCAAGCTCGCCGACGTTGACGCCGTAGAAGGGCACGCGGTTGGGGTTCTTGAAGCCACGCTTCGGCAGACGGCGCATGAGGGGCATCTGGCCGCCTTCAAAGCCGAGTTTCTGCTTGTGGCCCTTGCGGGAGCCCTGGCCCTTGTGGCCACGGGTCGAGGTCTTGCCCATGCCCGAGCCCATGCCGCGGCCAACGCGCTTGCGGCTCTTGCGGGCGCCAGGGGTGTTAGTGAGGGTGGAGAGATCCATTTCTCGAAATCCTTTCCGGTATCGGGGGCGTTCCGCGGGGAGTTTCCCTTGGAGGCTCCACACGGCAGAACCGCGCGGAGCCCGCCCCCTACCCTAAATTAGGCACGGAGGGCCGCGATGGTCTCGGCCGAACGCAGCTGGTGAAGCGCGTCGATGGTGGCCTTGACCACGTTCAGGCGGTTCTTGGAGCCGAGGGACTTCCCGACGACATCCTTGATGCCGGCGGCCTCGAGCACGGGGCGCATGGCACCGCCGCAGATGATGCCGGTGCCGTCAGGCGCGGGCTTGAGAAGCACCTTGCCGCCGTCGCACACGCCATACACTTCGTGCGGGATGGTGGAACCCTTCATGCAGACCGGGCGCATGGCCTTGCGGGCCGCGTCGCCGCCCTTGCGGATGGCGTCGCCCACTTCGTTGGCCTTGCCGATGCCCAGGCCCACCTTGCCGTTGTTGTCGCCCACCACGATGATGGCGGAGAAGCTGAAACGGCGGCCGCCCTTCACGGTCTTGGCGCAACGGTTCACGAACACGGTCTTCTCGTCGAGTTCGTTGGCCTCGTCGCGGTCACGGTTGTTACGGTCCAACATTTAGGCTTCCTCCGTCTTGGCGCTGATCGAGAGACCCGCGGCAACGGCGGACTCCACGATGGTCTTCACACGGCCGTGGTACTTGTAGCCGGCGCGGTCGACCACGACGGTCTTGATGCCCTTGTCCTGGGCGGCCTTGGCGGCGGCCTCGCCGAGGGCCTTGGCCCCCTCGAGGTTGCACTTCACCCCACCCTTGAGGGTGGAGGCGGAAGCCAAGGTGGTCATCGCCACGTCGTCGATGAACTGCACGTACATATAGCGGTTCGAGACGAAGATGGCCATGCGCGGACGCTCGGCGGTGCCGGCGCTGATGCGGCGGCGGATCCGGAGATGGCGCGCCGCGCGCTGTTCCTTGCGATTCTTCAAACTCATTACGATTCTCCTGGCCGGGCTTACGCCACGGTCTTGCCTTCCTTGCGGCGGATCTTCTCGTCCTTGTAGCGGATACCCTTGCCCTTGTAAGGCTCGGCGGGATAGTACGAGCGGATGCGGGCAGCGGCCTCACCGACCTGCTGCTTGTCGTTCCCCTCGACCTTCACGTTCACGTCAGCCGTGACGGTGACGGTGACGCCCTCGGGAATGAGATACTCCTTGGGAGAGGCGAAACCGAGGGTCAGGATGGCCTTGCCGCCCTGAACGGCGGCCTTGAAGCCGGTGCCCTCGATGACGAGTTCACGGGTGTAGCCCTTGGTGACGCCCTCGATCATGTTCTTCACGAGCGTGCGGGTCAAACCATGGAAGCTCTTCTGGGCCCGGGAGTCGTCGGCACGGGTCACGAGAACCTCGGAACCTTCGACCTTCACGGTGATGCCCTTCTGGAAGGCGCGCGAAAGCTCGCCCTTGGGGCCCTTGACGGTCACCTCATTGCCGTTGGCGACCGAAACGGTCACCCCGGCAGGGATGGTGATGGGCTGCTTGCCGATACGAGACATGTGAATGCTCCTTTACCAGATGGTGCAGAGCAGCTCGCCGCCGAGCTTGCGCTCGCGGGCGGTCTTGCCGCTCATGATGCCGCCGGACGTGCTGAGCACCGCGATGCCCAGGCCGCCGAGGACCTTCGGGATGTCGGTGTAGCCGCAGAAACGGCGCAGACCGGGGCGGGAGACGCGCTCAAGGCCACGGATGGCCGGCTCAGCGCGGTCGCTGTACTTCAGCTCAATGGTCAGCGTACGCTTCGTGTCGCCCACCATGGAATAATCGGCGATGTAGCCTTCTTCCTTCAGCACGCGGGCGATCTCGCCCTTGATCCGCGAACCGGGCATCGCCACCTCGGGGTGACGGGCCTTCTGCGCGTTGCGGATGCGCACCAGCATGTCGGAAATGGGATCGGTCATCATTTTCGTGTGTCCTCTCTCTTACCAGCTGGCCTTGGTGATGCCGGGGATCTCGCCATTGAGCGCCATCTCACGGAAGCAGAGACGGCAGAGGCGGAACTTGCGGATGACGCTGTGAGGGCGACCGCAACGGGAGCAACGGGTGTACGCACGGACGCCGAACTTCGGCTTGCGCGCCGCCTTGACGATCAAAGAGGTCTTAGCCATGTCTTTACTCCTTAGCGGCCCATGAAGGGCATGCCCAGCGCCTCAAGGAGCGCCTTCGAGCTGTCCTTGTCCTTGGCGGTGGTGACGAACGTGATGTCGAGGCCCGAAGCGGAGCTCACGGCGGTGATTTCGGGGAAGGTCACGTATTCCTTCAGACCCATCGTGTAGTTGCCCGCCTTGTCAAAGCCGCGATTCGGCACGCCGCGGAAGTCGCGGATGCGGGGAAGCGTGGCGTTGAAGAAACGCTCGGCGAACTCGTACATGCGGTTGCCGCGCAGCGTCACCTTGGCGCCGATCACCATGCCCTCGCGGAGCTTGAAGTTGGAGATGCTCTTGTGGGCCTTGCAGAGCACGGCCTTCTGGCCGGTGATCGCCTCAAGATCCTGGACGATCTGCTTCTGAGTGTCCTTTTCCACAATGCCGAAGCCCATGTTCACCACGATCTTGACGAGGCGGGGCACCAGCATCGGGTTCGTCACGCCCAACTTCTGCTTGAGCGCGGGGACGATGTCCTTGGCGTAGGTCTCTTTCAGGTTAGCCATATCTCAGCTCCTTAGTCCAGCGCCTTGCCGGAGGTCTTGAGGGTGCGGACGGTCTTCTCACCGTTCTTGGTGCGGCTGATGCGGCTGCCGGCCTTCTTGTCGGCGTCGTAGGGCATCAGGTTGGAGAGCTGAATGGGGGCCTCACGGTCCACGATTCCCCCCTGGGGGGTCTGCTCGGTGCGGCGGATGGTCTTCTTGACCAGGCGCAGACCCTCAACAAGGGCGGTGCCCTTCTTCGGGTTCACGGCCGTGACCTTGCCGGTCTTGCCCTTGTCGGCTCCGGCAATCACGATGACCGTGTCGTTCTTTTTGATCCTTGCGATACTCATGTTCTTTTCCGTAACTCGCTGTTGTAACAAACGCAGTTCGCAAACGTCCCGTTCTTCCTTATGGGGCTCCCGGCTTACGCTTACGTATTACCTGCGGTCACGAAGCGGCAACCTCGCCTCACACCACTTCGGGCGCGAGGGAGACAACCTTCATCTGGCCCTTGTCGCGCAGTTCACGCGCCACAGGTCCAAAAATGCGGGTACCCATCGGGTTGTGCTTGGCGTCGACGATGACGCACGCGTTCTGGTCGAACCGCACATAAGAACCATCCGGGCGCGCGATCGGGTGCGCGGTGCGCACGATAAGCGCGAAGCAGACCTGGCCCTTCTTCACGGCGCCCGTGGGAGAGGCATCCTGGATGGAGACGCGGATGATGTCCCCCACCCCGGCGGTGCGCTTGCGCTGGCCGAGGACGCGGAAGCACTTGGCAATCTTTGCGCCGGTGTTGTCCGCAACCACCAGCTTGCTTTCTTCCATGATCATGGCTTACTTCTCCTCGACGGAGACCAGGCGCCAGCGCTTGGTCTTGCTTAGCGGGCGGGTTTCCATGATGACGACGGTGTCGCCGACCTTGGCGGTGTTCCCCTCGTCATGGGCGTGGAACTTGTTGAAAGCCCTCACGACCTTGCCGTAGACGGGATGGAGCATGCGGCGCTCAACGCGCACGATGATCGACTTGTCTCCGGACTTGCTGACGACGGTGCCCTTACGCACCTTGCGCGATCCGCGCTCGACAGTAGTTTCGCTCATTTGTTCACCTTCTTCTGGTTGGCCACGGTCTTGAGTTGCGCAATGTCCTTGCGCAACTTGGCGAGACGGCCGGGGGCCTCGATGCCCTGGGTGGAGTTGTGCTTCAGGCGGAGGGTGCGCAGCTCGGATTCCTTGTCCTGGATCAGGGCCGCCAGCGCCTCGGCGCCGAGTTCTTTGATTTCAGCGGTCTTCATGGGCGTTCTCCGGATTAGCGGCTGACGAGCTGCGTGCGGATGCCGAGCTTCGTGTCGGCCAAGCGCAGGCACGCACGGGCCAAGGACTCGGGAATGCCGCCCACCTCAAAGAGGACCTTGCCGGGGAGGACAACGGCCACCCAAAACTCAGGGTTGCCCTTACCCGATCCCATACGCACTTCGATGGGTTTCTTTGTCACCGGCTTGTCCGGGAAGATGCGCACCCAAAGTTTGCCTTTGCGCTTCATGTGGCGGTTGATCGCCACGCGGCAGGCCTCGATCTGGGTGTTGGTCACCCAGCCGCGGCCGAGCGCCTTGATGCCGAACTCGCCGTAAGCGAGCTTCTCGCCGCTGGTCGCGAAGCCCTTGCGGGAACCCTTCGAGACTTTGCGGTGCTTCACGCGTTTAGGCATGAGAGGCATAAGAATTCCTCCTTCCACGGTCGCCGCCGCGCGTCTGGCGGGCAGGCTGGAAATCGTCGCGCTTGCAGATCCACACCTTCACGCCGATCTTGCCGGCGGTGGTGTTGGCTTCCACAAAGCCATAGTCAATGTTGGCGCGCAGCGTATGCAAGGGCACCTTGCCCTTCTTGCTCCACTCCACGCGGGAGATCTCAGCGCCGTTGATACGGCCCGAGCAACGGATCTTGATGCCGTCCACGCCGAGCTCCATCGCCGTCTTCTCGGCGCGCTTGATCGCGCGCTTCACGGCGATGCGGTGCTCAATCTGCTGGGCGATGCTCTCGGCCACCAGCTGGGCGTCGGCGTCGGGGGTGCGGACCTCCTGGATGTCCAGGTAGATTTCCTTGCCGGTGCTCTTGGCCAAGGTGGCCTTGAGCTTCTCGACGTCCTGGCCCTTGCGCCCGACGATCACGCCGGGGCGGGCGGAGAAGATGACCACGCGGACGCGGTTGGCGAAGCGCTCAATGCCGATCTTGGTGATGGCGGCGCCTTCAATCGCCTTGCGCACGGTCTCGCGGATCTTGGTGTCCTCGGCCAGGTTCAGGCCGAAGTCCTGCTTCTTGGCGAACCAACGCGACTGCCACTGCTTGTTCAGGGCAATGCGGAAGCCGATAGGGTTGACTTTCTGTCCCAAGGTAGACTCCTGGTTTACTCGTTCGTCAGCACCACGGTGAGGTGGCTGAGCTTCTTCTGAATCGGCTTGGCGCTGCCGCGGGCTCCGCACCAATAGCGTTTCATGCGGGCGCCCTCGTCGAAGACGGCCTTCTTGACCGTCAGCGTCTCGGGGTCGAGATTGTTGTTGTTCCGGGCGTTCGCGGCGGCGGAGCGCAACGCGGAGGCGAGGAACCCTGCGGCCTTGAGCGGGCTGAAGTCCGCCACGGCGAGCGCGTCGGCGAGCTTCAGGCCCTGCACGCGGCGGGCGATGGGGCGGGCCTTACGCACAGAGATGCGGAGGTTGCGGGCGATGGCTTTCACTTCCATGGTCATACCTCCTTAGCGGCCAGCCTTCTCGGTGAGGCCGCCGTGGGCCTTGAAGGTGCGGGTGTTGGAGAACTCGCCCAAACGGTGCCCAACCATGTTCTCGGTGATGAACACCGGCATGTGCTGCTTGCCGTTGTGGATGGCAAAGGTGTGCCCGACGAACTCGGGAAGCACCATCGAGCGGCGCGACCAGGTCTTGATCGGCAACTTCTTGCCCGAAGCGTTCATCTTCTCGACCTTCCGAAGAAGGGAAGACTCGACGTAGGGGCCTTTCTTGATCGAACGTGCCATAGTGGATTACTTTCTCCGCTTGACGATGAAGCGATTGCTGTTCTTGCGGCGGTTGCGGGTCTTGCCGCCCTTGGCGAGCTTGCCCCAAGGGCTACGGGGGTGGCTGCCACCGGAGGTGCGGCCTTCACCACCACCCATCGGGTGATCCACCGGGTTCATCGCCACACCGCGCACGGTCGGGCGGATGCCCAAGTGGCGCTTACGGCCGGCCTTGCCGAGCTTGACGCCCGACCAATCGCCCTCACCCACCACGCCGATGGTCGCCATGCAGGCGCAGGGCACCAAGCGGATTTCGCCGGAAGGCAAGCGCAGGGTGGCCATGCCGTTGGCGCGGGCCATGAGCGTGCAGCTGCAACCGGCGGAGCGGGCCATCTGCGCGCCGCGGCCGGGCACGAGTTCGATGTTGTGCAGCGCCATGCCCAGCGGGATCTTCCCGAGCGGAAGGGCATTGCCCACCGTCGGCTCGGCCTCGGGGCCGGAGACGACCGTCGCACCCACCTTCAAGCCCTCGGGGGCCAGGATGTAGCGCTTCTCGCCGTCGGCGTAGTTCAGGAGCGCCAGGTTCGCGGTGCGGTTGGGATCATAGCAGAGGGCGGCCACCTTCGCGGGGATGCCATGCTTGTCGCGGAGGAAATCCACGATGCGGAAACGACGGCGCACACCACCTCCGCGATGGCGGACGGTGATGCGGCCCTGGTTGTTGCGCCCGGCGCAGCCGTTCTTCGCGAGCGTCAGGTGGGCAACCGGCTTCTCCTTGGAGAGGTGGGTGCGCACCTGGGTGACGCGAAAGCGCATGCCGCAGCTGCGGGGCTTATAGCTTTTCAGTGCCATAGATAGGGTGTCCTTTGGCAGTGTTAGACGATTTCGATACGCTCACCGTCACGCAGCGTCACGATCGCACGCTTCCAGGCCTGGGTCTGGGTGGTGCGGCGCGTGCGGGTGGGGACGGTGCGGCTGCGGTAGTTCGCGGTGTTCACGCTCAACACGTGCACGCCGAACTGGGATTCCACCGCCGTGCGGATCTCGGGCTTGGTCGCGGAGGGCGCGACTTCAAGCATGTACTGGTTCTTCGCGCCGATCAGGGTGCCCTTCTCGGTCACGGAAACCTTGCGGATAATGGTCTTCATGTTACTTGTCCGCCTTTCCGGTCACGCGCGCCAAACGGGCCTCAAGGGCCTCGAACGCCTTGGCGGTGACCACAATGTTCTTGAAGCGGCAGAGCATGTAGACGTCGGTCTCACCGGCGGCGGCCACACCCACGTTGGGGAGGTTGCCCACCGCCAAGAAGAAGTTGTCGTTCGCGTCGCCGGCCAGCGCGTCGTCATCGACGATCACCAGGCAGGAACGCTCGATGCCCATGGCCTTGAACATGGCCGCGGCCACCTTGGTCTTCGGCTCCTCGTAGTTCAGGGAGTCGATGACGCAGAGTTCGCCGGAGGCAATCTTGTCGCTCAGCGCGCGGGCGAACGCGAGGGCGGAAACCTTCTTGTTCACCTTCTGGGAGTAGTCGCGGGGCACGGGGCCGAAGGCCACGCCGCCGCCACGCCACACGGGGTTGCGGCTGCTGCCGAAGGAGGCGCGGCCGGTGCCCTTCTGCTTCCACGGCTTCTTGCCGGTGCCCGAGACCTCGGACTTGTTCTTGGTCTTGGCCGTGCCCGCACGGTAGCCGTTCAGGATGGCCACGACGGTGTCCTTCACGGCCTGTTCGCCGCGGTCGAGGACGAGCTGCGCCCCATCGACGGTCTTCTCGCCCGTCGCGGCGCCGGTCTTGTCGTAAACTTTGATCGTGCTCATTATTTGGAAGCCTTCTTGAGAGCCTTCGTCACACGGACGATGCCGCCGTTGGGGCCGGGAACCGCGCCGTGCAGGAGGATGAGATTCTCCTCGGCAACGAGCTTGGCCACGCGGATGTTCTGGGTGGTGCGCACAACGCAACCCATGTGCCCAGGCATCTTCTTGCCCTTCTCCACCCAGCCGGGGAGGTCACGGGCCGCGATGCCGCCGGGGCGGCGCTTGGAGTGACCGCCGTGCCCGTGGGGGCCGCCGGCGAAACGGAAGCGGCGCACCACGCCCGCGAAGCCGCGGCCCTTGGTGGTCGCCTGCACGTCCACGTACGCGACGCCTTCGAAAACGGAAGCGGTGAGAACGTCACCGGCCTTCACCTCATCGGCGGCGTCCGGGGCGAACTCGGAAAGGACCTTCTGGGTCTCGACGCCCGCCTTCTCGAAACGGACGCGCTCGGCCTTGGAGAGGCGCTGCGCCTTCTGGGGCTCGAAGCCGAGCTGAGCGGCCGCGTAGCCATCCTTCTCGAGGGTCTTGACCTGGACGACAGGGCAGGGACCGACCTCAACGACCGTCACGGGAACCGCGACGCCGTTGTCGTCCCAAATCTGGGTCATGCCGATTTTCTTGCCAATCAAGCCTTGCATGGTCATCCTCCTTAGATGCGAATCGTGATGTCCACGCCGGCAGGCAGGTTCAACTTCTTGAGCTCATCGACGGTCTTCGCCGTCGGGCCCACGATGTCCAGCAGACGCTTGTGCGTGCGCATCTCGAACTGGTCCATGGACTTCTTGTCCACGTGCGGGGAGCGGTTCACCGTGAAACGCTCAACCCGGGTCGGGAGCGGGATCGGGCCCACGATCTGGGCGCCGGTGCTGCGGGCCGTGTCGAGGATGGCACCCACGGCCTGATCCAGCACCTTGTGGTCGTACGCCTGCAAGCGAATGCGTATGCGCTGACTTTGCATTCTCACATTACCTGTTGAGTAGTTCTTCCTTGACCGTTTTGGGCACCACCGCGAACGCGCCGGCCTCCATCGTGTGGCTGGCTCGTCCGCGCGAGAGCGAACGGATCGCCGTGGCATACCCAAACAGTTCCGCCAGAGGCACCAGCGCGTGGACTTCCTGAAGGTCACCCTTCATCTCCATGTCACGCACCTGGCCGCGGCGGCCGTTGATGTCCCCCATGATGTCGCCCACGTACTCAGGCGGCGTCACGATGTCGAGGGACATGATCGGCTCCAGCAATTCGGGCTGCGCGGCCATGGCCGCCTCCCGGAATCCCATTACGGCCGCGCTTCTGAAAGCCACGTCCGAAGCCGTCTCTTCGTCCAATAGGGCGCAATCGACGACTTCCGCTCGCACGTCGGTCATCGGGAAGCGTGCCAGCACGCCGGTCGCTATTGCGTCCAATAAAGCGTCAGTGATGATAGCAGAATACTCAGGTTTTGGCAAGCGCTTCGTCACCGACTTGGCAACCGCGGCCTGCCTTCCCTTGCCGCGTTCGAGCGGGGAGACCTCCAGCGTGAGCGTCGCGCAATGGCGCCGCCCCGCGATCTCCCGATCGAACGTATACGTCCGGCGGGCAACCGCCGACACGGTCTCATAATAAGAGACCATCGGCTTGCCCGTATTCGCCGTCACATTGAATTCGCGTTTCAGGCGGTCCACGAGAATCTCCAAATGGAGCTCTCCCATCCCGCACAAAATCATCTGTCCCGTCTCCGCGTCGGTTCTCACCTGACACGTCGGGTCCTCGGCGGCCAGCTGACCCAATGCCGCGGCCAGCTTGTCCTTCTCCGCCGTGCTCTTCGGCTCAATGGCCATGAACATCACCGGCTCAGGCGCCGTGATGCCCATCAGGGCCACCGGCTGATTCTCCGCGCAGAGCGTGTCGCCCGTCGTGGCCTCCTTCAGGCCCACCACCGCGCCGATGTCCCCGGCGCCGAGCGTCTCCAGCTCCTCTTCCTCGTCGGACTTCACGCGCAGCAGCTTCATCACGCGCTCACGCTTGCGGGTGCGCGGGTTGTAGACGTTCTGCCCCTTCTTCAACGTGCCGCCATACACGCGCACGAAGAAGAGCCGCCCCACATAAGGATCGGTCGCGATTTTGAAGACCAGCGCGGAGAGCGGCGCCGTCACCGCCATCTCCACCTCGGTCGGCGCCTCGGTCCGCACATGGATGCCCACCGGCGCCTGCCGCTCATCCGGGGAGGGGAGATAATCGACCACCGCATCCAGCAGCGCCTGCGTACCCCGATTCTTGAGCGACGAACCGCACAGCACCGGCACCAACGTCTGCGCGATCACCGCGCGCCGCAAAGCCGCCCGCACCGTCGCCGCATCCTGCTCGGGATTCTCCAGATAAGCCTCCATGAAGGGCTCATCCACCTCCGCCAACGCCTCCAACAGCGCCTCATGCGCCGCCTGGGCCTCCGCCGCCATCTCCGCGGGCACCGGCACATCCTCAAAGGTCTTGCCTTCCGCGTCCAGATAGCGCCGTTGGCGCATCGAAATCAAATCGATCTCCCCGGCATACGTCTCCGCCGCGCCCACCGGCAACATCGCCGCCACCGCGTTCGCGCCCAGCTTCTCGCGCATCTCGGCCACCGCGCGGGCGAAATCCGCCCCCATGCGGTCCATCTTGTTCACAAAGGCGATGCGCGCCACGTGATGACGGTTGGCCTGCCGCCACACCGTCTCCGACTGCGGCTGCACCCCGCCCACCGCGCAAAACACCCCCACCGCCCCGTCCAAAACACGAAGCGCACGCTCGACCTCAATGGTGAAGTCGACGTGTCCGGGAGTGTCGATGAGATTGATTTGGGTGCCGCGCCACGCGCAGGTGATCGCGGCCGACGTGATGGTGATGCCGCGCTCGCGTTCCTGAATCATCCAGTCCGTGACCGTGTTCCCCTCGTCCACATTGCCGAGGCGGTGGGTCATGCCGGCGTAAAAGAGGATGCGTTCGGTTGTCGTCGTCTTGCCCGCGTCGATGTGGGCGACGATGCCGATATTCCGAATCTGTTCCATGCCTGTGGCCATGAGTTCCTCTTGCACGCCCTTCCGGGCCGATGATGTCAAAGAACGACGAAACCTTTTCCGAAGAAAAGTGCGCATACACTATCACATCCCCCACCCCGCGTCAAGAAAAATCCACGCGAAAATCACGTAGACGGGGGACTTCAAGGAAAGACAAAGCGTATCCGATTCCTTGCACTTACCCAAAACGGCCCTGCCGCGGCGAGGTTAGGAGGCCGAGATTCGGAGTGCGTTTTCCCGCACTTGGCGGATGGCCGCCAGCAGGGCCGCTTGCCGTTGCGCATCGAAGAGCTTGACGAAACTGACGGGTCGATCGAAGGGCGGCCGGATCAGCTCCGTGACATCCTCCATGTAGCCGTTCTTCTCGATGTGGCTGATGATTTGATGGACGAAGGCGATCTGCCGCTGATTCAGGGAGCCGTCGTTGATGAACGCGGAAAAGGCCTCCATGGCGGCTTTGTGATCCAGCTTGGCGATTTTGCGGACAAGCAGCCCGAAGGGCGTATCGCCGAAGGCCTGCCTATAGTCCTCCGGAGTGCCCAGTTCTTGGGTCAAAATCCGCTCCAGTTCCCGATAATCCGCCTCGGAGAGCGGGATATTGTGGGTCAGCTTCCTGATGGCGGGCACGTCGCCGTGCTCATTGACGTAGCGATTGACCTTGGCGCGATAGTCCGCGAAATCATACGCGGCCTCCAAGGGTTGCCCCTCGGACACCCTCCGCACGGGATCGGTCAAGTCGGTGACGATGACGCCCGGCCCCTCGCCCGATTCATCCAAGAAGCGCACCAGCTCCCGCAGTTCCTTGCGAACCCGCTCAAACAGCAACACGTCCGCGTCCTTCCAAAACGTCTCCGATCGGAGGTCTTGGAGCAAGGGCAGCCGCTCCCGGATCTGTGGGATCGTGGCCTTGCGCTCCAGCCGTTCGGCGATCCTGCGCACCTTCGTTTGGGCGGTCTGCAAAGCGGGCGTTCCGTCGATGTGGCCCAGCATCAGGCCATACATGAGGTTGTCAAACCGCTTGGCGGCCTCGTCCGCGTCGTCCGAGGGGATCAGCGGCGCCACATACGCCACCAGCTCGCCCCAATCGCCCTCGCTCAGCACGTCAAACGCCTTCCGCTCCCGGAACCTCTCCACATGGGACCGTTGCAACCGCACGGACACCAGCTCCGGATTCAACGCCGCCACCTGCCCATGGCAACGATCGGCCAGCTCCTTCCGCCACGCCTGATGAGCCGCATCCGCGAAGGCGCTCCCCTGCAAGGCCAGCAACAGCCGCACCCGCTTGACAAAGATCTTTTCCGAAAGCGACTGCGGTTCGCTGCCTTCGTAGCCCTCCTTGTGCGCCCGGAAGAACTCGAAGTTGCCGCAATAATCGAAGATCAGGAAGCGGCGTTTGCCCACGTAGGCCCCATCGAGGGCGTCCACGCAGGCCAACCCCTTGCACAGGCGGGTGCCGCGGCCGACCATCTGCCAAAACTTGGTCTTCGACCGCACCTTCTTGAAGAACACGAGATTGACGCACTCCGGCACGTCGATGCCGGTGTCCAGCATATCCACGGACACCGCGATGTGCGGCGCCTTCTCCGCCTGCCCGAAATCCTCGATGATGGTTTGGGCGTAGGCGTCGTCGCAGACGACCCGCTGGGCGAAGGTGCCGCAAAGCTTCGGGTAGAGGCTGTTGAAGCGCTCCAAAATGAATTCCGCGTGGCGCTTGTTTTGGGCGAAGAGGATGGTTTTCCCCAAGCGGTCGCCGCCCGCCACCTTGATGCCCCGCTCCATCACGTCTTGGAGCACGGCGTCCACCGTGTCCTTGTTGAAGACAAAGTCGTTCAGCGCCGCCGACGGGATGACCTCGGGCATCCCCCCATCCTCGCCGAAATCCTCCTCGTACCGCTCCTTGTCCGCCTCGGAGAGCTTGTCGTAAACGATGCCCTCCTCCAAGAACTGGGTCTTGACCTCGTAGTTGTAATACGGCACCAACACATGATCCACGCGCACGGCCGTCTCGTAATCATAGGCATACGTGGGCACCCCGCGCTCCATCTCGAAGAAGTCATAGGTGTTGCGGTCCACGTCGGTCTTCGGCGTGGCCGTCAGCCCCACCAACTGCGCGTCGAAATAGTCAAAGATGGCCCGATATTTCCGGAAGATGCTCCGGTGGCTCTCGTCAATGATGATGAGGTCAAAGTGCGCCGGGGTGAAACACGGCAGCCCATCCTCCGTCCGGGCGCCGTCGATGGCGTTCAGCATCGTTGGATAGGTGGAAAAGACGATGCGCGCGTTCCGGTCGTCCCGATTGGCGCAGAGGTTGCACAGCGACATCTCTGGCAGCATGTTCTTGAAGGCGTCGCGGGCCTGCTTCACCAGTGCGGTGCGGTCGGCCAAAAAGAGGACATTGGTCACCCACCCGCCCCGGCTGAGCACATCCGTGAGGCTGGCGGCCGTGCGCGTCTTCCCCGTGCCCGTGGCCATCACCAGCAAATGCCGGCGGAAGCCCTGCGCCATCTGACCGCACACCGCCCGGATGGCCTCCTTCTGATAATACCGATCGGTGATCCTGTCGCTGATGGGCACCGCCTCCAACGCGCGCCGCTCGGTGCGGCGGTTCATGAGCTTTTGCAGGTCTTCCCGGCCAAACACCCCGCTCACCTGCCGTTGGGGGCCGCTCCTGTCGTCCCAAAAATAGGTCTCAAAGCCATTGGTGGTGAACATCATCGGGCGGCGGCCGAAGGCCCGCTCCAGGCAATCGGCATAAAGCGCCGCCTGCTTGCGCCCAATGTTGGGGTCTTTGCTGGTGCGCTTGGCCTCCACCACCGCCAGCGGCAACCCATCCTTGCCGAAGAGCACATAGTCGCAAAAGCCCTTCTGCCCCGGCACCCCGGCCATCCCCTCCACCTCAAACTCTTCCCGGACGTCCGCGCCCGGCCCCTCAAACCGCCAGCCCATCCCCTTCAGATCCACGTCGATGAACCGCTTCCGGGTCTCAAACTCCGTGAGCTCCTCGGGCGTGAAGCGGCGCTCCCGCCGGTGCGCATCCTTCAGCGCGGTGACACGGGCGGAGAGCTGGGCCACCTCCGCCCGCAACGCCTTGATCTCCGCCTCCTGCTCACCCAACCGGCCGGCCTGCTCCCGCAGCTTGGCCGCGTCCACCGCGTGCCGCTCCGCCGGAATGCGCGCGGGGTCGAAGGTGCGCGCCTCATAGGCCTCGCCATAGCTGTAATCCAGCCACTGGACGAACTCATAGAGCGCCTGCAGCGCGGCCAACGCATCGCCCGCCGAGACGCTGCGCTGCGTGTGCACCGCCACATTGCCCAGCTTGACGAGATAGGGCAACTTGCCCCACGTGCGGGCATCCACCGAAAAGCGGAACGACGGCTCATGCAACAGCGCCTGCAAATTGTCCCGATACGGCATCCGCAGCGTCGCGTCCGCCGCATACACCCAGTTCACCGCCAGCTCCAACGCCTTCCGACACCCCACCGCGCACAGCGCCGGCGACGACCCAAAAATCCCCTCCGCCTCCACGCACGCCGGGGCAAAGGAGGCATAGGCCGATTGCGTTTCAAGAAAGGCAAAGTTGGACATGGGGCATCCCTCGGCGCATCAGTGTTCGCCCGATTCCCCCGTTGTTTCGGCCGCCCCGTCCAACCTCAAATGACGTTGCAAAAAGGCACGCAAGGGCATGAACGCGTGGGAATCGAAATCGACGATCGCCTCATTCTTGATGGCACTGTCGACGCGAAGGCGCGTGGCGGCCGTTTTGTCGAAGAGCCACGCATAAAGGCTGAACACCATCTTGTCCCCAAGGGGATAAGGCGCCTGATTGTGGGCGAGACACTGTGTGAATGCGTCCAAGCACCCATCCACGCGTTGAACCTCCCGCGCACGCGCGGAAAGGAGCAAAGTCTCAAGCGTCCCATCGGAAGCGTTGTTCGGAAGCAAAAACACGTCCACATTCGGTGGATTCTGAAACGCCTGCACCACATCCTGCACCCATTGCCTCCGTTGCGCATGGCCACCTCCCGTTGCCGGGGTGTCCGCATCCAGAACAAGCAGATTCATGGAGATGCGACAATCGTCAAGCTCCTTGGCGCGATGAAGCTCCGCCCCCACAGAGGTCAACCGCTGGTAACCACCCAACACTCGGAGACACAGCGTGCACCCATTCGGGAGTCGGCAATGCCAAAAACCACCCTTCCCCGTCTCCTTCCCCTTCCAGTCGAGAGCGTCCTCCACCATTGTCCCAATCAGCCGCTTGATCATGATGGCATCGCTTGCCCCCTCCACGACAATTTGGCAAACCTCCCCCATCAGCGCACCTCCATCCCGGCCTCAAGCGCCCCCAACAGCTTTTCCGGGGAATAGCGATACTGCTCCAAGGCCCCCGTCTCCGGTGCCCGAATCAAATTGATGTAAGCGGCGGATGGCGCATCACGCAGGGCCAGCAGCGTTTCGGCGAACGACCGCAAGACATCCACGCGGTGCGTGGTGATGAACAATTGCACATGATATTTCTTGGCATACGGCAACAGCGTGTTCCAGAGCACCTGACAGGCGGAATAGTGCAACCCATTCCCAATCTCATCAATGCAGACAAACCCACCCTTGCAGCAGGCCACGGCGGAGAAAAGGGTGATGAAGTGGAGCATTCCACTCCCCAAAACTTGAATGGGCAACGGGCGCTTGCGTCCTTCCACCTTCGCGAGGATGCGATCTTTGTCCATCATCACCGCTTCTATCCGCGCATCCACGCTCCGCAACGCCTCAAGCAAGGTCGCATCCTCTCCCTGCTTGAAAACCTCCCGCAGGAACTCCGCATCCACCGTTTCCAATGCCGCGACGGGAACAAACGTATGCGGGATAGGCAACGCGCCCCATGCCGTTTGCTCAATCACCCACCGATCGTCCTGCGAAGGATTGGGGTAAGCCGCGAACTGTCGCGTCTCCGCCGGATGTCCCGGCAGTTGGCCCGTGAAGAGCGCCATCACTTCGTTCACCGTGGGCGACAGCCCGGGCGCTCCCCCCATTGCCGTCGGGAGTTCGTAATGCTCGCGCACCTGAAAACGGTAACGGCACTCCCGCCGCTCGCCCGTTTCCATCTCCCCGCGCAAGGAGACAAAGTCCCGGTCCTTCCCGTCAAAGAGAAGTTCCATCATTTCCATCGTTTGCGAGGAAACAAGGCGGCACCGATTGATTTCAAACAGCGGCTTCGCCGAATAATGCCCCGCCAACAGAAGAAACGCCTCCAATAGCGTCGTCTTCCCGCAATTGTTGCGACCACCGAAAAGCACCACCTCCGGGAGGGATTCCAAAGTCACCCCCCGAACCCCACGCAACGTCTCAATCGTAATCGACCGTATTGCCATAAACCACCTTCAATCCGCCTCGTAACTTAACAAAAAACGCTCTTTTCACGCAAAGGGCACACGCCTCTCCTTCTCCCCAAAACTCCCTCCGCCTCCACGCACGCCGGGGCAAAAGAGGCATAGGCCGATTGCGTTTCAAGAAAGGCAAAGTTGGACATGAGGTCTTGTCCTATTCCATCGTTACAGTTTTGTATCAACACAAAACGACTTAGAACATTCGGCGCAGAACTCTACTCTTTCCCCCTCCTTCCTTATGATTTCATGAATGCCAACATTCACACCATTTTTCCCCTCCTTAAAAGCTTCCTTTCCCATATCGACAACGTATGCTAATGGCGTTGCGTGATACAATATATCGTACAGTTCGCGTCCTGCACATGTCAATGAATAAACCTCAAGCCGTACCTCCTGCAAAGCCTCTATCACCGCCTCTACCCTTATCAGATATTGTCCCGCCAGTAAAGATAATGGCTTACCTTTTTCAATGTGATAAGTTATCCCTAGATCCTTTTGTTGAATAATCAACCCACACTCGTCAAGGCATAAAATATCTCCATAAGATATTCCATACTTTGACAAAAGTTCCGTTCTAGAACTTATGAAATAATTCTGTCCAGACTGTAAAACCAGTGGCATCACTCGTTGAAATATTTCAGCCTCCTTAGGTGAGATATTTCGAACAGTATCCAACGTTCTCATCGAAAAACTTCCAGGTTGCTTAATCTCTCCCGAAAGAATCCGTGCCCATATGTTCTGTAACTCATTATTCGATACATCTCCGACAATGTTGAAGAATCTACGTATCCAATCCGGATCAATCGGATCTGATGTCACTGTCCCCTCGGCTTCAAGTTGGTCATATGCTTTATCCGCGACATTCTCAATATTTTTTTGTCTTGTCGCCTCTTGCAATGCCACACGCTCATGAGTTCGTTGTTGCATTTCTAATCTTTCACGATCTTCCGTACTAAGTTTCAAAGGACCATTATCATAGGTCATTGCTACGTCAGCATTCTTCCGCATAGCTTCGCTAATCGTTTCAATCTCACAAGCTCTAGCCTCTGCCATTTTTCTTACATACCTTGGCTCGTAGCATTTCCCTATGGCACCTCTAATCGCACTCAGGAATTTCCCACAGGAGGAAACAACCCCCGTTGTCACGTCCAACTCATCCATTTCTATTCACTCCTTATCCAACGTACCTCTGTGTCAATGCTTTTTTCAACGTCTCTAACTGCTCAAGGCCACGAAAAGCCGCGACCCTCACTTTCTCAACCTGCTCAAAAAAACAGAAAATCGTTCCTGTTGTCCAAGTGGGGGCAACACTACTTCGTAGTTTAGCACATCCGAGTCTTTAATGGCGGGATAGTTCGCCCCAGTACAGGGCAAACGCATAAAAATTAGACGGAGGCAAGGAGGGTTTCGAGCAGGGAGGGGTTGAATGCGAGACGGAGACGTTTGATGCGAAGGCTTCCGCGGA
>CASDPK010000002.1 GCA_949282555.1 uncultured Lentisphaeraceae bacterium | reverse complement strand
GGCTCCCGAAAAGGTTTTGCGGGAGGGAACCGCGGGGAAGACGCGGAGCACGCCGTCATAGCTCTGCAAGAACATTTCGTTCATGGTGAGGATGTGGTAGCCGTCGCTTTCCAGCACGCCATTGCCGTCGGCGGAGAGGCCGCACGCGTAGGACTGGTTGCGTGCGGTCATGGCCTTCAGCACGCGTTCCGCCTCATCGCCCATGCCGAGACGGGCCGCTTGAACGCCATCGACGGTCCAAATGTTGATGCGTGAGGCGAATTCGCGCTTGGCGTAGGTGTTGCGTGCCGTGGCGTAGTCGGGATAACCGATGCCGGTGATTTCGTGCGGGTAGATCACTTCCAGTTCCGGATTCTGCATGTTCATGTTGCGCACGTGCTTCGCGTAGATGTTGTAGGGGGCGTAGCGGTTTTCCCCGCGCACGAGGCTGATGGGCTCCAGTTTTTCCAAAATGTCTTTGCATTTGGCCACGAGCGCCGCGTTGTGCCTGCGCCCAAGGATGCCGTAGACTTCGATGAACTTTGGGAGGATGGCGCGGATGGCCGCGTTGTCGGGCGTCGCATTGGGCACGCGCCACCAGTTCTCAAGCGAATTGGAGTCTTCGAGGCGATACAGGCCGCTTTGTTCGTCGTAACGCACCCATTGCGCGATGAATTGTGCCACGGCTTCCAAGTAGGGATAGCAGCGCTCGAGCATGGTGAGGTCTTTGGAGTATTGATAGTAGCGCCACATATTGTGCGCCACCTCCGGCCCTGTGGAGAAGATGTGATCAACGTAGGGGCTGTAGAAGAAATGGGTGAGCTTACGATCAAGGGTCGCTGATTTGTCCTTGAAAGGGTAGCCGTCCCATCGCACGGTTTCGGTGGTTTTCAATGCGCCGTGCGTGAAGCCGAAAACGTTGTGCGTGTAGGTCTGCATTGCCGGCATGAGCCGCAGATAGAAGTCGATGTAGCGTTGGAAGATGTCCAGTCGATTGGAGGCGAGCAGGCCATTGTAGAGCGCGCGTTCGTTGAAATGCCAGTAACCCGCGATCCAACGCGCTCGGTCATAGTCGCAGCGATAGACGCCGCTGATGAAGTGGATGGGGAACTTTGCATAGCCCGCGCCCGCCAACAAATAGTGCGAGACGTAGTAGAGGTTTTCGAGGTAATCGCTCTCCGGCGTGCCATCCCGATAACACATGAACGAGCGTTCCCAAAAGGCGTGCCACCATGCCTTGCTTTTCGCCTCAAGTTGGGCCAGGTTTCCTTTCGCCTGTGAGAGCTCACGCTGCGCCAAGGCCTTCGAGTCTCCATCCCGCGCCGATTGCACCGTTGCCGTGGAGAACCACACCACATACTCCGTCGTCTCCGGGGTCAGTGCCAGCGTGATGCGCAGGTGATTGTCGTCCACCACCTGCAACGTCGTCGGAGCGCCTTCCGCACACGCCGCGAAGGTGTAACCAAAGGGCTCAAGGGCGCTGATCCCGCGCGTGATGCCGAGGCATCCCGCCTGCTGATCAACGAAGGGTGTGCACGTTTTCCACGCCTCCGGGACCAATGAGCCCGAATCCCGGAACGACAGTCCGTTCCCCCAGACGTTCACATCGACCGTCACCGTGCGTGCTATTTTCCGTGTGTCACGCACCGCGACTCCGAGCAACTCCGTGCCCGGCACGCCGAACAACCGCGCCGAGACGGACGCGTTGTAGCGCACCGTTTGGTCGCCATCATACAATCGCAGGCGTTGCTCGAAATCCTCCACCTCCACCTTCGGTTCTGAGCTGATCCGAACGCGTGCCTGTGAATAGGAGCTGTGCGGCGCCGCATCCACCGCGTGCACCTGCATGGTCAGCCCATTTTCCTGCCAGACCATCGCCCCGACGCGCCCATTCGCCACGGGCATCGCTTGCGGGTAGGGCCGCGTCGGAGGCGCTCGATAGACGACATCATGTTGGGACAGAAAGGCCCCCATGTCCACCGCCACTCGGCCGGACTGGGCGTCGTACGCATGCGTCCCATACATCGTAAATGCGGCAAAAGCACTCAATAAGATGGTCAACGAGGCCTTCTGTGTCTGCATGATGATGTCCCTCCTTTCGTTTATTCCGAGCGCACGTAGACGGGGAAGGAGGCGGAACGTCCCTCACAGGTCGTGGTGATGGTGGCAATCCCCGGGCGGTGGGCCGTGACGACGCCCGTGGCGGCATCCACGGAGGCGACGGAGGGATTGGAAGAGCTGTAACGGAACGGCACATCGCGCCGCACGGTCTGGTCGGTATAACTCAGCGAGGCGGAGACGGTGATGTGCTTTTCCGGCGTGGCGACGCTCAAGAAGTGACCGCTCGGGGTCGCGATGAGCGCGTGGGGCTCTTTCTTGAGCTCCCCTTCGAGGGTGAAGGTTTGGGAGAGCGTCGCGGTGGCGGCGTTGGGGCCCACCTGCACCTGCCATTGCCCGAGGTCATACGTTTGCCGCTTGGCCGCGGTGTCCCAGAACCAAAGCTCGAACAACGGGACGCGCAGGCTCACGCGCTGCGATTTGCCGGGCTCCAGCGTGATCTTTTGGAAGGCGCGCAGACGCTTGAAGGGGCGTTCCCCTTTGCCTGCGTTCGGCGAGACCACATAGAGCTGCGGCACTTCGGAGGCGGTGACGGCACCGGTGTTGGTGAGGGTGAAGGTCGCGGTGAGCGTGTCGTTCGGCGTGAGACGGTCCGCGGAGAGTTTCAGATCTTTATAATCGAACGAGGAATAGGTGAGCCCATAGCCGAAGGGATAGGTGACGTCACCCGTGAAGTAGAGGTAGGTGCGGCCCAAGGCGCCGGCCTTCGCGTTCTTTCCGGAGTCCGACGCCGTCAGCGTGTAGTCCGTGATCGGTGCGAGCTGTGCCACGTCGGTATACCACGTGAAGGGCAAACGCGCACTCGGCGACGCCTCACCGAAGAGCAGCCGCCCCGCCGCATTCCCTTGCGCCTGGCCATTGTAGGTCGACCACAGCAAGGCCTTCACCTCGTTCCGGAAAGGTTCCGCGTTCACTTGCGACACGGTTTGCAGGTAGACCACCGTTTTGGGGTTGAGCGCGGCCACTTGGCGGATCAAATCGCTCTGCCCACGCGGCAGGTCAAGGTTCACGCCATCACGGTTTTCACGGAAGCCGCATTCGCCGGGGGCGGTGTCGGCAAACACCACCACGGCGTCGGCCTCACGGATCACAGCCTCCGACACCGGGCACAGAACGTCCTTTTTGCGCGCGGCGGACTTGAACACGAAGTAGACATCGCGCTGCTTGGAATTGTAACCGCCCTCGATGAGCGGGGTGAGGTTCGCCTGGTAACGGGTGTGCCAGTCGCCCGTCGTTTTGTCCTGCGTCACCGTGGCCATCAACGTGCCATTGGGCGTTCCCTGACGGATTTCCATTGTGGTGGGGAAGGCGTTGTCGGCGCCCGACATCGGCACACGGAAGGTCTTCACCTCGGAGAAATCGAGCTCGTCAAACTTCACCCACGGGTTTGCGCTCGGCTCCATGTATCCCAGATTGCCCGCTCCCTCGACTTTGCAACCGTTCAACGCGGAGGCCTTCCGCCAGTCCAGCTGGGCGACAACGCTTCCATCCGCGCGCAACAACGCCGGCGGCTGAACGTTCATCAGGAACCGCCGATTGCCGTTGTCGGTGCCGCCACCGCGGATATGGGTGAAGATGCCTTGCGGGTAATGGCGCAAGAAGGCGCTGCGCACGCCCTCCAAAATCGTGGAGGTGTGCTTGGGCTCATGCGTGGAATAGTCGCCCAACGTCACCTTGTCCGCCCGCTGGCCAACCAACACCAGCCGTGGGTTGCGTTTCCCGCCCAGGGACTTGGTGAGGGGGAGGATGCCGTCCGCATTTTTCAGGAGCACCACCGCTTCTTCCGCCACCTTCTGCGCAAGCGCCTGTGCCTTGGCGTTGTGGGTGCAGCCGTTGATCTTCCCGAAGGGGCCGCCATCCGAATCGAACTCTCCGGAGCGCATCCGCGCGGTGAAGAGTCGCACCAGTGAACGGTCCATGTCGTCTTCCGTCAGCAAACCTTGCTTGATTGCCCCAAGGATGCCGCAACTCACCGAGCGCCCGCAGTTCGCATCCACGCCCGCACGGACGGAGGCCGCCACCGCACCCTCAAGCGTCCACGGCCCTTGCCAGCCCTCCGGCCGCCACGTGTGCCGGTGGATGATGTGTTCAATCGTGTCGCAATCCGTTGTGATGTAGCCCTCAAATCCCCAGGTCCTGCGGAGGATCTCATCCAAAATCGGCGTGTTCACCGACATGGGCACGCCGTTGACGGCATTGTAGGAGGTCATGATCGACTGCGCCTTCCCCTCTTCGATCGCCATCTTGAAGGCATACGTGTAATATTCCCTCAGAGCGGTCTCCGTGAGGTTGGATGATCCAAAGAGGCGGTTGCATTCGCTGTTGTTCGCCAAGAAATGTTTCGGGGTGGCGAAGGTCTTGAGGTACGCTCCGTTTCCGTTTGGCTCGTGTTCGCCCTGCATGCCGTGGATGAAGCCGCACGCGATGCGCCCCGTATGATAGGGGTCTTCGCCATAGGCCTCTTCCGCCCGTCCCCATCGCGGATCGCGGGAAAGATTGATGGTGGGCGACCAATAGGCGAGGCCGTGCGGGGATTCGCTGTCATTGAACTTATCGCGCGCTTCGTCCGACGTTACCCGGCCCATCTGTTCGATCAGCTCCGGGTTCCACGTCGCCCCCAGGCCCAGTCCCGTGGGGAAGCTTGTGGCCGTGCCATCGCGCGCCACGCCGTGCAGCGCCTCACTCCACCATTCATACTGACGCACCCCCAGGCGCTCAATCCCGGGGGCCCTTGGCGCCCGCCCGCACAGCAATTGCTGTGCCTTCTCCGAGAGCGTCATCCGCGACACCAAATCCACCGCCCGTTCGCCGAAGGTGTACGCCTTGTCGCGGTAAATCTCCTGCTCGGCGCCGACGATGTCTGCGCCCGAAAGCGCACCCATCAAACAAGCAGCCATCCAAACGTTTCGTTGCATAACCGTACCCTTTCAGTGAGAGGTGAAAACGTCGCGTCGCGCACTTGCGTTATGGAAGTCCTCCGTCAGGCAGGAGCGCCGAGTTGCACCGCCAACGCTTCAGGGGCAGAACCATCGAGGCGATAAGTGGTGGCCTGCGCCGCTTTGGCGGAGGCCTGAACCAGCAGAACCGTGGCAGAGGTTTCGGTGGGGCCTCCGCCGATGAGCGTGGGATAAGGGCGCTCGGGGCCCTTGGCGGGGAGCTTGGAGGCTCGGTGATCGTGCGCGGAAATGAGGAGGTCAATCCGGCCTTCCGCGAGCGCCGGGGCAATCGCTTTGCGCAGACGGGTGGCTCCATGCCAAGCGTCGGACTTCGGGTCCCCGTTTGTGGGCGGGATGTGGCAGAAGGCCAGACGGCGGGTGGCGGCGTTCCACGCCTCGGACGCAATCTCACGGCGGAGCCAAGCGCTTCCCTCGGCCATGTGCGCCTCACAGGCCAGCAGGCCGCAATACTCGCGGTGACCGTCGACCTTGTCCTCTCCCGAGTCCAACACAAGCAACCGCACACCGCCCAGCGTGAAGGCGCCATAGGCCAATCCCGTGTCGGCCAACGGCGCGAAGGCTTCGCGGAAACGGCGGGCCATGGTGCCGCGGTATTCGTGATTGCCGCGGACGAAGAGGAAGGGGATGCCCTTTGCCGTGAGGTCGGCCATGGTGCCAAGCAGTGCCTTGCGGAGCGCCTCGGGCGAAGCGCAATTGCCGGCGCAGTCGCCGTTGAGCACCACAAAGGCGGGGCGGGCCTTGGCCACCGCGGGGAGCGCCAACAATTGGGGAACGAGGGTGGCGGCTTTGCCGTGGAGGTCGTTGAGCACGGCAAAGCAAAGGCCGCCCTCACGGACGAGCGGGCCCACTTCGAGAATGCCGGAGGTCTCGCGCTTCCCGAAATGGGTCCACCACGGGTCCATGGTCACGGCGATATTCTCGACCTCAAAGCGCACCGGGCGGGTGAAATCGACGCCCCGCAGGGTCACGAGATGGTCGCAACGGTTGGAGCAGACAAGCCCTTCGGAGGTGCGCCGGGCGGCGGCCCATTGCTCGCGCGGAAGTGCGGGGTCTTGCGTCCAAAAGACGGTTCCCGCGCTGGGCGTGGCCGAGCGCCAGCAGATGGCCAAAGCGTCCGCCCCCACGATTTGCGCCGTGGGCGGCTGGACGAACGCGGCCTTGCCCTCCTCTTTTGGGGAGGTTGGGGCGGCGGCCTCCCCCAGGGTGAGGGAAGGCAACGCGGCGGAGGCCCCGAGTGCGGCCAAGAAGGTTCGGCGCTTCATCTTCAAGCCTTCACCGAATCGAGCGCCGAGCCGTCGGCGCGGTAGGCCGTGAGGTCAAAACGCGTGGCGTCGGCGCGCAGGAGCATCACGGTGGCGGCCTTTTCGGAGGGGCCGCCGCCAATCATGATGGGATAGGGGCGCCCGGTCTTGGTCGGCGGATGGAAGCTGTAGACGTGCGTGTGGGCGCAGAGCATGGCCGTGAGGCCGGCTTTGGCAAAGAGGGGGTCCAGACGTTCGCGCAGGCGGGTGGGGCCATACCATTTGTCGTTGTCGCCGATGTTGCCGCAGGTGGGCGGGATGTGGAGCAACGCCACGCGCCAACGGGCGGCCTTGTGCTCCGGCGTCTCAATCTCGCGGGCGAGCCAAGCGGCTTGTTCCTCAATGTAGGCATCCGTTGCGAGCAGTCCGCCATAGACGGGGGCGTCATCCGGTTTGTCCTCGCCGGAGTCGATGCAGAGGAAGCGCACCGGGCCGAGGGTGAAGGCGCCGTAGTACCGACCGCAGGCCAAGGGCGAGAGATTGTTGCGGATACGGCGCGCCATGGCCCCGCGATATTCGTGGTTGCCGCGCAGGAAAAGCGCCGCGAGGCCGGCTTCGTTCAGGGGAGGGAGCGCCCGCAGGAAGCGCCGCTCCACGCCCGCTTGGTCGCCGCAGTCGTCCACGCAGTCGCCGTTGAAGACGGCGAAGGCGGGTTTTGCCTCCGCCACCGTGGGCACCGCGAGCAGTTTCTGTATCAGCTCAACTTTGCCGTGAAGGTCATTGAAGACGGCTGCCGTGAGGCTTCCCGCCTCTCCGAGCGTCGGCCGCAAGGTGCGCTTGCCGCCGGCTGCCGCGGCCTCGCGCTTGATGCTGTAGGCCCCGAAACTGCGGATGGGCTCGCTGACGGCCTCGAAGCAGACGGGTTTGGCGGGGTCGAGCCCACGAAGGGTCACGCAGTGGGAGGTCTCGTTGGCGGCGATCATGCCATCTTCCGTCCGGCAGGCGCGGGCCCATTGCTCGCGGGGAGACGCGGGGTCTTGCGTCCAATAGACAAAGGCCGTGGCCGGGCGCTTCGTGCGCCAGCGGATGTCAAGCGTGCCGGGAGCGGTGAGCTGGGCGTAGGGAGGGAAGGCAAACACATCGTTGCCGCCCTCCGCCTTGGGTGCGGCGGGGGCCTCAGCGGCGCGGAGTTCGGGGACGAGTGCCGCCCCGGCACCAACGGCTCCAAGGGAAACGAGAAAGGCTCTGCGATTCATGGTGTCATGTGCTCCTGTGTAGGTTCAGTGTTACCCTAACGCACGTTTCCGCTTGCCGCAACCTTTTTGTTCCTTTCAGCCCCCTCCTGCCTACAACGTGACGCAGGGAGTTCATCGCTTCCTGAGGTAGGCCGTCTCTCATCTTGGGATGTACTGGATCCCGAGATGAGATACACTAGACCTCGGGTCGGGATACGGAGTCTTCCGCAACGCGGGGGTGTACGAAAAATAAGTCTTGCCCCCTCCCTACAGTTGTGTTAGTATCAAATTCCAGAGTTGGAAAGGCATTTATGAGACGGATGTTGTTTGCGTTGCTTTGCATTTTGGGTGCTTCCTTTGTTCAAGCCGTCACGGCGTCTTGGACGTGGGATTCTGAGCGAGATGGATATACAATCAGTGGAACGCGCGGGGATTCGAGCAATCCTTTGACAGGCACCCACACGAATTTCTCGCTCGTGGCCTCCTTCACGCTTTCAGCCGATGTGATCGCCTCCAATGTAACGCTTTTCAACTTATCAGGACAGGGAGCGGATGCGAACAAAGAGCAACACATCAAGCTCTACGTGGAGGGTGGAGACTTGAAGGTTGAATTTTTCGGGCAAGCGGGAACAGGCTTCAGCGATGTCGTCACTAGTGATGTACAGGCCGGCAAATATGTTTTTGCTTTTTCCCGGGGTGAGGATCGGCAACAAGGGCAAATGCGTTTCAGCCTCAATGGAGGTGATGTCGCATTTCTCCACAAGGAGAACACGTTCGCTTCCGCTGGCGAGATGGAAAGCCTTGTGTTGAACGAGGGTAGTATGACTGGGTTTACTCTTTATGGGGGCACAATGACGGATGAGGAGCTGAGCCAATATTCCGTGCCTGAGCCTACGGCGCTTGCCCTGCTTGCATTGGGCGTGGCAGGATTGGCCCTTCGCCGCCGGGTCGCTTAAAGCGCGTTCAATGGTTTTGCCCGAACCGTCACCCTTGGGTGGCGGTTTCTTTTGCAAGGAAGAAGGTGCCGTTGGCGCGGTGGTGGCCGTAGGCCATCCGCGCGAGGCGCCAGAGTCTCAACTTCAGGAGCCAAAGGCGGGCACGCCAGCGGGCGCGCAGAGGAAGCGCGGTGTTGAGAAGGCTGGCCAAGTCTTCGCCCATGGCACGACGGAAGGCGGGGTCCCGGAAGGTGGCTTCGGAGTGCGTCCACGCATAGAAGGCGTAACGCACCACCCAGTGGAGCATGGCTCCCCATGCGGCGGCGTAGTCGCGCCCGGAATCGAGCGAGGAAGCAGCTTTCAATGCACGGGCGTAACCACGCACCCAAGCGGGGGAGCAGGTGCCGAAACTTCCGGAGATGTGTCCTCGGCGCCATAGGTAAGTGACGGTGTCCAGAACGTAAGCCTTGCGCGCGTGCAGGTGGGTGAGGGGGACATACCACGTGTCATCGCCGTAACCGCCATTCGGCAGGCAACGGAAATGCCCAAAGGTTTGGCGGTCGTAGAGCTTGTTCCATGTGGGAAAGTTCATCCCCTCGGCGTAGGGATCGGCGATCAGTCGGAGAACGGTGCGCCGCCAGTCTTCCCCCTCCAGCAGATGGCCGCCCGGGACGAAGGGCGGGGTGGGCGGAGCCCCTTCAAACGTTTGCATTCGCCCAAGCACCAAGGGGGCGCCCGTCTCCTCCGCCGCCCGGGCAAAGGCTTCGAGCGCCCAAGGGAGCAACACGTCGTCCTGATCCATATGCACGAACGCATCGCCGCGCATCGCCTCCAACGCACGGTTGCGGGCGCCGCAAATCCCTGCGTTGCGTTGGCAGATGAGGCGAATCCGCGCGTCGGAGCGTAGGGCTTCGGCGAGGGTGGCTTGGGAGTGATCCTTTGAGCCATCGTCCACAAAGATGCCTTCCCAATCGGCCCACGTTTGGGCGCGAAGGGAATCAATGGCCGCGCTTAAAAATGTGCCGGTGTTGTAGACGGGGATCAGCACGGAGATCAGGCGACCCATGCATTATCCTCCCCAAAGGAGATTTTTCCCGACGACGACCGCAGGATTGCCCGCAACGACCGCGTAGGGCGGGACACTGTGCGTGACGACGGCCCCGGCCGAGACCACCGCGCCGATGCCCACGCGAACGCCAGGCATGATGGTGCAACCATCGCACAGCCAAGCGTGGTCGCAGATTTCCGTGACGCGCGGCGTGTTGGAGAAGGCGTTGGTGGTGGGATGTTGCCCGTTGTTGTCCACGATGGTGACATGGCGCCCCATGCCGACATAGTTCCCGATGACCGTTCGGCTGGCGCATCGGATCTCCAAATGGCTCTCCGCGTCCAGCCCCACGCCAATCTCCAGCCGTCCGCCGGCGTAGACAAGGAACTCCGAACCGGATTTCACGCGGCCATGGCCTCGGATGAGGATGGAGGAGAGGCGATCCACCGCGATGCGGGAGGTGAGGCCATCGCCCTTCACATGGTCAAGCCCGAAGACAAAGACGCCTTGCTCAACATGGAGGCCTTTGGGATTTTTGCAACGGATCACCGCCCGAGAGCCCGCCGGGAGGAAAATCCCACCATGCCCCGGCGAGAGCAGACGGCGCCATCCGTTGAGGCGGCATGCCAAGGCAAACTGTAGCGGACGCCAAATGGGCGCACACCGGCGCAACGATCGGAGCCGTCGCGAGAAGGTTTCCTTCGGCATCATTGGCGGCAAAAGCGCCTCAGCCGCGTTGGTGGCCTCATCCCAAGGGGTGCCGCTCTTCAGCGCCTCCAAGACGGCAGACCGCATGGTTTCCGGAACCTGCCGTCGGGGTGGGGGCGGTTGGCGCAAGGAGGTTTCGTCCGTGACGTCCTCCAGGGTCACGCCTGTGAGAGCCCGAAGGGCCGCGAGGCCTTTTGGCGTGTGGGCGATCACGCCGCCTTTGCCCCAACGGTCGTTGGTGGCGCGGGAGAGGGTGAGATCGGCGACGGAGCGGTTGGCCCATCGGCAATCGCGGCAGGCCGGGCGCAGGAAGAGGTCGGTCCCCAGCGCCAACCGCACAAAGGGTTCCTCGCTGGCTTGGCGGAAGCGCCCCTGCCCATGGGCGAAGGTGATGGCGGAATCATGCCATGCGTAAGCGGGCAAGGTGCGGTTGCAGGCGTCCGTGGGGCGCAGGAGTTCGCGCAACGTCGCGCGGAAGGAGACGGCCGCGCCGGTTTCGCGGGAGGCCACGCCCTTCACGTACGTTTGGAAGGCAAACGGCGAGGCAACGCCGGAACAGGCAACGTCGGCCAAGAGCAAGTGTTCGGAGGGGCCTCCGAGGAAACGGAGCAACGCCTCGGCACGGCAGGGCGGCAGGCAGGCGAAGACGGGTTGCCCCGCCTCCAATCGTTCCCTTATCGAGCGGAAACAGCCATTCGCCAAGGCTTGGGGATATTTGAGGCCACGGAGCGCCGTGAGGGCCTCCGGGGTCTCGGCCCAGGTCTCCACCAAGGAAAAAGCGTTGTCGAACGCGGCGCCCAACACCGCCCCGCCCGCCCGCAAGGTTCGCATGGCCAAAGCGGAGAACAACCCACCGGCGGAACTGCCGAAAAGCACGGCGTCGCTTTTGCAGGCCCCGGTCAGCCTCTTCTTCTCCTCGGATGCGGGTGGTTCCTCGGACGCGAGGACGGGGCAAACCTTGCCGCATGCCCCACACGCTTGACAGTGGGCCGCATCAAACTTAGGTGTGGGGAACCCCCAAGCGTCAGCGGTCTCGGTCAGCGCTCCGGAGGGGCAGACCTCAACGCAGGCCCCGCAGCCCACGCATTGCGTCGCCGTTGGCAGATGGGGGGAGAGCGGGATCATGCGCGGAGGCTGGTGATGAACGCCTCAATGGCGTCGAGGTTCTGGAGGTTTTCCGGGAGCAGATCCATGCCGTCAATGGTCACGCCGAAGGTTTCGCTGAGCCGAACCACGAGGGCCATCACATCCGCGGAGTCCAACAGACCGTCGGCGAAGAAGTCATCCGAGGCGGCAAAGTCCACTTCGGGGCGGATATCGGAAAGGATTTGGGCGATTTGTTCACGCATGGGGGCTGGCTCCGTCGGGATCGGGTTCATTGGCAAGGCGCGCCAAGAGAGCGCGGTCAATCTTGCCCGTGCCGCCGCGCGGCAACGGGTCGCGATGGATGAAATGGTCGGGGATCATGTATTTGGGCAACACGGCGGCCAAGGCGGCGCGCAGTTCTTTCACGGGGTGCTCCGGGCCTTCATACCACAGGACAATCCGGCGGCGGAGCCAATCGTAGACAACGCAGGCATTGGGGAAGAGGCCGAGGCGGTTGAGGGCCACGTGCTCCACTTCGCCCAGTTCAATGCGGTAGCCGGAGTGCTTCACGAGCGTGTCGCGCCGGCCACGGAAGAGGATTTCCCCCTGCGCGTTTCGGCAGACGATGTCCCCGGTGCGGTAGATACGCTCGGGGTAGGCCGTCTGCAACGGGTTTTGGACGAAGGCCGCGGCGGTTTTCTCCGGGTCGTTGTAGTAGCCGAGGGCCAGCGAGGAGCCCCGGACGCAGAGTTCGCCTTCCTCGCCATCGGCCACCGGGCGATCGTCTTCGCCTAGGATGAGCACATCCGTGTTGCGGCAGGGGAAGCCGATGGGGAGGGGCTCACTGTCGGCGAACGGACGCCGCACTTCGTACCACGTGCAGTCCAAGGTGATTTCGATGGGGCCGTAGAGGTTGACGAAGCGCGCTTCCGGCAGGGCCGCCCGCCAAACGTTGAATTGCTTGGTTGGAAAGACTTCCCCCGCGAACCACACCCAGCGCAGGGTGGTGGGCGGCATTTTGTCCAGCAGGCCGAGATTGGCCATATTCACCATGATGGTGGGCACCCAGAAGATGAAATCGACCTTCTGCTCGCCCATCCATGCGAGGATCTTTGCGGGAAACATTGCCCACGTTTGCGGAATCAGCGCCAATCGGGTGCCATAGGTCATCAGATGGCACAGCTCGAAGCTGTGGATGTCGAAGATAGCCGGCGAAAGCGACCCCATCGTCAAGGGCGCATTCAGTCCCCACGTCTCCTCCACGCAATCCATGAAGTCGAAGAAACTCCGGTGGCAGAGGGCCACACACTTGGGGGTGCCGGTGGAGCCGGAGGTGTTGATCAGGCACATGGGGTCGGTGTCGATGACGCGCTCCCATCCGTTTGGCTCCGGCCCATCATTTCCCTCGTCGGGGAGATCCGTGCGCACCACGGCGCCTTGCCAGCCTGCCGCCGTGAGGCGCTCGGCGCCCTTCGCATCGGTGAAGATCGCGATGGGCGCGCTTTGGCGGAGGATATTGCCCAAACGCTCCGAGGGGACCCCCGGGTCGAGGTTCATGTAAGCGTTGCCTGTGTGCAGGGCCGCGAGATCCGCGGCAACACCGGCGATGCTCTTGGGCAGCAACACCGCGACGGGGCGGCCGATGGTTTCCGGGGCGGCCTTCTCGAGCTGTCGGGCAAACGCCGTCTCGTGTGCCAGCAATTCGCCGAACGTTGCCGACTTCCCTGGCTCCACAACGGCGACGGTGTCCGCCAGCCGCTCGGCTGTGGCTCGGAAGATCGGATAATAACCAGTTCTCAGACGCATCGCTTGGCCTCCTTAAAAGCGGTTCCAGTGTACCTTATTTCGGGGGCAAAAACAAACATTCTCCTCGGTCGGGGACGTGTTATGGCCTTGATGCACAAGAAGTGTTTGCAGTAAGAAAGGAATTGTGCTACCCTATCTTACCTCAGTGCGGCGGGAGGCCCTGCCGCCCTTACAAGGAGTACAGATGAGCAACGAAAAGTATGTCTATTTCTTCGGCGGCGACACTTCCGAGGGCAATGGTTCCATGAAGCAACTGCTGGGCGGCAAGGGCGCGAACCTTGCGGAAATGGCGTCGATGGGATTGCCGGTGCCCCCTGGTTTCACGATCACCACCGAGGCTTGCGGAAAATATTACGAGATCGGCGAGGAGAAGTTGTTCGCCAAGATCATGCCGGAGGTTGAGGCGGCATTGGCGCGTCTTCAGGAGGTGACGGGGAAGAGCTTCGGCAAGGGGCCGAATCCGTTGCTCGTGTCAGTGCGTTCGGGCGCGGCGGTTTCGATGCCGGGCATGATGGACACGGTGCTCAACCTTGGCTTGAACCCTGAGACCGTTGAGGCGATGATCGCCAAGACCGGCAACAAGCGCTTCGTGATGGACAGTTACCGCCGCTTCATCCAGATGTTCGGCAACGTGGTCATGGGCATGGAGCACCACGACTTTGAGCATGAGTTGGAGAGCGTGAAGGCCGCCAAGGGCGTGACGCTCGACACCGAGCTCACGGCTGAGGACCTCGAGGAGGTCATCGCCCGCTACAAGGTCGTCATCAAGAATCAGTTGGGCAAGGACTTCCCGACCGACGCCCACGAGCAGCTGCGGATGGGCATCCGCGCCGTCTTCGGCAGCTGGAACAACCCCCGCGCCATCAAGTACCGTGAGCTGAACGACATCCGTGGCCTCGCCGGCACCGCCGTGAACGTGCAGACGATGGTCTTCGGCAACTCCGGCCCCAATTCCGCCACGGGCGTCGCCTTCTCGCGCGACCCCTCCACGGGCGACAATTCCTACTTCTACGGCGAATACCTCATCAACGCCCAGGGCGAAGACGTGGTGGCCGGCATCCGCACCCCGCAGGAAATCACCATCGCCGGTTCCCGCGAGTGGGCCAAGCGCTCCGGCATTTCCGAGGAAGAGCGCGTCGCGAAGTATCCCTCCCTCGAAGAGGCCATGCCTGAGGTCTTCCGTGAGTTCGACGCCATCCGTGAGAAGCTCGAGCGTCACAACAAGGACATGCAGGACATGGAGTTCACCATCGAGGATGGCAAGCTCTACATGCTCCAGACCCGCAACGGCAAGCGCACCGCCGCCGCCGCCGTCCGCATCGCCACGGATCTCGTGAAGGAAGGGCTCATCGACGAGCAGACCGCCGTGTTGCGCGTGGAGCCCCAGCAGCTCGATCAGCTCCTGCACCCCGTGTTCAACGCCCTCGCCGAGAAGAAGGCCAAGGTCATCGCCACCGGCCTTCCCGCTTCCCCGGGCGTGGCCACCGGCACCGTCGTCTTCACGGCTGAGGACGCCGAGACCCAGGGCAAGCTTGGCAAGAAGGTCATCCTCTGCCGTGCCGAGACCTCCCCTGAGGACATCGCCGGCATGGTTTCCGCGCAGGGCATCCTCACCGCCCGCGGCGGCATGACCTCCCACGCGGCCGTCGTGGCCCGCGGCATGGGCAAGTGCTGCGTGGCCGGTTGCGGTGACGCGCTCATCGACGCCAAGGCCAAGACCCTCAAGGTGGGCGACGTGACCTTGCGCGAAGGCGATTGGATCTCTCTCAACGGCTCCACCGGCAAGGTCTACGAAGGCCGCATCGAGACCCGCGATCCTGAGCTCACCGGCCCCTTCGCCGAAATCATGGCGTTGGCCGACAAGTACCGCACCATGGGCGTGCGCACCAATGCCGACACCCCGCGTGACACCCAGGTGGCCGTCCGCTTCGGCGCCGAGGGCGTTGGCCTCTGCCGCACCGAGCACATGTTCTTCTCTGAGGACCGCATCGTGGCCTTCCGCCGCATGATCCTCGTGGCCGAGAAGGTCAAGAAGCTCAAAGAGGCGATCGCCGCTGCCGCCACCGCCGCCGAGAAGGCCGCCCTTCAGGCTCAGCTCGACGCGCCCCTCGCGCAGTACAACGCCGCCCTCGCCACCCTCCTCCCGCTTCAGCGCGGCGACTTCGAGGGCATGTTCAAGGCGCTCGACGGCCGCGAGTGCACCGTGCGCCTGCTCGACCCGCCCTTGCACGAGTTCGTCCCGCACGACGAGGCCGGTCAGGCCGAGATGGCCAAGGTCATGGGCATCACCGTTGAAGAGGTGAAGAAGCTGGTCGATGAGCTCCACGAGTTCAACCCCATGCTCGGTCACCGCGGTTGCCGCCTCGGCATCTCCTATCCCGAAGTCACCGAGATGCAGGTGCGCGCCATTTGCGAAGCCGCCGCCAACGTCCCCGGGGCCCGTCCCGAGATCATGGTTCCCCTCGTCGGCAACGTCAAGGAACTTCTCTCCCAGAAGAAGATCATCCAAGACACCATCGCCGCCGTTGAGAAGGAGAAGGGCGTCAAGCTTGAGGTGCTCATCGGCACGATGATCGAAGTGCCCCGCGCGGCGCTCACCTCCGATGAGATCGCCAAGGAAGTGGACTTCTTCTCCTTCGGCACCAACGACCTCACGCAGACCACCTGCGCCTTCTCGCGCGACGACGCCGGCAAGTTCCTCCGTGACTATGTCTCCAAGGGCTTCTACGACTACGATCCCTTCATCGTGCTCGATCAGCAGGGCGTGGGCAAGCTCATGAAGTTCGCCGTCACCCAGGCCAAGGAGGTCAATCCCTCCATTCGCATGGGCATCTGCGGTGAGCATGGCGGTGAGCCGCACTCCGTGGAGTTCGCCAACTCCATCGGCCTCACCTACGTGAGCTGCTCTCCCTACCGCGTGCCGATCGCCCGCCTCGCCGCCGCGCAGGCCGCCATCAAGGCCGCCCGCAAGGCGAAGTAAAGCTAGGGATTATCCCGCAACGAAGGGCCGCACCGATCGGTGCGGCCCTTCGTTTAATCTGTCTTGCGTCACCGTGAGTGTCAGCCGTGTTGATTGGGATGTTGGATGGCGGGGGCGACGTTGGAGAGGCGCGCGTGGGCGGCATCGGCCAATTCCGGGTCTGCGGAAAGGGCTTCGGCGGAGGCATTTTTCAGGGCCTCTTCCAGATCCTTCACCCGACCGTCGAACCAATCAATCTTGAGGCGGAGATATTCGAGCGCTTGCCGCCGTTCCTCAAGGTCTCGACTCAGGCGTTCGTAGTGATCGGCGAGAATCGCCCGCCGCCGCGCACGGGAGGATTCGTCTCCCGCACGGTAGAGGCGGATGTATTCCACGATGGCCTCCACGGGCAGGTTTGCCCGGCGCATGCACTTCACGTAGCCGATCCAGCGGATCTCGCGCTCGCTGTAATCGCGTCTGCCGCCCTTCTTTCGGACGGGGGCGAGGAGGCCCACCTTTTCGTACCAGCGGAGCGTGTCGGGGCTCAGCCCGGTGCGTTGGCTCACTTCACGGATATTCATGAGGCTCCTTTCGTATGCGGTTGGCGGTTCTTAGCGTAGCAAACGGAAGGAAGGCTTTCATGCTTCGTCCACGCGGGCCTGCTCGGAGGGCGGATAACGATCGCCTGCGATGGGATGCTCCTCTGCGATGCGGTCAAGGGCGGCCACGTCCTCCGGCGAGAGGGCGATGGAGGCGGCGCGGAGGTCTTCTTCCAGGTGCGACAGGCGGCAGGTGCCCGGAATCGGCACGACCCACGGGGCCTTGGCCAGACACCACGCGAGGCCGAGTTGCGGCACCGTGATGCCGCGGGCCTTCCCGAATTCCTCCAGTGCGGCCAAAAAGGGAAGTGAGGCGCGGATGTTCTCAGGGGAATAGCGCGGAAAGTTTTTGCGGTTGTCCATCGGTTGATCCACGTACACCGTGGCTTCGTTCACGAAACCGCCAAGGAAGCCTTTGCCCAGCGGGCCAAACGGCACCAAGCCCACGCCCAATTCCGCACAGGCGGCCATCACCCCATTGGTGAGCGGTGCACGCCATGTGAGGCCGAATTCACTCTGAAGCGCCGTGACGGGAAAGACGGCGTGCGCGCGCCGAAGCGTCCCTGCGCCGACTTCGCTCAGCCCCCAACGGCGGAGTTTCCCCTCCTTCTTGAAGGCCAGCATGAGTGCCGCGGTTTCCTCAATGGGCCGCGTCTTGTCGCGCCGGTGAATGTAAACGAGATCCAAACACTCCGTGCGCATTCTCCGGAGACTGGCCTCCAGCGCCCGTCTCAGGTTCGCCTCGGAGCTGTTCTCCCGAAGGTAGCGTGTGCCGTCGTATTCAAAGCCAATCTTCGTTGTGAGCGGGATCTCTCCCCGGAAGGGCTCCAAAGCCTCGCCAACGATGGATTCGTTCTCAAAGGGGCCATAAGCCTCGGCGGTGTCGAAGAGCGTCACGCCCTGTTCCACGGCGTAACGAATGAGCGCCACGCACGTTTTGCGGTCGGGATGTGTGCCGCGCAGGAAGCTCATTCCCATGCATCCCAGCCCGATGGAAGAGACCTCCAAGGCAGCCTCGCCACGTCCGATGGTCCTGCGGTAAGGCATCAGCCCCTTTGTCCCGGAAGGCACGGCCCCCAGAGGTGCGGCGCCTCCGGAGATGGGAATCATGGCCGGACGGGCCAACGTTGCCCTCGCTCCGGAGAGCGCGGCGGCGGCAAGAAACATGCGGCGAGAATACATGGGAACCTCCTTTTTCACCCCAAGGGGATGGCGGCACGGTGCCGTTTCCCTTTGGATGCGCCCAAGATACATCTTGGAGCGAACTCCAGCGCAAGGGCTTTTTTGGGTCCCATCACCCAAGGTTTCGCACAAACGTGCGAAGCTTATGGGCGCGACGTCTTGCGTGAGAGCAGGTGAGCCCTTAACCACGGCTTGAGCAAACGGAACTTCCACTCAAAGGGGAAGTCGCGCAAGCGCAAGATGCCATCGGCGAAGAGACGGGTCTCGCGAGTGAGATTGACGCGTGTCAGTTGCTTTGCGTCCGTCGCTTTGCGGACGGCCTTGCGCGCCACCTTGATTTGCTTTACGAAGAGCGTCCGCCGGAGGGTTGTGAGCGTCCGCGGGGCATTTTGGAAGGCATCGACGAGGTGGCGCAAGAGTTTCTCGCCCTCGTTTAGGTGATTCGCGGTAAAGGGACGTGTGACGATGGAATTGGGAGTGCGCGTGTAAACGTAAAGGGGCACTGAGAGGAGGAGGCCACGTTGCGCGCGGGCAAGGAAACGAAACAAGAAGTCGATGTCTTCCGCCAAGTAAATCTCTTCCCAGAAACGTATCGTGAGCTTTGTGCGACGGTAAAGCATGTTGCAGACCCCGATCTTAAGATTGGGGTGCGTGCAAAAAGCCTTGCAGAGGGAACCTTCGATGGCGATGGGTTTGGGCTTGGGAAGGGGCTTCAATGTGGGAAGTTCGCCCTCCGAAAGGGTGGCGCGCGTGACGTCGAAGTGGCAGAAGTCGGCGGAGGAATCGGCGCACAACGCCGTGACCGTATGCTCGAGCATCGTTGGATACAGAAGATCGTCGGCGTCGAGGAAACCGAGGTAGTCGCCTCGAGCAGAGCCGATCCCACGATTGCGCGCCGCTGAGAGGCCTTTGTGCCGGTGGAAGATGGCGCGGACACGGGGGTCTTTGCGGAGGATGCCGAGGAGTGGTTCGGGGGCTTCCGTGCTGCCATCGTCCACGACAATGGCTTCGAAGTTTTGGAACGTTTGCCAAGCGAGCGAGCGGTGGCACCGTTCAAGCCAGCGTTGCGCATTCCAAGCGGGGATAATCACGGAGACGGTGGGTTCAGTCATGGAAGTGTGCCCTCCACCATTGTGGCAACAAGCGCCAACGCATTCGCCACGAGAACATTGTGAGCGTGATGCTTCGTTCCGAGAAAAGCGCTTGCAAGAGCGCGTTGAAGAGCCGCACGATGGCCTCATTGGACGAGTGCACTTCCTTGTAGAGCACCTTGATGCGTTTCACGAAAAGGCGTTTCCGCAATTGCCTCAAGGTGGGGCGATCGTCTCGATAGAGCTCGAGCAGCCGACGGATCAACCACACATTCGCATGCACCTTGGCCGCGGAGACCGGGCTTCTTGCCAGGGATTGTTCGGTTTGCGCGTAGCAATGGAGACAACAGGGGATGGCCACTCCGTGTCCTCCGCGCCGGAACACGCGGAACAGAAAGTCGAGATCTTCCACATAGCTTAGACCCGGTTCGAAAAACACCCCTGCGATGCTCTCTGCCCTAAAGAAGAAACGCCACACCGCCAGCGTCTCGTAGTGAAAATCTGGCACGAGCAGTTTACGCGCGGGATAGGTGAGCTCGCGCGGCGCAAACGTGGGCAGAGCCTCCCAAGGGGGTGTTTCGCATGCGGCACATTTCTTGGTCTCCAAGAGTGCAAAGTCTGCGGAGGGATGGTCCCGCAACGTCCTCACGCAAACCTCCAAAAGCTCCGGGTGGATGAAGTCGTCGGCATCCAAGAAGTAAACGAAATCGCTTGTTTTCCTTCGAAGCCTCAGCCCTGTGTTGCGCGCACAGGAGAGCCCGTGATTGGGTTGGGACAAGAGCGTCACGCGGTCATCTGCGAGGAAACGTTTCAAACGCTCGCTTGAGGCATCCGTGGAACCATCGTCCACAATCACGAGCTCGAAGTCACGGAAGGTCTGCGCCAACACCGACTCCACGCAACGCTCCACAAACCGTTCCGCGCGATATGTCGGAACAATGACGGATACGGTTGTGTGCAGTGAGGATGATGGCATCTGCGTCTTTCCTAAGGTCATTGGCCATCGATGGGGGCTTCCGCGGGGATGCCGCCGCCTCTGGGTGTTTTTGCGAATGTTCGGTAATAGAGCAAACGGAGCCGCCAGCGGAAGGGGAACCACGCCAAGCGCAACGTTCCATCCGCCACGCGTTTCCCCAGCGTGGCGCACGCCAAGCGGAACATTTCCGAGTGCCTCCCGCTTTCGCGCTTGGTGCGCTTCCAGATGACCTTCGTGGCAAGCGCCGCAAGCAACGTTTTGCCAAGGAGCGTGAGCAGCTCGGGCTCGCTCGCGTATTCCGCGACCAGATTGCGAAGGTTCTGTGCGTAAGACCGAAGATTCACGGGGCGCAACTTTTTATGGCATCGCGAATCGGGATTGAAGCGATAGGCGTAAAGTTCCTCAGGGATGGCGAATCCCATCCGAGCCCTTCGCACGAAACTCCACGTAAAGGAGAGATCTTCGTGTCGAATGCCCCTCGGGAAGCGGAGATCGCCTATTGCGGAACGTCTGTAAACCCAAAAACAAACCGCGGCCCACGCATCGGACAAGCGGAAGTCATCGAATGGCCTTGCCCAACGCTCGGGTTCTCCCCATGTGGGATAGGTCGGCAACTTCCCCACCAAGGAAGGCTCGTCCATTGGAACCTCGTGGCAACGGAAGCGTACGAACTCGGCTTCCGGATGTGCTTGCAAGAGCCCAATACACCGCTCAAGCAAACGTGGATGAATGGCATCGTCCGCGTCCAAGAAGTAGATAAAAGGGATGCCCTGTCGCTCCGCAAGTCCGAGACCGCGGTTACGGACAACCGAAGTGCCTTGGTTTCGCTGTACGATGAGACGCACACGCGGGTCGGCGCAAAAGCGTTTGACGGTGTCCGCCGTGCCATCGGTGGAGCCGTCATCCACCACAATCACCTCGAACGCCTTAAAGGTTTGCGCCAGCACGGATTCCAAGCACTGCGCCACCCACCGTTCCACTTGATAGGCCGGAACGATAATGGCGACGGAGGGTGGAGGGGGCATTTGTATCGGTGCTTCCATTAGGTCTTACCATCCACAAGGGCGGAAGCGTCGAGGTTCGCTCTCCGCAAGTATTCCCGTGCAAACAGTCGGCAACAAAACAGGCGGGGCCACCATCGGGAGGAACCCCATGCCAAACGAAGCGTCATATTCGCCACGAGTTCTTTCAGTATAGCACATGGCATAGTACACGCCAAACGAAACGGTTATTCGGCGGCCATTTGTCCGTTATCGCGGGTGGATGGTCTCAGGAGAGGTGATTGAGGGGACGCAAACCCTTTACGGCCAGCCCGACTCGGTGCCGGGGCGAAGCGTGGCCTTTATTCTGTTACAATAGTCCGCATGGACGATCTTTTTGAGCGGGAAGAAGGGCCGGAGGCGACGGACCCCGGGCGGCTGGGGCCGCTCCCTGCACGGATGCGCCCCCGTCGCTTGGAGGACATTGTGGGCCAGGATCACATTCTGGCTCCGGGTCGTCTGTTGCGCCGGGTCATCGAGAGCGACCGCTTCACCAACCTGATCTTCTACGGGCCTCCCGGCACGGGCAAAACCACCCTTGCCGAGGTGATTGCCCGCACCACCCATCGGCGCTTCGAGCGCACCAGCGGGGTGATGAGCAACGTCGCCCAGCTCCGCGCCGTCTGCGAGCGCGCCAAAACCTTGCGCGGACAGGTGGGGACGGTCCTCTTTGTCGATGAGATCCACCGGTTCAGCAAATCGCAGCAGGACGTGTTGTTGCCCTATGTGGAGGATGGCACCGTCACCCTCATCGGCGCGACCACCCACAATCCCGGCATTTTCATCAACACCCCGTTGGTTTCCCGTTCGCTTGTCTTTGAGCTTCACGCCTTGGGGCCCGAGGCCATCAAGACGTTGCTGACCCGGGCGCTGACCGATCCCGAACGCGGCCTAGGCGGCTCCGGCGCGACGCTCGACCCCGAGGCGGCCGACTTTTTGGCGCAGATTTGCGATGGCGACGCCCGCCGGGCCCTCACGGCGCTGGAGATTGCCGTGCGCTCCACCCCGCCCGATGCCACGGGCCGCATCCGCGTGACGGCCGACGTGATGGCCGAGTGCGTGCAGCGCCGCGTCATCGCCTATGACAAGGACGAGGATCAGCACTACGACACCATCTCCGCCTTCATCAAGTCCATTCGCGGTTCCGACCCCGACGCCGCCGTTTACTGGCTCGCAAAGATGCTTGAGGGCGGCGAGGACCCCCGCTTCATTGCCCGCCGGCTGATCATCTCCGCCTCCGAGGACATCGGCAACGCCGATCCCCGCGGCCTTACCGTCGCGGTGGCGGCCATGCAGGCGGTGGAGTTCATCGGAATGCCCGAGGCGCGCATCACGCTGGCGCAGGCCACGACCTATCTTGCCTCCGCCCCCAAATCCAACGCCGCCTACCTCGCGGTGGAAGAGGCCGCCGCCGACGTCCGTTCCGGACGGGTGCAACCGGTTCCCGAGCACCTCAAAAACGTCCACGTCAAGGCCGAGGGCAAAGCCGAGGCCCCGGCCTACAAGTATCCGCACGACTACGAGGGCGCCGCCGTCGCGCAGGACTATCTCACCGTCCCCAAGACTTACTACCGTCCCAAACCCACCGGTTATGAGGACACCATCGCCAAGCGGCTTGCCTTCCTCCGGGCGCGCGTGGCCAACTCCCCGGGAGCCACCCCATGAAATGGATTTCCGTTGCCGGCATCCGTGAGGCGGAGGCCGTGGCCTTCGCCCAGCGCAATCTCCCTTCCTACACCGCGATGTGCCGCGCGGGCGCCGCCGTCGCCCGCCGTGCCGAGGCCATTGCCGCCCTTGCCGGAATCCACCGCTTCGTCATCCTCTGCGGACCGGGCAACAACGGCGGCGATGGGTTTGTGGCCGCCCGTTGCCTGAAGATCGATGGCCACGACGTGAGCGTGTGCCTCACCTGCGTGCCGGCCCGGCTCAAAGGCGATGCCGCCCGCGCGTGGAAGGATATGTCCGCGCTGGGCATCGAGGCCCATGTCTTCCCTTCCGGCGATGCGTGGCTGGAAAACTCGTGGGCCGATCCCTCCGTCTCGCCGCGCAAATCCTTGATCATCGACGCGCTGTTGGGCATCGGCTCCCAAGGCGTCCCCGTCGGCGCCGTCGCGGCCGCCATCCATTGGGCCAATGGCACCGGCGCCGCGTGCCCGATCCTTTCCGTGGATGTGCCCAGCGGACTTGACGCCGATTCCGGCACGGCCCCCGGCGAGGCCATCCGCGCCGACGCCACCATCACCTTTTCCCGGCCGAAGATCGGCTTTGCCAACCCTGCCGCCCGCGCCTACGTGGGCGATCTCACCGTGGCCGACATCGGCATCCCCAATGACCTGCTGGAGCCTCACGCGCAAATCCCGCCCGATGGCGCCGAACTGATTGCCGCGCCGGAGATCCGCCACATTCTCCGTCCGGAGCGCAGTCTCGATTCGCACAAGCGCACCTATGGGCACGCCCTCGTGGTGGGCGGTTCCCCGCAGTATCCCCACGCCCCCGTGCTCTCCGCCCTCGCGGCCTATCGCGCCGGGTGCGGCCTCGTGACGCTCGACGTCCCGCCGGAATCCCGTGTGGCCGCCGCCCACTGGGTGCCCGAGGCCATCTTTGGCGGCCCGGGGTGGGTGCCCGGCCCCGTGCCGCCGTATGCCTCCGCCTCGCTTTCCGATTATGACGCCGTCGCCGTTGGCCCGGGGATGGGGCTTTTGAAGGGCGAACGGCTGGAGTGGTTGCGGCGGCTTGTCAGCGATGCCACCGCCCCGCGGACGGTGGTGGATGCCGATGCGCTCACCGCGCTGGCGACGCTTCGGCAGAAGGGATGGTCGCCCGATGGCTCCGCCCTGCGGCTCATCCTCACCCCGCACCCCGGCGAGGCCGCCCGCCTTTTGGGGCTCACGCCGAAGGAGGTGCAGAGCGATCGGCCCGCCGCCGCCCGCGCCATCGCCGCGAACTATCATGCCATCGCCGTGCTCAAGGGGCACAACACCCTTGTGGCTGAGCCCGGCGGCCGCGTGCGGATGTGCATGGGGGGCAATCCCGGCATGGCCACCGCCGGCACGGGCGATTTGCTCACCGGCCTCATCGTCGGCCTCTTGGCGCGCGGGCTTGGCACGGAGGATGCCGCCACCCTTGGCGTTTACCATCACGCCCTCGCCGGGGATGCCGCCGCCTTCGCGCACGGACAGGAATCCCTCATCGCCACGGATTTGTTCGCGACGCTCCGCCTCTGACGCGCGGCCGAACGGACAAACGGAACGGCGCCCACCCGCGCGGGTGGGCGCCGTTGTGTCATGGCGCGCGAATCGCCGCGGGATCAGAGGAAAGGCGTGCGGAAACGTCCGTTGCGGTAGGTCGCGACGGCACGTCCGCGCAGGGTCTTCCCGGCCCATGGCGTGTCGGCGGATTTGCTGGCGAGGCGGTCGGGGTCCACCGTCCATGTCTCTTCCAGATCCAGCACCGCGAATTCCGCCGGGGCGCCGATCTCCAAGGTGGGCGGGCGCAGGCCGATGAGGCGGTTGGGGTGGGTGACCCAGCAGGCGGCCCATGCCAAGGGCGCCATGCCGCACTGGCGCACCATGGTGTCCCACGTCACGCCCACCGCCGTCTCCAGCCCAATCACCCCGAAGGGGGCTGTCTTGAAGCCTTTGGCCTTTGAGGCGCGGGTGTGGGGGGCGTGGTCGGTGGCGAAGAGGGTGAGGGTGCCATCCAGCACGCCTTGGCGGAGGGCTTCCACGTCGGCGCGGGTGCCGAGGGGCGGATTCATGCGCCAGTTGCCATCGTTGCCGGGGATATCCTCCGCGGCGAGGGCGAGGTGGTGGGGCGTGGCTTCGGCGGTGACGGGCAACCCTTCGGCGCGGGCGGCACGCACCAGCTCCACGCTTTCCGCGCAGGAGAGGTGCTGGAGGTGGAGCGCACAGCCGGTCTCACGGCACAGGGCGATGTCCGCGCGCACGGCCTCCACTTCGGCTTCCGGGGGGAAGATGGGCAGGCCGAGGGCTTGGGCGGTGGGGCAATCGCGCACCACGCCGCCTTGGCTGAGCTCGGGCAGCACGGCATGGTCCATCACCGGGCGGCCCAACTTTTTGGCGCGCAGCATCACCACCTTCATCACGGCGGGATCGGAGACCATGGCGCCATCGTCGGAGAAGGCGACGGCCCCGGCCTGTTCGAGGGTCTCCAGCGCGGCGCACGTTTTGCCCATGCGCCCAACGGTGGCGCAGGCGGAGGGATAGATGGCGACGGCCGTCTGGGCGCTCCGGGCGCGGCGCACGAGTTCCGGGGTGTCGGTGGCGGGGTTGGTGTTGGGCATGGTCACCACGCGGGTGAAGCCGCCGTTGGCCGCCGCCGCGCTGCCGGAAACCAAATCCTCGGCATCGGTGGCGCCGGGATCGCGGAAGTGGACGTGGACGTCGCACAGGCCCGGCACGATCGTCAGCCCCGGCCGATCCACGATCGTGAGCCGCGAGGCCGACGGGAGCCGCTCAGGCACCGGGGCGATGCGCCCCTCGGCATCCACGAACAGTGCGCCTTCCTCGTCGCGGCCGGAGGTGGGGTCCAGCAGTCGCACACGGGGGAAATACAAAGCTTTCGTCGTTTCGGGTTTCATAGCCCCGATAGGATAGCACACCGGCTTGGCCATGGGAACCCTTTGGAGACCCTTGGGAAGGGACTTTTTCGGGAGGCTCCGTATCCCGGGGCGGGATACGGAGCCTCTTGGGGGCGGATGCTCTGTGGCGCGCGTCGGGCGACGGGCGGAGGGGAGGTCACTCCGAAGCGTTGGCGGCGTGATAGATTTGGACGTTGTCGAGCACCCTTCCGCCATCGAAGCGCAAGACGTAGTCTTCGGCCTTTCCCGTGGTGAAGGAGAGGATGGTGTGGCCGGCCTTGAAGGCGGCCTTGAAGGGGGCGTCGTTGGGGGTGTTGTCGGAAAGCACGGAGACATTGCCGGGGCCGAGGGTGTCGAACTCCAAGGTGTAGGTGGTCTCCGGGCGGAGGCGGACGGTGGCGGGGGTGGTGCGCACGCGGGCCTGTCCGTGGCCGAAGAGTTTGAGGGAGAAGTGACTGGGCTCCCCTTCGGGGCCGGTGGGGATGGTGTCTTGCGTGTAGGGGAGGTGGGTCTCGGAGAGGTGGTAGCCGCCGTCTTTCCCGCCTTCGGGGATGAAGATGCCGGTGCCGCCTTGCTCCACGTACTCGAAGGTCTCGTAGGCCACGAAGGTCTTTCCGGGGCGCTTGGGAAGGCCGGGGTCGCGGGTCTCGACGATGCGCGTTTCCATGAAGGTGACCTTGCCTTCGGGGGCGGCGCAGGGATCGGCCTTGAGCGCGAGGTGGGCGGTGGTGTGGCCGGCGGGCTGGGTGAAATCCACCCACAGGCGGGTGAGCGGTTTGCCGCAGGCGTAGGTGTCGGAGGCGTCGGAGGGGCGGGAGACCTGGGCGATGGCGTTCTCGACGCGGGCGCCATCGGGGGTGGTGACGGCGATGCGGGCGGTTTTGCCGCCGGTCGCCCCGGCCCAAACCACCGCGCGATAACGCTGGCCGGGGGTGAGGCCGCGCATGGTTTGGGAGACTTCGCCGGCTTCCTTGCCCGAGAGCGTCAGCAGGGAGACGCCGTTGGCATCGTCTTGGAAGGCGATGTCGGCCTTGCCGGCGGGTTTCCACACGGAGAAGTCGCGGGTGTTGAAGCCGGTGTCTTCGATCGGGCTGCCTTCGCTCCAGCGGGTGGGCGTTTCCTTCGGGGCCTCGGGATAGAGCACATAGGGGGTCTCGGGGTTGACGGCGAGGGTGATGGCGCCGTTTTGGACCTCAATGTCGCGCACGAAGCGCCGGCCCGTTTGGGTGGTTTCGTAGAGCTTCACGGTGGGGCGGGCCGCCCAGGCGGCGTTGGGGAGCGCCCATGTCCTGGGGCGGTTGTCGGAGGCCCAGTAGTAGAGCTTGTCGGCGTCGTCGGGGTGGCGCGTGCGGCTCTCTTTGGCATACCAAGGGATGAGCCAGCCGCCATCGCCGACCATGAGGCGGCCATCCTTCCACAGTTTTCCGCCTTTGGTGCGGAGGCCACCCTCGAAGTGGGCGGCGCCTTCGCGGTCGAGACGGAGCAAGGCGTGGTGCATGAGGTATTTTTGCGGGAGCTGGTTGGTGTAGAAATCCTTGACCATCGGGCCGATGGCGTTGCGGTGCTGCCATGACATCATGCTCTGCGCGCGGCTGTAGCCGCCCCAAAAGAGGTCGCTGCGGGGATAGACGTCCTTCTGCGTGTGCCAGACGAAACGGTGGAGGTTGCCAAGGTTCGCCGGGCCGTGCGACCAGGCGCACCAGCGATCGAGCTTGCCGCCCTCTTCGGTGGCGACGATGGCGCCATGGGCGACCAACAGCCCCGCCAAGCGGGCGGCGCCGAAGCCGTCGTTGCGGAAGGTGTCCACGTAGACGAAGCCGATGCCGGGGCAGGCGCGGAAGAGGTCGTCAATGCGCTTGGCCAATCCTCCGCCGAGGATGTCCACGTAGGTGCGGATGTAGTGGGATTGGTCCATCCATTGCCAGCCCGGTTTCGTGGAGATGGTTTCGCTGTCGTACATCTTGGCTTCGGGGTAGGCTTCGGCGTGGTTGATGTGGATGCCGAAGGTGCCGAGGCCGTTTTCCTTGAGGATCTCGGTGAGGCGGTTGAGGTCCTTTGCGCCGCCGGCGCGCCGGTTGATGTCGGCATAATCGGCGTGCCCGGAGTCGTGGCCTTCGTTGGCATAACCTTTCAGGAGCACGATTTGCTCAAACCCGTCGATGAGGTTGCTCAGGCGTTTGTAGTTGTCGGCCACCTTGAGGAAGGGTTGCTGCGCCTCACTCACGAAGTTGTAGCCCACGTGGATCATGCTGCGGCGGACTTTGTCCGAGCCCGGGATCTTGCCGTCGGTGACGCGCCGGAGGGCAATGGCGCCATCCTGCCAATCCACGGCGCCGTCCCCGTTCGCGTCTTGGGTCAGGGCGATCCAGCACGTGGGCGTTTCGCCTTCCGGGAGGATGGGCTTCCCGTCGAGGCCGCGCCAGTAGAAATCGGTGTTCCAAACGTCGGTGACGGTGTCGCCGTTCGGCAGGTCGAAGGAGCGGCAGGAGAACTCCATGCGGTTGTTGCAGACGGTGTTGTAGGCGGCGGCCGCCACGGCGCCCGTCGAAAGGACGGGGATTTCGGCGTAGGTGGTGAAGGTCTTCGGGAGTGCGCCGCCGGCAAGGCCCACGTGGCGCTCACCGAAACGTCCGGCAAGGCTGAGGGTGGCGCCCGGCTTTTGGGATTTGCGCGCGCGCATGAACGGATCGGGGAGATTCAGCGTCCAAATCACGCCGGAGCGGCGTTCGTCGATGTCGGAAAGGCGCATCTCCACGATGGCGCCGGGGAGCACGCGGTAGGTGACGTTGAAGGCGGCCTCCTTGCCTTTGCCCATCGTCACGCGCACGGCGTAAGTCGCGGCGTCCTCGCGGGGTTTTTCTTTCAGGCGTGCCGTGGCCGGCCAGTCCGTGCCGTTCACGGTGACGCGGAAGGAGGGCTCGCCGCACCCCTCCAGCGTGGCGTCGCCCAGCGCATAGCCGAGAATGGCGGGAAAGCGCGACGAGAGCGTCACCGCCAAACCGTCACGGGCGATTCGGAGAGGGGCCGTTTCTTTGGGTTGGGCGGCGGCGTGGGCGGTGAGCGCCGCGTTGGGCAAGGGGCGGAAGGTGATGCTTTTCACCAGCACGTCCGCCTTCGGGCCCGTGAGAAGACCCACACGGCCGGAACGGAGGGTTTTGTCGGGCAATTCGCCGGAATAGATGGGATTGCCATCCATCCAAACGGTCAGGGCCGGGCCCTCAAAGCGGAGTTTGAGCGTGACGTCCACGCCCTTCGGCCGCCGCAGGAGGGCGGTGCCGTCGGTGAATAACCGCTTGGACGCTCCGCCGTTGGCGCGATAGTCCCACTGGGCGACGTGGTAGAGACGTTGGGCCGATTCGGCATTGCAGAGGCCTTGCCACGTCCCATCTTCGGTCGCGCGGAAGAGAATGCCGAATTGGCCATCGTCGTTCAGCGGCTCAAAGGCCACTTCCACCTCACCATCCTGCGTTGCGGGGGAGGGGAGGTGCAACAGGTGCGTTTCGCCCTTGAGGCGGAGGACGCCTTGCTCAAGGGCAACGGTGCCGGCGCCTCCCAGTCGCCGCCAGCCTTCCGGCGGTTCGGAGGCCCAGGCGGAAAGGGAAACAACGGCGACGATGGAGGCCAACAGGAGGGCGCGCATAGTGATTCCTTCGATGGACGGTGGGCACAATCCGATGGGGAGCCGCATGACGCACGGACGCCCATTACGAGGGTAGCCCAATTTGTCCCCGCCGTCAGCAAGAAAGGACGAGGCGCTTTGCCCTGCGTCCGCCCGTATGCGGCGGGTCAGCGGTCAAGGCTCTCTTGGATGGCTTCGAGGCGCTCCCACTCGGTGAGGTAGGCTTCGAGGAAGGCGGTTTCGGGCTCCTCGCACAGGCCCATGACGTAATCGCGCAGGAGAGCGCGTTCGTTTTCGTATTCGTCGGTGGCGAAGCGGCCGGAGATCCAGGCCAAGCGGAGCCAAAGCAGATAGGTGGTGAGGGCGTCGAAGCAGTTGTATCGCACGATGTCGCGGTAACGCCCGGCCTGCCAGAGGGCGAGCACCTCATCGCCGTGCGTGCCGAATTTCCCGGGAATGCCGCAGAGGGTGGCGGCCTCGTGGAGGCTCACGGCGGCGTTTCGCCCGGAGAACCCGCCCGCGATCAGCTCCATCAGGTCGATGGAGGCCTCGTTGTCGCGCGCGAAGTAGTCCACGCCCTCCCATGGCTTGGCCGGACGGTTCAGGAAGCCTTTGGCGGGAATGCCGAGGGCCAGGGCGCGCTGGGCGAGGATGCGCAGGTCGGAATTGCGGGAGTTGAAGCCCACCAGTTGCGGATGGCTGCGGCCCACGGCGGCGAGGAAACTGCCCACGACCTTCCGTTCGGCGCGGCAAGCCGGGTCGTCGGGGTCTTTGGGAAGCCAAACGAGGCGCAATTCCGGCGTGCCGCCGGGCGTCTTCGGCGCCACGCGCATGAGCATGGCCACGGAGACGACGCGGCTCTGCATGAGGCGCACGAAGGGGCGCGGCTCGGCCTCGGTGGCGCCATTGAGCGCCCAAAGGCGATCCAACAACGCCGTCTCGCCCAACCCTTCCGCATCGGGCACGAGGAGCCGCGCGGAGGCGGCATCGGGAATCCACTCGCAATCGAAGGCGACGACCGTTTCGCCGATGGTTCGGATCATGGCAGAGGTTCCTTGAGCAGGGCTTCGAGATCGGGTTGTCCGGGGAAAGCTTTCAGGAGTGAACGGATGAAGGCCCGTTGCTGCTCGACTTGGCGCGGGGCGAGGTCGGGCAGGGCGGCGCGGGCCGTCGCCGCAAAGAAGGGAATCAACGCCGCATCGCCGGTCTGCCGCAAGAGCATTGTGAGCGCACGGAGGGTGTCTAGGCTATGGCCGGAGCGGACGTACCAATAGAGCGCGTGCGTGCGCGGCAGGGACCAATCGGGCCGGAACCCCACGTGTCGCGCAAAGGCCTCCGCATCCTCCGGCACGCCCAATTCGCCGAGGTGGGCGCGGTAATAGGCCGCCGCGGTGTCCAAGTCACCCCCGAGTTTGTCTTCGAAGATCCACCCCATCTGCCGCAGGAGGGTTTGTGAGGTGGGGGCATGGCGCAGACCGCGCGCCAGCAGGTCGATGCCCCGGCGCACCCAGCGCCACCGTTCCTCCGGGTCTTGGTGCATCACGCTGATGTTGTAGGCGAGGTTCCACGCGTTGTAGGCCCAAACGTCGGGCGACGAGGGCTCCAGCGTCACCAACAGGTCGGTGAGCGGCACCAGTTCGGCGTAGCGGTTTTGCCGTTGCAGATCGCCGATGCGCCACCACAGCACCTCCGCAATGATGCCTCGGCTCCCGCCCAACGCCACCAAGAGCGTTGAGAGCATCGGGGAATCCGCTCCCATCGTTGGCGGCAGCGCCCGGCGGGTCGCAAGCCCCGAGAGCGCCAACGCCCCCAAGAGACCCACCCCCACGAGCCCACGCGCCCAACCGCCGAAACGTCCCGCGAATGCCATCGGCCTCGCCTCACATGTGCGCGCGCAGATACGCCGCAAAGTCGCGCAGATCGTTCACCTCCACGTTGAAGGGTTCGCCGCGCGGCTGACCGAAACCATAGGCGCAGTGGCACACGTGCAGGCCCGCCCGGCGGCCGACTTCCAAATCGGTGTAGTGGTCGCCCACCACCCAATCCGTGGGGCGGACGGTCACGCCCATGCGTTCCGCCGCCAAACGCAACAGCCCGGGGTCCGGCTTCAGCACGGGCACATCGCCCCCGCCCACCGTCACGTCGAAGAACTGCAACAACCCCAGCGTCTCCAGGATGCGCGGGATGAGGCAGGAGGTCTTGTTCGAGGTCACCGCCATCCGGCACCCCAGCGCCCGAAGCTCCGCCAGACCTTCCGCCACGCCGGGATAGACGAACGTGTGCACCACCAAATGCTCCGCGTATTGCCGCCGATTGTTTTCCACCAGCTCGTCGATCCGCTCCTCAAACCCCGGCATCGCCCGCAACATCAGCTGACGCGCCCCATTGCCCACCATTTTGGTGACCTCCGTCAAGGGAAGGGGCGGCAATCCATAATCCGCGCGTGTGAGATTGACGCTGTTGGCGATGTCCCCTCGCGAGTCGATCAGCGTTCCGTCCAAATCAAAGAAAATCGTCGGTGCATCCATAACACCCAAAGTATACCACGTCCCCGCCTGTCGATGTGTCCGGCCCTTGGCATGTTCAAGCGTGGGGACGTCTGTGGGAAAGGGGGCTATTTTTTTTGCTTGCGCAAATGGGGGGGGGGTGGTACTATGTGCATCACAGGTGAGCAATGGCGGGGTGTCCGCGCACCAGCTGAACCTGAGGAGATGAAAGGGAATGACATGAGAAACCTACTGACAATTGTGATTGCAACAGCCATTGGGTGTTCAATGCAGGCCGTAACGACGTCGTGGTCTACGGCCGCGTATCGCGAGAAAACGGAAGTGCCCAGTGATTTCAGAATAACGGCCGGAAGAGAAGGAACGATTGCGATCATCGCGAACATGACGGAAGCCGCAACGGTCGGGGGAGGAAACTCAACTTCCCCTGGGAACGGGACGGTGATCTCGTTTGGAGATGACACCAAGTACGTTCGCGTTTCGACGTGGGCGGGTAAATGGCACGCTTCGTTTGAGGGGGTCTCGACGGGTGCCGCAACCTCTAATAATCCTGTAGTGGAGGAGGGGCAAGCGGTAATTGGGATTTCGATGAAGCGTGATGGGGCGAACTTCTCGAAGTTGGAGGTTTCGGTGAACGGAACCGTCTTCTTCTCCCTGACAGAACCTACAACGGGACTTGGCGAATTCTGGATGTATAAATACGTCATAGGACAAAACATGCAGGAGGGCAGCCTTGACAATAATTTGTTCAAGAGTACAGATGACATTCGGTTATTTTTGTCGGACACGTATATGACCCCAGCGCAGATTGCAGCTCTTCCCGAGCCGACGGCGCTAGCGCTTTTGGCCTTGGGCGTGGCTGGCTTGGCACTTCGCCGCCATGTAGCGTGAGAACTGGCGCCGTGGCGCTGAGTTTAGGGGCGGACGTGTGTCCGCCCCTTTTTGCTTGATTGGGCCCCCATTGCAAGAGAACGGTGTGCTAGAATTACCGCTAACGTTTGGGATTTTGGGATTTTTGGAGAGGAGCAACGTATGTACAAACAGATGCTTGGCCTCGTGGTGGCGCTGGTGGTGGGCCCGCTTTGGGCGGAGACGGCGCAGATGGTGCGTGCGCATCCTTGGCTGACGCGCGGAGCCGGGGAAGAGGCGGTGTTGGGGTTTCGAGGGTTGGTGCCTTCGGCAGGGAAGCATTCGGTGAGCCTTCCGGTGAGGTTTCGGTTGGAGCATTGCACGGCGGATGACTTCACGAGTTTCCGTCTTTTCCGGCAACCGGCGACGGCGACAGCGGCGGCAAATGAGTGTTCGATCGGCCAGTCTTTCAGCTATGCCTTGCCGCATTTCGGTGAGCCGCGACAGACGGCTTCGGAGAGTTTGCGCTGGCAGAATGGGCCGGCCGAGGCGACGGATTTCACGCTGACGTTCGATAACGGGATCGATGCAACGTTGCAGGCGGGGGATTCGCTTTGGGTGGTGGTGAACCCGAAGGTGGGCATTTCGCCGGAGGCCTCCCTCTCGGTGGAACTCGCGGGGGATGTTCGGGTGGGGGAAACGGTTTACGCGCGAGAGGTGTTTGCGGATCCCGCAGCGGGTGGTGTCCACCGGATCTATCCCTTCCGGCATCGGATTGGCGCGTATACCAAGGCAGATCTCCTTGCGTTTTGGGAGAAGGAGCCATCGCGCCTTGCCACGCTCACGGAAGTGCTGGTGATCGGCAATGGGTCGGCGCCTTGTGAAGTGGTGGAGAAGGATGGGGCCTATGTACTCAACGTTTCGGAGGGCTACGCGGCGACCTTTCGGCGACTCAAAGAGTTGCGGGCGGCGCATCATCCCGCATTGCATCTGAAGGTCGTGACCAATGGAAGCCCCGAGAAAAGCGAGGCGCTTCGGCAAGCGATGAGTGATGCGCATCGCACCGCGTTTGTGGCTTCGGTGGTTTCCGCTTTGGAGACGCTGGGGGCCGATGGGCTGGACGTGGACTGGGAGTATTGCGCAACGCCGGAGCAATTCCAGAATTACGCCAAGACGATGGGGGCGCTCAAGGATGCCTTTTTTGCCCATGGGTGGGAACTTTCGGCGGCGATAGCGGCATATTATCGGTCGCAACCGAAGGGAACGCTCGCACTTTTTGACTACATCAACGTGATGGCCTATGACGGCACCTCCCTGAATGCACCCTTCCGTCTCCAACGTGAAAGTGTCGAGACGCTTCGCGACACCCGCGCAGTCCCCGCCCGGAGGCTGGTGATGGGCCAGGCGATTTATGGCAACGACACCAATACGTGGAGTCAGCCGGGGTGGGCCACGGTGGTGGGTCAGCCCGGGTACACCGGTGACGATTGCGATGCTTGCCCCTTCCGAGAGGTGCTCCAAACCTTCACGGGCCCCACGACCTATCGCGGGAAGGTGCGGGCCTGTTTGGAATGGGATTTGGGCGGCGTCATGAGTTGGGGCTATTACTCCGACACCGAGTGGACACACAGCCAATCGCTTGGGCGCGCACAAGCTCAGGTCATTTGGCCTCGCACCGCGTGGGATTGGCCCACCCCCGAGACGGCTGCCGATGGCACTGTGACGCTTCGCACCGAGGAGGATTGGTTTTGGTTTGCCGATCACGCCGCCGACGTGAAAATGGCGCGCCTTGGGGCCGACATCGTGTTCTCGCATGACCCGCGCCCGGTCCCGGCCTTCTCCGGCGTGCTGGAGGGAGAGGGACACACACTCACATTGCCCAGGGATACGTGGATCGTTTCATACGACGAAGCCGCCCTCTTCATCCATCTCTCCGGAACCGTCCGTGACCTTACGGTGGATTGCTCCGGGCGCATCATCTCCCGGCGAGATCGGAAGCAGGACGCCGGGACAGGCCGAGGGAATGAGGTTAGGCTCACCACGCGCGGGGGGCAAGGGGCCTGCGCGGGGCTCCTCTCGGCCTACCTCAATGCCGGGGCCACCGTGGAACGAGTCCGCCTGATCCTCCGCGAAGGCGCGGAATTGCGGGGACAACACGAGGTGGGAGCCCTTACGGGACAGTTCTACACCGAAAACGGGGCCATCACCGTGCGAGAGGTCTCGCTTGATCTCGCCGGTACGGTGACCTCTCGTGCCGTCGACTCCCTAGGGAATGCCGTGACGATGACGGCCAATGCCGACGTTGGCGGCTTGGTGGGGCAATTCAACTGGGACAACGCCCCCGCCATCACCTTCTCCGATTGCTCGGTCATCCTGCGCCCAACGGCCCGATTGGAAGCCCGTGACGGAAGCCTAAATGCCGCGGGAGGCGCCATTGGCAACCTGAACAAATTGCCTGCCGACTTCCTCAAAGCCCTCGGTGTCACGTGGTGCGCCGGGGCCTCCATCACGTCATCCTCTGCCGATCCCTTCCGGGCTCAGCCGTGGATTGCCAACCGCAATGGCTCTGCGAAAGCCTCGGCCCCCAGTCTCGCCGCCGCAGGCTCCCTCACGCTCCTTGGTGGCAACTTCCCGTGGACGGCTGACACGCTTTGGATTCGAGAGACGGTTTTGCCCGAGGCAATCCGCCGGATCACCCTCACACTGATGGGAGACGCAGGGGAAGAACCCCTCGCGGATGATCTCGCTACGGCTCTTATGGGGACATTGCCTTTTGTGCCCTCGACCGGCGTGCATACGCTCCGCGTTGTTTCCGAAGCCGCCGCGGAGGCCCTGCATCTCTTCTCGGGCATTGCTCCCGAGTTCCAAGGTGACCCTGTGGACGGTGTCCAAGCGATCTCTGCGGAGTGGACATTTGCCGTCACCGCGCTTGATCTCTCCGTCCCGGACGAAACCGGTGCGCATACGCTCACGGTCGAGGCCTCCGTCTCTGGGAAGGCCGGCGCCCCGGCGGACTATGCTGAAGGCACCGAAGTCTCCGTTTGGCCCTGCGATGTCGCGGGGAACACCGCAAAGGCGCCGCTTCCGTTGATTGCGACAGACGCATCCGAACCCGGCGTGCGCGTCCTCACCTTTTCGCTCTCCGAGCCCTCCGCCTTCTTTCGCCTCCGCGCCGAACGCTGAGCGGGGCCCTTCGCGGAAGGGTTTGTTATAATCACGGAATGATTGAGTTTCGCGATGTCAGCGTACGGTATGGGCCCAAGGCACTCTTTGAGCACGCCTCTTTCAAGATCAATGCGGGCGAACGCGTGGGAATCGTCGGGCCGAACGGCTCGGGGAAATCCACGCTCTTTCGGCTGATCCTCGGGGATTTGACGCCCGATGTGGGCGACGTCCTTCACGAGGGCGCCCCGCGCATTGGGTTCGTGCGTCAGCACTTGGAGCCGGATTCCCCGGAGCAGACGTTGTTGCAGTATTGCCTGGAGGGCATCCCCGGGTTCGAGCGCACCGAGCGTGACATCGCGCGGTTGGAGGAAGCCTTGGCGGTCGAAAAGGACCCCACGGCGAAGGCGCGGATGTTGCGCGAATTGGGCGAGGCGCACACGCGCTTCGAGCAGATGGGGGGATGGTCGCTGGAAGCCCGCGTGAAGGAGTCGCTCGGCGGCCTTGGCTACGCCACGGAGGATTTTGGTCGCCCCTTCGCCACCTTCTCCGGCGGATGGCGAATGCGTGCGGAGCTCTCGCGCGTGCTGGCCTCCAAGCCCGAATTGCTCCTGCTCGACGAGCCTTCCAACTATCTCGACCTCCCCGCGGTGGAGTGGCTCCAGCGTTTCCTGCGCGGCTTTGAGGGCACGTTGGTGCTCATCTCGCACGACCGCTATCTGTTGCGGGCCATCACGCGCATCACCGTGGAGGTGGATGGCGGCACCGTGACCCGCTACAACGGCCCCTTGGATTACTATCTCACCGAGCGCGAGACCCGCTACCGCCAGCTTCTCCAAGCCAAGGCCAACCAGGATCGCAAACGCGAGCAGTTGGAGCGCTTCGTGGAACGCTTCCGCGCACAGGCCACCAAGGCCTCCCAAGCGCAGAGCCGCGAACGCCAGCTGGAAAAGATGGAGGAGATCCGCCTCCCCGCGCGTTCCCGTTCCGCGGGCTACCTCCGCCTGCCCAAGGCCCCCCACGCGGGGGCCGAGATCGTGCGGCTGGAGGGCGCGGCCTATGCCTATCCGGGAAGCGATCACCCCGTCTTCTCCGGGCTCGACCTGCGCGTGATGAACGGCGACAAGATTGCCATCGTGGGCTACAACGGCATGGGCAAAACCACGCTTCTGCGCGTGCTGGCCGGCGTCCGCGCCCCCACCGAGGGCAAGGCCGTCTTCGGCTACCATGTGGCCCCCGGCTATCAGAGCCAGGATTTTGCGGAGACCATGAACCCCGATGAAACGGTCTTTGCCGTGGCCAAGGCCGCCGCCGGCGCACTGCCCGAAAAGGAACTGCGCAACCGCTTGGGCGGCTTTGGCTTTGATGCGGGCGACTGTGCCAAGTGCGTGAAGGTGCTCTCCGGCGGTGAGAAGATCCGTTTGGCCTTCCTGCGCCTCTTCCTCAATCCGCCCAACTTCCTGTTGCTCGACGAACCCACCACCCACCTCGACCTCGAGGGCCGCGAGCGTCTCCAGCAGGCCGTCCGTGACTACGATGGCACCGTCGTCCTCGTCTCCCACGACGTCGAGTTCGTCCGCGGCACCGCCCAAAACATCCTCGAAGTCTCCCGCCGCGGCATCCGCCGATTCCCCGGCGGCTATGATTATTATCTTGAGAAGATTGCCGGCGAGGCCCCCGTTGAGGAGGCCCCGCGCCCCGTCGAGGCCCCCAAGGTCTCCTCCAAGGATCTCCGCCGCCAACGCGCCCAAGAACGCGCCGCCAAGGCCCCCGAGGTCAAACGCCTCAAGCGCAAAGTCGCCGAAGCCGAGGCCGCCATCGCCCAATTGGAGGCCGAGCAAGCCGAGCTCACGGCCCGCCTTGGCGATGGTTCCTTGGACGCCCAGGGCCTCGCCGATGCCGGGAAGCGTCTCCGCGCCCTTCAATTCGACCTTGGCAAACTGTCCCTTGAGTGGGAAGAAGCCGCCACCGCCCTTGAGGCCCTCACGGACTGACGGGGTCTGCGTTGCCGTTTCGTCACGGTCGTTCGCTCGCGCCCAATCCCCACAAAAAGCCCTGCGTCAAGATCGTTTCCCCTCCGGTAAGATGCATCGCGTCACACACTAAACCAAAGGGTTCTCCGTGGTATCACGAAGAACCCTCCGACCGGAAGCGGAAAACCCGCTTACGCCACTCGCCGGCGCAACGCCACTCCAGCCACACCCAGCGCCAGCAATGCCAACGCCGTCGGCTCGGGCGTGACGGTCACCTCTAGGTTACCTGCGCGCCCCGAATCCCATAGCACCAACGAGCCGTTGGAGCTAAAGGTCACATTATTCTCCGGCATGGCAATGTTAATCTCACTGCCGTCGTCCAGCTTCGCTGTCAAGCTACGGTTGGAATCCGACCAATTCTCAAACGTCAGCGTCAGCGTGTGGTCTCCCACGGAGAACAATCCCTCCACCGCCGTGTTCGCAAATTGGCCGCCGTTGAACGAAACGTTCACGCCCGGGTCGCCATTGCCAGGCTTGCGCAACGCCAGCATTTGCGGGTTGGATACGTCCGTGCTCGTGTTGCCGTTCCAACCAAGGCGGAAGATGTCACTGCCGCCTCCCGTGGTGCCTTGGTTGAAGTCGTTCGCGATGGTATATGTGATGGAGACCACGAGCGTTGGGTGGTTCGCCCATCCGCCGGGCAGGGCAATCGTGGTTGAGCCGGAACCAGGCGATTCCCAAGTGGTGTTGATGGCGCCGGCGGCACCGACAACGAGCGCCGCGATGGCACATGCGAACAGCTTTTTCATACGTCCCTCATTCTTTCCAAGAAGCAGGTCGCCCTGCGGTGAATCCGTTGCGGGAAAGCTCCCCGCCCAACGGCGGACTCCCCTCGCGACTGCCCTCACAATAACATAACCCCCCCCATCGTCAATGTGTTATTTTGGCGGATGGGGACGCGGGAAAACCGTTGCGGCCCACTTAGGAACGCCACGGCAGAGGATTTCACATCGCTCCCGGGACCCACCGTGTTGGCGTTGCTTGCCGTGGGCGTGGCGGGGCTGGCATTGCGCCGAAAGGTCGCGTGAGGTCGGCGCGGCGGATTCCTTTGCCCGGTGCTTCCGCACCGGGCTTTTTTGTTTCTCACAGGGGCGAAATGCGAGAGGCTCCGTATCCCGGGGTGAGATACGGAGCCTCTGGGGTCGGGATGCACTGCATCCCGTTTGGGGGCAGGAGGGGGCGCGTTAGGCTTCGGACGCGGGAACCAGCGCTTTGCCGATGTAGGGCTCCACGCCCCAGAAGTCGCACAGACCGCGATATTCGGCGAGCGCTTCGCCGAGGCCGGGGCGCAGGCCGCGTTCGGCGCGGATGAGCAGGTTGCGCCCGGTGGCCTCGGGGGAGACGAATTCCATCACGCGGGCGCGGTAGCCGCAGATGCGGAGCACCTGTGCGCGGAAGGTGTCGGTGAGGAGGTCGGCCAAGCGTTCGCGCAGGATGCCGTGGCGGAGCGCCGCACGCATGGGGCCGCCGCCCACGAGCGCATGGTGGAGCTCATGTTGGCAGCAGGGCACGCAAAGGATGCGGGAGGCCTCGGTGCGGACGGCGGCGATGAGGGCGTCGTCGGTGGCGGTGTCGCAGGCGTGCAGGCTCATCACGAGGTCGGGGGCCTTGGGGAGGTCGGCGTCGGCGATGGCGCAGGCGCGGAAGTCCGCCTCTTCCGGGCCGAGCCCGAGGGCGTTGGCCATCGCACGTGCGGAGGCGACCACCTCCGCGTTGCGGTCGATGCCGATCACGCGCACGGAGGGCCAGCCTTTGGCGCAGACGAGGAAGCGCTGGAGCGCGAGGGTGAGGTAGGCCTTGCCGCACCCGCAATCCACCACCGTGAAGGTCGCGGGCGGCGCGTCGGGCAACAGCGGCTCCACGGCGCGCAAAAGGGCGTTCACTTGGTCGTATTTGCCGCGCATGGAGGGCTTTATGGCGCCCCGATCGTCGGCCAGCCCGAGCACGCGCAGGAGCAGCGTGGCGTCGAAATCGGTGAGCGGCTGACGCTTCACGCGGTCATGGGTGGGCGCCTCGGGCACGGCGGCGCCCTCGACGGGCGCTTTGGCCTTGCCGCGGGAGACGAGCGGACGGCCCTTTTTGGTGACGCGGACATGGAGATCCCCCTCGGCCGTCACGAGGTGGAGATCGCGCTTGCCGGCTTGGGAGAGGATCTGCTCCAATCCCTTGCGGGCGGGGCCTTCGGAGAGATTGCGCACTTGGGTGCGGCCATCGTCGGTCATCTCCGCCTGAAAGAACGCCTCCCCTTTGAGGCGTACGGGCCGCAGGGAAATGCGGAAGGGGCGCCCCTCGCGCGTCAGCGACTGCGTGAGGCGGATGAATCCTGGGGCAAAGACACGGCGGCGGATTTCGTCGCACAACTCGGAAGGAAGGGCATCATCGTTCATAAGAGGGTTATCCGCGGCGGGTGCGTTTTTTGCTGGGGGTGCGGCGGAGGCGCACGGCGACGTCGTGGCGGAGGGAGCCATGGCGGAGGCGGTGGGCGGGGGAGGAGTCGCGGTCGCGCACTTGGCTCTTATAGAGCGTCCAGCCGGGGGTGAGCAGGAAGGAGAGCCCGCACACCCACATGGAGGGCAACAGGAGATTGTGGTTGCCGGTGAATTCCCCCACCATGAGAATGGCGGCCAGCGGCGTGCGGACGGCGGCCGTGAGGTAGCCGGCCATGCCGAGCATGGCACAGTTGGCGATGGAAACGTTGAGGCCGGGGAGGCACCAGTGGAAGAAGGCCCCCACGCAGGCGCCGTACATCGCGCCGCAGAAGAGGGCGGGGCCGAGCATGCCGCCCGCGCCGCCGGAGCCGACGGTGAAGGAGGTGGCGATGGATTTCAGGACGCCCAGCAGGAAGAGGAAGCCCACGAGCCCGCCGCCGAAGGTGCGGAGCACTTCGTCGTTGCCGCGCAGGGTCTCTTGGATGCAACCGTAGCCGGTGGAGAGGATTTCCGGGACGAAGAGGCCGATCAACCCCACGAGCAGGCCGCCGATCATCGGCTTGGCCCAGTAGGGGAGGGTGAGGCGGTGGAAGACGATCTCGGCTTGCCGGAAGAAGAGGATGTTGAAGCGGACGGCGGCGGCGATGAGGAAGGCGAGGGCGGCGTAGCAGAGGAACTTGACGGGGGAGTTGAAGAACTCCTGCGGGGTGTAGAAGACGGGGTCCCAGCCGAACACGCAGGCGTAGGTCATGTAGGAAATGGTGGAGGCGACCATGGAGGGGATGAGCACGTCGCCCTCGAGGTCGAACCCACGGTAGAGGATTTCGGCGGCGAAGAGCGCCCCGGCCATGGGCGCGCGGAAGATGGCGCCGATGCCGGCGGCCATGCCGGCGGCCAGCAGAAGGCGCGCTTCGTGGCGGGAGAGGCGGAGCACGCGGGCCACGGCGGAGCCCATCACCGCGCCGATTTGCGTGATGGGGCCTTCGGCTCCCGCGCTGCCGCCCGTGCCGATGACGAGGGAGGAGGCGATCACCTTCACCGGGGCCACGCCGAGGGGAAGGCGGGTGGCGGAGTGGTGGTAGGCGGCGATGACGGTGTCGGTGCCGTGCCCGCTGGCCGAGGGGGCGAAGCGCCGCGCCACCAAACAGGCCAAGAGCGCGCCCACGCCGGGCAGGAGGAAGCGCACAAGCCCGGCGAAGACCTCGCCCAGGGCGCCGCCGGGCCAAAGGCGGTTGAGCAACGTGTAGTGAACCTCGGGCGGGTGCGCCACGGGGAGCTCGCCATCGGGCAAGGGAATCTCGGCATGGCCGAGCATCTCAAGGGTGTAGGCGCACACGAAGTCGATCGTCGTGAAGAACCAAACGGACATCAGCCCCACGAGCACGCCCACCAGCGCACAGATGAGGACCATGCGGCCCGTCCGCCACGTTTCGCGCTCGGCGGGCACCCAAAACTTGATCCAGCGCCATGAGGTGCGCCAGCCGCGGAGCAGTTCGGCCACGGGGGCCCGAGGGGAGAGCGCGCCCATGGGTCAATCTTTGAGGAGACGGCGGAAGAAGCCGGAGAGGGTGATGATGCCGACCAAACGATGGTCGCCATCGAGCACGTAACAGTGCGTGGCGTTGCGTTCGGCGAGATCGGCGGCGATTTCTTTGGCCGGGGTCTCGGGCTGGCAGGTGCAGACATCGGTGTTCATGTCTTCGGTCACGCGCGTGCGGGAGGCTTCGCGCAGGCGTTCGGCCAAAACGCCCATGGTGGGCGCGGGGGTGTGCTGGAGCGTCGGGAAAAGGCGCCGAAAGCCGGTGGGGATGAAGCACCCCAGCAGTGCGCGGGAATCGACCGTGCCCACAAGGCGCCCCGCCTCGTCCACGATGGGCAACTCCGTGACCTGCTGGGTCATGAAGAGGTCGAGCGCGGCGGAGAGGGGCTCGGCGGAGCGAAGGCTGAGGGTGACAGGGTCCATCACGTCGTCCGCGCAGAGGTAATCCGGCAGGCGGCGCTCACTGCGCCGGAGCAGCTGCATGACCTCTTCGCCGGAGGTGACCGCCGCCAGACGGTCGGTCATGCCCGGCTCGCGCAGGAGATTGGCCAAGGCCCTCAGGATTTGGAGGTAACGCGCGGGCTGGCTTTCGGGGACGAGCAACAGGAAGACCAGCCGCACCGGGGCGCCGCCCTCTTCCGGGGAGGGGATGCCCGCGGGATAGATGCCCAGCGCGAGGTAGGGGCGGGTCAGCCCTTCAATGCGGGCGTGCGGCAGGGCGACGCCTTCGCCCACCACGGTGTGCGAGGCCCGTTCGCGCTGCAACACGGCATTCACGATGGGCGAGGGGTCCACGCCCGGCAGATGGTTCGCCGCCAGGCGCCCCACCAGTGCGTGAACCAAGTTGAACCCCGACGGCACCCCGTGCTCGATGACGACGTCCGCCGCCGAGAAAAAGGAGCTGAGATAGACGCTGTTGGTTTCCGTTCCCATTGCCATAGCCTCCCTCTGACGCAACCAAGCATAGCACAATCGCCTTCGGCGCGTTTGTCGGTGCGACGGGAGGCCTCCCTTATGCCGGAAAGACGGGGGCCGCGGGGCCCCCGTCTTCGGGAAGAGGCGCGGTCACACGCCCAATTTCGTGCGCAAGAGCCGCTGCACCATTTGGGGGCTGGCCTTGCCTTTGGATTGCTTCATCACCTGCCCGACAAGGAAGCCGAGGGCGGCCTGCTTGCCGGCGCGGAAGTCGGCGACGACCTTGGGATTGGCTTCCAGGGCGGCATCGACGAAGGCCTCCAGCGCGGCGGTGTCGGAGACTTGCCCGAGCCCGCGTTCGCGGACGATGGCTTCGGGGTCTCCGCCCTTCTCGAAGAGTTCGGGAAGGAGGGCCTTGGCGGTGGGGCCGTTGATGGTTTTGGCCTCCAGCAGGCGTAGGAGGTCGCCGAGGGCCTCAGGGGTGAGGGCGGCGTCGGCGAGCGCCTTGCCGGTTTTGGCGGTGAGGGCGAGGACTTCGGCCATGACCCAGTTGGAGGCGAGTTTGCCATTGCCGCAACGTTTGGCGGCGGCCTCGAAGAAGTCGGCCAGGGCGCGGTCGGCGGAGAGCACGCCGGCGTCGTATTCCGGGATGCCATAGTCGGCCATCATGCGTTCGCGGCGGGCGGCGGGGGCCTCGGGGAGGGCCTTGGCCCATTCGGCGACCTGCTCGGGGGAGAGGGCGATGGGCATGAGGTCGGGCTCGGGGAAGTAACGGTAATCGTCGGCGTTTTCCTTGGAGCGCATGGGGAAGGTTTCGCCGGCGTCGGGGTCCCAGCGGCGGGTTTCCTGACGGAGGGTTTGGCCGGCTTCCAAGGCGGCGCGTTGGCGCTCGATCTCGAAGAGCAGGGCGGCGTGGATGCCGCTGAAGGTGTTCATGTTCTTGATTTCCACCTTCGTGCCGTAGGCGGTCTGTCCGCGGGGGCGGAGGGAGACGTTGACGTCGGAGCGCATGTTGCCCTCTTCGAGGTTGCACTCGGAGACGCCGGCGTAGATCATCATCTCGCGCAGGGCGGTGAGGTAGGCGATGGCTTCATCGGCCGAGCGGAGGTCGGGCTGGGAGACAATCTCCATGAGCGGCACCCCGGCGCGGTTGAAGTCCACGCCCGAACACCCGGCGCGGTGGGTCAGTTTGCCGACGTCTTCCTCCAGGTGGATGTGGTGGATGCGGACGGTCTTGCGTGCGCCGTCCTCGCCCGTGATGTCCACGCCGCCGCCGAGGCAGAGGGGATGGTCGAGCTGGGTGATCTGGTAATCCTTGGAGGAATCGGGATAAAAGTAGTTCTTGCGGTCGAACTTGGCGTAATCGGCGATCTTGCAGCCGAGCATGAGGCCGGCCATCACGGTGTAGCGGATGGCTTCGCGGTTCATGCTGGGCAGGGCGCCGGGGTAGCCGAGGCAGACGGGGCAGACGTGGGAATTGGGGCTTGCGCCGAAGGAGGTGCCGCACCCGCAGAACATCTTGGTGCGGGTCTTCAACTGCACGTGGGTTTCAAGCCCGATGACGACTTCGTAATCCATCTCCGTGCTCCTTACTTCTTCAGTTCCAGCGCCTTGGCCACGCGGAAGAGGGCCATTTCCCCGAAGTTGGGGCCGATGAGCTGCACGCCCACGGGCTTGCCGGCCTTGGTCTGGCCGGCGGGCAGGGCCAGCGCGCAGCACCCGGCGAGATTGACCCCCACGGTCAGCACGTCGGAGAGGTAGTTGCGGATGGGGTCATCCTGGTAGGCGCCGAGCGGCCAGGCCGGTTCGGGCGTGACGGGCGCGAGGAGCGCGTCGCACTCGGCGAAGGCGGCCTCGAAATCGCGGCGGATGAGGGTGCGCACCTTTTGGGCGCGGCCGTAGTAGGCGTCGTAATACCCGCTGGAAAGCACGAAGGTGCCCAGCAGCACGCGGCGCTTCACCTCGGCGCCGAAGCCCTCGGCACGGGTGCGGCGGTATTGCTCGACCACGTCGTCGCACGGCACGCGCAGACCGTAACGCACGCCGTCGAAGCGCGCGAGGTTGGCGGAGATCTCGGCGGTCATGCAGATGTAGTAGGTGGGGATGCCGTAGGACGCGTGCGGGAGCGAGACTTCCTTCAGCGTGGCGCCGAGGGCGATGGCCCGAGCCTTCGCGTCTTCGGCCAACGCGCGGACCTCAGGGTCGAGACCTTCCCCGTAGTATTCCTTCGGGATGCCGAGCGTCATGCCGGCGAGGGGACGCTCCGGATCGGCGCCGGCCCATGCCTGCGTGTAATCGGGCACCGGCTCATCCAAGCTGGTGGCGTCCATGGGGTCGGGCCCGGCGAGGACGTTCATGAGGAGGGCGGCGTCCTCGACGGTCTTGGTCATGGGGCCCACTTGGTCGAGCGAGGAGGCGCAGGCCACCACGCCGTAGCGGGAGACGCGGCCATAGGTGGGCTTCACGCCCACGATGCCGCAATGCGAGGCCGGCTGGCGGATGGAGCCGCCGGTGTCCGTGCCCAGCGCGGCGATGGCCAAGTCGCCGCCGACGGCCGCCGCGCTGCCGCCCGAGGAGCCGCCGGGCACGCAACCGCGCGCCACCGGGTTTTCCGTCGGCCCGAAGCCGGAGGTCTGCGTGGTGGAGCCCAGCGCGAATTCGTCCATGTTGGTGCGGCCGAGGAAGACGGCGCCCGCGGCCCGCAGTTTGGCGATGACGGTGGCGTCGTAAGGGGCGACGTAGCCTTCCAGGATGCGCGAGGAGGCGGTGCAGGGCTGGCCCTTCACGTTCATGTTGTCCTTCACGGCGATGGGCACACCCAACAGGGGCGCATCTTCGCCCGCCGCGCGGCGGCGGTCGGCTTCGGCGGCTTGGGCCAGCGCGCCCTCGGCATCGATGGTCACGTAGGCGTGGATGTCCTTCTGCGAGGCTTCCATCGTCTTCAGCAGGGCTTGCGTCAGCTCCACGGAGGTGAAGGCGCCCGACCGCAATCCGGCCAGGGCCTCGGCAATCGTCAGTTTGTTCAGTTCCATCATGCGGCCCTCACTCCACCACGCGCGGCATTCGGATTTCGTCGCCCACGCGGGCGGGGGCGTTTGCCAACGCCACCTCGGTCGGCAGGCCCTCGGTCGGGACGTCCTCGCGGAAGATGTTGTTCACGTCGTGCCCATGCACCGTGGCCGGGAGTCCCTCCACGTCCAATCCTGCAATGCGGTCCACATAGGCGACGATGGTCTCCAGCTGCGCGCCGAAGGCCTTGCGCTCTTCGTCGGTCAGCGCCAAGCGTGCGAGATACGCCACGCGGTCGATGTCGAATCCTGCCATAAAAATCTCCTGAAAGACCGGAGTATACCAAACTTGGCGTCTGCGGATTGCCCCCTGCGACGCGCGGCTTGACGGGGAACGGCATGGCTCGCTACACTGGGCGCTCTTTTGAGGAAGGAGCACTGGAGATGACTTCGGCTTTGAGCGCGTTTTGGGCGACGTATGGGCACACGGTGACCGTATGGTCCACGCGGATTGCGCTGAGTGTGTTGGCGTTGGCGGTTTGCAAGGGTGCGACGCTCGTGGTGCGATGGTTGCTGGGGAGGGCGGCGCGGCGTCGGCTTGACCCCACGCTTGTGCCGGTGTTGCGCACCGTGACGTCGATTGGCATTTGGGCGCTCGGTGGCGTGGCGGTGCTGGATATCTGCGGCGTGAATGCCAATGGGCTGGTGGCGCTCATCGGCGCGGCCGGACTCACGGTTGGGTTGGCGCTCCGGGAGACGCTGAGCAACATTGCCGCCGGAATTATGCTGTTGCTGTTGCGCCCTTTCCGGGCGGGGGACGTGGTGGACTGCGGCCCGCGTTCCGGCACGGTGGAGACGGTGGGTCTCTTCACCACCATTCTGCGGGCGGCGGATGGCCTGTACGTTTCCATCCCCAACGGCACCATTTGGTCGTCGGACGTGGTGAATTACACCCGCAATGGACGGCGGCGGCTGGCCGTTTCCGTCGGCATCGCCTATGGCGACAGCATCGACCAAGGCCTGGAGGTCTTGCGGGCCGTTGCCGCCGAGGAACCGCGCCTCTTGCCCGATCCGGAGCCCTCGGTGGCGGTGACGGCATTGGGCGACAGCGCGGTGACGCTGACCCTGCGCGGGTGGACAAGCGTCGAGGATTATTGGCCGACGACCTTCGATTTGAACCGCCGCGTGAAACTGGCCATTGAGGCCGCCGGGCTCACCATCCCCTTCCCGCAACGCGACGTCCATCTCATTCGATGAAAAGAATCAAGGCCCGTCGATGCCGACGGGCCTTGTGGTCATTGGGAAGAGCCGAGGCTTACTTCTTGGAAGCCTCGATCGCCTTTTTCTTGTACACTTCCAAGCGGTTCTCTAGGCTGGTGAAGGTGGTCTGGAAAGCCTCACCTTCCTTGCGCAACTTCGTCTGCCATGCCTCAATCTTCTCCTCGAGTTCCTTCTTTTGGGTCATCAGGGAGTTGTAGACGGCGAGATCCTCGGCGGCGAGCAACTTATCCATGCGCTGGAGCACCAGCACGCCTTCCACGTCCTCGATGAAGCTTTCGGGGGTCGCGTCGCGATCCGCACCCAGGCGGCCAATCTCCTTGCCCTCGGACGAGAGCAGCACGTAGGTGGGATAACCTTGGATGCCATACTGCTTGGCCAACTCCTTGTTTTTGGGGACGATCTCTTCGGGAACCAATTGCTTGTTGCGCGGGAAATCGACCCACACGAGCACGAGGTTCTCCTTGGTGTAGGCCTGCCAAGCGGGCTTGGAGAACACTTTGTTCTCCATCAGCTTGCACCAACCGCACCAATCGCTCCCGGTGAAGTTGAGGAACACCGGCTTGCCCTCCTTCTTCGCGAGTGCGAGCGCGGCTTCGGCATCCATCGTCCACTGTCCAAGCACGGCGCCTTTGGTGGCGATGGCGGCCTTCTCCGCGGGCGCTTCGGCGGCGGCCTTCGCGGTGGGCGCGGGCATCAGTTTGGCGGCGGGAACGGTCTCCTGGGCCAGACAGCACCCGGCGGCAAGCATGGCGGCGAAAAGGGTCTTTGTCTTCATGTCATGATTCCTTTCGGTATTGGCTAACGACAGAGACAGTGTACGCGAAGATACCCCACCTTGTCCAGCCCCTTCCCTTGGCGCAATGGAAAGCGACCTCACGCTATGGCGTCACTGTGAGAAAACGGGGAGAGACGCAGGGTGCGCTATTCGTCAAATAGAAAAGACACCGAAGGGGCGAGAGGGGAGGGAAGGTGTTCGTCATTTACTGGACACTGAAGGATGGAGGGGGGCGAGGTGAGGTGTGGGGCGTCGGCTTGGGCCTGTTGGCGAAGGCGGTGGGGTGCCGTCAGCGCCGTTTGCTTGCGTTGGGCTTGGAAAGGGCGGCCACGAGCCCGCAGAGCAGGAGCACGGTGAGCAGGGAAAAGCCGCCTTGGGAGAGGAAGGGCAGGGTGATGCCCGTCATCGGCAGCGCTTTGGTCACGCCGCCGACGTTCAGAAGGATTTGCACGCCGAGCACGGACGCAATGCCCGCCCCCAAAAGTCGGAGCGTTGGGTTTTCGGCCGCGGCGCCGGTTCGTGCCGCCCGCATCACCCAGAGCCAGTAGAGCCCCAGCAGGAGGGCACAGCCCACCAAGCCCCATTCTTCGGCCACGGCGGCATAGACGAAATCGCTGGAGACGATGGGCACCGCACGTGGCGTCCCCTCTCCCAAACCCGTGCCCCACAGGCCGCCGGCATATTGCGCGCAGAGGCTTTGCCCGATTTGCCAGCCCTTCCCCAGCGGATCTTGGAAGGGATTGAGCCACACGTCGAAGCGCGCCCGCGTGTGCGCCGAGACCAGCCGTACCGCCCAGCCGGCCAACGCCGCCGCCCCCACGCCGAAGATCAGCCAGCCCGGGCGGCGCGTCAGGGCCGTGAGCATCAGCACGAGCGTGAGGCAAAGGATCAGCACCAGTCCGAGATCCCGCACGGCCACCGCCCCCAACAGCGGCGCACCCCATGCCACCGCCAAGGCCAGCGCGTCGCGCAACGGCGGCAACGGCACGCCGCAGACCGTCCGCGACAAACCTTCCGCCCGGGTGGGCAGCCAAGCCGCCGCGAACATCACCAAGAAGAGTTTCACCAGCTCCGTGGGATTGATCTGCCCGGGCAGGAAGAGGCCGCCGCGGTAGTTGCGCCCGAAGAGGAAGAGCACGCCCAGCGTCCCCAGCGCCGCCAGCCACAATCCCCACCGCAAGCGCGGCAACCACCGCGCCAACATCCCCGGCGAGAGCCACCGTTCCCCGAAGAGAAACCCGGCCAGCCCGGCCAAGAGCGGGGCATAGGCCCGCCACGCCGTCCATGATTCCTCCCAGGTCCCCAGCCGCAATTGCACCGCCACCCCGAGGCCCAGCAGGAGCATCGTCAGCGTCACGAAGGCGCGATCGCCGCCATACACTTTGGGTCGACTCCACCAAAAGGCCAGCGCCGCCGCGACCGTCCATAGGGCCAGCGGGGCGAAGAAGGCCCCGGTCACGGTCTCGTCGTTCATCAGCCGCGTGGCCGCCACGGGGAAGGCCGCCGCCCCCACCGTCAAGGCACACAACAGGAACCACAACGGCCCCACCGGCCACCTCCCCGAGGGGGCAGAGGCGGGCGACGGACGACCGCCGGCGCGTCGCGGCGCCGGAGTGCGTGGGGTCTTGCGTTTGGCGGAAGGGGGTGGAACCATGCGTTCAAGTATAGCAGGAAGGGAGGGCGTGGGCGTTATTCGGGCTTTGCGAGGCGGAGGGCTTCGGCGGCGAGGCGGCGGCCAATGACGATTTGGGCGTCACCGTTGTAGTGGACGCCCATGGCGTCGCCGTGGGTGATCTTGGGTTGATCGCGCGTCGGCACCCAGCCGATGTCCTCCCGCGCGTCCGCCAAGGCCTTTAGGCCGTCGCGGGTGGTCACGCCGTTGTGGAGGAGGTCGCGCCCGTGCCACGTGGCGGGTTCGCAGAGGACGGCCTTGAGGGAGGAGGCGTCGGCGCCGGTGAGAGGGGGAAGGTCTCGCCGGAGATTGTCGAGGAGGGCGGCGAAACGCTTTGGGGCGGCGGAAATCTCGTCGCCTTTGTTGGATTCGCCTTGGAGATAGAGGAGGGCCTCCAGCCGCACGGCGTCGTAGGTGTCTTTGGGAAGGGCGGCGATGGCGGAGGCCACGGCGTTGGTGACGGCGGTGTAGGCATCGCCCCCCGGGAGCCAGTGGGTGTTGCCGCCGCCATCGCGGGAGGCTTTGATGAGCGCAATGTCGTCGCCGGGCCAGGGGTTCGCCGCCTCCAACGCTTGGGCGAACCCATATTCCGGCCCCATGACCTCTTGGGCGGCGCGTTGGGGGCGCACCTTTTCCCAGTGCGGAATGTGGGGAGGCGTCACGCGGTTGTACGAGCCGAAGTTCGCCTGCCAGAACCGCAGGCGTTCGGGCGCGGGGCGGAGGCGTTCGGGCGCGGCGGGATTGCCCTTGATGGCGCCGAGGGAGTTGGATTGCCCTGTGAGAATGTAGACGTGCAGGGTCTTGCCTGCCAGAGCGGGAACGGCCAGCGACAACATCAGCAGCAGGGATACAATGCGCATCGGGAAGAACCTTTCTAGGGGACATTGTAACACGTCGCCATGGAGTCTCGGATTTTCTCGTGGAAGGCGCGCACATGATACAATGGCACCATCGCGGCGTGAGCCTTGGCGGAAGGAGGGATATGGAGATTCGGCGTTATCGTTCCACGGACTGCAAGGCGTTGGCGGAACTCTTCTACGACACGGTCCATGCGGTCAATGCGCGGGATTACACGAAGGCGCAACTGGATGCGTGGGCGACGGGGCGGGTGGATCTCGCGGCGTGGGATCGCTCGTTCCGGGAACATTTCACGGTGGTGGCGGAAGAGGGGGGATGTGTCGTGGGGTTCGGGGACATGGCGCCTTCGGGCTATCTTGACCGTTTGTACGTCCACGCGGGGTTTCAGCGGCGTGGGATTGCGACGGCGCTTTGCGACCAACTGGAGGCCTCCGTTCAAGGGGACATTGTCACGCAGGCCTCCCTCTCCGCAAAACCGTTTTTCGCGAAGCGAGGGTATCAGGTGGTCAGGGTGCAGGAGGTCGTGCGACAGGGAATCGCGCTCACAAACGTGGTCATGAAAAAGGTTCGGGCGTCTTGGGCGTGACGAGTGCGCGAGGGTTTGCTATGCTCTTGGAGAACAAGGCAACGGAGTCCCTTCCATGAATGAACAGCATACCATTGTCCTGCCGACGGTTGCGCCTTCCAGTGGCGTGGGGCAGAAGCCTCGTTTGCTGGTCACGGCGGGGCCGCTGGAGGGGCGTGAGTACGTCATCGGAAAGTTTCCCTACACCATCGGTTCCGGTTTGTCGAACGACCTTTCCATCGCCGATTCCACGGTTTCCCGCCGCCATTGCGAGATTGTGGCCGATGAACACGGCACGCTCACGGTGAACGATTTGGGGTCCACCAACGGCACGAGCATTGAGGGCGTGAAGGTGACGTCCGCCCGGTTGGCCCCGAACACGGAGGTGCAACTGGGGCGCACGCGGCTGGTGGTGCCGTTGATTCAGGATCGCCCGGAGCTGACGATGAGCGCCCGCGAACAGTTTGGGCACAGCATCGGGCGGACGCCGCTCATGCGCCATGTGTTCCATCTGGCGGAGCAGGCGGCCGCAAGCGACAGCCCGGTGTTGATTCTGGGCGAGTCGGGCACCGGCAAGGAGGAGCTCGCGGGCGACATCCATGCGGAGTCTTCGCGTGCGGGGGCCCCCTTCATCGTGTTGGATTGCAATGGGTTTGATTCATTGGAGCGCGCCAAGCGTGAGTTGTTCGGGGATGCGCGCACCAAAGGCGCCCTTGACCTCGCCAGCGGCGGAACGCTCTTTGTGGACTCCATCAGCCTGCTTCCCGCGGATACCCAGCCGCTCCTCTTGCGTGCGGTGGAGACGCGCAAGGATATCCGTTTCATCTGCGCCACCAAGCAGAACCTTTACGAGATGGCGAAGGGGAATGCGTTTTACCCGCCGCTTTACTATGCGCTTGCCGTGATCGTCATTGATCTTCCTGCCTTGCGCCGCCGCCGTGACGACATCCCGTTGCTGTTGCGCTCGCTGGCGGACCGCCTGCACGTGAACGACGAGGTGCGCGCTTGGTGTGAACAGCCCGCCACGATCGCCTTCCTTCGGCGCTACAATTGGCCGGGGAATATCCGTGAACTTCGGATGCTGGTGGAGAAGTTGCATTCGCTGGGTCGGATCCCGGCGGACATCGGCGCGTTCCTGCAAGGCTCCGCGAAGGCGGAAGAGGCGGAAGAGGAGAGCGAACAGCCCTTCCAAGTGTCGGCCGACCGCCCCTTCAAGGACATGAAGAACGAAATCATTGAGGAGTTTGAGCGGAAATACCTCAGCGATTTGTTGGCCCGCAACGCCCAAAACATTTCCCAGTCCGCCCGCAACGCCGGGATCGAACGCGCGTATCTCCAGCGCCTCATCCGTAAATACGGCATGAGAAACAGCGACTGAGGCCGGAGGCCGGCGGGGCGCATGGGTGCGCCTTGCGCCGTCTTCGGAAGGTTTCACCATCCGTTCTTTGCTTGCAATGCCCTACATCCGCCAGCTTCGCGGCATCCTTGCCGAAAAAACGCCTGCCGGTCTTCTGATCGACTGCGGGGGCGTGGGTTATGGTGTCACCGTGCCCCTGTCCACCTTTGACCGTCTCCCTGCCGTGGGCGAGGAGGTGACGTTGCGGATTGCCCATGTGATCCGTGAGGATGATCAGTTGCTCTTCGGCTTCGCCACCGAGCGCGAACGGGCCTTCTTCGGGACGCTCTTGGGCATTTCCGGCATCGGGCCGAAGCTTGCCCTCGCGGTGCTGAGCGGGCTCACCCCTGGCGAATTGGCCACAGCGATCACGGAAGGGGACGTGCGCCGCCTTTCGTCCATTTCGGGCATTGGCAAGAAGACCGCCGAGCGCATCATCGTGGAACTGAAGGACAAGGTCGATCCGTTGGAAGCCATCGCCCTCAAGAGCGGTGCGGCCAATGCGGAAGCCACGGCCCCAGCGTTGCGTGACGCGATTCTGTCGCTGGTCGCCCTTGGGAACCGTCCCGAGGAGGCCCGAGCCATGGCGCAGGCGGCGTATGAGGCGAATCCCAAGGCAACCGTCCAGGAGCTTATCCGGCTGGCGCTTCGGAAGTGAGCAGACGCGCCAAAACGAACGCCGCCCGGGGCCGAGCGCCCTAGGCGGCGTTTGCTTTTTTTGGGGAATCTCAAAGCACGACAGGGCAACGGACGGAGCGGTTGCCCTCCGTGCGGAGCTCCGGCACGGCCTCGGAACACGCCGGGCGGGCGAGCGGACAGCGCGGCGCGAAGGCGCATCCGGGAGGGAAACGGCCGGGAGGGGGCACGGTGCCGGGGATGTCGCGCAGACGGGGACGGTCGAGGCGCAGGCTGGGCACGGCGGCAAGCAGACCTTGAGTGTAAGGGTGGCGAGGGGCGGACAGCACATCGCGCACGGTGCCGCCCTCGACAATGCGCCCGGCATACATCACGTAGAGCCGTTGCATATAGCTGGCCACAATCCCGAGATTGTGGGTGATGAGGAGGAGCGTCATGCCGCGTTCCCGGGCCAAACGGTCCATCAGTCCCAAGATGCGCCGCTGGGTGGTGACGTCCAGCGCGGTGGTGGGCTCGTCGGCGATGAGCAGGCGCGGCTCGGCGGCCAACGCCATCGCCAGCATGACGCGCTGGCATTGTCCGCCGGAGAGTTCGCAAGGGTAGGCGTCCGCCGCGCGGGCGGGATCGGGCAAGCCCACATCCGCCAGCAGGGAGACGATGCGCGTCCGGCGGGCATCGGCGGACAATTTCGGCAACGCCTCGGCGATTTGATCCCGGATGCGGAGCACGGGGTTGAGGCTTGCCATGGGGTCTTGGAAGACGTAGGCGATGCCCGAACGGCGCACGGCGCCCAAAGCGGTGGGGTCCTTCAGCAGGTCCTTGCCGTCGAAGCGGATGGAGCCGTGGCGGTGGGCGCGATCCGTCGGCGGCAACGCGGTGAGGCTCAGCGCCGTCACGGATTTGCCGCACCCACTCTCGCCGACCAAAGCCACACGCTCCCCAACGCCGACCTTTAGGCTGACGTCCGGCACGGGCGTCACCTCGCCCGACGGGGTCCGGAAGGTCACGCTCAGGTGCTCGACCTCAAGGAGGGGCGTGGCACACGCAGGGCCTGCGGGCTTCGCTTCCATCGCTTTCATTGCCTCCATGTTGTGGTTACGCCTCAAACGGTCAGGTCAAGATGTTCGAGCTCCGCGACGGAATCGGCCTCTTTGATGGCCGCGCCGCCGCGCTCCTGCGTGTCGAACGTCACCCCGCTACGGGCGATGAGCAGACGCACCAACGTGGGCACCGGCAGGGTCGTTGCCAGCGAGAGCACCACAATGGCGTTGAAGAAGGTCTCGTCGAGCAAGCGGAGGTTGAGCGCCACCGCCGCGGCGGCAAGCGTGGCGGAGAGCTGGGGCACCGTCATCAAGCCCGCGCAGAGCCCTTGGCGATTGCCGAAGCCGGAGATCCTCAGCGCCAGCCATCCGCTCAGCACCTTGCTCCCGACGAGGCCCAGCACCGTGGCGCCGGCGATGAGCAGGCTACGCGTCACGTCGTCGCCCTCACCCATGCCGAAGAAGACGCCGAGGTCCGCGTGAAAGCCCACGCTTAGGAAGAGGAAGGGAATCACCAACCCAAAACCGATGGCCTCCAGCTTCCGGTGAATGTCCTCGCCCGACGTGCGGAAGCCCGGAGAGCGGGCCACCGCCATGCCCGCGACGAAGGCCCCCACGATGAGATTGACGCCCAGCATCTCCCCGGCCAACACGATGGCCAGCACCACCAGCAGGAAGAAGGTCACCTTCGTCTCGTCCCCGCTGGGCAAAATCCACTCCACCACCCGCCACAACAGCGGCACCAGCCACAGCACCGCCGCCACAAAGAGCGCGATCAGCAGGAGAAACGCCGGCGTGAACCATGCCCCCAGCCATGAAAGATCGAAGCGATCCAGCAAGGAAATGCTCTGGGTCAGCGTGGAATCCCCGGCGAGATTGAGCGACTGCAATTGCACGCACACCGCCAAAAGCACCAAGGAGAGGATGTCCGTGATGACCGTCGAGGAGAGCACCGCGATGCCGAAGCGGGAACGCACCAGCCCCATCTCGCGAATCACCGGGAAGACGATGCCGATGGAGTGCGACGCGAAGAGCGAGGCATACACCCACGCACTGATGGGGTGATTCCGGTCGAAGAGCCAATAAACGAAATAGCCCGCCGCCGCCGGCAACGCAAAGGTCAAGATCGAGAGGGCCGTCACCGCGCGTTTTTCGTTGGCCAACATCCGGAGATCCGTCTCCGCGCCGGCCAAGGCCATGAGGAAGACCAATCCCAAGAAACCGAACGCATCCACCACATTGCGGAGCGCCTGGGCGTCCACGCCCGAGGGAATCACCTCAGCGATCCACCCCAAAAGCCCCAATCCGTGGGGGCCAATGAGAATGCCCACCGCCATGATGGCAACCACGGACGGCACGTGCCACCGCCGAACCACCGCCGGAACCACGGCAATCAATGCAATCAATGCGAGAAACGCCACAAGATAAGTCAGTTGATCCATAACTTCCGTAGTATATCAAAAGCCCGCCCCTTGTCCGAAAGAGTCTTTGAGGCTTGGGGGTTCTTGGGCTCACATTGAATGGGAAAAGAGGTGCCGAAGTTCGCAAAACTCCGGACTCCGCGAAGCAAGACTGCGCGGGCACGTGCGGTCAGTGGGGAACGTGCGTGTTGATGGGTGGCCCTCAGTTGCCGCGGTAGGTGCCGTACCCGTTGGCCGAGAGCGTGATGGGAATATGGTAGTGCGAGGAGCCTTTGATTTCAAAGACGACCTCCACGAAGGGATAGATGGAGTCCAAGCCCTGTGCCTTGAAATAACCGCGCGTCTCGAAGCGAAGTTTGTAAATGCCGTCGTTTGACTGAGTCTCCGGGAGGAAGTTGCCGATTCGGCCATTCTGATCCGTCACACCCTCGGCAACTTTTGTCCAGCCCCCATCCTCCGTCATCCGGTAGAGCACGATCGTTACGCCCGAGGCCGGTGCGCCCTGGCTGATATCGAGAATATGGGTGCTCAGTTGGTGCTTGGCCCCCGTGGGAGCGGCGGCAAAGAGCGCTCCGGCGGTGACGGCAGCGAGAATCATCAACATCTGTCTCATGGTCGGGGTTCCTTTCTGCGATATCCTGGATGGTTGCCATCATGGCATATCCTTTCCTGCATTGCAATGGATATGTTCCTTCTCGAATATGAATGAGATTGACATGAGCGATGGGAGAACGTTATGCTCCAAGAAAGCGTTGTTGATTGCAGTCACTTTGATAGGGACTTCTTGATGTTTAAGACTTTCATATTGGCCATTGGACTTACACTTACTGGATCCGTTGCCGCTATCACCGCCAATTGGAATGGGACTCTTGAAATGGTCGTGGATGGCGATGATCTCTGTTGGCAGACTTCTGAAAGTGGCAAACTTCCTTCGTTTGCGGCGACTCCTCACCTAGCACCCAAGGCTACCGTCGTTCTAGGCAATGGGTCGGTTGATTGGTTCTGCAAGGATGCCTACGCGACGATGATGAATATACGGTTGAAGGACACCTATTACTCGTTCACGCTCTCCGGAACTACCAACGCCACAACGGGCACCGTTGGGCTTTATACAACGGGCGATTATACGCAAAAAGGCACCCTTCATGGTTCAGAGGTGACCGTTGGCTTTGGCACTCCCATTGAACTTATTTTTGATTACGACAAGGCGGAGGGAACGCTTTCGGCCTATATCAATGGAATGCTTTTGGCAAACATTGGCGAATGTTGAGAGTAATGACGTGTTAGACTGGATCGGTCTCGGAACATTTCCTGGGGCCAACGATGCTCTTTTCAATGGGTTTGCCTATGCGGATTTTGATGGGGGTAAGGTGGAGACGGCTCCTGGAATCCTTCCCGAACCAACGGCATTGGGACTATTCGTGCTCGGTGTTGCCGGTGTGGCACTTCGTCGCCGGATAGCGTAAGCGTGGTGTGTTGAAGTGGAACGAGCGGTTCCCTAGGAAGAGGGGAGCCGCCTGTTGTTTTAGAGCCATGTTGTGGGCGTGCCCTTTTACTCGCAACGTCTCCCCCCGAATGTTATCGGAGCCTTATGTTTACTGTGACAATGGCGAAAGCGGATCCTTGGGCGAGCCATAGTCGATTGTAGTGCATCTCACGTTGAGGTACGGTATGTCTCATGTCGAGATATACCGTATCTTAGAGAGGGGGCCTTTGGGTACCATTTTCTTGGAGAGTGAAATCGTTTCATTTTGGGGTGGTCTTTTGTTGCGGGATGTGTTATAATGATTACAGTTTTGTTCCCAACCCTAACAAAAGGAGAGAGACATGAAGAAGTTTGTTTGCCCGATCTGCGGTTACGTCCATGTGGGCGATGCGGCTCCCGAGAAGTGCCCGCAGTGCGGTTGCGTGGGCTCCAAGTTCATCGAGAAGACCGAGACCGGCAAGATGGAATGGGCCGATGAGCACCGCGTGGGCGTGGCCAAGGGCGTGGACCCTGAGATCATCGAAGGGCTGCGCATGAACTTCACCGGCGAGTGCACCGAAGTGGGCATGTACCTGGCGATGGCCCGTGTGGCGATCCGCGAGGGTTATCCCGAGATCGGCGCCTTCTATCAGCAGGCCGCGTGGGAAGAGGCCGAGCACGCCAGCAAGTTCGCCGAGCTGTTGGGTGAGGTGATCACCGATTCCACCAAGAAGAACCTCGAGCTCCGCGCCGCCGCCGAGCAGGGCGCCTGCCAGGGCAAGCTCGACCTCGCCAAGAAGGCCAAGCAGCTGGGCCTTGACGCCATCCACGACACCGTGCATGAGATGTGCAAGGACGAGGCCCGCCATGGCGCCGGCTTCGAGGGCTTGCTCAAGCGTTACTTCGCGAAGTAAGCATGGCTGCCGTTCAGGATATCCCCGCCGTGTTGCGCGCGCATGGGCTTTCCCCCTCCGCGCCGCGCACGGCCATCTATGAATGGCTGATGGGGCACCCCACGCATCCCACGATCGATGCGATCTATCGGGCCTTGCGTCCGAAGATGAGGACCCTTTCCCGGACCACGGTTTACAATGTGCTTCACGCATTTGTGGCGCACGGTTTGGCCGAGAAGGTCCGCACGGAGGATTTGGAGCTTCGTTACGACGGAAACACCCAGCCTCACGCGCACTTCAAGTGTACCGCTTGCGGTGCGTTGCTGGATGTTGAGGGGTCGCTCCAGGGGGCCTTGCCTGACCTTCGCCTTCCCGAGCGGTGCTCGGTGGAATCGATCGGGCTGACGCTGTGGGGATTGTGCCCCGCTTGCGCGGCGAAATCCCGTGGCGAAGCCTGAGCATTGACGTTTCGCATGGCTGAAAAGCGTGTCCCCGGAAGGTGCACGCTTTTTGCTTTTTGCTTTTTGGGGAGGGCTTGGGGGGTGCGATTGTTAGTATAAACTAAAAAATGCTTGCGCAAGGGGTGCGCTTTTTGTTACTTTTCGTATCATGAGAAATCGCATTTCCCCGATGTTGGCACTGGCCGTGCTCCCCGGAGTGATGATGGCCGAAGAGCCTCTCCGCCCCGCGGCGGAGACGAATGAGACCGTGGTCGTGACGGCTGCGCCGTTGCCGAAGTACCGCGTGGAGACCAACGACGCGGGAATGCTGGTGGAGCTTCCGCCCGAGCGTTCGCCCTTCACGGTGGACACCCTCACGGAGGATTTCATCCGTGAGCGCAATGCCACCGATCTTGACCAACTCTTGGCCCTTCAGCCCGGCGTCTACCAGGGCGGAAAAACGGTGATGGCCCGCCAAGCGGGCACCTACACGCTCCGTGGCTATTCCGGCAGTGAGGTGCTCTTGGGCGGCGTTCCGCTGACGGGGGGTGTGGCAACCTTTTTGGACCCCACCTTGCTGGAGCGTGTGGACATCGTCAAAGGGCCGGTGGGCGGGGCCTACGGCTCGCAGATGGGGAGCATGAGCGACTTGATGGGCGCCGGCGGGTCGATTTTGTTGCAGACCAAGCGGCCGAGTTTCGAGGAAGATTTCCGCGACATCCTCTTCAAAGGTTCCTATTCCAAGGCCTCCGGCAACCGCTTGAAGGTGGCGGCGGACGTGAACCAAGCCTTGCCCGACGAGGGATTCGCGGCGCGGGTGCCCGTGGCTTATGAGTGGCGCGATCCGGGGTGGGCCCCCTCCGGTGCGCGCCATGGGAAGACCCTCTCCGCCGCGCCGAGTTTGACCTTTCGTCTGGCGGACCGCCTTGACGCGGGGCTTGACCTCTTTTATCAGTACAGCGATCAGCCGGCCTATCAAGGCATCCGGACGCGCTACGGGAAACCTTATGGCAGCGGATGGGACGACACTTACACCCGGCCGGGCGACCGCATGAAGTTCCAGACGCACGGCGGAACGTTCCGCCTCGACGGTGAGGTGAATGACTGGTTGGCCCTGCGCACGCGCGCCTCCATGTTCCAATCGGAAAACCGTTACGATTACCGCGGGCCTTATTCCAACATCGGCTTTTCCCCCGACAATCCCAATAAGTACTACGAATATGCCGCCGGCGACCGCCTCATGCGCAACTGGTATTTTGGGCAGGACGCCATTTTCAGCTTCGATACCTTTGGCGTGAGCCACAAGTTTCTTGTCGGCGCCAACGGCACCCTCAAGCAGTCGCAGGGCTGGAGCTGGTTCGGCACACCCGACACCACGCCGGACAAAACGACGCAGGGAAAGATTGGCCTGACCGCCCAAGAACTCGCCGAATGGAAGGGCCTGAGCCTGCTTGCCGGCCTGCGCGCCGATTGGCACCGCAGCGTCAATCACACGCATATGTGGACCTATTCCCCGCGCTTGGGCCTTTCGTATGACGTCGCCGAGGCCGGATGGGTCATCCTCTTCGCGAACGTCTCCCTCACGGATACGCCCAACTTCAATCTCAAGCGCTGGCCCGGAAACACCGGCACGTCCCCCTCGGATTACCTCACGTCCACGTGGCGTGCCGTTCAGAAAGAGGCCGGCGTCCGCGTGAATCCGTTGGAGAGCCTGTGGCTTTCGGCCACCGTCTTCCGGATCGACCAATCCAACGCGCCCATCGCCATGACCGATGCGTCTTCCGGCGATGCCTATTACGCCGACGACGGCAAAACCTATTCCCAAGGCATTGAGTTTTCCGCCACGGGCGACATCACCGAGAATTGGTCCATCTATCTCGCCTACGCTTACATCGATTACTACGACAAAACCAACGGCCTGCGCTTTGACCGCTTCCCGCCCCACGCCGTCTCGCTGTGGACGAGCTACAAGGCCGAGTGGTTCTATGATGCGGTCTTTGGGTTCGGCGGCCGCTGGCGCGACGACTGGATGATGACCTTCCGCGGCGGCCCGGCGGGGGATGACCAGGTGGCCAAGCGGTTGCTGACGTTCGATGCCTCGCTCGATTTCCCCATCACGGAAACCTTCTCCCTTGGGTTGGCCGTGCGCAACATCTTCGATTCGCGCGGCATTGAATCCGCCCGCAACCTTCAGGCCTTCGCCAATGAGGGCCGCACCTTTGAGCTCTCGCTCCATGCCCGTTTCTGATCTCCCATGAATGCCCTTGAAGCCAAAGATCTCGTCAAATCCTACCGTATGGAGGGCAAAACCCTCGAGGTGTTGCGTGGCGTGAGCCTCACGTTGCCCGAGGGCGCCTTCCACGCCGTCATGGGCCCCTCCGGCTCCGGGAAGAGCACGCTCATGGCCGTGCTCGCCGGCCTGCTCCCGCCCGATGGCGGGGAGGTGACGGTGGCGGGGAAGCCGCTTGCGGGGCTCTCCGACCGTGCGCTCACCGTGTTGCGCCGCCGAACGGTCGGCATTGTCTTCCAGGATTGCAATTTGGTGCCGACCCTCACCGTGGCGGAGAACATCGCGTTGCCCGCGCTGCTCGATGGGCGCCCCCTGCCGGAGGCGCGGCTCGCCCGCCTGCTGGATCTCGTGGGGCTCAGCCACCGCCGCGATCAGCCCGCCGACCGTCTGTCCGGCGGCGAAGCCCAGCGCACGGCGATTGCCCGGGCGTTCGCGATGGAGCCCGGCGTCATTTTGGCCGATGAGCCCACCGGCAACCTCGATTCCCCCGCCGCCAACGCCTTTTGCGCCACGCTCACGCGCCTCAACCGTGAGCTTGGCACGGCCATCCTCCTCATCTCGCACGATCCGCAGGTGGCCGCGGCCGCGGATCTCATCCATGTGTTGCGCGATGGCGCCTTCCGTGGCGCGTTCGCTTCCGAGCACGATCCCGCCGCCGTCGCCGCCCGCTATTTGGGGTTGATGGCATGAGTGCGGTGGGATTGCTCTTCCGGGACACGCTCCGCCGCGACCGCGTGCGTTTGGCGTGTGCCCTGCTGGGCGTGACGGCCGCCGCCGCGCTTCTGACGTGGACGCTGGGTTTGGCGGCCACCACGTGGTGGCAGGGACGCCCGCTGAGCGAGGCGATGGGCCGGCCCTACGATTGTTGGGTGGCGACGGGGCGCGCTTCCGCCGCCGCGCCCAAAGGCTCGGGGATGCAGACCTTGGCGCATGGCTCCCCCGTGAAGATGATCCCCGCCGCCGTGGCGGAGGCCGTCAAGGCTTCGCCCGATGTGGCCTCCGTCGTTTCCACGACGGTCTTCCGCTGTTCGCTCGATTGGCGGCCGGAGGGCCGTCCCCTCCAAGGCCCCGGGGTGACCGGCGGCATCGCCCCGGTGCGGGATTTCCCTGAGTGTCCCTATCCCGAGGGGTTGGCGGCCGGACGGTGGCCGCGCGCCGATGCGCCGGAGCCGGAGTTCGCCATTTCCCCGCGCGCCTTCGGCGAAGAGGGGCTGCGGGCCGCGCCGCCGGTCGGCACGCGCCTCCCGGTGGTGACGCCGGCGGGCACGCGGATGGCGACCCTTTGCGGTTATCTTTCCGAGCGGATCCGCCCCGTGGGCGGCTTCCCCACGATGTTCGCCTCCGACGCCTTGGCGGAGGCCGCGGCGTTGGCCGAGACGGAGGGGCTTTGCAATCTGATGCTCATCCGCCTGCGTCCCTTCCGTTCGCCCGAGGCCTTGCGGGAATTGGTGCGCACGATCGCGCCCGATGACGACGCGGCCACGCTCACCACGCGCGCCGATCTGTTGCGGCAATTGCGCTCCGACGCCATTCAGAACCTTGCCCGGCAGGTGCCGTTGCTGGTGGCGCTGGCGTGCGTGGCGACGCTGTGCATGATCGTGAATGCGCTGTGTGTGGGGTTGGAGCAGAACCGCCCCATCCATGTGCGGCTCCGTGCGTTGGGCATGACGGCGGGCCAGTTGTGCGCATGGGTCGCCCGTGAGGGACTTTTCCTTGCGGGCGTTGGCGGGCTGTTGGGCTTCCTGACGGGGTGGGGGGTGCTGGCGGGTTTCGTCCGCGCCAAGCCGCTGGTCTTCCCCGACGGACTGTGGATGGGGTGGCCGGTGCCTGTGGGTGTGGCCGCGTTGTTGGGGGTGTCCGCGCTCGTGGCGCTGGCGGTGCCGTTGCGGCGCATCCTCCGTTTGCGCCCTTACGAACTGCGTGCCGCGCCTGAGGCGTGGCGGTGTGCGCATCCTTGGGGGCGGCTCTTCGTTTCGCTGGCTTTGACGCTTCCCGTGTTGCTGACGCTGGTGCTGTTCCCCGCCTCGCCCCTGCTGCGGAGTGCGTGGTTCCTTTTTGTGGGATTGCCGCTGGCGGTGTGGGGGCTGTTGCGGTTGGCCAAACCTGCGCTGTGGTTGGCCGAAGGCTTGCTTGCGGTTCCGTTGGGGGCGGTGTTCCGTCTGCGTCCGGAGCTTCTGCGCGGGGCGCTGACCCGTGCGGCCGGACGCAACGCCCGCATGGCCCTGACGCTCACGGCGGGCTTGGGCGCCTTTTTTGCCATTCACATTTGGGGGGCTTCGCTCACCGATCCCTTCATCCCGTCCCGGGATCTCCCCGATGCCATTGTCTCGCTGCTCCCCAATGGGGTCAGCGCGGAAGGTTGGCAACGCGAAGGGAAGGCGGCGTGGGAACGGGCCGTGGGGGAAGCGGCGGCCCCGCGCGTCTTCCATGCCGAGCAATATCCGCTCGCGGAGGAGGATTTCGTGGCGATTGAGACGCGGACAGGGCGGCGCCCGAAGCAGAACAATCTCTTGCTGATCGGCTCCGAGGGTGAGACCGGGGTGACGGTCACCGCGATGTTCGCCCGGCAGTGCGGCCTGGGCGTGGGGGATACCTTTCGGCTTCGGCGCAAGGAGCGCGACGGCACGGTGCACACGTTGCCGCTGACGATCACGGCCGTGCGTCAGGTGAATTGGCACCTCTTCACGGCGCGGGCCCGTCTGCGGGCCCGCAACGGCGCGCCCTTCGGCACGCTGGGCCCCGTTTTCGTGGGGGAGGGGGTCTTCCGTGCGTGGGACCCCGAGCGGGCGGACCGTGTGCGCTTCTTATGGGCCGACCTCCCGAAAGCCGCGGATGATGCGGCGTTGTATTCGGTCTCGGACCGTTTGGAGCTGGCCTTCCAGCAGGTGGCCAACGATGACGCGGCGGCGCGTCCTTATGTGGCGTCCTTCTTCGGCGGCAAACCTCGGAAGGGCGCAAAGCCGGCGCCTCCGCCCAATGTGATCGTGCATCTGCGCGATGAGATCAGCGAGGGCACGTTGGCCCACAGCGCCGAGTTGCTGGGGGATTTGGCGCGGATTCCGCTGTGGTCGCTGTTGATTCTCTGCACGGGGTTTGTCTCGTTGCTGGCGGCCAACGTGCGGGTGCAAGCCGGCGAATTGCGCACGCTCCATGCCATTGGCATGACGCGGGCGCAGATGGGGCGCTTCCTCTTCGCGCAGGCGGTTTTCCTGAGCGTGGCGGCGGCGTTTCTCTCGTTGGTCTTTGGGCTGACGGTGGGGTGGGGCTTCACGGGCTGGACGCTCGCGTGGCTGCCCTTCGGCGGGTTGCCTTCGGCGTTGGTGCTGCCGCTGGAGCCCTTGACGCAAGGGCTTGGCGTCCTCCTCGCGGCGACGCTCCTGTTCACGCCGTTGCCGATTGCCCTGCTGGTGCGCCGCCTTCTCCGCCGTTGACGGCGCGCAGGGTGGGCGGGATCAACCGCCGTTGTAGCGTTGCGGGGGCTGAGGCGTGCCGTTGCCGACGCCCTTCGCCATGAGGGCCTGAAGGTCTGGGAGGGCCTGCTCATAGACGCCACGCGGGGAGAGTCCGCGCCGTTGGCAGATCGCGGCGGCCATGCCCACGACCTCGCCCATCATGCCGCCCGTGCGCATCACGCGGATGGTGCCGTGCGCGACGTGCGTGACGCTGATGTCACGCCCGACCATGAAGAGATTGTCCACGTTGCGGGAGTAGAGGCAACGGTAGGGGATGGGATAGGGCGCCCCGATGGGCGTGTGGATGGCGATGGATTTGAAGGGGCCATCCGGGAAGTGGCGGGCATTCTTCGGGTCGGGCGCGTGGAGATCGATGCTCCAACTGGTGCAACAGCAGGCATCGGGGAAGGCCCGACGGGAGAGGATGTCGTTCGCGGACAGCACCACGTCGCCCATGAGGCGGCGGGATTCCCGCTTGCCCATCACGTAAGCGACCCAGCCCAAACGGCGGCGTTCGAAGTCGGCCCGGTGCGTTGAATGGTTCTTGAGGAAGGCCCAGTTGGAATAGACCACCATGAGGCCATAGTCGCGGATGCGCTCGGCCTCGGTGATTTGATCCCATGCCATGCCTGTTTCCCACGTCCATTCACCCATGGTCACGCGCTCACAGGAGGCTTGCGTAAAGGGTAGGGCCCAATCCAAATCCGGGAAGGGACAGGGGCTTTCGGTGGGGACGGAGTACCATTGCACCGAGGCCCCCAGCACCATGCGGTCGGCTTTCTCCGGCGCGCGTTGTTCTCCGGTTTCGCCCCGGCTTTCCCGTCCATAACGGAAGTCCGCGCCGGCCAAGGCGCCCAACGTGCCGTCACCCGTGGCATCCACGAAGCGCGGGGCCTTGAGGCGGCGTTCCACCCCTGTTTCCGTGTGGCGGACCGTCACGGTTTCGATGTGCCCATCCGTGGCCGCGGCGGCGGTCAGACGATAAGGGGAGAGGAGCGTGAGCTTCGGCTCTGCCTGAACGACCGCGAGCTTACGGCCATCCTCGTAGCGTTCGGGCGGGGCCGCATTGCCTCCGCGGGCGGGGCCGATCTCGGCCACGACACTGCCCAGCTTGGGATAGGGGCCGACAAGGATGCGTCCGCCGAGGTGCACGCGGATTTCGGAGCTGTTGCACCCGCCAAGGCGTGCGCGGTCGTTGACCAACGCGACGCGAAGCCCGAGACGGGCCGAAGCGATGGCCGCGCAAAGGCCCGCAATGCCGGCGCCGATGACGACGAGGTCGTAAGTCTCGGTCTGCGTGGGGGCTTGGATGCTGCCGTGTTTGCGTCGGAAGGCGTCAAGGGTTTCCACCGTGTTGGGGAGTTCGGGATGAGCCGCGCGGGAGAGGATGATGGCGTCGCACCGGGCGTCAAAACCCGTGAGGTCGTGCAGGGTCACCGTGACTTTCCCCTTGGGGAGCGCGAGGCTGCCGGCCTTTTGCCATCCCCAGCCCTTGCCGTTTGTGCCAAGGATGGTGGGCAACGGCTTCCCATTCAGCGCGACTTGGAAACGGCCCGGGGCCTTGGGCGTCCATTCCGCGGCCCAGTTGCGCGTGCGGACCCAAACGTGCCATTCGCCGGCCTCCGGCAAGAGCGCTTGCGCGGTTGCGTCGGCGACGGGATGCCCCATGCCATGGGCCAGCAGGAATGGTGAACCCATCATGTCCATGAACTGCTGATCCACGGACCATCCGCCCTTGTCGGGGAAGCGTTCGGTCTCAAGGAGGATCAAGGGCGGCCCGTCGGTTGCGGCCGCCGAGATTCCGGGAACGGCGGCGGCGATGGCCGAAAGGCCCGAAAGTTTCAGGAACTCACGTCGTCTCATGGGTTTTCTTCCGTTTTGTCGGAGATGGGCTCAATGATGGTGGTCAGTTTGAGAGGGTGTGCGCCGGACGTTCGCTTTTCGAATCGAAGGATGGGGCGGGCTTCCTTTTGTCCGGAGGTGCGCGAATGCCAGCCATGCTCCAACTCGGCCGTCCAGTCGGCATCCGACGGCCGCAGGCGGATATTGTTCCCATCCGGGAAACGTGTGCGCCAAGAACCGTCGGGGAGGCGGATCGGATTGGCGCCGGGGGCGAGACAGAACCGAATCCTCACGCATCCCTCCGGTGCGCCGGAAAGCTGATCCTCAACTTCCAAAACACCTCCTGGGCGCAAGCGCATGGAGCGTTGATGGATGACCCCGGGATAGACGGGGGTGCTCACCGAGACCGTTGTCTCTCCTCCCTCGCGGACCTCCCAATGGGTACACTGAGAACCGGGGGCAATGTCCTTGTCGTCCAACGTGAGGGTCGAATGGACCTTGGAGGCTCGGAAGGTCGCTCGCGCCGCATCGGTGTCGGGGCCTCCGTAGACGTAAGACCCGGCGTCGGGGAAGAAGTCTCGCCCGCGATGCCAGTAGGAGAAGGTCCCGTTGTCGGGCTGATTGTGCCAAAACGCGGGCGGCCCGGCTTTGAGCACGACCATGGAGCCCGTCTCGGGCGTCCCTTCGCGCAACACGTAAAATCCGCCATGGGGATAAGCGCGCGAGGCGAACGCCGGGCGATCGAACGCTTTTGGGAAAAGGGCTTTGGCCTCTTCCGTGAGTCGGCGGCGTTTGGGGCCTAGGGTGTGGGTGTCGGCAAAGTAGGGATGTCCGCCATCCGGGAAAAAGAGATCGTCGGCGAAGGCCGCCATACGGCCGATCTTCGCACGGTCTTCCTCGGTGAAGGCTGCGGGGGCCATTTCCGCGGCGGAGCGGAAGAGGGCGTAGGCGCTGAGGTGATAACCAAGGTCGAGCTCGTATTGCACGCCATCGGGATAAACCTGCTTCCGCAACTCCTCACGCAACACGCGCACGGCGTTGGTCTGCCATTGGGCGGAGACGTTCAACTCCGGAAAGGCTTGGGCCGCCGCCAGCAACCGTTGCATTTCAAAGAGCAGATGGTTGCCTTTTGCGGAGCGTCTCTCCCAGACCTCATTCCCGTGGCGGATCACGTCGGCGAGGAACACGCGGAGATCGGCGGCCGTGAACTCGGGCGCATGCACGGCCAGCGCGAGTTGTCGCGGAAGGTCGTCCAAACGGTGACTGACCTCCAGCGGACGCCACGCAAAGCGTGCATTCTCTCGCTCCGATTTGGAGGTGATCGGCCACGGATTTTTGCGCCGCCAGTCCGCCCACTGCTCCTTCCAAGCGGAGAAATAGCGCGTGTCACCCGTGGCGGCCCACACGCGGAGCAATGGCATAAACCATTTGTGGCGGTGCAGTTGCCAACGAAGCTCGTTGGCTTTCACGGGCCAGAACGCCCAGTCGATGTCGTTGCCGTAGAACAGCCATTCGGGCTGGCTGTCGTGCACATAGAACCTGTGTCCCAAGGCGGCGTCCGCCACCTTTCGCTCAAATGCCGAAGGCATCCGCTTCTTGGCTTTTGTCCATGCGTCCACAATGTCGGGGCGGGTGCGAAAATGGGCCAGCAACGCGGCTTCGGCCGCGTCGCCGTCACCCTGTGCCACAGCCTCGGCCACAGAGCCGAGACCGGGACACGAAGGGTTCAGCATCTCCCATGCGATGGGTGTCTGTGCCTGGAGCCAGATGGCTACGAGGCCCACACCCATCAGCAATGGGAAGCGTCGCCTCATTCGGTTTTGCTCTTATAGGCCCCGATGGAGAGGATATGCGGCGTGGCGCGCGTTTCCTCAATGACGAGGCGCACGGCTGTGGCGGTGACGGGCTCCTTCAAGCGCAACAGGCGCTTGTAGCCGATGGTCGTGGCGGAGGCGATGGTCTTCCAGCCTTCCCAGTCGGGGCTTTGTGCCTCGAAGCGGAAGCGCTCGACGCGCTGGCCCTGCGCGATGTCTTCCTGCGCCATGAGCACATCGAAGGTGATCGGCTTGGCGAGCTTTGCCTCGGTCTGCCCCGGGCGGACTTCGCCGAGAAGGTTCTTTGCGAAGGTGGCCCGGATGGCCTTGCCGAAAGCCTCAAGACTGGCGACATCGCGTTCATGGAAGCGCCCATCGGGCGCCGGGGGCACATTGATGAGCATCACGGTGTTGCGCCCCACGGAGCTGTAGTAACGATCCAACAGGGCGTCCAAATCCTTCACCTGCCCATCCTGTGAGGCATGGTAGAACCAACCGGGACGGATGGAGAAGTTGGTCTCCGCGGGATACCACGCCCATGCGTCGGCGGCGAGGACGCTTTCCAGGCTTCCAAGATCCTGATCTCTGCGGTCATGGATGGGCAACGTGGCCAAACGCTTTGCCAGTTCCTTTAGATCATCACCCTCATAGTGGAAGGATTCAAATTGCTTGCGGACGGCGTCGTTGTCCATTTTGACGGCCGGCACCACGCTCCATTCGCTCTCGCGGGCATAACCGGCCTCGTTGCCGACCCAGCGCACATCCGGCCCGGAGACAGAGATCACGCAGTTGGGATTGTGCTTGCGGATGGTGGCGTAGAAGCGCGGCCAGTCATAAACCTGCTTCTTTCCGTTCGGACCCTCGCCACAGGCCCCATCGAACCACATGGCCTCAATAGGGCCATAGTTCTCAAAGAGTTCGTTGAGCTGGGCCACGAAGAAATCGTTGTAGGCCGGCGAACCGTAGCATTCGGCGTTGCGATCCCATGGGGAAAGGTAGAGCCCCACCTTGACGCCCTCGGCGCGGCAGGCATCCACGAATTCGCGCACCACGTCGCCCTTACCGTTTTTCCACGGGCTGGAGGCCACGGAATGGCGGGTGGTCTTGGTGGGCCACAGGCAGAATCCGTCGTGGTGTTTGGCGGTGAGGAGGATCAGTTTGGCGCCGGCGGATTTCAGGGCCCGCACCCACTGGCGGCAATCCAAATGGGTGGGATTGAAAATCTTCGGGTCTTCCTTGCCCGATCCCCATTCCTTGCCGGTGTACGTGTTGACGGTGAAGTGGACAAAGCCTTCGATCTCAAGCTGCTGCCAAGCCAATTGGCGCGGGGCTGGCCGAACGTCGGCGATTTTCGCAAGCTTTTCCCGCTCGGCGGGGGTGAGGGTTTCGATGGATTTGGCGGAAACGCCGCTGGTGAGCAAAAGCGCTGCAAGTAACGTGAGTGTTTTCATTGGGGCCTCTTACGGATTAAAAAAGACTTCTCAAGGTCACGGAGACCGGTCTTCCCCGGCGACGATCATCCGGGTCTCCCGCGCCGGGAAGGGGGACCTTTTGGCGTATGCCTCCGAGGGACAGCGTGACACTTTGTGCATGCTGTGCCGTGTCATTGGTACAGGCTACCACAGGATCTTGCACCGTCGCAACCCAGCCCCGTCCTTTGGGGCGAAGCATCACCGAAGCGGAACGATCCACGCCGAGGCGAGGCTTGCAGGGGAGCGTCCCGGCGTCATAGAAGAAGGCGTGAATGGCGCCGGAGGTGATGTCTTTGACGGCTTGGCAGGTGGCGTCGTTCGACAGGATCACGACGGGCGGAGCCTTCAAGAGCGCTTCGGCGGGGAAGGCCTCCGGGCGCATGCAGACGTAGTAGGCGACGCTTGCGTCTTGGGGTTGCGTACCGTGATCCACCCAAATCTCGAGGATGGATGCTTTCCGTCCTTGTGCGGTGAGTTCGGCGCAACTGGCTTTGTACGCCACCATGTCCGGATCGGAATTGTCGAGGATGCGCGGGATCAGACGATTGAGCGGGGTGCGCACGGAGACACGGACGTTGAGCGTGGCGCCCTTGTCGGCGGGAGCCTCGGAAGGCAGGACAAGGTAACCGATGCCGTTGTGCTCCACCCAAAAGCGTTGCGTGAGGGGGAACGTGAGGTGACGCTCTTCCGTCCCTTTGGGGATTTCGGTGGTTGTGCCGTCCTCGGCGCGGAGGGTCACGGTCTCAACAAAGGTTGTTTGGTTGAGCGTGGAGCGGTAGGAGAAGGGCTCCTCGGCGGGTTTGCCGCCGGTGATGCCGCCGCCAAGCACAAACAACCCATCCTCCAAGAAGACAAAGAGTTTCCTGGCGCGGGTGGCATTGCGCCCGTGGCTGACGAATTCGAACCCACAATGGCCCAGCGTCCCATCGCTCACGCCGCCGGCCCGGGAGCCTCCGCCGGCCCGATAACGGTCGAGCCCCTTCCACGGATGATTGCATCCCCACTCCTCGTTGAGCTGGGTGGTGCCGGGAAGGGAGCGGAAGCGCCACAATGAATCGGGGATCGTGTAACGGTGAATCTGGAGATATTCATCCCCCTTGCGCAGGAGCGTGGTGACGCCGTCCCCGAAGGAGAGGTTCCCGGGGTTCTGCCCCGCAAAGGTTTCCACGCCGCCCACCAAAGGGGAACTCATCTTCACGTCGAGATAGTAATCCTTGCGCCGGTGTACGGCCTGCAACTGCCGGAAGAAGAAGCGGTTCCCTTCGAGGGCGCCCTTCCCATCGCGCGTCCGCACGAGCAATTCCTTCAAGGCTTCCCGGGTCGTCTGCGAGAGGCACTGCTCAGGGAGCGCGAGCAAACGTTCGGCGAATCCCCAGGGGCAGGTGCCTTGATGCGTGTTGTGGCGGCCATTGGCGCAGAAGGCCAACGTCCCGTGATAGGAAAACCATTCGTAGGCGAGCACATAATCGGCCAGGCGTTCGTATTGCCGGCGGGTCTCGCCCCAAGGCGTGCCAATGCGGGTGAAACGGAAGGCGCGGTTCGCCCAGTCCTTCCCGTAGGCGCCCATGTTGAGCTGGCGGCCGTTGGCGGCGTGGAAATTGAAGGTGGCATCGCTTTCCATGCCATCGCAGGTGGACCAAAGATAGGAAAAGTGGTTGTCGTAGAGGCAACGGGCGGCATCGTAAGCCAACGGATTGTCCCAAAGGGATGCTGTTTGCCAGACGAGATAGACAAAGTTGTTGCGGTCGCCGTAGGCATCGTTGGTTCCCGCGTGGCGCTCGCCGAAGAAGGTGCGCCCGAACACCATATCCGTGTTGCGCAGAATGGTGATCCGCGTCTGCAAGGCGGCCCGCTGGAGCGAAGGAACCCGCAGACAGGTCTCCAAAAAGGGCCTCAAGGCTTCGCCATCGGCCAACAGATCGCCATCCTGAAGCCACAGGAAGCGTGGCACGTGCACCTTTCGGGCGTGCATGAAGTAAGCTTGCGTCCAACGCAACAGACGTTCGGCGGCGGCGAGGTCGCCCGTGGCCCGGAAACGTTTCAACAACGCATCGCGTGCCGGGCGGTAGGCGGCCGCGTCGGGCGCCTCGGGTGGTTCTTGGGCAAACTCGGGGGCCTCACCTTTTTGCAAAGGTTCGGGCTTTCGCCATGGGGTTCCTTGCGTGAAGGCGACATAGCACGCCTCCGCGGCCTCCGGCACTGCGTGGAGGAACCGCTCGGGGGGGATCGGCGCCCAGGTTTCCTCGCGCGGCGGTTTCCACATCAATTTCAACGTTGGCTGTTCGTGCCCCAGCAACGTGATGGAAAAGGGGAACCTTCCCGGGGTCAGGCGAATCTGTTCGGTCCCCAGCAGACGCTTCCGGCCGATGTAGGCCTCTGCCTTCATGTTGGTTTCCACGCGGAAGCCATATTCGCCCGTTCGGTCAATCAGAAGGAATCCCTCAATGCGCGCGGCGATATCCTCGCGCCCGAGATCCGGCACCGTGACGCCTTCGATCCCCGCATCCCCGCCGAAACGGATGTCCTCAATGGGGCGGTGCCAATAGCCCGGCAAATGAAAGGGCTCATCTTTGGGATCTTTGGCCGAACTCTCCGACGTTCGGAACGGGGGATACGCCTTGGCTTCCGGCGTCAGGGCGGGGTCGGCCGCCGTGGCGGTTTTGGGCGGACGGAAGTCCTCCGCCTTTGGCAGTTCGGACGAGGGCGCGCGACGAATCATCCGCAACAACGCCCCGGGGGCCAATTCTGCCCCTTTGGGGGCGCGGGTCTCCAAGGCGACGCTTTGGGTGGCGCCGCCTTCGCCCCCGAAGGTCGCCTCCAAAATCATCATGCCGGGGCGGATCAACCACAGGCCAGCCCGGCATTCGGCGGCCGTGCCTTCGTGCCACACCAAACCGGTGACCTTATCCCGCAGCGTCACGGGAGTGGTCGCCGAAACGCCACGCACGGTGACTTCGGCCCACGCACCTTGCGGCATGACCGCCGAACGCGTCCACGGACGGCCATTGAGGCAAAGCATGGGCGCCGCCAGCCCGGGAAGGGCCGCGACGATTGCCAAAAGGGTTGCGATTTTGCGGAACATCAGCGGCCTCCGGGGGCTTTTTGTTCTTTTTGCGGGAGGTAGGCGATGGGTGCCGCCTCCGTGGGCGGCAGATTGTTCAGCCAAGAATCCTTCGTTTGCTTGAGCCATGGGCGCAAGTACCGCTCGGTGAGATCGCGGACCACCTCCGGGCGTTCTTGGGCAAGGTTGTGTTGCTCAAAGGGATCGGCCACGTGATCATACAGCCACGTTTCCGCGAGGGTGCCATCGTTGTCATAGCGCAACACGAGTGTGTGGCGTTCGGTGCGGATGCCGCGGCGACCGTAATCGGGCTTTCCGGTCGCAAGCACACTGCACTCAATGCCGTAGTAGGGCTGAAAGGCCGGGCGTGGGCCAGGTTCGCCCCGCAAGATGCCGGAAAGGTCGGCCCCGTCGAGCCCCTTGGGGGCCTCCTGCGCGAGGCCGACAAGGCCCAGCAGCGTGGGATACATGTCCGCGACGGAAAAGAGCAGGGGATCTTTGCGCGCGGGAATCTTTCCCGGCCAGCGGAAGAGCAGGGGGATTCGGAGGGATTCTTCGTAATGGTTGTTCTTGGAGATTTCGCCGTGGCGTCCGAGGCAGTTCCCGTGGTCGGAGGTGAAGACCACAATCGTGTCGCGCTCAAGTCCCAACCGTTTCAGACCATCGAGCAAGCGGCCGAACTGTTCGTCGATGCCGGTGATGGCGGCATAGTAGTGGAGGATCTGCTTCCGGTAATACTCGCCCCACTGCGTTCCCTTCGGTGGGACGTTGGGGAGCTTTGCGCAGAGCGTCTCCACGTCCACCGCCTTGTAGGGCTCCATCAACCGTTGGGAATGGAGATGGTAGGGGGAGTGCGGGGGATTCCAGCTGACGACGAGGGCGAAGGGCTTGGAGGGGTCGCGCTGGGCGCCGTCCTTGTTCTCCAGCCACCGGAGGGCGACATCCGTCTCGTGTTCCGGGGTCCACTGCTCCACGGTCTCCGAGCGGTCGCAGGGCCAATCGCCATGGACGTAACGATTGCGCAAGTGGTGGTTGCCATCGTGGCAGTAGAAGAGGTCGAAGCCGTGCCTCCGCTCCGGGGACAGCCACGTGCCGGCGACCTTTTTTCCTTGGTATCGGCGATCGGGAACGCTGATGTGCCATTTGCCGAGGTAGGCCGTGGCGTAGCCATTGCGTTTGAGCACTTCCGGCCACCAAACGAGCGATTCGGGCATTTGCCGCCCATCCCAAAAGCAATTCACGTAAACGCCGTTGCCGAAGGGATAACGTCCGCTCATCAGAATGGTGCGGTAGGGCACGCACACGGGATAGTTGCTGATGGCCTGCGTCAGATTGACGCTTTCTTGCGCAAAGGCGTCCAGTCGCGGGGTTTTGACCGGCTCAAGCCCCATATAGCCCAGCGCTTGGGCACGGAGTTCGTCGGCGAAGACGTAGAGGAGGTTGGGGCGTCGCGTTTCAGATGTCCCAGCTTCGGCGGCCGAAACGTTCCCTGTCACGGCCCCGAGGGCCATGCAGCCGATTCCTTGGAGAAATTGACGCCGATTCATAGACTTTCCCTCTCGTTATGGTGCGAATTGCGTTTGGCACCTTTGCCACACGCAATCCTCCTTCCCTCGGCCTCCTTGGTGAAGGAAGCGGCGGTGCGGCGCTGCCGACAATGGCAAACAACGTCCAGTATAACTTGTGGGCGTTTTGATGGCAATGCTTTTGGGTATGGACAAAACGGCTGTATGCAGGACGATTTTATGCTTTGCGGCGCATTTTCTTCCGCGTCCTCCGTTGGCGGGGGCCTTGGGCTTGGCCATCGGTCTTGGGCGTGGAGGGCAGATTTTTTTGGCCAAGGATCGTTTGTGCGCTCGAGCCCCAAGCGTTTCTGTCCGTCGAGCAGACGGCCGAACGGTTCGTCGATGCCGGTGATGGCGGCATGGCAGTGCAGAATCTGTTTGCGGTAGTAATTGCCCCAGCGTGTCCCCTTTGGGGGGACGTTGGGGCGTTTTGCGCAGAGCGCCTCCACGTCCACCGCCTGGTAGGACTCCATCAGCCCTTGGGCACGGAGTTCGACGGCGAACACATACGGCAGATTCGGCCGCCGCGGTTCATGTTTCACCGCTTCTGCGGCCATTGCACCTCCGGCCATGGCCCCGAAGGCCATGCAACCGATGCCTTGGGGAAACCGACGCCGATTCATGCCGAAGCCTCCCGTGTGGTCTCGCGTCTCGCATCGGGGCCAATCGACCCGGCGCCGCGTCCGCCCTCTGACGGCGTCCGGTATAATCCCCCGCCGTTTGGGATGGCAATGGGTTTTGAGGTGGTCGGGACAACCGTATGCGGACAAAACTCTTGTTGTATGCGAGCGGACGCTAAAGATGACGCATCACAGATTGAGAGGATGCCGGGTGCACAAAAACATCCTCCACCCATATCGATATGGGCGGAGGCTTCAAGTATGGGACAAGAATCCGCTTATGCCACGTGGCGGCGCAACGCCAACCCTGCCATTCCTAGGCTTAACAATGCCAGCACGGTCGGTTCCGGCAACGTGGCACAATACTCGCGCACATCTTGAATCGTCGTTCCGTTTGCTTGCTCAACAGAAATCGACGAAAGTTCCGCACCTTCTAACGCTTTCAGTACGTCTGTCTCCGTAAATGGGGCCCCAAACTTGATACGGCTCCAATCAAAACCTGATTGGCCCCCTTGGACCAGCGTAAAACACTCCACTCCATTGATGAAGATGGAGGATGTGTTCGTAGACGCAGGCCGTTGCACGGCGATGACGATCTCGTTCGCACCAACATTCAATTCTGGCGTGTTTATCTGTTGGTAAACAGAGGTGCCCCCGGTGATGTTGTATTCCATTTCCGCCGTCAGATGTCCGTTCTTATCGTAGTAAAGATGAACGCCACCTTTCTTTCCGTTCTCACCTTCATATGATCCATAAACCAGCAAGCAACCGGAAGTCGGCAAAGCTGAAAGTGAAAACCTGAGCCGAAGCACGGTGTTGGGGTTCTGTGCTCCCGTTTTGTCGACCACATAACCGCCACCCTGAGTGGTCGCAGTCTCGGTTCTGCTTTCCCACGGAATGGTCACTGCCTGAGCGACGATAGCCATCCACGCAGTAATCAGCGCAATACACAGTCTTTGAAACATGATCCAATCCTTTGTTTTGGGGCCTTATCGCCTGTCGCCACGAATGACACCCGAACGACGATAAGATAAGTATAGGTCGTCCCCCCCCTCTATGTCAAGCGCAAACTTCGCAATGGATAGGAGCTCTGTCTAAGAGAGCGAAAACACTCCCCACCGTTGAGCGCAGGCCAGTGCCATTTACGTACATTTTTCATTCTGCGCGAGGGTTCTGCCGTACAGAGGTGTGAGTTGCCATTTGCTATACTTAAGGAAAAGGATACCGCCATGCGAAACGTTGAGATTCTCCGTCACTTCACGAAACACGCCGCAGGCTCTGTGCTCATCCGCCAAGGGGACACCTGGGTGCTCTGCACGGCCTGCGTGGAAGAAAAGGTTCCCCCGTTCCTCAAAGGGACCGGGAAGGGCTGGGTCACCGCCGAATACGCCATGTTGCCCTCTTCCACGCTCACGCGCAAGGAACGCGACATCAAGCGTCTGCGTCAGGACGGGCGGGGCGTGGAAATCGGGCGGCTGGTCGGGCGTGCCCTCCGTGCGGCGGTCGACACCTCCAAACTGGGCGAGCGCACGATAACGATCGATTGCGACGTGTTGCAGGCCGATGGCGGCACGCGTTGCGCCTCCATCACCGGGGGCATGGTGGCCTTGGAAGACGCGGTGCGTTCGCTGATGGCCTCCGGCGCGCTCACCGAGAATCCGATCGTCCGCCGCGTGGCGGCCATCAGCGTGGGGATCTGCGCGGGCGAGCCCACCCTCGATTTGGACTATGCGCATGATTCCACCGCCGATGTGGACATGAACGTGGTGATGACCTCCGATGGCCGCTTCGTTGAGCTTCAGGGCACGGCCGAGCACGACCCCTTCACCGAGGCGCAGCTCGACACCCTCCGCGCCCTCGCCAAGGAAGGGTGCGCCGCCCTCTTTGCCGCACAGGCCAAAGCCCTCGCCGAATGACGGAAAGCGATGCCGACATGAAGATTGTCCGACTCAAAATCAAGCGCGATCGTCCCACCCGCTTGGGCCATCCGTGGATCTTTTCCGGCGCGATTGACTCCGTCTCCCGGGAGCCTGCCCGCGGCGAAACGGTGCTTGTGACCGATGCCGCCGGGGAGACCTTGGGGCTCGGCGCATGGTCGCCCGATTCGCAGATCCGTGTGCGGATGTGGACCTTCGGGGCGGAGGGCGCGGTGGATGATGCGTTCTTCCATGGGCGCCTGAGCCGCGCGTTGGCCGTGCGTGAGGGCATGGCCGAAACCTTCGACACCAACGCGCTCCGTTTGGTCAATGCCGAGGCCGACGGCCTTCCCGGCGTGACGGTCGATCGCTATGGCGAGACGCTGGTGGGGCAGTTCGCCACCGCCGGCGCCGAAGCGCACAAGGCCACCATCGTCCGCGAACTGATGGCGCTCACCGGCGCGGCTTCCTTCTACGAACGCAGCGATGTGGATGGCCGGGGCCATGAGGGATTGGAGCCCGCGGTGGGGCTGCTGGACGGCGCGGAGCCGCCCGCCGCCATCCAAATCCACGAGGGGAAGACGCGGTTCCTCGTGGACGTCCGCAATGGGCACAAGACCGGGTTTTATCTCGATCAGCGCGAGAACCGCCGTTTGGTGGCGACGTACGCGAAAGGGCGCACGGTGCTCAACGCCTTCAGCTACACGGGTGGCTTCGGCATCGCCGCCGCCGTGGCGGGCGCCGAGAAGGTGACGCACGTGGATCTCTCCGAGCCCGCGTTGCAACTCCTCGAGAGACAGGTGGCCCTGAACCATCTGCCCGAGGGGCAAACCCTCCGCCTCAAGGAAAACGTCTTCCAGGCCTTGCGCACCTTCCGCGACCGCGCGCAACGGTTTGGGCTGGTGGTGCTCGATCCCCCCAAGTTCGCCGACACCAAGGGGCAGACGATGAAGGCCCTCCGCGGCTACAAGGACATCAATCTGCTGGGCCTCAAATTGGTGGAGCCCGGCGGCATCCTTGCCACCTTCTCCTGCTCCGGCGCCATTGACCCCGCGACCTTCCGCAAGGTGGTCACCGAGGCCGCCCACGATGCGGGCCGCCGAGTGCGGATTTTGCACGAATTGCGCCAAGCCCCCGACCATGTCGAGGCGCTCACCTTCCCCGAGGGGCTTTACCTCAAGGGATTGCTCTGCCACGTGGAATGACACACAGGAGGAACCAACCGTGAAAGCGTTCAAGGCCTACGATATCCGCGGTGTTTTCGGCGCCGACGTCACCCCCGAGCTTGCCTATCAGGTGGGGCGGTGCCTCCCGGCTTTGCTGGACGCACGGAAGGTGCTGGTGGGGCGCGATGCGCGCACCTCCTCCCCCGCTTTGCGCGACGCGCTTGTGCGCGGTCTCTCCGAGGCCGGCGCGGCGGTGGACGATTTGGGGCTGGCCACCACGCCGATGGTCTATTTCTTCACCGCCGAGGGCGGTTACGGAGCGTCGGTCATGATCACCGCCTCGCACAATCCGCCGGAATACAACGGCCTCAAAGTCTCCAAGGCCGGGGCGCTCCCGTGCGGCTATGATCTCGGCCTGAAGACGGTGGAGGCGTGGATTGAGGCCGGCACGTTGCCCCCGAAGGCGGCGTGTCCCGGCGCCGTTCGGGTCATTGACCGGTTGGGGGACTACGTGGCGTGGCTCCGTGCGCGTTTGCCCGATCTTTCGGGGCTGCGCTTCGCCGTGGATTGCTCCGACGGCGCCGCCGGCATCCTCGCCAAAGACCTGTTCGGGTCGGAGGCCGTCTACCTCAACGCTGAGCCCGACGGGGCCTTCCCCCATCATGGCCCCAATCCGCTGGAGGCCGCCAACCGCGAGGCGCTCGTGCGGACGGTGCGGGAACGGGGGTTGGATCTCGGACTGATGTTCGATGGCGATGCCGACCGCGTGGCGTTCGTTGACGAGACGGGCGCGTTCGTCCCGCCCGATGCGATGATTCCCCTTTATGCCCGGCTGCTTGGGCGTTCGGGCGAGACGGTGGTGCATGATGTCCGCACCTCCCGCGGCGTGATTGAGACCTTGCGCGAGGATGGGTTTGAGCCGCTGATGGTCAAGGTGGGCGCGGCGTTCGCAAAGACGGCCCTGCGTGAGCGCGGCGGCGTCTGCGGCGGCGAAGTGGCGGGGCACTACTACTTCCGCGATTTCCATTGGTGCGACAGCGGCGAATTGTCCGCCGTCTTGGCGTTGGGCATCGTGGCCGAGGCCAAACGGCAGGGGAAGACTTTTTCCGCGTTGTTGGCGCCGATCACCGGGCGTTACTGCGCTTCCGGCGAGGTGAACATCCGCGGGGTGGACGATCGCCCCGCCGCCGTCGCCCGCGTCGAGGCCGCCGTCACGCGCTTGCTGGGCGCCCCTGAGCGACGCATCGACTTTGACGGCGTGCGCCTTGATTGGGCCGATGCGTGGTTTGGCGTGCGCCCGTCCAACACGGAGCCCATTCTCCGCTTGGCTGGCGAGGCCCGCACCCCGGCCCAATTGGAGGCGATGCTTGCGGCCGCGAAGGCGGCCATTTGAGGGGATCGCGCACGATGGAAGGGAAAGGCCGTCTGCTGTTGCACACCTGTTGCGGCGTCTGCGCATCGCATTGCGTGCGTGTGCTGAAGGCGGATGGCTGGGAGCCGGTGCTGTTCTTCTCCGACTTCAATCTTTGGCCGCACGAGGAATATCTGCGCCGTCTGGCGGCGGCGCGGCGGTTGGCCGAGGCGGAGGGCATTGAACTGGTGGAGGATGCCCCCGACCATGCACGCTGGAAGGCCGAGGTCGCCGAAGGATACGAAGGGTGCGCCGAGGGCGGCGCGCGGTGTGCCCGGTGTTTCCGCTTTTCGCTGACGCGGGCCGCGCAGGCGCTCGGGCGGTTGCGTTGCGCGGCCTTCACCACCAGCCTCACCGTGTCGCCGCATAAGCGCAGCGCCCTCATCCATGCCGTCGGGCGAGAGGTGGGGGGCGAGCGGTTCATCCCTTACGACTTCAAGAAGAAGGATGGGTTCCTGTCCTCCAACCGTCGGGCGGCGGAGTTGGGGCTGTATCGGCAGATCTACTGCGGGTGCGAGTTCTCGGTGCGCCATCGGGAACCCTTCGACGCCGTGATCCTTGGCATGGGCTACCGTGGGCGCGTCTATGCGCGCTGGGCGCTGGAACATCCCGGCGATTTGCGCGTGACGGCGTTTGCCGAGCCAGACCCGGCCGTCCGGGCCGAATGGGCGGCGCGGTTGGGATTGCCCCCAACGCGCGTGTTTGCCGATTGGCCCGAGGCCCTCGCGGCGGGAGAGGCCGAGTGCGCCATCGTGGCCTTGCCCGACCGGCTCCACTTCCCGGCCGCGCAGACGGCCTTGGCGCAGGGCCTCCACGTGCTGTTGGAAAAACCCGTCGGGGCCACGTGGGAGGAGTGCGTGGCGCTCGACGCCGCCGTGCGCGAACGGGGCCGCTTGGTGCAGGTGGGGCACATCCTGCGCTTTACGCCCTATTACGCCAAAATCGCCGAACTCATCCGCGGGGGAACGCTGGGCGAAGTGGTCAGCATCCGCCACTTGGAGCCCGTGGGTTATGGCAAGGCCGCCCAGGCCTTTTGCCGCGGACCCTTCGGCAACACGGTTCGCAGCACCCCGATGATTTTGCAGAAGTGCAGCCACGATTTCGATCTCTTTGCGTGGTGGATTGGGCGGCGTTGCCTCTTTGTGCAATCCTTCGGGGAACGCTCGCATTTCCGCCCGGAGGCCGCGCCTGCGGGTGCGGCGGCGCGTTGCCTCGAGTGCCCCGCCGCGATCGAGCGGACGTGTCCCTTTTCGGCCATCCGTCTGTTGCGCGAACGCACCGACCTGCGTTACGCCTTGCCCGACGCCTCCCCGGCGGGGATTGAGGCGACCTTGCGTGGGCCGCTGGGACGGTGCGTCTATGCGTGCGACAATGACGCCGTGGATCATCAAGTCGTGAATCTGCTCTTCGAGGGCGGCGTCACCGTCTCCCACATCATGGAAAGCTTTTCATGGGCGCGTGACCGCGAAACGCAGATTTTCCTCACCGATGGCGAAATCCGCGGTGATGCCCGCACCTTGTTCATCCGCCGCTTCTCCGACCGCGCGTCTTGGCTGTGGGACGCCGCCCTCGAGGGTGGGCACCCCACGCATGAAAGCTCGTATGTCGTCGGCAACGACGGTCTGTTGGCGGACTGGATCACCACCTTGCGCACCTTGCCGCCCGCCGTTTATGTCGAGCGTTTCCACGCCAGCCTCCAATCCCATGCCATGGCCTTTGCCGCCGAGCGCTCGCGTCTCTCCGGCGGCGCCTCCATTCCCATTGCCGCCCTTTGAGGGCTGATACAGACCCTAGGGGACTCTCTTTTGAGATACGGAGTCTTCCGCCTCGGGATACGGAGCCTTTGGCCTTGGGATACGGAGGGCGTTCGTTTTGGGGGCATGGGGGTGGGAACCTGTGCTACAATGCGGGAAACCCTCCATGGAGATGCCGATGAAGCGATGGTGCGTGGCCCTGCTGGGGCTGAATGTGGCGTGTGCCCTGTTCGGGGCGGAATGGTTTGTGAATCCCGTGCGCGGTGATGACGCGGGCGATGGCTCGGCGCAGGCGCCGTGGCGGTCGTTCGCGCCTTTGAATGCGCGTTCGTTGGGGCCCGGCGACGTGGTGCGCGTGGTGGAACCGGGAACGCTCTTGGGATCGTTGGCGCCGAAGGGCGGCGGAAGCGCGGAGGCTCCGGCGCGCATTGTCTTTGCGCCGGGTGAATATGAGTGGCGGCATGAGGGATTGGCGCGCCATCGGCTGATGATTTCCAACACCAACGACGCCCCCTACGAGGAAAAGGCCGTGGCGATGGCCTTTGTGGGGGTGCGTCATTTGCGGGTGGAGGGCGTGGGGGCGTTGCTCTTCGCGCGGGGACGGCAGGTTCACCTTTGGCTCAAGGATTGCGAGGGGGTGACCATCTCCGGCGTGGGCTTCGATTATCGCCGCCCAACGGTGTCGGAATACACGGCGGAGCGGGTGGGGCCAACGGAGGCCATCGTTCGGGTGCATCCCGATTCCCGTTTCCGTCTGAACGGCAACCGCTTGGTTTGGGTGTATGACGATGGCGAGACGGACAACACTTGGCAGTTGATTCAGCGGCTTGACCCGGCCACCGGCCACGTGTGCCGCGTTGGCGGGCCGGCGATTGACCGCAACGCCACGGCCATTGAGGATTTGGGGGAGGGGCGGCTCCGCATCGTCTATTCCAAGAACCCGGGGTTTGAGGAGGGCATCACCTATCAGCATCGTTTGATCCGGCGGGATTGCGCGGGGGTCTTCTGCGAGGATTCCCGAGCGATCACCTATGAGAACGTTGGGTTCCACTTTATGCACGGCATGGGGGTGGTGTCGCAGTTTTCCCGCGATTTGACCTTCCGTGATTGTGTCCTTGCGCCGAGGCCGACCTCTGGACGCACGTGTTCCGCTTGGGCGGATATGCTTCACTTCTCCGGGTGCGCGGGGCGCATCAGCGTTTCCGGAACGCGTTTTTCCGGCGCGAACGACGATGCGATCAATGTTCACGGCACCCATTTGCGCTTGATTCGCGAGGAAGGGGGGCGTCGTGCGGTGGTTCGGTTCATGCACGGGCAGTCGTGGGGGTTCCGGGCCTTTCGCCCCGGGGATGAGGTGGACTTCGTTTCCAGCGAAACGCTGGTGCCTTATGCCTCCGGACGGCTCACGGCCGCCACGCTTTCGGAAGATGGCCGAGAAATGACGCTCGACTTCGCCGACCCGCTTCCCGAGGGCATTGCCTTTGGGGCGGACGTGCTGGAAAACGTCACATGGACCCCGGAGGTTCACGTGGCGGATTGCCTTGTGGAGCGGATCCCCACGCGCGGTTTTCTCCTTACGACGCGCCGGCCCGTCGTCGTTGAGCGCGTCACCTTCCGCCGCACCCATAACAGCGCCATCTTGGTGGCCGACGATGCCCGCAGTTGGTTCGAGTCGGGCCCCGTGAAGGATCTCACCGTTCGGGATTGTCGGTTTGAGCGGTGCGGTGAGCCGGTCATCAACGTTTGGCCCGAGAACCCGAAGGCCGATGCCGCCCATCCCGTCCATTCGGGGCTGAAGATCCTGAACAACGATTTCCAGCTCGCTTCCGGGGTGGCTGTGGCGCTGAAAAGCGCGGCGGACGTCCGCATTGAAGGCAATCGCTTCCGTGGCGTCGCGTCAGAGGCGGCGGCCATTCGGCAACACGCCTGCTCGCGGGTGACGGTGCGGGGGAATCTCATCCCGGCGAACCCTGAGACCTTCGCGGTGGAAATCCCCCGTGTGACCTATCACGACACCACGGCCAATCAGCACCTTCACGTTGCCCTGCTCGAAGGCTCCGTGGCGGCCTGTGGGAAAGCGCTTCCCGAGGCGCTTCGGCTGCCGGCGGAGGGTGGGGAGGCCTTCGCCACTCCGCAACCTGCCGTCGCGGGACAGCTTCGCCGTTTGGCGGTCGCACGGGTGCAGGTGCCCCCGCAACAAACGCAGGGGCCGCTCCGTTTGGCGCTGGAGGGCGTCCGCCTCCATCCGGGAAAGCGTTATACGCTCCTCTTCGGGGATGCCTGGTGGTATCGTCAACCGGCCTCGGCCGGCGGAGGGAAGGGATATTTGCGCTGGATTGAGTTTACCGCCGATGAGGCGCTTGCCCGGCGTGTGGAGGAGGGGGTGCCGCTCGCGCTTGGGGCGGTGGATTTCACGGATGCCAAGGGAGCCGAGACCCCGCTTCGCCCTTGGCCGTGAGGGGGGCGCACGTTTTGCCGGGCTAGGCGCGCAGATGGGCGGCCAAGGCTTCCATCTCTTGCGCGACCTCTTCGTAGAACCGCGCGATGTGGAATCCGTCCGCGGCTCCGTGGCGAATCTCGAAGGAGAGCGGCATTTGGAGTCGCTTGCCAATGCGTTCTGCCTTACCCCACGTGACGATGGGGGCAAGGTAGGGCTCGTCTCCGTTGAGGGTGAGGTGGGGCGCGCCGTAGCCAAGCCACGGCAGGCAGGAGGCGGAGAAGACGTTTTCCGGGATGCCGGGCACGCGATATCCCCGATGGCGCAAGCCTTTGGCCATGTCCTCACGGCACCCGCGGCTGAATGCGGCAAAGTCGGCGGTCCAGCGGGACCAAACGCAGGTGAAGGTCTCATCGTCCTTGTGAAAGACGAGGTGAGAAGGGGAGACTTCGTCCCAAACGATCAGTCTGCGCTCCTTGGTCTGCCATGAAAGCTTGAACTCGCGATGGCGGTTGATGACGCTGCTGACGACATAGAGAACCGCGACATAGAAGCGCTCTCCGCTGGCGTGGGTGGCCGCATGGAGCGCGGTGACATCCATCTTCTTGGTGGTGGAGATGAAACACTTGGCCGCCGTGGAGAAATGCTCCCAGTGTTCCTTTCGGGGCCAAGTTTCCAAGTCAACGAGGGAGTAGGTCGCGGCCATGCGGGATCGCCTTCCTTATGACGGAAGACCCCGTACGGCGGAGAAGCCACACGGGGTCTTTTCTGTGAGTCTCTGGGGGCACTCAACCTTCGAAGCCGTGGAGGGCAAGGAAGTCTGTGCGGTAACCGGCGATGTCGGTGGTGGCCTCGACGTTCTCGGGGGTGAGGCCCGCCATGAGGGCGTCGACCTCGGCCTGAATCTCGGGACGCATTTCCCAATCGTCGATGCGGATGCGGCCGGCGTCGTCGGTGGGCACGGCACCGTCGGGGCGGTAGAGGAACTCACGGAGAAGGCGATCGATCTGGTCGAGGCAATCTTCGTGGAGGCCATGGGCCTTCATCACCTTGAAGAGGCAGGAGATGTAAGGAGGCATGGCGGGGATGACGGCGGAGGCCCGGGTGACGAGCGCCTTGTTCACGCTCACCACGCCCAGGCCGCCGAGGTCGGCGAGTGCCGCGGTGATGGCTTTGGCGGAGGCCTCAAGGTCTTCCTTGGCGCGGCCAAGGGTGCCGGAGCGGTAAATCTCCTGCGTGCACTTGGGGCCGATGTAGGAGTAGGCGACGGTCTTGCAACCGGGGGCCAGGAGGCCGCGGGCCTTGAGGAAGTCGATCCACAGGCGCCAGTCCTCACCGCCCATGACCTTGACGGTGGCGGCGATTTCCTCGTCGGTGGCGGGCTCGACGGAGACTTCCTTCATCTCGCAGGTCATGATGTCGAGCGTGCGGGCGACGTGGGTCTTCCCAATGGGCTTGATGGCGCTCTTGTAGGTGATGCCGGTCTTGGGATCGGTGCGCATCGGCGAGGCAAGGGAGTAAACCACGAGGTCAAAGGGCGCGAAGCCATTGTCCTTCGCCAGCTGGGCGACGGTCTCCCGGGTGGCGTCGGCAAAGGCATCGGCCGAGATGGTCACGGCCTTGAGGCCTTCGGCTTTGGCCGCGGCGTCGAAGGCCTCGTTGTTGTACCATCCGGGAGAGCCTGCCTTGCGTTCGGTGGGCGCGCGCTCAAAGGAGACGCCGAGGGTCTCGGCCTTGGGGCCGCCGAAGGCCACGGCGATGCGGGAGGCCAGTCCATAGCCGCCGGAGCAACCGAGCACGAGCACGCTCTTCGGGCCGTTCTGAATGGGGGCTTTGGCCTTCTCGCGGGCGATGTCGCGGGCCACGAAACGCTTGCAACCTTCGCCATCGACGTTGAGGCAGAGACCTCCGCGGACTTTGGGGGATTCGGACATGGAAAACTCCTTTGAGGAAACGAACGAGAAAAGGGAAATGGGGGCGAACCGCTTAGGCGGTCAGCGTCTCACCGGGAACGACAAGGCAGAACCACTGCGCCTCAACCGCGACCAAGGGATTGCCGCGCTTGTCGGTTTTCCCGACGATGATGCCTCGGCCTTTCTGCTCCAGCCGACGACCGGTCGCCTTGACGGTTTCGATTTCATAACGCACGGTGTCGCCGGGGCGCACCTGGTTGACGAACCGCACTTCCATGAGCTTGGCGAAGAGAAAGAGCTTATCGCCCACGTCCGCCGCACCCAAGCGATAACCGGCACCGCCGCACTGAGCCATGGATTCGACGAGGATGACCCCGGGGCAGACGGGATAGTTCGGGAAATGTCCTTTGAAGAAGTAACGGTCAGGGCCGTAATCCACTTCCGCGACGACACGCTCGGGGGAGGCCTCGAGGATACGGTCACAGAAAAGGAAGGGGTCGCGATGCGGAAGGACAGTCTTGATGGTTTCCTGATCGAACATGGTGCTTCCTGGCATTTGTTTGCTGAAGAATCCGATGGCGGCACGTGAGGACTTGCTCCCGGGAGGGATGCCGCATTATTCGCGGGGGAGAGATGGATGTGCCTTCCCAAGCGCACGGAAAGGCACATCCGCGCCTGTCTCCCTGCCTCAGGCGCGATAACGCCGAAGGATGAGGGAGGAGTTGTGGCCGCCGAAGCCGAGCGTGTTGGACATGGCGACATCGAGGGGGGCCTCGATGCCCTTGTTGGGGACGCAGTCCAAATCGCATTCGGGGTCGGGGGTGTGATAGTTGATGGTCGGCGGATAGAAGTTGTCGCCGATGGCCAGCAAGCAGGTCATCGCCTCCAGCGCGCCGGTGGCGCCGAGGAGGTGGCCGGTCATGGACTTGGTGGAGCTCATCTTCAGTTTGTAGGCGTGCTCACCGAAGACGGCCTTGGCGGCGCGGGTTTCCATCGGGTCGTTGAGACCGGTGGAGGTGCCGTGGGCGTTGATGTACTGGACATCCTCGGGGCGGAGACCGGCGTCGGCAATGGCCATGCGCTCGGCGTGAATGATGCCGGAGGCTTCGGGATCGGGGGCCACGATGTGGTGCGCATCGCCGCCGGCGCCGTAACCGGCCACTTCGCCGTAGATCTTGGCGCCGCGGGCCTTGGCGTGCTCCTCACTCTCGAGGATGAGGATGGCCGCGCCTTCGGACATGATGAAGCCGTCGCGCTCCTTGTCGAAGGGGCGGCAGGCCTTCAGCGGGTCAGGATTGGTGGAGAGGGCGTGCATGGCCTGGAAGCCGCCGATGCAGTATTCCTCGACGGTGGATTCCGCGCCGCCCGTGATCATGACGTCCGCACGGCCGGAACGGATCATGTCCATGGCCACGCCGATGGCGTCGGTGGAAGCCGAGCAGGCGGTGGAGACGGTGAGCACGGGGCCTTTGGCCTTGAGGGCGATGGAGACGTTGCCGGGGCCTTCGTTGGCGATGAGCATGGGGATGGTCATCGGGGAGAGACGGCGGGGGCCCTTCTCGAAGAGGGTCTTATAGCTGGGGCCATCGACTTCCTTGCCGCCGATGCCCACGCCGAGGATACAACCCACGCGCTCGGGGTCGACGCCCTTTGCGGGCGTGGTGCCAACGCTCTGCCAAGGGTTCGGGCATTCTTCCGTGGCTTCGGGGACGGTGGCATAGCCGGCATCCACCCATGCCTGCTTGGCGGCGGCCACGGCGTACTGCGCGAAGAGGGCGATACGCTTGGCTTCCTTGGGGTCGATGTACTTGGCGACATCGAAGTCCTTCACTTCGCCGGCGACCTTCACGTTCAGACGGGAAGCGTCGAAACGGGTGATGGTGTTGATGCCGCAACGGCCGGCACGGATGCCTTCCCAGAAGGTCTTCACATCATTGCCAAGCGGAGTGATGCAACCCAGACCGGTGACGACGACTTTCTTCTTGTCCATGTACGTGTCCTTTCTAAATGCTCTGCTTATTTCGTCCATTCGAGGGTGATGCCACCGTAAACAAGTCCTGCGCCGAAGGCCGCGAGGATGAGGCGGTCGCCCTTATGGAGCAGCCCCTTCTTCGCCATTTCGTCGAGCGCGATCGGGATGGAGGCGCTGGAGGTGTTGGCGAAACGATCGATGTTGACGTAAAACTTCTCCACCGGCACATCGATGCGCTTGACGGCGGCATCGATGATGCGGGTGTTGGCCTGGTGAGGCACAATCCACGCGATGTCTTTCTCGGTGTAGTGGTAATGCTCCAAGCTCTTGGCGATGATGTCGCAGAAACTGCGCACCGCGAAGTTGAAGACCGCGCGGCCATCCATCTTCAGGTCGCCGGGGGCCTGACGCGCCGTCTCTTCGGTGCGCACGCCGCCTTCGCGATGGATCGCCAGGGCGCCTGTGCCGTCGGCTCCGATGAGGTGGAAGCCCAACCCGCCCGGCTGCTCGGTGGTTTTGAGCACCACGGCGCCGGCGCCGTCGCCGAAGAGGCAACAGGTGTTACGGTCGGACCAATTGATGGTGCGGCTCATGATTTCGGTGGAGATCACCAGAATGGGCCGGTCATCGATGCGCATCAAGCCTTTGGCCACGGTGAGGCCATAGACAAATCCGGGGCACGCCGCGCTCAGGTCGAAGGCCGCGGCGTTTTTCGCACCCAGCATTCCCTGGATGACGCAAGCGGTGGAAGGGTAGATGGCATAATCCGGCGTCGTCGAGGTCACGATGATGGTGCCCAGCTCCTCGGGCGCCACACCCGCATCCTCCAAAGCGCGCCGGGCGGCTTCGCAGCCGAGCGTCGAGGCGTTTTCTTCCGGGCCGACCACATGACGCTGACGGATGCCGGTGTGCGAGACAATCCATTCGTCACTGGTCTCCACCATTTTTGCCAAATCGTCATTCGTCAGAATGCGCTGCGGCACGGCGGATCCGGTCCCTGCGATATGCGTGTACACTTCTTCCTGCTCCTTCAATAAAACCAAATCTTCCCGTAGTATCCCATAAAATCGCCCCTTACGCAAGCATCCGCTTCGTTCCGCGACACATAAGCGGTTGCGCGGCGGTGAATTGGGAACGAATGGGGGCTCACTTCGCGGTGGCTTCTCCTCCCGCTTTTTGGCCTAACGCGCTCTCCAGCGCCGCTTGGTGGGCGGGGGAGAAGGTGTCATGGGAAAAGAGGCAGAAGCCCTCCGGACTCGCTTCCAGCAGACGCGGGAGGAAGGCGCGCAGGGCCTCCGGCGTGAAATCCGGCAGGTGGAGCCCGGGATAGATGGGGAAACGGGCATCAACCGTTTCACGGGCTTCGGCAACGCGTCCGAGAATCCAATCCTCCTTTTCCTCATAGAAGCTGGCGTAATCCATCGGGAAGGCAAAGTCCAGCCGGAAGCGCCCCCAATCCTGTCGCACCATTCCGGCGGCAAGGCGCGGCGTGGGGAAGACGGCCGCGCCGCAGGGCTTCCCCATCGCCCGCGCGGTGTCGGCGAGGGCATCGGCCACGGCGGCCACCTGTTTCAGACGGAACTCCGCCCACGCCGGGTCCTCGGCCTTCGGCGCCGCGCCATAAGCGGCCCTGCACCGGGGGCAATAACAGAAGTCGTAGGGCGGGAGGGTGCGGCTCATGTCCAAGCCGTAGGTCTTCCAAAGGGCCTTGGGAAGCACCACATCCGGCAGGCGGATGTAATCCAGCTGCACGGCGTCCACCTCCGGCAGACGCGCGACTTCCGCGAGCTTTGCCTTGAGGTGCGCCACCACTTCGGGATGGCTGGGGCAAAGGAATTGATAGTAGGCCACGAAGGGGCGTTCCGCCTCGGCATGGCAACGCTTCCCCTCCGCGCTCATGGCATACCACTCCGGATGCCGCAGGGCCTCCGCGTCGCCCGGGCGGTTGAGCGACCAAAACCACGCCACGGTGCGGAGGCCGCACGCCTTCCCCCAACGCGCCGCACGGGCGATCTGCTCCGGCGAGCCATCGATGATCAACGTCGTCACGCCGGCCTCGGCCCATGCGCGGACGGCCTTTTCGGAGAGGGCCTTGTCGCCCCCATGCACCCACAGGCCCACCGTGGGCGGGAAGGTCTCCGGGGAGCCCACGGGGCGCTCGGAGAGGCGCACGCGCCCCCAGTGCTCCGGAGCGTGGATGGTGGCCTGCCGCGTGGGGGCCCACACGGAATTGACCTCCGCGTAACCCGGGGTGCCGAAGGGGGCCCCGGAGGGATGATCCACCCGCGAGAAATTCATCCGAATCTCCGTTCCGGGGGCCGGGGGGCGGCCTTTGCGCGGCAATTCGGAGTGACCGGTGATGGAGGCCCATGGCCACGCCAGCTCCACCGTCCAAGAGGTGTCGTCCCCCTCGCCGGCGTTGAGCGTGCCTTGGAGCGTCACGGCGGAGCGGAGCCCCTTGATGTCCCAATCATGGAGGGCCACGCAGGCGGCGCCCGCACGGTAAGGGGCGGTGAGGAAGAGGTCCCACACGGTTCCCAAGGCGTTGATCTCCAGCTCGAGATAATTCCGTCCCGTGCCGGTGGGGTCGATGAAGACCTCGAAATCGTCGTCATGGTAGATGATGCTGTCGCGCTTCGTCTGCGAGGCCCGCAACGTTTTGGCGGGCAGCACGGCCCCGATATAGAGGAACTCATCGTCATAGGCCATGCGGATGTCGGCCGAATACGCGGCCGCACCCCCGCTCAAATCCCGAAGCGGCGAAAGCGGCGCGGCCTTGCGCCAGGTGGCTTCCTCCAGCCGCCCATCCACGACAATCGCCCCTTCCGCACGTTGGCAGACGGCGGTCGGCACGGCTTCCGCCGTCATGACCGCGAACAAAAGGCCCCACAACGCAAGCAAACGTCGGCCCATCGATTGACCTCCATGTCTGAACACTGACAACGGCACCCTTCCGCGGGCGCCACGAACCCTGCGACTATGGCATAACCGCCGGGGAGCCGTCAACCTCGCGGGTTCGGCAGTCTACGTGCGGCTTCGGGTCAGGCTCCGTATCTCACGGTGAGATGCACTGTATCCCGAGGTGGGATGCTCCGTCTCTCAAGGAAACGGACTCTGGAGGCCGTGGGCTTGCTATAATGTCGCCATGTGGATGATGACGATGTTTTGCACGGTGCTGGCGGCGGTGGTTGCCTTGGGGCTTGTGAATCGCTTGGGATTGCCGCGTTGGCTGGAGATTTTGGCGGGGCTGGGCCTGGTGGGCTTGGCGCAAAAGTATTTTCTGATTCGGCTGTTTCGCACATACATCATTTCCCCGGATGACGTGCCGGCGGCGTTGCTGTTCCTGTTTTTGGCGGGGGAGGCCTTTTTGCTGGCGGCGGCCCCGCTGACGGCGGTTTGGTGGGGGTTGCGCCTTTGCCGGGTGCGGATGAGCGCATGGGTGCCGCTGGCGCTGGCCGGTGTGCTGGCGGGCGTGATGCTGTGGCAGGGATTCCGTCAGCCGCCCGTGCGGGAGCGCGAGGTGGCGTTGCCGGGGTTGCCTGCGGCGGCGGAGGGGTTGCGCGTGGCCGTGTTGACGGATTTGCATCTCGACCTCTTCCGAGGGCGCGCGTGGTGTGAGCGGCTGGTGCGGCGGGCCAATGCGCTCCGTCCGGATCTCGTTGTGCTGGTGGGGGATTTGGAGGATGGCCCGTTGGCGTTGCGTCGGGAGGCTTTGGCCCCGTTGGCGGCGCTGGAGGCGCCGTTGGGATGCTTCGCGGTGACGGGCAACCATGAGTGGTTTTTCGACACCGAGGCTTACCTTGCCTATTATCGGGAGCTGGGCCTTCGGGTGTTGGATGGGCGGGCCGAACGTGCGGGGCCGTTGTGGTTGGTGGGTTTGCCCGATGAACGCTCGCTCACGCGGCAGGAAAATGTCCCTTTGCTGAAGCGCCTGCTGGGGGAGCTCCCGGAAGGGGCCTTCCCCGTGTTGCTTTCGCACAAGCCGGGGATCGCCCCGGCGGCGGATGCGCTGGGGGTGCGTTTGCAGTTTTCGGGGCATACGCATGGCGGACAGTTGCCGGGGGTGGCGGCGTTGGTGGCGCGGCTCAACGGCGGGTTCGTTCGCGGGATGTATGCCTTGCCGGAGGGGATGCGCCTCTTCGTCGCGCCGGGGTGCGGCACATGGTCGGGCTTTCCCTTCCGCCTCTACGGGCCGGAGCTGACGGTGTTCACCTTCCATCGGTTGGCGGAGGGAACGGACGTTCCCCATCCGTAAAAGGCGTACGTGTGTATGCAGTGGTGTGGGCGAGGCATCCGATGTGCCAAGTGGGAAACGCATCGAAGGAGAGGGCTTTGTTGGGGGAGGGTGCCGTACGTTTTGGCCATTGTGGACGGTTCGGTGTATCTGTCGCGGCGTTTTGGTAAACTAGGGTCCGTCGGCGGGCATGATGGAGAGCATGTGATGTTTGAAACAGTGATTCTTGCGATAAAAGGGACGGAGTTGGCGCTGACGGGCGCCGTTCTTTTGTGGTGCACGGTTTTTATGGCCGTAAATGGGCGTGAGGATCGCCCTCCATCTCCGCCTCAACCTCCCGAGGAAAGTTCTTCTATCGATCCGGCGAATCTTGACGGACGGGTCCCCCTTTCCCCTGAGGAGCGTTCCCCCGCAAAAGAGAAGGGGAAAGCATGCGCTCACGGACTTCTCGCGCCCTTTTCTGAGGGGCCTCTTCCTGTGAAGGAGAAGGGGAAAGAGTACGTTGAGTTCTTCAAGGAATCCGATGTGTTCCCTCTCAGCGAACCAAGTGACATGGGCTTGGATTCCCATTACGATTGGTTGGTGCGTGAAGTGGGGCATGGGGCATGCATTGCGTCCCGCGAAGCTTGCGCACATGTCAATATCTATGTCGAGACAGCCGTTGTCGATGCCTTGGCTTGTTCCGACAAGGGTAGCCTCGAACAGGCCTTGGAGAAGATTAGGGCGAACGCGAAGCAATTTGGCTATGGGACCGTCGTGTTCCGTTCGGGGACGAATTATGTGGTGATATCGATGTCTGAGTGAGCGGTTGTCCGCGGTATTGTGAGCGGTGTGCCCGATTGTGCACGGTCTTTTGGGCTTGGGGGTAAGGTGGGGTTGATGCGGCGATGGGCCGTTCCCATGGAAGGACCTTGCCGTGCCACCGGGAACGGATGACATCCCATCGTCGGGGCCATGAGATGTGGGAAAGCTCCTGTGGCGCATGGGGGTTGCCATAAGGGTGCGTACGTGTGTACACAGTGGCGCGGCGCCGACTTTGGCGCTTCCATTTTGGAAGGCCTCCCCCCCATAATAAAAACACGGGAGTTTTGGTGGCTTCTTTGCGATGCGAAAGGAGACGGTATGTTGGTCAATCGCTTGGACGGAATGTTGCGAGGGGTGGGGGCTTTGGCATTGGTTGCGGGATTGGGAGGCGCGGCCTTTGCAGGGTGGACAATCCGCGAGAGCGATGTGAAGGGGAGCAATCTTGAGCAAATGGTGAAGGAGGGGTCGCCATTGGTTCACGTGGTGGACGATGCGGCGTGGGAGCGCTCCAACTTTGCCTCGGCGGAAGATGTGGCGTGGTTCAGGGAGGCGCGTTATGGGATGTTTATCTGTTACGGACTGAGCACATTTGTGAATCGTGACTTGAGTTGGGGGGTCATGGATGGAGCGTTCCCGGATCATCATTCCCGCGGGGCCTATCCGCGTGAGACTTGGACCAGCTGGCCCTCGAAGATGCGCTTGGAGGCCTTTTCGCGGGAGGGGCTGGCGCGGATTTTGAAGGCTTCGGGAATGCGGTATGTGGTTGTGGTGGCAAAGCATCATGACGGCTTTCATCTTTGGGACACGGCGCTTTCCGATTTCAAGGTGACAAACACGCCCTATGGGAAGGATTTCATTCGGGAAGTGGTGGAGGCGTGCCGTTTGGCGGGGGTGAAGGTGGGCATCTACTACTCCCAACGCGATTGGTATCACCCGGATTATTGCCCGATTGATCCGGAAACCGCCGATCCCATGCCGCGCCCGCCCCGGTGGCGTGCCAAGCCGGGGAAGACGCCCCGCCCCGGGGCCCGTCACGCCCGTTACGTGGATTATCAGTTCAAGGCGGTGGAAGAGCTCTGCACAAAGTATGGGAAGATTGATATCTTCTGGTTTGACTCCGTTTGGAATGGGGGGATGTTCACCCCGGAGATGTGGGACGCTGAGCGTCTGACCCGGCGTGTCCGTGAACTCCAGCCGCACATCCTCATCAACAACCGCGCGAGCCTGCCCGGGGACTTTGACACGCCGGAGCAACGCATCGGAATGTTTCAGAATCGCCGCCCGTGGGAATCGTGCATGACGTTGGCGAGCGGTTGGTCATATACCGGCCCGAAGTCCCGCCCGAAAACGCCTGTTGATATCTTCCGTAAGTTGCAGTCCACCGCGATTGGGGATGGCAACCTGCTCCTCAGCTGGGGCCCTCGGTGGGATGGCTCGTGGGCGGAGGACCAGACGGCGGTGCTGCTCCGGGTGGGAGAGTGGCTGAAACAATACGGCGAGAGCATTTATGGCACACGTGGCGGCCCCTTCCTCCCGGGGGCGTGGGGAGGGGCGACCTTCCGCGGCAACCACGTGTGGTTGCACGTGGTGCGCGTGCCGAAGGAGGGAAAGCTGACGCTGCCGCGGCTCCCGGGCATCACGTTTGTGAGGCAGGAGATGCTCAGCGGCGAGGGTGCCATCTTCCGCGAAACGCCCGAAGGCTACGTGCTCGACCTTTCCGGTCTCAAGCGTTCCGATCAGCCGATCATTCTCAAACTGACGGCGAATCGCGAACTCACGCTGAAGGACGTCCAAGGGGCGCGACAGGAGGCCCCGGCACGTGTCGCCATCGCCACCGGCGCTGTCGGGCAAACGCTTTCATGGGAGGGGCTCCGCACGGTGACGGCTGTCCGCGTCCGTTCCAAAGCGTCGGCCACCTTCACCGTCGAGACTTCCGCCGATGGGGAGACATGGCACGCTCAGGCCCCGATGAAGGTCTCGGCCCAAACCGCCGTGGAGATCCCGGTAACCGTCTTTCAGGCGGGGGCTTTCATTGAGGGGGTGAAGGCCAACCGCTTGCGCGTCTCCGCGACGCCTGCCGTCTCTGCCGAAATGGAGGTTTTGGCGGTCGCCGAGTGACGGCGCTCGGGTGTACGGAAGACGTTTTCCTCCAATAAGTTGTCCTTCCTTTTCTCGGGGTGGCCGCGCCGCCCCCTAGGGGGCGCCCCCTCCGGGGGACAGGAGGACGGGCTACGCTTTGGTTTGCCCAAGATCCGTCCATCTTTCCTCTTCCTTCGTTTCGGTCCTACAAGTGCGCAACACCATTGTGGACGATTCACGGGAATGCCGGTGTGGCAATTCTCTTGACGTTCAGGCGGTGGATCTGTATACTGGATGCAGTGAAATGGTCATTGGGTCCCACTTTTGGGATGAAAGGAGCCGACAGAATGAAGACGTGGACGATTTTTGCGGTGGCGGCGCTGTGCGCCGGCGGAGCCATGGCGCAGCGTGCGGCGCGCGGAGGCGAGGCGAAGCCCGACCAGGTGATTCGGATTTCCGAGATTTCCGGGGTGGGGGGCGACAGCGATTATTTGGCGCAGCCCCCGCAGACGGATGCCAAGTGGAAACTGAAGGTGAACCACAAGGATACCTACCGCAAAGATCAGGCGAAGGGCTGGCACTACTTTGAGGTGGCCTATCAGGTGGCGAACATTGGGACGGATGCCTCGGGCGCGAAGAAGCCGGTGTTGGCGCTCCCGGAGGTCGAGATCACCTATGCGTTGCTTTATGACATGACGAAGTCGAAACTGGCGGGTTCGGTCGCCCGGAACGCGAACAAGGCCGGCGGCGCCATCGGCTGGGACAACCCGAAGGAACTCTACACCCTTCTCACCGAGACGGTGACCTACACCACCGTCACCCCCGGACGTGAGCACTACGCGGCGGTGTGCGTGCCCCCGAGCTTCGTGGCGGTGTATGGCGACCCCATCGTTTTCTCCGTGCAGATCAAGGTCAACGGCGAACAGCAGGGCGAAATCGCCACGGAAGCCGTTGGCGGCGCGAAGGTGGGCGGAAAGGAAATCGCCGGCATCCTGAAAGAGAAGGGCCCTGACGGGAAGGCGCAGAATGCGGCGTGGTGGGAGCGTATCCAGAACCTGACGGAGACGGTGGTGAAGCGTGAGGGCATCCTGCGGGATCGCTCCGCGACGCCCTTCGCGTTGGCGGGCGATGCGTTTTACGACCAGGTGAAGGCGAAATAATCCCGGGTCGCCCCTCACGGCGAAGGAAGAGAGCTTATGGAACGGATCCTCACTCTGAACATCGGCGCGACGCGGCTGGCGTTGGCCGAGTTTGACGTGCGCCCCGGGCGTGGCCCGGCGCTGTTGCGGTACACTTTCGGAGAGCTGCCCGAGGGCGCCGCGGATGCGCCGGAGACCTTCGGCATTGAGCTGGAGCAGGCGTTGCGCGGCATGATGGCGCAGGCGGGCATCAAGCCCGGGCGCACCTTGGTGGCGCTTTCGGGGCAGATGGCCTTCCCGCGCTTCGTGAAGGTGCTTGCCGAGAGCCCGGAGAAGATGCGCGAGCAGATCCGTTTCGAGGTGGAGCAGAACGTCCCCTTCCCGCTGGCCGAGGCCATTTGGTCGGATGCGCTGGTGGGTCTGCCGGATGCCGGCGAGCAGCACGTGATGATCGTGGCCGCCCGGTCGGATTTGGTGGGCGCGGTCACGCGCGGATTGCTGAATGCGGGGTGCGAGCCCGAGCTGGTCGATGTCGCGCCCGTGTCCCTCTACAATGCCGTCCGCTTCAACTATCCCGAAGCTGAGGGATGCACGTTGGTGGTGGATGTTGGGGCACGGTGCACCAATTTGGTCTTTGTGGAGCAGGACCGCATCTTCTATCGCACCATCCCTGTGGCCGGAAACACCATCACCGCCGAGATCGCGCGGGCCTTCGGTCTGTCGACGGAAGAGGCGGAGACCTTTAAGCGTGAGCGGGGCTTGGTGGCGCAAGGCGGGGCCTTCGCGGTGGACGATCCGGATGTGGACCGTCTCTCGAAGGTGATCCGTAACGTGATGACCCGCCTCAACGCCGAGGTGACGCGGTCGATTTCCTTCTATCGCAGCCAGCAAGAGGGCAACGCACCGGTGCGGGTGTTGCTGTCGGGCGCTTCCGCGCAGTTGCCCTATATGCAGAACTTCTTCGAGGAGAAGTTGCAGGTGGAGGTGGATTTCCTGAATCCCTTCCAGACGGTGGCCTATCCCGAAAACATCGATACCGAGCAGTTCGGGCGCGATGCCTTTTCCTTGCCGGTCTTGGTGGGCTTGGCGTTGCGGCGTGGGCTGACCTGCCCCGTGGAGATCAACCTTGTCTCCCAGGATATCGTGGCGCGCAAGGATTTCCGTCGTCGGTTGCCGTTCTTCGGCATTGCCGTCGCGGGATTGATCTTCATCATGGGCATTTGGCTGGCCTACGTCGGCAACATGCGAGGGCTTTACGAGCAACAGGGCAACGGCAACCGCACCCTCTTGGAGGCCTATGAGGGCCGCAAGGCTGCCTACGACAAGGTCGAGAAGGCGGCCAAGACGGCCGAAGTCCGCGCGGAGGCTTATCGGACGCTTCTGAAGCGCCGCATGGCGTGGATGGAGATGCTCACGGCGGTGGACAAGGCCGTTGAGGATGGGCTGTGGATCACGCGGCTTTCCTCCAAGAAGAGCGCGGGAACGGACACGGTTTCCGGACTGAACCTTTCCATCTCCGTTTGGAAGGATCTTGAGGATAAGCTCAGCCGTCCGGGGAAGACAATCGACGAAACGGTGGTGGCGCGGTTGGCCGAGCAGCCTGTCTTTGGCGATCAGCCCAAGGTCAATACCAAGGATCAGAAGTTGCCTTGGATAACATCGTTTGACCTCAGCGTGGACTTGAAGGCCGCCGCTGAGCCAGAAAGCAAGTCCGCGACGAACCGCCGCACCAGGAGGTAATCCGCATGGATCCCAAGCAGAAACTTATCGTCATTGCCTGCGGGGCCATCTCAGGGGTGGTCATTGTGGCGTTGGCAGTGCTTCTCTTCTCTCAGATCGGGGCGATGAATGAGGCCCGGCAGTCGCGCGACGACGACGAGGCCTCCCTCCGGAGTTATTACCAGGCGACGCCGTATCCTTCCGATGCCAACCGGAAGATCCGTGAAGATGACACCGCACGTTTGATGGCGTGGGGGGATTCCGCGCGGGCGCTTCTCTCGAAGGGGCTTGCGGTTCCGCAAGGGGAATCGCCGTCTCAATTCGTCAATCGTTTGAGCGAGACGATCCGCAGTCTGAACGAACGCCAGGGCCTTGGGGGCACGACGGTGAAGGCCGTCGATGGCGCCGAGGGAACGATGGATTATTCGTTTGGGCGTTATATCACCCAGAATGAGATGCCCAAGGAGGCCGATGTGCCCCGTTTGGCGGCGCAGTTCGCGGCGATCGAGCACGTGTGCGGACTTCTGCTTGAGAATGGCGCCCAGCGGATCCTTCAAGTGACGCGCGAGCCGTTCGATTCCGCTCAGGCGCAGGAGCCGAAGACGGAAACGCGGACATCGCGGACGTCGCGTCGTCGCGGACGGGCAACCGAAGAGGAGCGCCCGGCCACTGCGGCCTCCGGCACTCCGGTGGATCCCGCGTTGGAAAAGGATGGCGTGACGTGTGAGAGCTACTCCATCCGCTTCCGTGCCCGTTATGTCACCCTCGCCAAGGTGTTGAACGCGTTGGTGCAGGATGATCTCTTTGTCGTGGTGACGGATCTCTCGGTGCAGGGAACGGCTTCCGTGAAGGAGCGCGTGGACGAGATGATCAAGACGCGCCAAAACGCCCGTGCGTCCGCTCAGCGCCGCAGCGCAAGTGCGCGAAAGGATGCGGAATCGGCCAAGGCCGCCGCCGCGGAGAAGGAAAAGCCTCTGTTTGAGGGCGTTTCCCCCACGGGCCGCCTCGTTACCGACCCGGCAAATTCGATGCCGCTTGATGTGACGTTGAAATTCGATGTCTATTCGGTGCCGCCGCCCGCGGAGGCGACGGTTGCCCCTGCCACCGCCAAGGAAGAAGGGAACTGAGCCATGGCGAATGAACTTCCGTCTATCCTTCGTCAATACGATCGTCTTGCGGCGGTCGCGGTTCTCGCCGTCTTGCTTGGGTCTCTCATCTATCTCGTTGTTGCCGGCCTCAACCAGCAAGAGCGCGTGAGCAAATATGATGGGGACTTGCAGTCTTACGAACCGGTGAAGGCCCAACTGAAAGCCACGGATCTTTCGGCCGATGAGGCGCTTCTCACCCATGTTGCCCAGCCAGGGAAAAACGACCTGCTGGTGGTGCGCATGGATCCGGATGCGTCAAATCTGTGCACTCCGGCCCGCCGTCTGCTGTGTGTGGCGTGTGCCCAGCCCATCGATTGGAAGGCGGCGTCTTGCCCCTTCTGTAAGGCTCGCCAGCCGGAGGAGAAGAAGATCGACCTCTCCACCGTCGATACCGATGGCGATGGTCTGCCCGATCTTTGGGAGGTGAAGCACAAGCTCAATCCGAAGGATCCTGCGGACGCCGCGCTGGATGCGGATGCCGATGGCTTCACGAACGCGGAAGAGTATGAGGCGAAGACCGACCCGAAGGACCCCAAGAGTCATCCCGGGTATGAAACTCGGATGTCGGTCAAGGGCGTCGCGGGTGTTCGCGTGCCGTTGCGCGTCACGAACAAGATGGAACTGCCCTCCACCAAGGACGCCGAAGGCAAGACGGTGCGTCACTTCCAGTTGACCTTCGTCTCGGTGGACGCGGAAGGCAATCCCGGCACCACGCCCATCCGTGTGAACGACGGCAATCCCATTGGCAAGTCCGGATTCCGCTTCGTGCGCTACAACGAGCTTCCCAAGAAAGAAATCCGCGTGGGTGAGCACAAGCAGTTGCGCTATGTGGAAGTCTCCACCATTGATCTCGTGCGCGAGGCCGATGGCAAGAAGGTGACGCTCGTCTTCCACGACCCGAAGAATCCGGATTGGCCCGGAGAACCCCTGTTGGAGCAGACCGCGACCATCGCGATCGACATCGACGGGGTTGAACCGATTGTGGTCTCGCCGGGAACGGCCTTCTCCGTGAAGGGCGAAGGTTATCGGGTCCGTTCGGTCAATGCGGAAAAGAAGTCCGTCCTTATCGAGAAAAAGACGGATGGAAAGGTTTTTGAGTTGAAATAATCGTTGCAGTGTTCTATACTGCTACCACGATTTGGATACGGGCCTCGCCCGAGAGATGCGGAGAAAACGTGCTATGACACACTTTGTGCGCTTTGCCATGATTGGCGCGATGGTCGCCGGGGCCTCTGTCTGCGCTCTTGCGCAGGATGATGACTTCGACGCGCTTCTGGAAGGCTTGATTGATGAGCCTGCCGTTGAGCAGCCTCAGAAGCCTGAGGAAGGCAAGGACGCAAAGCCTGCGGAAGAGGCTGACAAACCCGCGGACGAAGCACCCGCCGAGAAGGACGCCAAGGCTGAGGAGCCCGCGAAGGAGGAGCCCAAGGCCGAGGAACCTGCCGCAGAGGATGCGGAGGCGTCTGAGGGTGAGGCGGATGCCGAGGCGGGTGAGGTCGATCCTTTGCTCGGGTCCGTGGCGCAGCAGCCCATTCCGGATGTGCTTGGTGAGGAGGAGCGCAAACTCAACGAGCTCGCCACACTCGAGAAGGTTCGCCAGGAAGGTCTCGATAAGCACGCCTACGCGTGTTTGGAGAAGGGACAGCAGCTCTTGAAGGCCGCGCCTGCCCCTGGCCGTGCCTTCGATCAGTACAAGGAAGCCATCAAGATGTTCTCCGACGCGAAGCGCTATGCTCGCCAGCGTGAGGCCAATCTTCCGCTTCGTACGGCATGCGACGTGGGCATCCGTGAGGCCCGTTATCTCCAGGCGCGCACGCTGTTCATGGATCGTGATTTCAAGAAGGCGCTTGAACTGGCTCAGCAGGTGCAGAAGGAGGGCCATCCCCTCGGTGAGCAGCTTGTCGCGCAGATTCAGGAAGAGATGAATCGTCCCGCCGACATTCGTCCGAATCCTGTGCTCCCTGAGTATGCCACGGATGCTTACAAGACCAAGCGCGTCCAAATCGCCGAGCGCCTCCGCCGTGCCACGGTGTACTTCCAGATCGCGAACTACGAAGAGGCGACCAATCAGATTGAGTTGATCCTCCGCGATGACCCCAACAACGAGGCAGCCATCAATCTCCGTAACCGCATCGGCAACCGGGCAGCTTCCCGCGAGAATGATCTCAAGCTCGCGACGCATGCGGTGATGATCAATGATGTCAATAAGAACTGGACGCCTCGTGGTGCGCTGGGCATGAATTCCACCGAGCTCTACGATCCCACCGCGACTTCTTCCGGACAACCGGTGCCGGTTGGCCCCACGGCGGGCGAGAAGGAGGCCCAGGTGGTCATGGCCAAGCTGAATTACATTCGCCTTCCTGAGTTCTCCATCCGTCCTCCGAGCACGCTGGCGGACGCCGTCCAGATGTTCGCGGAGATGTCCAAGGCATATGATAAGCCTGAGTTGCCTCCGGAGGAGAAGGGCATCGCGTTCGTGCTGAACATGGGTTCCGCCGCCAAGGCTGCCGAGCCTGCGGCTGAGGCTGATCCCTTCGCCACGGAAGCCTCTCCCTCTTCTGGTGGGTTGCCTCCGATTCAGAACATCTCCATGCCGTGGGTGACGCTTAAGGAAGCGTTGGACATGGTTTGCGAGGTGACGGGCTCCAAGTACGTCATCAAGGGAAAGACGGTCGTCATCGTTCCGGCTTCCTATGTGGACGGCAAGATGGAGACCCGCTCCTACAACGTGATGTCCTCCATCGTGGAGAAGGTGAATCAGGTTGGCGGTGAGCTGAGCGCCGGTTCCTCTTCCTCGGGTGGCGGCGACGGCGGCTGGGGCATGGATACCACTTCCATGGATACGGGATCTTCCGCCTCCGCTGACACTTGGAAGCAGTTGTTCACGGATCTTGGCGTTCCTTTCGAGGGCAAGGCTTCCATTGTCTATCTGCCTTCGGTCGGTAAGCTTCGTGTGACCAATACGCCTGAGAACCTCGCTCTCTTCGAGAACATCCTTGAGGAGCTCAATGTCACGCCGTATCAGATTGAGGTTGAGGCTCGTTTCGTGGAAGTGAGCCAGGCGGACTTGAACTCTCTCGGTTTCGAGTGGCAGCTGAACAACAACATCGTTGGCACCATTGGTTCCGGCATTGACTGGGCGTCCTCTGCCATGGGAGGTCGTGAGGTCGCCGGTGGTGTTGGTTCCGATGGCACGCACGTTTTCCGCGCGAGCGATGTGGGCGGCACCGGGAAGTCCAACATCGCGATGCATGGTGGCTCCCTCAACCAGGGGATGCGTTTCTTGGGCGACGGTAGCACGTATGCCAACCGTATCAATCTCAGCGAATCTGCGATTGCCCCGAATGACGAGTTCGCCACCTTCTCCTTTGTCTTCGGCAAGGTCGACATGACCATGATCCTCCACATGCTGGCACAGCGCACCGACACGGATATGCTCTCCAGCCCGAAGGTGCTTGCGCGTCCCGGTCAGGAAGCCCTCATCCGTGTGGTGACGGAGTGGATCTATCCTACGGAGTTCGATGTGACTGAACTCGAAGAGGCTGACAACAACTACGACAACAACAACACGTCTGTTGTCGGTGGTGGTGGCGTTCAGGTTACCGCGCCGCCGGTGAAGTTCGCCGTTGAACCCCAGTCCTTCGAAAAGCAGGATGTCGGTGTGTCGCTCCAGGTGGTGCCCGAGGTCTCGCAGGAAGGTCAGATGATCAACCTCTTGGTCAATCCCAAGGTTGTGGAATACCTCGGAGACTTCGAATACGGCATGCAGGTGCCCTACGTCCAGTACGGCATGACGGCCGGTCAGGTCACGAGCGCGGAAGTGCAGTACTATCAGGTCTCCATGCCTCAGCCGAAGTTCCACTTCCGTGAGATCAGCACCTATCTCTCCGTCTACAACGGTTCCACCGTGGTGATGGGCGGTTTGATCACCGAACAGCGCAACTCCTTCGAAGACAAGGTGCCGTTCCTCGGAGATCTTCCCTTCATCGGCTTCCTCTTCCGCTCCCGCGGCGAATACAGCGAGAAGCGCAACCTCCTGATCTTCCTCACGGCGCGTTTGGTTGACCCGGCTGGCCGTCCGCTGAAGACCGCGACCGACGGCCGCACGGGCGATGCCGCGATTGACCGTGGCGCGCCGGCGGGAACGATGGCGACCACTGCGCAGTAAGTCGCGTCGCTCTTGCTCAAAACGGCGTCCCTTCGGGGCGCCGTTTTTGTTTTCCGACCGTTTCAAGACGGTTGTAGGCAGGAGAAGTCGTTCTACAACCTTTTGTGGAATACGGGAAGCACCGCTTTGGTATAATTGCGAGCCATATTCCTTTGGAGGATTCACGTCATGGCAGAGAAAGTCCGCGTTCGTTTCGCCCCGTCACCAACGGGCAAGGTTCATATCGGCAATATTCGCGCCGCCATTTTCAACTGGCTTTATGCCCGGCACATGGGTGGCGAGTTTTTGTTGCGTGTGGAAGATACGGATCTGGAACGTTCGACGCCGGAGGCCATTCAGACGCTTTTGGACTGCATGGCATGGTTGGGATTGGATGCCGATGGCGAAGTGATGTATCAGACGAGTCAGCGTGAGCATCATTTGGCCGTGGCGGAGGAGCTGGTCGCCAAGGGCTTCGCCTATCGGGAGAACAAGGGCGGTCAGGGTGAGTGCGTGATTTTCCGGATGCCGAAGGAGGGCGTCATTGAATATGACGATCTCGTGAAGGGGCATTTGACCAAGCAGGCGAAGGACACGCAAGACTTCGTGATTGTCCGTTCCGATGGGTCGCCGGTCTTCCACTTGGCCAACGTGTTGGATGACATCACGCAGGGCGTGACGCATATCATCCGTGGCGATGACCACGTGGAGAACACCTTTAAGCACATCCAGCTTTTCAAGGCGTTGGGTGCGCCCGTGCCGAAGTATGCGCACCTGCCGATGATCGTGAACCATGCCGGCAAGCCTTATTCCAAACGTGACGGTTCGGCTTTCGTGGGTGAGTTCCGCGAACAGGGCTATTTGCCGGAGACGCTCTTCAACTATTTGGCGTTGTTGGGGTGGGCCCCCGGTGACGATCGTGAGATCATGACGCGTGAGGAGATGGTGGAGGCGTTCGATTTCGCCAAGTGCAAATCCTCTCCGGCGCAGTTTGACCTCAAGAAGCTCACGTGGATGAACGGTGAATACATCGCGTGTCAGCCGAAGGCGGAGTTTGAGCGAGAGCTCACGGCGCGCTTGACGGCCGCGGGGCTTCCGGAGACGCCCCTCAATGGGCACCTTGATGAGCTCGTGGGGCACATTCAGCCGCGCACGAAGACGTATGCCGATCTCCCCGGGAATTGCCGTTGCTTCTTCGATGAGGCGTTTCCCTTTGAGGCGAAGGACGTGGAGAAGCGTCTGCACGCCGAGGGCGTTCCGGAATTGTTGGAGACGGTGGCGGAGCACTTCGAGCGTGCGCCCGAATTCGTGGCGGCGGCGTTGGAGGCCGACATCAAGGCGTTCTGCCAGGCCCGCGGCGACAAGGGCATGGGCGCCGTGGTGCATCCTGTGCGCGTGGCGCTCTCTGGCTCGATGACGGGCATCGGCCTTTTTGAGATGGCCGAGCTTCTCGGGCGTGAGCGTTCCGTGCGGCGGTTGCGCACGGCGGCGGCCCGCCTGCGTGACGGGTCTTTGTGAGGGTTGCGGGATGACGCTGCTCATCGCCACGCGCAACGCTCACAAGCTTGCGGAAATCCGTGAGATGCTTCCAGGAATCACGCTGCGGGGAACCGAGGCGTGGCCTGAGGCGCCCGACCCTGAGGAGACTGGCGAGACGTTTGAGGCGAATGCGCGCATCAAGGCCGAAGCTTGGTGCGCCGCCACGGGATTGCCAGCATTGGCGGATGATTCCGGGCTGGAAGTGGAGGCGCTCGGGGGCGAGCCGGGGATTCGTTCGGCGCGTTATGCCGGAGTGCATGGCGATACGGCGGCCAACAATGCCAAACTGTTGCGGGCCCTCGAGGGGGTGCCGCAGGGACGGCGTGGGGCGCGCTTCGTCTGTGCGTTGGCGTTGGCGCTCCCCGGGCAACCCACGCGCACGCTCCGAGGGGTTTGCGTGGGGCGTATCGCCGATGCGCCTTCGGGGGCGGGTGGCTTTGGGTATGATCCGTTGTTCATTCCCGAGGGGCATTCGCGCTCCTTCGCGGACCTTCCGGCGGAGGTGAAGGCAACGTTGTCGCATCGTGCGCAGGCTTTTGCCCGTGCGCGGGCAGAATGGTTTGCTGCGGAGGCGGACAGATGAGGTTTTGGCGGTGGGCATTGGTTTGGGTGGGGATGCTGACTGCCGTTATTCTTCGAGCTGACGGTGATTCGCAGGATTTCTTGCTGACGCCGACCAAGTATGACGATTCGACCGTTCCGCCGACGGAGGTGGAGAATGACAATGGCGCCACCTTTGGCTTTTCCAGTCCGCTTTGTGTGAAGCGTCCGGAGGCGCGCGACGGTTGGGGGGATGGCGGCAAGGATCGGTGCTATGCGAAGCGTGATGGCGTTGGGTTGCGGAAAAACCGCGCAAGCGCCTTGCTCAAAACGTTTGACCAGCCGGATTTCATCACGTATGTGGCGGTGACGGTGGCGGTCACGACGGATACGGCCGCAAACGACAAAAGTCTGACGTTGGAATTGGCCGTTCGCGATGACCTGGCTCCGGTGAGTCAAGCGTTCTCCTTCAAGGGCATCGGCAAGGATGTCCCGATGACGCTTATCTTCACCTTTGAGGAGGGCGTGAACGCGGAATATCTGCGCTTGCAGAATGCAGACGAGGGGAACCTTTTCATTGTGAGCCGGGTGGTTTGGAAGTGGCGTCCGCCAGGGATTCAGGCCACGTTGTCGGTGCCCGACACGGTGCGCGTGGGAATGCCGGTTCGGTGCTCGTTGGCGGAGCTCTCGGGAGGTTCCGGGACGTATTCTCGTGCAACGTTTACCTTCGCGGATCAAACGATCACGCAGGAACCCGTCACGCCGGGACTTTCGGTTTCCTTCCTTGCGCCGGAATTGGATGGCTACTATCCGCTGTCGGTGACGGTGTGGGACGATTTGGGGGCTTCCGGAACCTTCACCGAAACGATTCATGTGTTGCCCTATTCCCCGCCGCGCAATCTTCGTGTGACGGAGATCACGCGCACCGGGTTCACGCTGGAATGGGACATCGTCGGAGTGTCCCCGACGGAATATCGCATCTCTGCGGCGGGGGTTCCCGCCTCGGAGACGGTGTCGCCGCGTTGGCGTCCGGAGTGGACGGAGCGCGGTGAGGGGTGCTTCGTGCCCCGGGAGCCGCTGAAGTTGGCGACGTGGATGCAGGGCGCGGAAGCTTCGGGATTTCTACAGGCGGGTGATTGGAATGGTGGCTTGGAGGTGAGCTTTGACGGTGTGACGTGGAAGCCGCTGCATCGCTTTGGGGATCTTTATTTGTCGCTTTCGGTGCCGGCTTCGGAATCTCAGGAAATGTGGGTGCGCGCGACGGGGGAGATGGCTCCGCCGACGCTGACGCCTGTGCTGACGGTGCGCCGTGTTTACCAGCAGATCATCAAGGAGGCCGATGGACAGCGCCGGACGGCAACGTTTGAGGGGTTGCCGCCGGGAAGCACGATGCAGACGGTGGTTTCCCTTTGCTACTTGACGGGGGCCGGGGAGGAACTCTTGGTGGATTCTGAGCCCTTGACGGTGGAGCTTGAGCCGATTCCCCCATTCACGTCGGCGATGTGGGCCGATGGGGTGTTGACGCTTACGTGGCCGGACGACCCGCAGGCGGTGGCAGGGGAGTTTGTGGTGTATGCCGAGCGCGAGGTGCCGCATACGCTCCCGCCGGGGCTCTATCTCACGCGCACGTGCTTCACGGCGTCGAAAGATACGGAGGGGGAAACTTCCGGATTTTCGGCCGGAAAGGGGTTTGTGCTCACGAACACAACGGCGGAACCCATTCATTTGGATGGCAAGAACTATTCGCTGAGGTATGCCAAAGAGGGCGGCTCAACGCGGCATTGGGATTTCACGCACGCTGTCAAAGACCCTGAGACGGGAGAGGTGGAAACGACGCACCCCTTCGTTGTCCCGGCAAAGGGGGAGCTCTTTTTCTCGCACAGCAGTTATGCGATTCCGGAGGTGCGTGAAGGGGCCGTCAGCGCTTCCATCCCCAACTTCACCCCCGAGTATACGCTCACGTTGCTGCACAATGCGGAGCCGGTGAATGCCATGGGATGCGCGACGAATGCCGTGTGTCGCTTGGAGGAGGATTGCTTGGATCGCGTCGTCACCATGCCGCTCTTTGCCGGGGCGTTGGACATGTCTCCCTTCTACGATGCGTGGACGCATTTTTCCGATGTGGAATATCACCGCACGCTGGGGCTTTCCAAGACGAGCGGGAATCTGACGCAAATGTATCTTGATCCCAAGACCTTGGTGCAGGACATGGAGGGCATTTGCCGCATTTGGGCGGAATGTGTCATTCTCGATGGGCCGTTCCGCTCGGAACCGTTGACGGTTGAGCTGTGGAGAGCGGAGTCGGTGCCGCCTCGAAAGGGCCACGGTTTCCGCTTGCGTCTGCGTTGACGCGCCCGCCTATGCCGTGGGGCCGGAGGCTCCGTATCCCGAAGCGGGATGCGGAGCCTTTCGCTTTGGGATGCGGAGGGGAAGCGTTCTAGGGTGTAACTTGGAGAACGCAGGCTCCGGAAAGTTGTTTCTGTGATTGCTTTTTTCGCTTCAACCCGCTAATATAAGAGCGGTTTGGCCGGGTGTATCCGGTCTGTATGGAAAGTAAAATGACAAAGCAACAGACAAAACTGAAAGTCGCGATGGTCGGCGGAGGACAGGAGTCCTTCATGGGCCGCATCCATCGGGCGGCCATTGAGGCGAGCGGTTGCTTGGAGGTGGTGTGTGGCGCGTTCGGCTCAACACGGCAGCGGTCGTTTGAGACGGGCAAAGCGTTGGGCCTCGACCCCAAGCGCGTCTATGGCGTCTATCGCGATATGTTCCGTCGGGAATCCAAGGTTGAGGGCCCGGAGCGGATTGACCTTGTGACGGTGGTGGCCCCCAACAACATGCACTATCCGGTGACCATGGCCGCCTTTGACGCCGGCTTCCCCGTCTTCTCCGAAAAGCCCATGAGCTGCAACATGGACGAGGCGCAGAACCTTAAGCGCCGCACGCTCATGAGCCCGGAGATTTATGCCACTGCCTATGTGTATCCCTTCTATCCCGCCCTTTGCGCATTGAGGGACTTTGTGGCCTCCGGCGGCATCGGCAACATTCGCCGCATTGACGTGACGTATCATCATGGATGGATGGGACCGCGGCTTGAGACCGCGGGCAACCGCTCTGCGGGGTGGCGCGTCGATCCTCGCCGGTGCGGCGCCGCCGGCGCGGTTTACGATCTCGCGGGCCCGGCGTTTCTTTTGGCGGAGTGGACCAGTGGACAGGAACTTGCCGCGCTTTGTGCGGTGGGGCGTCCTGCCGTCGCGGGGCGTATCTTGGACGACGATGCCATCGTGCTTCTCCGGTTTGCCAATGGGGCCCTTGGAACCATCCGCGCCAGCCAAATTGCCATTGGCGAGGCCGATGGCCTTGTGCTTGACCTTTATGGCGACAAGGGGGCCGTCCATTGGCGGCAGAGTGCCGGGGAGCGCTGGGTGCGCGTCACGCCGGATGGCGTCCGCACGGAGGAATCTCCCAAGGGCGCCGTCGCGGCCACGCAGGCGGAGACCCGCTTTGCCGAGCCTTATGGCGATGATGCCGCTTACATCGCGGCCCTTGCCGAGGCTTACCGCGAGTTCGTCGCAACCATCCTTGCCGCCCGGGAAGGGAAGCCGTTCGAGAGCAGGTGCGTGGGGGTGGACCCCGCTTTGCGTGTGGCCACCTTCAACGACACGGCCGCGCGCAGTATCGCGCCCGGGGCCGACGATTCCGCGTCCAAGTGGGTGGATTTTGCGGTGCCCAAGGTTGAGCTTTTGAGTTGAACGAGGCATCCCCAAAGAGGTTCCCATGAATTGCGATGAGATCGCCGCGCTGCTCGACCGGGAGTTGCGCCTTTCCGCGTTTTCGGACGTTTCCAACAATGGCCTTCAGATTGAGAACGAGGGCCCTGTGACCCGTGTGGCCACGGCGGTGGACGCTTCCTTGGAAACCTTTGAGGCCGCCGCCGCGCGGGGCGCCCAAATGCTTTTGGTCCATCATGGGCTTTCGTGGGGGAACTCACTCGCGCGGATCACCGGCGTCAATCGCCGCCTTGTGGCTGCGGCGCTTCGGCATAACCTCGCCGTTTACGCCGCCCATCTCCCGCTCGACGCGCACCCCCGCCTTGGCAATAACGCGCAATTGGCCCTGGCCTTGGGGTTGACGCGGGTGCGCCCCTTCATGGACTATCATGGGCAGACCATCGGTTGTGCCGGGCTTCTGCCCGAGCCGCTCACGCGCGATGCGTTTGAACACCGCGTGCGTGAGGCTGTCCGCCCTCGTCGTGTGGAGCGTTTTGACTTCGGCGCACCGCTTCTGCGCACTGTCGGCATCTGTTCCGGAGGCGCGCCCGAGGGTATTGCCCAAGCCGCCCGTGAGGGGCTTGACGTTTATCTTTGCGGGGAGGCCAACCTTGTGGCCTATAACCTCGCCCGAGACTGGGGCGCCAATGCGCTCTTTGCCGGCCACTATGCCACTGAGCGTTTCGGTGTCCGCGCCCTTGGCGAGTGGTTGGCGAAGGAAACCGACCTGTCCGTGGAGTTCATCGATTTCGACTTGCCCTACTGAGAGGGCGATTTCCCGTGGATTTATTGCGCGTTCAGCAACGGCGTCAGCCATGCTTCGTCGTGGATGGGCCGAACACCTTGGCAAATGTCACGTTTGTGATGGGGAAGGGTGTTTTATCGGGGCTCCATCAGTCTTCGGAAAAGCCCAGTGTCCGTGAAGTAGAGGGATCGTCCCACTTTTCGGGAGAGGAGGTATCCCTTCGCCACGAGGTCCGTGAGATCGGCCCTTGCCGTGTTGAGTGTGATACCGTGCCACCGAAGGTGCTCCGAAATGGTGTAGTGGTGATTTTCATGCCGGAGGGTGTGCTCTAATAGCGCGAGTTGACGGGGGTTGAGTTGTTTGCCGAAACGGAGACGCGTTTGGGCGGTTCGCTCGCTTTCTCGGAGAATATGGGCATGAAGATGGTGAATCCCTGCCGCAAAGGCGCGAAGGTTGACTAAAAGGCAATAGGTGGTGTCGAGGTGGCAACTCTCCATGTCAAGGTAGGCTCGATCGTATGCCTTACGATCTTTGCTGAGCTCGTGGGAGATGGAGATGTAAGGCGAGAGCCAGTAACCGTCTCGCAGAAGGCTCCAATAAAACAATGCACGTGCAGTTCTTCCATTCCCGTCGCAGAATGGGTGCTCGTATGCGAAAAGGGTGTGCAAAAGGATTGCCTTAAGGACGGGGTGAAGGAAGGGGACACGTTCGGCGTTCGGTTGATTGGCGAATGCCATAAGCGTTTCCAAACGATGGGGAAGGTGTTCCGCCGGTGGGGGAAGATAGACGGTTTCCCCTGTGGGGCTCATCACGCGGATGTCTTCTTGTGGGCGGCGATAACGCCCTTGTTGTCCTTGTGCCAAGGTCCCCCTCGTCAGCGTTCGGTGAATGCGGAAGAGCAATTCTTGTGTCAGCGGTTCTGTTTTCCAGTCCTCAAGTGCAGAGATGGTGGCGTAATTGTTGACGATCATTTGCTCGGAGGGGGTGCTTGGGGGACGACATTCGGCCAACATTTGTCGGGCAACGGCTCGCGTGGTCGCCGCACCTTCCATTTGGCTGGACGAAATGGCCTCCATGACTTGGGATTGTTGGAGATAGTTTCGCCGCATATCAGAGAAGTTCTGCTTTGACATCGGGCTCTCCGAGGAGATCGCGAACCCTGCGTTTTGGTCGATCTCATGCAGAAGCCGTTGCACCTCCGACGTGTTGGCGTAGAGGAACGGCATTCCATTTTTCCCAACGAGCGTATCGGAGATGGGCATCGGATTTCTCGCCAATAGAAGAAGCGACCACCACACGTCTGCGGGATAAGTTTTTGGATGGGCATAACGAATGTTACGCCATGGTAAGTAGTCTCTTTGACGTTGGGCTTCCGTACGGCCCACATTAACGCGTGCCGGATTCTCGCTAAACCACTTTTTGAACGTCGGATTCCATAATTCAGGCGCAGGGGAGAAGTTCATAGCAATATTTCAACTCAGTGATTGTGATTGAGAAATCATGAAGTAATATATCTTTTTGCGGAGTTCGTGTCAATTTCTAAAAATTGACATTTGGAGGGGCTGAACATTGAAGACTGAGTTTGGTCAAGCAAAGGAAAGGAGAAAAGGGTTATCGGAGTTTATGCGGAGGGTTTTCTGCGTGTGGCGGCGACATGTCCGGCGGAGGATTGGCGCAACTCAAGGGTGCCGAGAGTCTCAAGGAATGCAGAGAATTTTGCTTTGCCGAAGTTGCGGGTGTCAAAACTGGGCTGGCGTTTAATCAAGAGTTCTTTAAGGCGGGGAAGTGCCAACCACCCCTCTTCGTCTGAGTTTTCATTGAGAATTGCGTGGATGATGCCGCGGATGGCCTTAAGGCTCTGCGGTGGGCGATTTGGCGTGGAGGCTTCAGCGTTGGCGACGGCCGGCGTGGGGTGCGTGTTGGAGGGCTGAGGTTGGCTGCCGGAGGAAAGTTGTTTTTGGGGGGCTTCCTCCAGTGAAACTGGTTTTGCCGTAGGGCTCTTGGGCTGTTCGAGTTTAGGTGTGGAGGGCTGTTTGGGCTTGGACGCGGAAGACCCCGGGCTAGTTGCGGAAGATGGTGGTACGGAGGGCTCAGTTGGTGGTGTTTGATGTTTGAGGAGATCAAGGTATTTAAATTCATTGCAGGCGACACAAAAGGACTTTGGCGTCTTTTGTTCACCCATGCCGATAACGTACATTCCACCTTCCCGGAGGCGCACCGCCAACCGCGTGAAGTCACTGTCCGAAGAGGCAAGGCAGAATCCATCGAAGTTTCCGGAATAGAGCAAGTCCATCGCGTCGATGATCATGGCGGAATCGGTCGCGTTCTTTCCGGTGGTGTAACTGTATTGTTGGATGGGTTGGATCGCATGCCTCAGCAATACGTTCTTCCACTTGCTGTGTTGGGTGGAGGTCCAGTCCCCGTAGATGCGCTTGCAGAGCACGGTTCCCTTTGAGGCGAGCTCATTAAGGATGGTTCGGACATATTGATCACAAATGTTGTCCGCGTCAATCAATAGGGCGAAACGTCGTTCGGTGGGTGACATGGAGAATCTCCGCAACAGGCTTAGATCAAGGTTTCCCATGTGTCGGGGCGGAAGCCTGGGCAGACGCCACGATCAGTGACAAGGAGGGGGCGTTTCACGAGCATCCCGTCGGAAGCGAGAAGATCGAGTTGTTCGGCTTCGGAAAGCGTGGGCAGGCGTGTGGCGAGGCCGAGATTTTTGTAGACAAGCCCGGAGGTGTTGAAGAAACGTTTGAGGGGAAGGCCGGAGCGGCGCCACCATGTTTCCAATTCGTCCCGGGAGGGGCGTTCGTCTTTGATGTGGCGGGAGGCATAAGAGACGCCGCAGGCGTCGAGCCAAGCCTTGGCCTTTTTGCAGGTGGAGCAGGGGGGATATTCAAGGAAAAGGATCATGGGTTCTCCTTGGGTTGAGCCTTTTGACGTTTTGTTAGGGCTTCGTGGACGGCTGGATGCCTTTTTGCGAGGGATTCAAGCGACCATTGGGCGGCTCCTTGGGTGACGGGATCGGCTTTGACGGCGGAGGCGTCGGATGGGCCAAAGGCCGCATCAAGGATGGGGGCAATGCGTGCGGCATCGCCGGTGGCGAAAAAGCTTCCCCAAAAGTAGTCCAGCAATGCGGGTGATGGGGCTTTGCGAAACACTGTTTCTGGGCGTTGCGGTTCCTCCGATACGGAAGCCCCAAGGGCGGCGAGGGCGGCTTTTGCCGGTTCGGTCCCCACAGCTCGAAGGATGGACATAAGGAGTTCGCGGAAGGTTTCGGTCTTGAGGCGGGGAGCTGTTCCCGTGAGGGTACTTAGGCTTTCGGGATGCGTTTCCACCCAAGCGGTGAAAAAACCAAGGAGTGAGGCACTGTTGGAAGGTTTGAAGAGGCCCTGGGCGCAGAGGGCATCCCATGAGAGGAAAAGATCTCCAATCTGGGGTGGTGGATTTTTGCGGTAGGCTTCCATTATGAGAATGCCGACTTCCTTCGCGGTGTATTTCGGCTTGGACACATCGGGAGTCACTTTGGCCTCCACGAGGATGGGCATATGGTCAGAGAGAGGGGCTTGGTCGGTGTAGGGGAGGCGGCGGGTGGAGGGAAGCGCCTGCCAGCATTCGCCGGGGAGCGCACGGGCGAAGACATGATCGATGGCCTTGCCGCCGCCAAGCCACGTCATCTGGTCGGGCTCAGGCGTCAGCGGGACGAAGACGGTGGAAAGGAGATTGAGTTCGGGAGAACCGAGCTCCGCATTGAGATCGCCGGCCAGCAGAATACGATCGGCCGGCTTTTCGCGGAAATGGGCAAGGATGGCTTGAACTTGGCGTTGGCGGGCCTCAGAGGGGAAATCGAGATGGGTGGCGGCGATGGCGAGGGTCTTGCCGTCGGCCATGCGGAATCGGGCATCGATGAGGACGCGCGGTTCGTTGGTCACGGGGAGGCGCACGACTTCCCAGTGCTCGGGAGCCTTTTTGCAGAGCAACGCCACGCCGTATTCGCCCCCGCGCAACGGAATGGCCTTCCCGAAGAGGACGTGGGGATATCCGGCGGCTTTGGCGAGGTCGGCCGCGGTGTCGCGCTTTGGGTTCCCATTGCGCCCGACGTTCTTGTCGACCTCCTGCAACGCCACGAAATCGGCGTCAAGGCTTTTCAGATAAGCCCCGGCTCGGGGAAGGTCGAACGGCTGACGAAATCCGTATTTGCTTCCCGCACCGCCCCCAATGTTGAAGGAAACGTAACGCACCGATTCCGGTGTCTCGGCAACGAGAAGGCAGGGCAACAAGGCCAACAAGGCAATGACGATTCGGCGAAACAGACGCATGATGACTCCTTCTTTCAGGTAACGAAGGGAAGTCTAACGGAAAATCCCCCTTCCCGCAACTTGGGCGGGGTTAGGGGATGTGTCGTGGGTTCTGTTGTATCCAGTCCTACGGCTTCCCTTCTCGCGAATGAACCGTGAGATCTTTGGATTCAGTCGCAGAGGCGGTCATAAGCGTTCATGGACGGTCTTCTTTCGGCTGTCGGCAACGCAAGCGTGGCAGAAGGAAGGGGAGCAACAACGCTTCCGCCAACGGGAATGCCCACCAGATCTTCCAAGGGCCAAAGATCCATCCCAACAGAAGCCCGAGGGGAAGGAGCACAATCCCGCTTCGCAAGAAGGCAAAGAAGGTCCCGGCCATCGGCCGCCCCAATGCCGGCAGTTGGAGCGTGGCCACCTGCCCAAGCCCCATAAACGGGAGGCACAGAAGGCCGATGGCCAACGCGGTTGGGGCGGATTCGGGCAATGCCGTCACCGCCGACTCCGAAAGGAAGGCCCGCATAAAGCGTTCCGGGAAGGCTGCGGCCGCCAAGGCCGCGCCCAGCCCCAAGACGCCGGCCGTCCTCAACGCAAGCGTCAGGACGCGGCGAACCCGCAACACGTGGCCCGTGGCGGCGTTGGCGGCCGTCAACGGATGGGCGGCCTGGGCCACGCCGTTGCAAAGGGCCACCATCACCAGCAGGTCATTGGCCAAAACGCCATAGATCACCAACCCAGCCTCGCCAAGCATTCCCAAGGCCAACCGGTTGAACAGCAGAACCGTGGCGCAACCGGAAAGCTCTTGGAGGAAGTCTCCGCCGCCGAAGTGCGCCACGGCGGGCAACAAACGCAGATCGGGCCGGGCCCAACGGAGCGCACGGGCGGGGTTTCGGAAATGGGCCAGCATGGTTACGGCCGTCAGCGTCGCCCCAAGGGCGGTCGCCAATCCTGCCCCCGCAAGCCCCAGATCCATGGGATACATGAAGACCCAATCCAGCAGAATGTTGGCAAGCCCGCCCGTAAGGACGCCCACCATCGCACGGCGCGGCGCACGGTCATGCCGCAGGAAGGGCGCCAGCAAGGTAACCGCAACGAACGCCGGGCACCCTGCCGCGATGAAGACCCCATAGGCCAACGTCGCCTCCAAAAGTGGCCCCTCCGCACCCAAGACGTGGATGGCCAGCGGCCGCAGGAAGCAGAGCGTCAGCGCGGTGGCCGCCGCCGCGAAGCAGAGCCCCGCCAGCACCGAGGTGGCGAAGACGCGGCGGGCGCCTGCGGTATCCCCCACGCTGAGCCGGCGCGTGAAACAGATGCCCCCGCCGTTGCCCAAAAGCGACCCCACCGCAAAGAAGCAGAACTCCATTGGGATGACGAGGTTCAGCGCCGCCAGCGCCTCCGCGCCCAAACGATGGCCCACCATCACGGTGTCCGCGAAAAGATAGATCGCCGTGACCAGCGTGGCGCAGACGGTGGGCACGAGATAGTGAAGGAACAAACGCCCCACGGGCGCCTCCAAAAGAAAACGATTCATGGCAAAATCTCCTGTTGTTGATTGGACGAACGGTTCGGGGCCGTCAACGGCCAGACCGAATCACGCACATGGCTCCAATGCCGCGAGGCATCGGAACCACACCCTCCGCGCGGGAATCCCGCGTTCAGAGGATATCCGACGGCGCGGGATGGCAATCGCTCATCCCGATGGCAACCGTCCGACCCAACAGGCAAGGGCAGGAGCGGCGGCAGAAGCGGATTTTCGCATTCATGTCTGACTCCTTTCTCTTGTGCCGCATTGTAACCGAAGCTCTTTTATGCTGTCAACGGTGGGGCGCCCCGTTGCCTGTCGCGCAGATCGCACAACATAAGTGGCGCATCCCAAAGAAGATGCGCCATGTTCCCAGCGGGTGGGCATTCAATAGTGCGGGGGCGGGGGCTCCTCGGAGAGAGAGCGGATGTCGGCGGCCTCGGTTTGACGGGTTTCGTGCTCCTCAAACCGGAGGGTGAGCCGCTCCAACAGGCGGTTGAGGCGGAGGATTTCGCCGCTCAGCTCATCCGTCAGGCGTTCTTGCCGGGTGAGGAGGGATTCGAGTTCAACGATGCGGCGTTCGAGGGCTTCAGGGGTGGGCATGGCGGAACCTCACAGAAAAATGGCGGCGGGATCGGGGCCCTCAGGGGGCGGTTCGGCGGGATACGGCGCATCTCGGGTGGAGAGGCTCCGTATCTCACCTCGGGATACGGAGGGGTTCGCGTGTGGGCCCTCTGCCGGGTCGAGCGCTTCACGGCCTGCGGCGATGGCGAGGGCCCAACGGTTGTTGCGCACGCAGTCGTCACGACGGAGGCGGCCATCGCCTTCGGGGATGCCGGAGAGCAGAAGGGTTTTGCCTTCGCGGATGCGGCGCAGCCCCTCCGATGTGGGGCGGCAGAGCGCGAGCGGATAGGGAACGAGGCGGATGAGGCGCAGGGCGGGCAACGCGGCCAGCCGTTGGGCGGCGATGCGTTCTCCGGGGGAGACGAACCCGCCAATGGCCACGGCGCCCGTTTGTGCGGCGGCGAGAATCCAGGCGAGCTCCGTTTCCAAGGCCTCCCCTTTCAGCCGCCGCGACAGAATCACGGGAACGAAGGTTGCCGCGTCCAGCAAGGTGGGGTCGCCCACGGTCTCCCACACCGTCTCGCGCGGAAGGCGTGGGTGGCGGAGAGGCGTGGCGTGCGGGAGCGCGGCGGGAGGCGTCATGCGTGGGCAGGGGGCAGGGTGATGCCGAAGGGGGCGAGCACGCGATCGAGGACGCCTTGGGTCTCGGAGATGGCCACGCCGTAATTGGTGATGGGGACGCCGGCGGCGCGGGCTTGGTCGATCCGCCAGCGCATGAAGGCGCGGTTGATCATGCAGCCGCCGCAGTGGACGATGAGGGCGTAGCGGTCGAGCTCCTTGGGAAAATCCTTTCCGGAGGCGACCTCGAAGGTGAGGCGTTTGCCTGTGCGCTCACGAATCCAGCGGGGAATCTTCACGCGCCCGATGTCGTCCTCCGCGGCGTGGTGGGTGCAGGCTTCGGCGATGAGCACGGTGTCGCCGTCGCGCAAAGTGCGGATGGCGGCGGCGCCGGCGGCGAGCGCGGGGAGGTCGCCTTTGAGGCGGGCCATCAGGATGGAGTAGGTGGTGGCGGGGAGCTCGGGCGGGAGCTCGGCAACCATCCGGCGCACCACTTGGGAATCGCAGACGGTGAGATCGGGGCGGAAACGCTCCGCGGCCTCGCGGATGCGGTTTTCGGTGACGACGACGGAGAGGTAATCCCGGTCGAGCGCGTTGCGGAGCACGTTCACTTGCGGCAGGATGATGCGACCCTTGGGGGCTTGCGAATCGATGGGGATGATTTGGAGCACGGTGCCGCCCTTCGGGACGAGCCCGCCCAAGGGTTCGGGCGGGGCGATGAAGGCTTTGGGCAGCACGGCGGCGAGGGCCTCTTTGAGGCGGGCCAAAAAGGCGTCGCGGTCAGGTTCGGCCACCACCACTTGCGCACCGGTCTGCCGGAGCGCTTCCAGGAAGGGCGCCGAAGGCGGGAAGCGGTCGGTTTGGGTGACGGCGATGACGAGAGGCTTGGAGCGCTCTGCGGCAAAGGCGATGAGGTCAGGGTCCGGCACGCCGTGTGCGGTGTCCGCCGCGACGCCCAGGACGATGTCCGCCCGGGCCAACGCTTGCGCGGTGCGGGCGCGGCGGGCGTCGCCGAGGATGGTGGCATCGTCCCACCCGCCGGTGTCGAGCCAGAGCACGGGGCCGAAGGGGAGGAGCTCCATGGCCTTTTCCACCACGTCGGTGGTGGTGCCGGCGATGGGGGAGACGATGGCGACCTCTTGCCCGGCGATGAGGTTGAGGAGGGTGGATTTCCCGACGTTGGCCTTGCCGGCGAGGGCAATGGTGAGGCGGTTGGCTTTGGGGGTGGCGTTCATAGGCGTGAGGTGCGGGGTCATGACCGGTGGGCCTCCCATGCTTGGCGTGCGGCATGGGCCACGAGGGTGAAGGCCATCACCACGTTCAGGGAGTTCTTGCGGCCGTACATGGGAATGCGCATGACGCCGTCGCAGGCGCGCACGACGTCGGGATCGAGCCCGAAGCGTTCGCTGCCGAGGGCCACGGCGCAGGGGAAGTCCCAAGACCATGTTTCCAGTGTGTGGGCGCCCGCCACGGTTTCCAAGGCGATGACGGGGATGCCTTTGGCCTGTTGCGCGCGCACGGCTTCCAGCGTCCGCTCCGCGCGTGACCACGGCACCCACGCCTCCGCGCCGAGGGCGGCTTGTTTGGCGCGGCCGTCGTCGGGCGAGGGCGTGTAACCGCACAGGACGGCCTCTTGCACGCCGAAGCAGTCGCACACCCGGAAGAGGGTGCCCACGTTGATGGCCGAGCGGAAGTTGTCGGCGATGACCGTCAGGGGCATTTTCGGTGCGGGTTCCACCTCGGGGGCCAAATCCGCCGAAAGGATCTCCGCGTCGGTCACCTTGACCCGCCGGAGCTCCCGTTCACAGGGAACCATCAGCGCGAAAAGATCCTGTCGCGTCATTTCCGGGCGCGCCAGCCGGGCCAATGGGCCAAGGTGCGGCACGTCCGCGCAGCGCGTTTCCAGAAAGGTGCGCAGGTCTTTGATGGCGGCGGCGCGGAAACGCGGCTTCTCCCAGCCCTTGTCGAGGGCCACCAGCCGTTTGTAGGTGTCGCGCCATGGTTTCTCACTGTCAACATCCATGCCATTAGGATAGCACATGGCATCGGGCCACCGCGCTTTTCGGTGTGAAGCGCTCGGCGGGCGCGTCCATTGCGGGGAGGTTTTTGCTACACTACGTGCGATGAGAAATGCTTGCGTTGTGATGCTGTCTCTTTGTGCGTCCGCCCTCTTGCGAGGCGCGGCGGAAGAGCGTGGCAATGATTGGCGGCCCATGTACACCATCATGGAGCCGGTGTGTCAGATCACGGACTGGAACCAGACGGGGCCGCTGAACACTTACGTTGACGTTGGGAAGGGCTATGTCTGCGGGTGTGACCCGTTGGCGTGGGGGCAGATTCTCACGTATCATGCGTTGAACAACGGATATCCTGCGCGGGGATGGGAGCCGGAACCTTATACGGGCGAGGTGCACTTGGGGCCGGAAACCGTCTTCCGCACAACGATGGAAGGCCCTTATGATTGGGTGGCCATCCGCGACAAGACCACGTGGACGGATGAGGCAGGGAAAACCGTCTCGCCCGTCGGGCGCTTGATGTGGGATCTTGGCACGATGGGCGGCACGCAGTATGGCGCGGATCTTGGCACGGCCGGGACGATTTGGCCGCGCTTTGCCCGGGATTATTTCCACTATGCGGGCGTGGGATATGCCTATGACACCCCGAGGGTGAACGCGGTCATGCAGGCGTATTGGCCCGAGATGTTGCGGCGGATTCTGCGGACGTCGCTTCAGGTGGGGGCGCCTCTCGGAACGGGCATTGCGGCGCATATGATCGTCACCGATGGCTGGGGCGTGGATGCCGACGGCACGGAGTGGTTCCATGTGGACTACGGTTGGGGGAGCGCCAGCGGCAAGTGGTGGAACCTTGATAAGTTCGTGGAAATGGCGATGATTGTGCATCCGCTCGTGCACCCGAACGATTTGGGCGCCGTTGTGGCGGGACGCGTGGCAGATGCCGCCGGGGAGGGAATCGCCGGGGCGGAGGTGTCGCTTTACGATGGTTCCGGGGCCTTTTTGCGCAAGGTGACGACGGATCTTTTTGGGTGTTACCGCTTCACATCGTTGCCGCGTGTGGATGTGTCGCGACTGGACGACCCTTCGGCCCTTTCCACAGAGACTTATGCCGTTACCGTCGCGGCGGGGGGGTATCTGTCCGCCCGGCAAGAGGTCGCGCTGGAGGGGTTCATCGATCGGGACTTGCGGATTGAGAAGCACAACGCCTGGGAGGAAGCCCACGGGAAGGACAATCCTGTTTTCTATCCCCATGCCTACGGCGGCGCGGTGGCGGATGTCACCTTGGAACGCGATTCGGGGATTGCCCCCGCGACGGAGGTGCTCTTTGTCGCGCCGGATGGGGTGGGTGATGGGACGTCTTGGGCGGCGGCGGCTCCGTTGACGCAGGAGACGCTTAATGCCACGGAGGCGCGTGGCGTCCGCGAGGTGAGGGTGGCCCAAGGAGAGTATCGCTTCAGTTCGGAACTCAAGATACCGAAAGCCCTGACGGTGCGCGGGGGATATCACCCCGCGTCCGGGCTGTGCGATCCGCTGGCGGCGCCGACGGTGTTGCGGTGGGAGGCTTCGCAGATCATGCCCACCAATTATGTGGAGCTTGGCGCGGAGGCGGTGTTGGAGGGATGCCGCCTTTCCGGGGAAACGACGTGGGCGAACAGTGTGGTGCGTGGCGCTGGGGCAAACGCCGTCGTGAGGGGGTGCATCCTTTCCGGTTCACCCATCAAGGCTGCCGAAGGCGTGCGCTTGGAGACCTCAATCGTGCTGAACGCCGGGATGCAGCTGGAGGATGTTGAGGTGTTTCATTGCACGTTTGTTGGTGACTTGCCGAAGGATAAGGGCGGCGCCGACCTTGGGGGCAACCGGCTCAACGCCGCGACGGATGCCCTCCGTCCGCGCGTCGCGATGCCCTGTGCCGGCGATCATGTGTGCCCCACGGCGGGATTGGATGGTCGTCCCCTTTGCGGGAATGTGGGCGCGTTGGCGCCGGATCTTTTCGGCTTGCCTTCCGCGAACAGTTACCGTCTGCGTCTGAGATGAACAACGAGAGAGAATGCCATGACCGAATATGCCGTCATTGCCACTGGCCCCTTGGCCGAGAATTGTTATTTGCTTTGGGAGGGGGCGAACGCGTGGATTATCGACCCCGGGGCCGATTCGGAGGAAATTGAGGCGGAAGTGACGGCGCGGGCGCTGAACCCTGTGGCCATTGTGCTCACGCATGGGCACTTTGATCATCTCGGAGCCCTTGATGCGCTTCTGCGTCGCTGGCCCGATTTGCCGGTGGTCATGCGTTCTGAGGAACGCGACTGGGCGTTCACGCATCCGGCCAACCAATATCCACCCTTCTATTTCCACCAACAGGTGCCTGCGTCGCTCGTGGAGGCCGGGGAGACATTCGCCTGCGGAGGGCTTGAGGCTCGCCTCATCCCAACGCCCGGCCACACGCCCGGCGGTCAGTGCATCCTGGTGGAAAAAGGGGTTCCTACGCCCCTCTGCTTTACGGGTGACACGCTCTTCCAAGGGTCCATCGGCCGCACCGATCTGCCCGGCGGCTCCTTCGCTCAGCTGAACGCCTCCCTGCGCCGTTTGGCGGAGACGCTGACGCCTGAGACGACGCTTCTGCCCGGTCATGGCCCCGCCACGACGCTTGAGCGTGAGCTTCGGCTCAATCCCTATCTTCGGCCGGAACCGGAGTTCTGATCGCATGGTTCACCTTGTGCGCACGATGGTGCGCAGTTCCCGCAGACCGTGGGGAAAGGCTTGCCCACGGGGGCGGGATTGTGGGATACTGTCGCCATGATTCGGAGATTCGACATGATGAGACGCCTTGTGTTCGGGTGCGCCGTCGTTCTTGCGGCGCTGGGATGGGCGGCCCCAACGCCTGAAGATCCCTTCCGTCCGGATGTGGTTTGGGAAAATGGAACCCTCACCGTCACCTTCGCGATGGCCCAGCCCGATCAACATATCTACGACGATATGCTGGCGTGTTCCCTTGGTGCGCCGCTGTCGCGCCCCCCGACGGGAAAAGATGCCGACGGCCGCGCAATCTATGAAGGGCTGGCCGATTTCACGTGGAAGGCCGACGCCGGGCAGTCCTTTACGCTGGATTATCAAGGGTGTGACGCCACGCAATGCTACATGCCCCAGTCGCTCACGCTCACGATCACGGCGGAAGGCAACGTTGTGGAGGCGGGCAAAGGAACCGAGACTTCGGGCAAGGCCGAGGCCGAGGCTTCCGAGCCCTTGCCGTCCCAGCCCGCATCGCCCTCCGTCCGGAGTATGGCGGGATTTGTGGAGCCGGCGGCGTTTGTGGCCTTCCTGCGGGGAGAGACCGCCGCCGGAACGGCGCGGGAGCCTTCGTTCGCCGACGATCCCCGCGCATGGGTGGCGCGGCACGGATTGTGGTTGCTGGTGCTCATGGTCTTTGTGGGCGGCTTGGCGCTGAATCTTACGCCCTGCGTGTTGCCGATGATGCCGATCAATTTGGCCATCATCGGTGCGGGAGCCGCGGGTGGGAGCCGCTTGCGCGGCGCTTTGCGCGGCGGGGCCTACGGGCTCGGCATTGCCCTGGCCTACGGCGTGTTGGCGCTCATCCCGGTGCTGACGGGTGCGGCATTCGGCGCGGTGCAGTCGGCCTGGTGGTTCAACGCGGCGATCGCGGTGGTCTTCGTGGCGCTGGCGTTGGCGCTGTTCGATGTCTTTCTGATCGATTTCACGCGCTTCTCCGGACGCGGCAGTGGCCGTCAGGGTGCCGTGGCGGCCTTCGTGGCGGGCGCGGTGAGTGCGGTGTTGGCGGGCGCGTGCGTGGCGCCGGTGCTGATTTCAGTGTTGTTGCTGACCTCCGCTTATGTGGCGGAGGGCGCGTGGTGGGCGCTGTGTTTGCCTTTCGTGCTGGGATTGGGCATGGCCGCGCCGTGGCCGATCGCGGGGGCGGGGCTCTCGTTTCTTCCGCGTCCGGGGGCGTGGATGGTGTGGGTGAAGAAGGCCTTTGGCGTGGTGGTCTTGCTCTTTGCCCTGCATTATGGCTGGGTGGCTGCAAAGGCCTTTCTGCCTTCGGAGGGGCTTGACGGCGCGGATTTGCCGGCCATCGAGGCCGCCATCGAAAAGGCCCGCGCCGAGGGGCGCCCCGTCTTGCTCGATTTCTGGGGCACGGCCTGCAAGGCCTGTGAGGAAATGGAGCGCGACACGTTCCCCGATGCCGGCGTGCGCCGTGAGTTGGAACGCTTCACCTTGATCAAGGTTCGCATGGATCTGGCCGACCGCGCCATCCGTCCCACACAGGAACGGTTTGGGATCAAGGGGCTGCCGACCTATGTTGTGATCGAATGACCGAAAGGAATCCGTACAGATGAAGAACTTCCTTGTGTCCGCCTTTTTGGCGCTCACCGTCTCGGCGGCGATGGCCGCGCCCTCCATCATCCCGTGGCCCAAAACGCTCACCGAGACCATGGAGGCCGGGAAGCCCGCGAAACCCTTTGTCCTCAAGTGGGGCTGCACCGTCGGCGGCGATGCCGCGTTTGCGGGGGAGATCAAGTCCTTCCGCGAGGCGCTCTTCCCGGCCACCGGCATTTGGCTGAAGGTGACGGAGGCGACGCCGGACATCCGCTTCGTCCGCGATACGGCCCAGCCCAAGGAGGGCTATGCGCTCACCGTCACGGAAAAGGGCGTGGAAATCCGCGCCTCCGAACCCGCCGGAGCCTTCTACGCCGTTCAAACCTTGCGTCAGCTGCTTCCCCCCGACGTCTACCGCTCCGCGCCGGTTCGTGCCGCGTGGGAAATTCCCGCCGTGACGATTGCCGACGCCCCGCGCTACGCTTGGCGCGGCATTATGTTCGACCCTGCACGCGGATTCATTCCCGTGCCGGAATTGAAGCGGCAGATCGATGCCATGGCCGCCCACAAGCTCAACGTGCTCCATTGGCACCTCACGGACGATCAGGGCTGGCGCATTGAGATCAAGCGCTATCCCCGCCTGACGGCGGTGGGCGCCACGCGCCCCTGCACGCCGCGCCCCTTCGCGCGGACGCAGATGGATGGGGAGCCTCAGCCGCCCCTCTTCTACACGCAGGACGAGATCCGCGAGGTGGTGGCCTATGCCGCCGCGCGCCATGTCACCGTGGTGCCGGAGATCGAGATGCCCGGCCACGCCCTCGCGGTCATCCGCGCGTATCCCGAGCTGGCCTGCTCCGATCAGCCCGATCTCACCCCCCGCTGGGGCGTGAACAAGGAAATCTTCTGCGCCGGCAACCCCAAGACCTACGAACTCTTGGAAGGCGTGTTGGACGAGGTGGTCGAGCTCTTCCCCTCGTCCTACATCCACGTCGGCGGCGACGAAGCCCCCAAGACGCGCTGGAACGCCTGCCCCAAGTGCAAGGCCAAGATGGCCGAGCTGGGGTGCAAGGATATGCATCAGCTTCAGACCCGCTTCACCGAGCATTTCGCCCGCTATCTCGCCGCCAAGGGCCGCAACCTGATTGGCTGGGACGAGATCCTCGAGGGAGGCTTGCCCAAGGGCGCGGCCATCATGAGCTGGCGCGGCACCAAGGGCGGCATCATCGCCGCCAAGGCCGGGCACAAGGTGGTCATGACGCCTAAGCCCTTCTGCTACGTGGACTACCGTCAGCAGGTGCCCAACGACCCCTACGAATACATCCCCAACAACACGCCCAACCCCATTTGGAAGACCTACGAGCTGGATCCTGACGCCGGGCTCCCCGAGGAAGCCAAGCCCTTTATCCTCGGCCTTCAGGGCAATCTCTGGGCCGAATACATCCGCTCCGGAGAGGACATGGATTGGAAGCTTTGGCCGCGCGCCTGTGCCATCGCGGAGATTGGCTGGACGCCGCAGGCCGCCCGTGATTGGGAGCACTTCCGTGCCCGCGTTTCCGGCCCCGGGTTGGAGCGCCTGTGCCGCATGGGACTGCGTCCGGCCCCCGTGCCCGAGAAAAAGTGAGACGCTCCGTATCCAGACCTCCGATGCTCCGTATCTCGCCTTGGGATACGGAGCCTTCCGCATCGGGGCCCTGCGTCCTTGAACGCCCATGAATCGCAACCAGCACACCTTGGAAACCTTCGCCGCCCGGGCCGACCTTGGGGCCGATCCCGTGGTGGCGCGGTTTGTGGACTGGTTGCGGGTGGTGCGCCATGCCAGCGCACGCACCGCGGAGAATTATGTGCGCGACGTGGGGCAGTTCGCCGCCTTTTTCTGGAAACCCTCCGACACGCCCCCCTTCGACTGGGCCTTGCCCGACGCCGCCGACGCCCGGGCCTTTCTCCACGCCTACGCCCGCACCGGCGCCAAACCCGCCTCCACCGCCCGCAAGTTGGCCGCACTGCGCACGTTCTTTCGCTGGCAGGTGACGGAGGGGCTCTTGGCCCATTCCCCCTGTGCGGCGCTCCGCCCGCCGCGCCGAAGCAAGCCTTTGCCTACGTTGCTTTCCGAGGACGAGGTGACGCGCCTGCTCCGTGCGCCCTATGAGGCCCTCGCGGCCGAGACCTCCGCCGAGCCGCTCCGGCGCTATGGATTGTTGCGTGACGCGGCCCTTTTCGAGACGCTCTATTCCACCGGCGCGCGTGTCGCCGAAATCGCCGCCCTCACCAATGACCGCTTGGATTTGGCGCGCGGCGGATGCGTGGTGCGCGGAAAGGGCAACAAGGAACGGCTTTGCCTGTTGGGGCGGCCTGCCGTGGCGGCCCTTGAGGCCATGCGCGCGCAGGCCCGGCAACTTTGGCCGGGAACCGACGCTCCCACGTGCGCCGTCTTTCTCAACCGTGGCGGGGAGGCCCTCACCACCCGCTCCATCGAACGCTTCATGAAGCGTTGGCTGGCGGCGGCGGGGCTGAGCCCCGACCTTTCCCCGCATAAGTTGCGCCACTCCTTCGCCACCCATCTGCTGTCGCACGGAGCCGATCTCCGTGCCGTGCAGGAGCTTCTCGGGCACGCCTCCCCCGCCACCACGCAGGTCTACGCCCACCTCGCTCCGGAGCGTCTGGCCCAAACCTATCACACGGCCCATCCGCGCGGTTGAAGACGCCGCGCGGCGGTTGTTTTTCCTTGGAGAGAATACGGTGCCTGGCCCGGCGACGGGTCAGATGTCGGTTTTGTGCGCCGCGCCGGGAAGGTCGGCGACGACGCGCGGGCAGGCCAATCCGCCAAGATGGGTGAGCAGATAATCACGGAGGCGGGGGGCGGTCTCGGGGGGCGTGCGGAAGTGGCTGATGCCGGCGATGGGGTCGCACTGGAAAATGTAGTAGGGGCGCACGCGGTGGCGTTGGAGCTTGGCGCAGAGCTCGGCCATGGTGGCCGGCGCGTCATTGATGCCGCGCAGGAGAACGCTTTGGTTGGAGACGGGGATGCCGTGGCTTGCCAAGCGGGCCAAGGCTTCGCAGGCTTCGGGGGTGAGCTCGCGGGGATGGTTGAACTGGGTCTGGAGCCACACGCGCCCACTGCGGGCGAGGCCTTCGACGAGCCCTTGGGTGAAGCGCATGGGCAGCACGGCGGGCGTGCGCGTGCAAAGGCGGATGGCGTCGAGCTGCGGCAGGGCGGCCAACGCATCGACCCACGTCAGCACCGTCGCGTCGGGCAGGATCAGCGGATCGCCGCCGGAGAGCAACACCTCACGCACCGCAGGGCGGGTGCGGACGGCCTCCAGCAGGTCGTCCAACCGTGCGGCGCAGGCGCCCTCTAACAGTCCGCGGCGGGTGCAATGGCGGCAGTAGGTGGAGCAGGCCACGCTGACCATCGCAAGGAGACGGTCGGGAAAGCGTTGTTTGATGCCGGGGGCCACGGCCGCCGCGCCGCGCTCGCCGAAAGGGTCGGGCCCGTAGCCGTCGGGCAATCCCTCGCGGGCGTCGGGCAGGAATTGGCGCAGGAGGGGATCTTCCGGGTCGTCCCATCGGGCGAGGGAGGCATAGTAGGGGGTGACGCGCAGAGGGAAGGCCGCCACGTCATGCACGCCGAGGTCGGCGGCGGAGAGGGTGTGGGAGAGCTGCCAGCGCCAGTCGCCCCAATGGGGATCGGCGCAAAGGCGCGGAAGGGGATCAGGGAGCGGGCGGGCCATTGAGAAAAGCCTCAAAATCATGGAGGCGGCAGACGTCCGCGCCGAGTTTCCGCGCTTCGCCGGCGAATCCGTTGTCGTCGGTCACCACGATGAGGGGATGCTCGAAGCGCTCACGGTAGAAGCGGAGCTGGTCGAGGATGTAGCGGTCGGCGCGGTGCTCGCCCTGTCCGCCGGAGTAATGGACGGCCACATTGTCGGAGGCGGCGTGTTCGGAGGCTTCCGTGCCGTCCCAAACGAGGTGGGCGAAGACCATCGGGAGGTTGCGCAGGAGGCTGGCCGCGTCGCGCTCCACGCGCAGACGGGCCGCTTCGTGGGTGAGGGCCATCCCGCGACGCTGGCGGTAGCGGCCAATGCCATTGAGGATGTTGTGCCCATCGAGGAAGAGCATGGCCGGGGCGACGCCCCTCAGGGCCTTGACGAGGGCGGGATTGCGGCGTTCGGCGGCGGCGCCTTCGGCCTCCAACGCATCCAAGGCGGCCTCGGCGTCCTTTGCGGCGTCGGGGGCGCCGAGGTCCCACGTGGCCACGCGGCGCCGGAAGGCCAGGCGCAGACGGTCGGCATCGGCTTTGGCGATCAAGCCCGTGCGTTCGCCGGCTTGCAGGAGCGTGAGGGTGGGCTCGTAATCCTTTTCGGTGGCGGCGGCGATGCGGGCGCTGAGGGCCGCGGTCAGCGGATCGGGCTCGGCGTCGCCCAAGGCTTCGCGGAGACGGTCGCGCTCGGCGGCCAATTCGGCGCGCACGGCCACAAGGCCGCCGTGGCGAACCATTGCGCCGGCCAACGTTTCATCCACGCGGGCAAGGGCGGCTTCGGTCTTGCCCAGGCGGTCGGAGAGTTCGGCGCGCTGGGCGCTGGCGCGGTCGAGCCGACGCTGTTGGGCGATGGCCTCCTCGGCGCGTTCCAGCAAGGGCGCGCGGGGATCGGCGGCCGTCAGGGCCTCGGCCTTCAGGCAGGGGGTGAGCCAACCTTGGAAGAGGCGGATTTGCCGCCCCGCAAGCTCTTCTTGCACCCGGCGTTCCCGCTCGGCGCGTTCCTTCTCCAAGGCGGCACGGAGGCGGTCAATCTCCCGCTGACGTTCTTCGACGCCGAAACGCGCGGTGGCCAAGCGGCTCTTCCACCCGCCATCGCGGGTCTTGGCCTCGGCCTCCGCCTTGCGGCGTTCGTCGCGGCGGGCCTTTTCGGAGGTTTCCAGCTGTTGCCGGAGTTCGGCGATGCGCTCCCGGTCACGTTCGCGTGCGGCGGGCCCGCCGCCCATTTGGACGATGGGGGAGAAGGCTTGCGCCAAGAGATCGCCCGCGGCCTCGGGCTCCGGCAATTCGTTGCCCTCGGCGGCCATCCGCTCCGGCACGCGGGCACGGACGTCTTCGCGGGGATCGGCGAGGAGGGCCAGCAGGAAGCGGGCCTTGCCGAAGAACGCGATGAACCAGGTGGCGCGCTGTTCCAGCACCTCGCGCGAGAGCATGGAGAGCAGGCGCGCCTCGGGCAGATGGGTGCGCAGGAAGGTGGCGGTGTCGGTGTCGTAGGTCAGCAGACGGGGCCGGAGGGCGTTGGCGATGAGGGCGCGGAGCACGGCGGGGTGCCCCTTCCGATAACCCCCGCCCATGAGGCGCCGCTGGGTGGCGAAACGCTCCAGCGCGGCCTCGGGAACGGCGGCGAGCGCCTCTTCCAAAGACCGCCCAAGGGCGGCGGCGTCAATGGGCCCTTCGATCATCAGATGGGCCTCCGAAGCAGGAGGGTGAGCGTGGCGGCAGAGAGCAGGCAGAGCGCGAGCCCGGCCGCCAGCCACGGCCACGCGCAGGAGCGGTGACGGAGGCGGACGCTGCGCTCCACATGGGTGGTTTCCAATTCCGCGACGTGGCGCAGGAAGGCTTCCAATTGCTCGGGGGAGCGGACATTGGCGTAATCGCCGCCGGTGGTCTCGGCGATGGCGCGGAGGGTGGCCTCGTCGAGCGTCATGTAAACATCGGCCAACGCCTCACGTCCGAAGGCGTCGCGCACGCGCACCTTGGTGGGGCCGGTGGTGCCCACGCCGATGGTGTAGACCCGCACGCCGAGGGTCTTGGCGGCCTTGGCGGCTTCGGTGGGGGTGACGGCGCCCGTGTTGCTCTCGCCGTCGGAAAGGAGGATGACGATCTTGGTTTTGGGTTCGGCGTCTTTGAGGCGGAGCAGACACATCGACAGTCCGTCGCCGATGGCCGTGAGCAACTCATCGTCCGAGACGGGGCGCCCCTTCTCGTCCAAACCGCCCTGCTCCCCCGGAATCGTGACGCCCGAAAGCGTGTGCAACAGCGCGCGGTGATCGGCCGTGAGCGGCGAACGCACGCTGGCATAGCCACCGAAGGTCACCAACCCGATAAGGTCATCGGGACGGCGCTCGGCAAAATCGCGGAACAAACGCTTCACCACGTCCAGACGGGTGGCGTCGTTGCGGCCCTCGCTCAAATCCAGCGCCCGCATGGACCCCGAAACGTCCACCGCCATCATCACCGCCAGCGCATCCGCCGGACGCACCTCCCGCGCCAACAACTTCCGCGGCCCCGCCGCCCCCACGATCAGCGCCGCCGCCCCCGCAAGGAAGACCCACGGCATCACCCGGCACGCCCGGAGCCGCCACGTGGGCCGCTCCCCCGCAAAACGCGCCGAGGCCGACGCAAACACCGTCCCCCGCGTCTTTGCCGAACGCAACACGCGCCACGCCGCCACCGCCCAGGGCAACAGCAAAAGAAACATCCACGGTGTGGAAAAGGACATCATCGCCAAACTCAAACGTCGGACTCGAAACGGTTTCATAGCATAGCACATCCGCCCTCCCATGCGCGAAACGTCTTCCGCGCCTAGGGCTCTTCGTCAATCTGTGTGGGTAAATTATCCCACCTGTGGCTGGACTGTTGCATACAACCTTTCCTAACGGCCTCTCCTCCCTTACCTCAACGCATT
>CASDPK010000001.1 GCA_949282555.1 uncultured Lentisphaeraceae bacterium | reverse complement strand
GCGCAGGAAGATGTTGGAATGGTCGTCGGCGTTGTCTTTGAGTTGGCGGGCGCAGAGCGAGGGGGCGACTTCCACGGCGTTGGGCTCCAGCTGCACCTTTTGTTTGCGGCCGACGAGGTAGCCGCCGCCCCCGGTGACCAGCAGCCCGATCACCCAGAGGAGCGCCTTGGAGGCCTCGCCCAGCGTGTTGGGATCGACCTCAATCACAGCGCCCCCAAGGCAAGGTGGCCGGGGCCGGAGAGGACGTAGCGCACGAGGTCGCGGATGGGTCGAGGCGGTCGATGAGGGCCGCCTGCTCGGCGGTCGTCAGCGGCATCTGCGCCGTGATCCCCACCTGCTCCATCCACGCCTCCCGGCCAACGCCTTGGATGCCCGCGGCCTCCAATATACGCAGGGCCGTCTTCGAAAGATACACATCGCGAGGAGTCATAGCGCCTCCAAAAAAGACGCCCCGACTTTCATCCATCCGGCACGGGGCAAACCGGCGAGGACCCAACCTCGGAGAACGCCCCCATCATCCCACACCCCTCTTCCTTATTTAAGGGTAACTCCCGCAACTTCGGCAACTCCCGCAACTCCAACAAAAAGGCGGCCCGCAATCCCCTTGCAAGCCGCCCGCAATCCATAATCAAAAATGTCTAGAAAGTGAGAAACCCTACCTCTTATTTTCTTAACATTCTTTCTGAACATTTCCGCCGCGCCGAAATCCCCACATTTCCCCTCTATTCCGGCCTTTTCCTCCCTTTTCCCCTTTCTCATCTTTTTTGAGCGGAATCATCGCTCCTTCACAGGAGCGTGAGTTGAAATCGGGCTGGTGGAGGATGAGCGCGTCGAGTGGCTCGTCGCTCCTTCACAGGAGCGTGAGTTGAAATGCGGCGTAAGCGCGGGCATACTCGCGCGAATAGGGTCGCTCCTTCACAGGAGCGTGAGTTGAAATACCTCCGCCGAGGCCGCCGATCTCACCGACAGGAGTCACTCCTTCACAGGAATGCTAAAGCCATATTTGGAAGTCCAGAACGATCATTTTAGTGAGGCATTGCATAACAAAATTTCATATCAGGTCTCTCTTCCATAGCATCCGTTAACATTACAATGCAATCCATTAATGCTAACGGCAACGAGAGATATGTGTTAGACTTTGGGCATGAAGCGATTGGTTTTGATGTTGTTGGCGGTGCCGGGATGGATCGGCGCGGCGTGTTTGGTGTGCGGCCCGAAGAGCGGCGAAACGGTGGGGACGGTGGGGACGCATCGGTGTTTGAGCGTGTGTCTCGGGACGGTGCGGATGGCGCCGCCGGCTTCGGTGCGGTATTGCGGGGCGTTGCTGGGGCTCATGCACGCGTCGATGCCGGAGGGGGACGTGATGCGGGCGTTGGCCGATGAACGGTGCGACGTGACGGGGGCTTCGGTGCAGCTGTTGGCGCAGGCCAATGTGGGGACGGTGCGCGGGCTTGCGCTGACGGGGCTTTTTTCGGAGGTCTCGGAGGTGCGGGGCGTGCAGCTTTCGGGTTTGGGGTCTCGGTGCCGGGAGGTGCGGGGCGCTCAGGTTTCTTTGGCGCTCAACCGCGCGGAGGGGGAGGTGTGCGGGCTTCAGCTGGGCCTCTTCAATGTGGCGCGTCGGCTGAAGGGCGTGCAGGTGGGCCTTCTGAACACGAACGCGGCGGGCTGGACGTTTCCCTTGCTGAACGTTTCGTGGTGAGCCATCGACACCCAAAAGAAAAGGGGGGCCGCGGCCCCCCTTTTTTGGCGTTCTTGTTTCCCGATCAGGCAAAGAGGCGGTAGATGCCCAGGCCGATGAGCGGGAAGAGGAAGAAGGTGCCCACGATGTAGAGCAGGGCCATGGAACGGCGTTCGCAGGCGAGTTTGGCGAGGCTGGAGGCGCAGACCAGCGGGACGCGCCGGAGGAAGGGGATGCCGTAGATGAGGATGACGCCGAAGACGTTGAAGAGCAGGTGGATGAGCGCGATTTGGAGGCCGAACCGCGCCCCCGCGCCGGTGATGGCCATCGCCGCCAAAAGCGCCGTGACGCAGGTGCCGATGTTCGCGCCGAGGGTGAAGGGGAAGACGCGCTTGAGCTTCATGAGGCCGGCGCCGGCGAGCGGCACGATCAGCGAGGTGGTGGTGGAGCTGCTCTGCACCAGCACGGTGATGAAGAGGCCGCTGCCGATGGCGGCCAGCGCATTGCGGCCCACGGCGGCGCGGAAGATCCGCTCGGCGCGCCCCGTCAGCAGGAGGCGAAGCAGCTTGCCCAGCGAGAGAATCGCCACAAAGATGAGCACCAGGCCGAAGAGCACGTAGGCGCCCTCGGAGAGCCACTGCGGGCCGGGAATGAGGCGGAACAGCCCATGGATGAGCCGTTCGGCGGGATTGGTGACGGCGCCGACCACGTTGAAGGCGTCCAAATTGAAGCCGGAGCCACCATAGAGGCCGCCCGTGAGCCAGCCGGACACCTTCGCAAAGACGCCAAAGGCCATTTCAAGGGGCAGGAAGAGGAGCACGGCGGTGATGTTGAAGAAGTCGTGCACCGTGGCGGCGGCGAAGGCGCGGCGGAACTCGCGGCGGTGGCCGATGTGCCCCAGCGAAACGAGCGTGTTGGTCACCGAGGTGCCGATGTTCGCGCCCATCACCATCGGGATCGCGGTGGACACGGGCAGCCCCGCCGCGCAGAGCGCCACGATCACCGAGGTGGTGGTGGAGCTGCTTTGGATCACGGCCGTGACCAGCAGACCCATCAGCAGGCCCATGAAGGGATTGGTGGCGAAGGCGAAGAGGTCACGCGCCGCCGCCGGCCCGCCGAAGAGCCCATTGAATCCGTTGCCAAGGGCCGAAACGGCGATCAACAGCAACCAAACGAAGGCCGCCGTGGCGCACCATGCCGCCACCGGACGCGCCGCCAGCCATGAGAAGGCCCGCGCCACGGGCCCCTCGCGCCGGGCGGGCTTGGCCTCCGGACGCGGGAGGTTCTCCGGGAGCGCCGCCCCGCGCAGCACCTCTTCCAACGACTGCACCGCCGAGAGCAACCCTTCGCGCAGACCGCCCCACGCTTCGGCGCGGTAACTGTTTTCCGGGTTTACCACCAGGTTGATCAGTTCTTCTTCCAGACGTGCGCGCTCGGCGCAGAGTTCGCGGAGGCGGGCTTTGAGCCGTTCCGTTGTGAGGGCCGAACCCTCGAGGGCCTTGATCTCGTCTCGCAGCTGCAGCAGACGGCTTTCGAGCGAAAGTTGGCGGTCGTCCATGTCGCGTCCTTTTTTCCTGTTGGATGGGCCCTCATGATTTCACAACAATGTTAGGAAATGGTTAGCGAGGCGTTAGGATTCGTCCGAAAGGGGCTCCCTTTTGCTATCCTATCGGGCGGAGCATTCACGGATGGACTACTTTATCGCCGATACGCATTTCGGGCACGACAAGGTGAGGGCACAGCGCGGGTTCGCCTCGGTGGAGGAGATGGACGAGCTGCTCATCACCCGATGGAATGCGCGCGTGACGGATGCGGACGATGTGTTCATCGTGGGCGACCTCATGTGCCACAACGTGCTCCCCGCCGAGACCTATCTGCGGCGTCTGCGCGGACGCAAGCATTTGGCCGTGGGCAACCACGACCGCGTGTGGATGCGCTCCGTGAAGCTCTCGGAGTGGTTCGTGGAGGTGGCCTTCGTGTTGGAAGGCGAGCGCAAAGGCACCTACTTCACCTGCTCCCACTACCCGATGATGGATTGGTTCCGCCGCCGCCACGGCGCCCACCTCATCTACGGCCACATCCACGCCACCACCGGCGAACCCTATTATCCCTTTCTTCAGACGGTGCCCCGTGCCTACAACGCGGGCGTGGATGTGAACAATTTCCATCCCGTCACCCTTTCCGAACTCATGGCCAACACCGCGCGCCATCGTGCCCGCGCAGCCGAGAAAGGAACCCCCGCCCCATGAACCGCCGCGACTTTCTGAAGGCCGCCGGAGCCTTTGCCCTGGCCCCCTCCTTCCTCCGCGCCCAGACGCTCGGAATGCCCGACGCTCTCCCCGCCGCCCTCGGCGGCCCCGGTGCGGGCAAGCGCCCCAACATCATCCTTGCGCTTTGCGACGACCTCGGCTGGGGCGACTTGGGCGCCTTCTGGCAGAACAGCCGAAAGGCCGACAACAAAATCCTCACGCCGCAGCTCGACCGCGCCATCGCCGAAGGTTGCCGCCTCACCAACCATTGCACCGTGGCCCCCGTCTGCGTGCCCGCCCGCGCCTCGCTCATGACCGGCAAGAATCAGGGCCACTGCAACGTCCGCGACAACACCTTCGACCACGCCATCGATCCGCACATGACCCTCGCCACCGTGCTCAAGGCCGGCGGCTACGCCACCTGGCACATCGGCAAATGGGGCATCGGCGGCGGCTACCAAAGCGGCACCCAACGCACCGCCATGGCCTGCCAGGCCGGCTTCGACTATTCCTACGGCTATCCCGCCCACCTCCACGGCCACAGCTACTACCATTGCTTCGTGGAAGGCAAAACCGACATCGACGCCGCCACCAAGCAATCCCCCGTCGTCGAAAGCTACTCCGACGCCGCCTACGCCGCCGCCGGCCGCCCCGCAGGCTTCGAGCGCGACCAAGCCCCCGGCGCAAAGACCCCGCAGTGGCGCCGCCCCGCACCCAACGAGGAAGTCCGCTTCGTCTACGACACCGACCTCTTCACCGCGAAGGCCAAATCCCTCATCCGCGCCCATCAGGAAGGCCCCGCCAAGGACGCGCCCTTCTTCCTCCACCTCTGCTACACCACCGTCCACGGCTCCGGCAATCGCCAGGTGGCCGATCCCGCCATCGCCTGCACGCTCCCCTTCCAAGTGCCCGGCGGCCCCTATCCCGCCCTTTCCGATGACCCCGCCACCGGCGGCGGCGCCGTGCTCGGCGATCCCGCCATCAAAGGCACCGCCGACACCGCCAACACGTGGATTCACCCCGACTTCCGCGGCTACAAGACCCCCTCCCAGCGCCGCTACGCCACCACCGTGCGCCGCCTCGACGACGCCATCGGCGATCTGCTCCGCTTCCTCCGTCTGCGCGGATTGGAGCGCGACACGCTCTTCGTCTTCACCTCCGACAACGGCCCCGCCGGCGAATACCTCGCGCCCGGCGGCATCAAATGGGTGGCCACCATGGAATCCGCCGGCCCCTTCAAGGGCATGAAGCGGTGGAGCTACGAAGGCGGCCTCCGCGAGCCCACCTTTGTGCGCTGGCCCGGCACCGTGCCCGCCGGCAAAACGAGCGACCTCCCCTGCTCCCTGCCCTGCTGGATGCCCACCTTCGCCGAAGCCGCCGGGCTTCCCCCGCCCGCCCACGCCGACGGCGTCTCCCTCCTCCCCGAGCTCACCGGCCACGGCCGTCAGCTCCCGTGCCGCCTCTACACCGAATACGCCGATGGCGGCAGCGGCCAGGGCTTCGGGTTCGAGCAATCCGTCCGCCAAGGCAATCTGGTCCTCCTCCGCAACTCCGGCCGCAACAACGGCGCCCCCGAGCTCTACGACGTCGTGGCCGACCCCGCCCAAACCCGCGACCTCGCCAAGGAACGCCCCGACGATGTGGCCCGCCTCCTCCCCCTCCTCCTCACCTGCCGCATCCCCACGGACAAGGTGAAGGACGCCTGCGGCGCCCCCTTCGTCTCCGCCGATCGGAACAAAGGCCGCGCCGCCGTCGATGCCCAGCCCCTCCCTGCCCTCCCCAAAGAGATCCCCACGCCGCCCACCGCCGCGTGGCTCTATCAGGGGCGCTGGCCGTGGGTGCCCGATTTCCGCGCCCTCATGCCCGTGCATCAGGTGCCCGCCGAACGCATCGCAACCGTGCTGGCCAAGCTGCCCAAGCAGGGCGTCGGCGCGCTGGTGCATGGCGTCCTCGAACTCCCCGAAGCCCGCGAGGTCACCTTCGAGGCCAAGGGCGAAGGCGGTTGCCAACTCTGGCTCCACGAGGCCCACATCCTCGAATATGAGGCCGGCGATTGCGCCCAAGGCCGCCGCATCACCCTCTCCCTCGCCCCCGGCCGCCACCCGTGGCGCGCCTGCCTCACCGCCCCCCTCGTCACCCTCACCGCCGACGGGAAACCCCTCATCGGCTGATCCGGCGAAGCCCATTTCCACGCTTCCTTTTCCCAACAAAGAGCGCGGGTCCCACACGTGTCATCTTCGTGTGTCATCCCTTAATCCTTTCCCGCAAAGATGCGGTGCAGGGGCTGAGCCCCTGCCGAGGGGTTTGGGGCGAACAGCCCCCAACCTCGCGGGCGGACTTCTGTTATAATCCTTCGCTTGAAAGGAAAAGGTTATGATTTCTTCTTTGTTTGCCGCCGCCGGAGCGCAGATGACGCTCACCCAAGCATGGACGTATGGCGGATGGCTGATGTGGGTGCTGCTGGCCATGAGCGTGGCCGTGGTGGCGGTGTGCCTCTACTTCTTGGCCACCCTCCGCTCCCGCACCGTCACGCCCCAGCGCCTCCGCCGCGACCTCCCCAAGTATCTGGTGTCCGATGACCCCAGCGAGGCCCGCCGCCTCTGCGAAGACGTCCCCTCGCCCTTGGCCTCCGTCCTTTTGGCGACCCTCGACGCCGTGCGCAACGCCCCCAAGGCCGACGCCGCCCTCATTTCCAAAGTCGCCGAGAGCGAAGGCGCCCGGCAGGCCGACCTCATCCAAGGCCAGACCCAATGGTTGCTGGACATCGCGGCCATCGCGCCCATGGTCGGCCTCCTCGGCACCGTGATCGGCATGTTGCAAGCCTTCGGCGCCGTGGCCGCCGACGTCGCCGCCGCCAAGCCCACCCTCCTGGCCGAGGGCGTCTCCAAAGCCATTGTCACCACCATCTTCGGCCTCCTCGTGGCCATTCCGGCGATGGCCTTTTACGCCTTTTTCCGCCGCCGCGCGGCCAAGCTCGTGGCCGAGCTTGAAAGTGCCGCCGCCGAGCTGGTCGCCATCCTTGGCAGCAAGCACGCGCAGGAGTGACCCGTGGATTTCCGCAGACATCGCCAGGAGCTTCCGCAGTTCCAGATGACGGCCATGATGGACGTCGTCTTCCTCCTGCTCTGCTTCTTCATCACCTCCGCCGTCTTCTCCCAGTGGGAATATGAGGTGGATCTCACCCTTCCCTCCGCCAAGTCGGCCCAAACGCCCACGCGCCTCCCCGGCGAGATCATCCTCAACGTCGCGCAGGATGGCACCGTCACCGTCAACCAGCGCACCTTCCGCGGCGAAGCCCTCGAAAAGCTCCTCCGCCAAGTCTCCGACTACCTCCCCGGCCAACCCGTCATCATCCGCGCCGACGCCGGCACCCCCTACGGCGAATTCATGCGCGTGGTCGATGCCTGCCGCCTCGCCGGCATTTCCAACCTCTCCCTCGCCACCGCCGCGGAAGCCGAGGGCAACGACCTCCCGCCGCCGCCCCCTGTCTCCGTCTCCGGCACGGCCGAAGGCCAACGGCGGCAATAAGCCGCCCCCATCCCCTTCCACGCCCATGCTCCGCACCCTTCTGCTCATCGTCAGCTTTGCCGCCGGCTGGTTCTGCCCCGGGTTGGCCGCGCTCAAACCGTTGATGCCCTGGTGCCTCGTCTACATGCTCACGGTGGTCTTCCTGCGCATGGAATACACCCGCCGCGCCTTCGTTCCCCTCCACGCCCTCCTCATCGCCGCCAACGTCGCCACCGCCTTCGCCGCATGGGGCGGCCTCCTCCTCTGCGGCGTCCCCGAACGCTTCGCCCAAGCCGCCTTCTTCACCGCCATCACCCCCACCGCCAGCGCCGCCCCCGTCATCGTCAGCCTCCTCGGCGGCAGCATCACCTTCGCCTCCACCGGCTTCCTGCTCAGCGCCCTCTGCATCAGCGCCGTGCTCCCGCTGGCCATCCCGCTCGTGCTCCACCAATCCGCCTGGGGCGTCATGCCCATGATCCTCTTCCGCGTGGGATTCGTCACCCTCCTGCCCCTCTTCGGCGCCGTGCTCCTGCGCCGCCGCTTCGGCGAACGCGCCCGCGCCTGGGGCAAACGCCTCACCACCTCCACCCTCTACACATGGATGGCCCTCGTCGCCATCATCGCCGCCGCCGCCGCCGACACCCTCGAAACCCATGCCGCCGAGTATCCCCGCTCCGACATCCTCTGGGTGCTCGTCATCGACCTTGCCCTCTGCGTCCTCACCTTCGGCCTCGGCGCCCTTCTCGGCTACCCCCGCCGCATCCGCGAATGCTCCCAGCTCCTCGGCCAAAAAAACACCTCCTACACCACCTACCTCGCCTTCGCCTGCGGCGCCCCCTTCGCCGCCCTCGGCCCCGCCTTCTACGTCTTCTTCCACAACACTTGGAACGGCCTCCAGCTCATCTTCCACAAAGACGCCTGAGGCCGCCCAAGCGAAGCCGCTCCGTATCCCCACCCCCAACGCTCCGCATCTCACCCCAAGATGCACTGCGTCTCTCTTTCCGATGCGGCGCATCCCCCTGCTCCCCCATTTCCCCCCCACGCAAGTCCCCCTCTTTTGGAAACAAAATAAGACTTGCCCCCCCCCGTCGCTTATGCTATCTTCTTCCTATCTTCCCTTAGGAAAGGGAACTTGAAGGAGACCCCTGCAATGAGAAAATTCTTTGCCCTCACCCTCTGCGCCCTCTGTGCCGCCGCCGCACAGGCAATCAATATTTCTTGGAAAACCCAAACACCCGCCTCCGGTGGAACGGTGGACATCTCTTCTGTTGGAAACAAAAACGCGTTTTCCGTCGCTGTCGTCTTCGATATGGGAACGCTGGTTAAAACCCAAAAGACATTTTTCAGCCTCACCGCCGGTGATTATCCCGTTCGGTTTGATGCTTACTATACGACTAATTCAAACGGGGATGTTACTGGTACCGACCGCCTTTATCTTGACACGGGCTATTACAGCACGTCCGGATTGAAGAACAATGCCAAAAACGTTGTTGGACTTGTCTTTGAAGAGCAAGACAATGGATATTACAAGGTCACCCTCAGCATCAATGGCGCCGTCACCAAAGAGATTACGGGCACAGACTATTTGACACAAAACGACTTCACGACGCTTACGATGGGCGATTTCTCCCAAACCGGCATTTCCAACGTTTCGGTATCATATGCCGAAGGTGTTGCATCCGCTGATGATTTTGCGGCCCTTCCTGAGCCGACGGCGCTGGCGTTGCTCGCACTGGGCGTTGCCGGATTGGCCCTTCGCCGTAAAGTGGCCTAAGACCTGTACAAATCACCTCAACCCAAGGCGGCCCGCAAACCTGCGGGCCGCGCTTGTATTGTCCCCCGCCATCCCCCGTGGGCGAATCGCTCAACCGCGCGTGCCCTTTTCAACGGTGGGCTCTTGCCCGGAAGGAAAGCACGCACCCCGACGGCACCACCACATTACCACATTCCCAAAGGCCTCACCCCACCGACAACGCACACCTCGCCATTCGCACATTGCCCCACGCATCTCCCGCCGGCCAAGATCGTCCCTGCGAAAGCGCCCCCACCCGTCACCTCCCTTCACGTGATTGGAAGGGGAAGTGCCTGTGGGGCGTTATGCGGGCACACCCGCAGGCGGTGGCATAGGTTTCCGACAGGGGCAAAACACCACGCACGCGCGAAACAAAAGGCCCCGCGAAACCGCGGGGCCAAAAACCGTTCGTTGGGTGCCGTCACGGTGTCGTGGCCTGAGGAAGCGCCTTCACCGTGAGGGAGGAGGTGCCCGTGTCCGCTCCCACCACATCGGCATAGGGCAAACGGAACCACTTCACGCCAACTTCCGCAGTTTCGCCCACGTCAGCGGCTGTCACGGCTTCTGCGGTCTTGACTTTACCATTCACCGACACCTGCACCGTGGTACCATCGGCAAAGTCAGCGGCAGTTGTGGCATCTTCTGCGCCCTGTACCTTCGCGCCCACGATCACATAGCGTGTTTCGCCAATATCGCGAATGGCCATCTTGGAGATGCCAAAGTCATACGCCACCGTCACCGTGGTCGTGGTGCCTTCCGTGGTCGTGGTCACCACATTCTTGAAGAGCTGAACCCCGGCCTCGGCCTTTTCAGCGGTCAACGTCTTACCGCCGCACTGGCCGTAGGCAAGTTTCACGGAGGTGGCGCCGGCAGAAACGGCTGCATCCTGTGCACCTTCCAAAATATTCGCCAAAGCTATGCTCCCCTCGGGCAGGCTCTCAATGTTCACCTTACCGAGGAGGAAACTGTTGTTATCCGCGGCCGTCGTCACGTAGGCATTGTCTGCATCGGTGACAATCAGTTTTTTGGCCTCGGCTACAGTTGCCCCGTCATGCTTCAGAATTGTCATCCCTGCGGAGGCATTGCTCCCCACCAGTACATTTACCTGCGTGGCGCCCGTCAGACTGAGCGTTGTAGCCGTCAGAGCCCCGCCGGTGGCATCAAGCTTCGCATTGTTGCTGAACGTCAACGTTCCAGTCACCGTTCCGGTGCCACTCAGGGTATAGGTTCCGCCAACCGTCAGGCTCCCGGATGACCCGTTGAGCTCAACGTCACAGGGGATCGCCCAAGACCCGGAAGACTGAGTCTTCGTCACCCCATCAGCCAAGCAAAGCGTACCCTTAAAAGCTCCGCCCGTCATTCCGAACCCAGAAACCCCCGTCTGCGTTCCGGGGACTATCTCAATGACACCCTTCCCTGTGATGCCCCCGAGAGCCAGTGTCTCGGCGTTAGCAGGCACGGATACAGTCGCGCCGGATGCGACGGTCACCGGGACAGTGGCAACCGGATCTTCCAGCGTCAACTTGCCTCCATTCACGTTGATGGGCCCAGATGTGCTGCCATTCAGATTGATTGTCGCATGGCCGCTCTCGACACGGGCAGCGACTCCGCTGGCAAGAACAACGCGCGGCAGAACTACACCCTCGGTCGCGTTCTCGCCCCGCTTCAGCACCAAGGTCGCTTCGGCATTCTCAAGCGACAAGAAGGATGTTACATCGTTGTTATTGAACGAATAGCCGGTATCGCTCTCGGAGACAAAGGTGACCTCACCGCCCAGACAGGCCCACCCATACATATAAAGCGTAGGATCCGTACCGGCAAAGACCACGGTTGCAGACTTCAAGACGGCATAGTTACTCCCAGCTACGTCGCCCGTGGTCAACTTGAGACCGCCGCCTTCAATGCGCAGGGTCACATCTTCCAGGTTGGGCACAGCGCCGGACACACCGCACAGATCCAAGCGGCTGATGCCTTCGCTCTTGACAACAGTACCGCCGCCGGTGATCGGCTCCTTGCGGATATAGCTCTTGTCGGGATCACCACCCGTCAGCGTCGCGGTCGCGCCCGCGCTCACGACAAAAGCCGGCTTGTCGGCAGGAGCGGAGGGCGCAGACGTTTCGCCGACCGTCGTCATATCAAAAAGCGTTCCGATGGGCAGACTCACGCCGCCGGCCACCACCATGACCTGGTTGGCCACCGTGAGCGAGCAGCTCTCACCCAGCACAATCTCGACCGATTCGTTAGACGTATTATTGACCGTCAGCGAGCCCACCTGAACAGCGCCATCAATTGTCAACGTACCCGCACCATTGAACGTCAGGACGACACTGGAAGCCTGAAGCAATTCCGCAGACTCGTTGTCATTGTTGACCCACGTCAGCTCGGACCAACTGCGCGTTCCCTCCAGTGTCTGCTCCGGGCGAATCGTCGAAGTGCCTGTCAGCCAATACACGTGATCTACCAAGGTCACCTTCATGTGATCGTCCGCCTGACCCGCCTGAATGGCGGTGCCTTCAACCACGGTACCGACCGTCACGAGCTGGAACGGCTTGGTCACCTCGACCCCTTCGGCCAGAGCGACCGTCAGAGAGCTCCCCTCCGCAATCGTCAGGGAGCCGCCCACCGTCCAGTAAGGCTCGTCAGCTAAACTGTCAACCGTCAGCGTGACCGGCGTGGCAACCTCAATGTTGCACGAAGCGGGCAAGTCCTCCGGAACGAAGGATGTCGGTCCATTCTCAGTGAGCACAAGTGTCAGATTGGCAGGATCGGTGAAACGGACCTTGGAGAAATCGATACCCGTCGTCGCCAACTTAACCTTCGCCGCGTCAGCATTGTCAATCGTCAGGCTTCCGAATGTCGGCGAATCAAGAGTAAAGGTTTCGCCGTCCTCAAGCGCCACAACGACATCCGTTTCCGCAGTTACGTCAGACGACTTGCTCAGTGCGTCCGTTTCCGTCGCATCAATTGCCACGACAGAATCCGAATAATCAACATAGAGCACCGAGATCGTCTTCGCAGTCGGTGATTTGACAATGTTGTAGGAGCCGACGGGGAGGGCCGCCACTTCGTCGGCGGACATCGTGGATGTAATTGAGGAACTCTCAGTCGGTGTCACGCCCTCGCTAGTCGTCGTCACCGTCCCGGCAACACCGTCAAGATTGCATGTGTCGCCGCTCCACGTCACAAGCGGGCGTTCACGAATGATTTGGACATCGCTGCGCGTACCGAACGACAATGCAAATGAGAGTTCGACATCTTTTTGGGGTGTCCAGCTCTTAAGCGTCATCAAGCCACTGGAGTTCAGATCGACGTTGAACTCATAGCTACCATTAGTTTCATCAACATCCGAACCAACATTGAACTTACAGTCGTCTCCGATATCGACATCGTAAAGCTGCCAATGGCCAAACCGTACGTTAGTGGCATTTAAGTTAAAAACCGACTCATTCTCCAACACTATTGCGGTAGACGGAGTCGTAGAGGACTGGAACTTTACAACATTTCCTGTGAAATTCAGCGTGGCATATGACAGATGGAGTCTAAAATTCCACCCTTCAATGCCAGCAGCTGTCGTCAACTCCAACGGTGCCTCGGCCGTCCCAGCAATCTCGATGGGTTGCCAAGCCATAGCGTTGATAGTACTAGCGCTATCTCCTGTTGCCCCCCAGCCACCTTGCTTTTGGGGATAACGTGCGCCTGTCAACTGCTTCAAGCTCGCCGCGTCCGGATTGTCCCAGTTATCAGGATCTGTCCAGTCCTTAGTGTCCTGATCCTCCGTAGGGCTCTCCGGCGGGGTCCAAATCCATCTAGGTGTCGTATCCGTCGTGGTGTCGGCCAGAGTGGCGACCCCGGCGGAAGTTGCCGCGGCGGTGGCGAAGGTTGTCGCGGCGCCGGTGGCTTTGGGGAAGCTGACGGCGGTGAGGCGGTCGTAGGCGGTGGGTTCGCTGACGGTGAGGGTTGCCGCGGCATCGTCGGCGTAGATCTCCAAGGAGGCGAAGTTGGCGGTGTCGACGTCAAAGGCGATGGGGCCATGGAGGCGCACGGTGAGGCGAACGTCCGGGCCAAGCACAGCGGCCCCGATCTCGGAGAGTTTGCCGGAGGCGGAGACTTCCAAAATGGTTTGGCTTTGGGCGGCGGAGACCATTGTCGCGGATTCAGAGGTGGCGGCGTGCGCCACGGAGGCCAGCGGCAGGGTGGCCGCGCAGGCAAGCGCCAAAAACGATGCTGTCATCTTCATTTCTCAATTCCTCCAAGCCGTCGGTTTTCCGAAAGCAGACACCGTGCTAGGAGGTCGGGGCGTTTCCCGAAAGGCAGTGCCGCCGGTGAACCGGGGCTCTCCCCGACGCGGCCGCAACTACTCCTCCTAAGACGCAATCTGGCAGCAAGATATCACGCCCCCCCCCCCCCTGTCAAGCTTCTTTCTTTCTGACCCCCTCCAAAAGCCTCTCCGGTTCCCCGCATAAGGACAGGGGGATATGCTAGAATGGGTGGCATGGAAGCGAAGGCACAGAAGGTCCGGACGGCGATGGTGGCCGTGGTGGGGCGTACGAATTCGGGGAAGTCCACGCTGGTGAATCGGCTGGTGGGCGAGAAGGTGTCGATTGTCTCGGCGATGGAGCAGACCACGCGCAACCGCATCCGGGCGATTTTGACGGAGCCTCGGGGGCAGCTGGTCTTTTTGGACACGCCTGGGCTGCACAAGGCGGAGAATGAGCTGGGCACGCTGATGAACCGCATGGCGCGGGGCGCGGGGGATTCGGCGGACATCTTGGCGGTGGTCTTCGACGCTTCGGGGCCGGTGCGGATGGAGGATGAGGGGTGGATGGCGCGGGCGGCCTTTGCGGAGGCGCCCACCTTTTTCCTGCTGAACAAGTCGGACGCGCCGGGATATGATCCGTTGCCGTTCAAGGCGGCATGGGAGCGGACGCAGGCGGCGAAGGGCACGGCGCGGAAGGTGCCGTGGTTGGAGCTTTCGGCGGGGACGGGCGCGGGGTGCGACACGTTGTTGGAGGCGCTCTTTGCGGAGGCCCCGGAGACGGAGGGACTGCTGTTTCCGGAGGACATCGTCTCGGACTTTCCGCGGAAGCTGGCGATTGCCGACATTCTGCGGGAGAAGCTCATCGGGCGGCTCTATCAGGAGGTGCCGCACCAGCTGGGCGTGCGGGTGGATTCCATCGAGGAGGCGGGCAACACGTGGAAGGTGAACGCCACCATCTTCGTGAACCGTGCGTCGCAGAAGGGCATGGTCATCGGCACGAAGGGGCGGACGTTGCGCGCGATGCGGCGGGCCGCGGAGCCGGAGATCGCCGAGGCGTATGGATTGGACGCCTGCGAGGTGGTGCCCTATGTGCGCGTGGAGCCCAAGTGGTTCCGGAACCATTTTCTCTTGAAGGAACTTGGCTACAAGGAGTGAATCCATGGACGAACAGACCTTTTCCCCAGTTTCCGTGCCGCCGCCGAAGCCCCGCCGCTTCGGGGGGTGCCTGCCCGGTTTTCTCGCCGGCTGCCTCACGGCGCTGGTGATGCCCTTCGTTGGCCTCGCGGCGCTCATCTTCCTCGCCAAAGGGGTTGGGGAGCGCGTGGCGCTGAATGTCTCGGACTCCCTGAATGCCACGGCCGCAAGCTACGATCAGGTGCGCGGTTCGGACAAGGAGGAGGCGCGTCAGGTGCTCCGGCTGGAGCTGAACGGCGTCCTTTCCGGGGAAGCGCCGAGCCGTTGGTATTTGCCGTCGGATTGCGACTCGGCCGTGCTCGCCGAGATTGAGCGCGCCATTGACGACCCGATGTTTGACGCCATCTTGTTGCTGGTGGATTCGCCCGGCGGCGGGGTGACCGCCTCGGACGCGATCTGGCACGCCTTGGAGCGCTTCAAGGCCGCGAAGGAGGGGCGCAAAGTCATCGTGCTGGGCGGCGACATCGTGGCCTCCGGGGCCTATTATTTGGCGATGCAGGCCGATTGGATTCGCCTCCGGCCCACCACCACCCTTGGCTCCATCGGCGTGATCATCTCCGGCTTCAACGCCGCCGGCTTGGCGGAAAAGCTCGGCGTGGCCGACAATTCGATTGCCTCCGGGGCCTCCAAGGATCTTGGCAATCCGCTCAAGCCCATCAATCCTGAGCACAACGCCATCCTCCAAACGGTGGTGGATGGGATGTATGCCCGCTTTGTGGGGATTGTGGCCAAGGGGCGGCGCATGACCGAGGCCGAGGTGCGCAAACTCGCCGATGGGCGCCTCTTCACTGCCGAGGACGCCGTCAATCTGCGCTTGGCCGACGATATCGGCTACGAAGACACGATCGACAAAGAGATCGCGCGTCTGCTCGGGTGCCCCGAAGACGCCTTGGCCATCTATGAGCCCTCCCGCAAGGGCAACTCCCTGCGCGTCTTCCTCTCCGACTTTCCCTCCGCCCTCGGCCGCGGGCTTGCCGCGCCGCTGATGGAGCGTTCCGCGCAGAGCGTGGAATACCGCTGGTGAGGCACGCATGGGCGCACGGCTCGACCAAGAACTTGTCCGGCGCGGGTTGGCGGAATCGCGCGAACTCGCGCAGCGGCTCATCCTCGCCGGCGAGGTGACGGTGAATGGGCAGAAGGCCGCCAAGGCCAGCCAGTCCGTGGCGGAGGATGCGGTGCTGGCCGTCGCGGCCAAGCCTCGCTTCGTCTCCCGCGGCGGCGAGAAGCTCCAAGGCGCCTTCGACGTCTTCCCGCTGGAGGTGGAGGGCCGTTGCTGTCTCGACGTGGGCGCCTCCACCGGCGGCTTCACCGACTGCCTGCTCCAGCACGGCGCACGGCGCGTGCTCGCCCTCGACGTGGGCACCAACCAGCTCCACTACCGCCTGCGCACCGATCCGCGCGTGTGGTGCAAGGAACGGTTCAACTGCCGCTTCCTCACGCCCGACATTCTCCCCGAGCGGCCCACCTTCGGCGTGACCGACGTCTCCTTCATCTCGTTGCGCCTGATTCTCCCGCCCATGGCCGCCTGCCTTGCCCCCGGGAGCCAAATCATCTCCCTCATCAAGCCGCAGTTCGAGGCCGGCCGCAAAGACGTCCCCCGCGGCGTCGTGCGCGACGAGGCCGTCCGCCAACGTGTCGTGGAGGAGATCCGCGCCTTTGGCACACAGGAACTTCGCTTGGAGTGGCTTGGTTGCGAACGCTCCCCCCTTCTCGGCCCCGAAGGCAACGTGGAGTTCCTCGCTTGGTGGAAAACCCCACCCGAACCTTTCCAGTAAGGCACCCCTCCCATGAAAAAGAAAACCAAAAAACTGCTGCAACTGAAACAGAAGGAGCACGAAATCCACGCGTGGCTCGTCGATGCCGTGATTGAGCACAGCACACGGGGCAACGTCACCTACGAGGCGCTCCTCCGTTGCTTATTGGATGACCCCGATTGTCCCATCCCGGTGGATGACATTCCTTCCTTCCTTTTCCGTGTTTGGGAGGACTCGGTCCACATTTTCTTGGCGTTGGCGCCCATCACCGAAGCTCAGGCCGTCAGCGTTGCCAACCGCCTCGGCTTTGATTTTCCCAAAAACGCATTGCCGCTGACAAACATCGAGCTGGAGCGACTGGATTTGATGGGAAGGCGCAATAAAACCTTCGTGAACACCCTCGTGGGCGCCTTCGTGGGCCTTCAATGGATCACCGATTACATCAAGCGCCACAGCGACGCCGACAGCGATTACGATTGCCTCCTTGCCCGCCTCTTGGACGATCCCGATTGCCCCGTCAATCGCAAAGACTGCGCGTTTCTCTTCTCCCTGGCGTGGGCTGAGGCAGGGTTGCCTCCCCCAACCAAGCAAGCGTCCACCCCCGACACACCCTAAGCGCCCTTCGGTCAGCCGTTTCCCGGTGCGTCCATCCATCCGGCCCCGCCGACAACCGTCGGCGGGGCGTTTGTGCATACATCGGTAGACGGCGGAAAAATCACGGCCGCCGCATGCCCTCCGCCAGCGGATGGATTGATACAATGGAAACGTCAGAAAGGAGCCAACGATGATGCGCGTTTCGGGAATGGCACTGCTGTGCATGCTGGGGTTCACGGCATGGGTTCGGGGAATGGACGTTGCGGCCGTCTCCCCCAATGGGGAGTGTTCGCTGACCCTCTCGTGGCAAGAGGGGGCGCTCACCTACCGCGTGCAGGGCCAAGGGCTCACCTCGGTGGGAACGTCGCGGATGGGCTATCGCTTGGCCTCGGGCGCCAGCCTTCCGGGGCCGGGGTGGGAGCTGGAGAAGACCACCCGCCGCGAGGTGCGCGACGTTTGGAGGCCGCTGTGGGGCAAACGTGCGGAAGTGCCGGACGCCTTCAACGAAGTGTGCCTCCGCTTCCGGCGCACAACGGCGGCCGAAGGCCCGGACGCCTTCATGGTGACGGCGCGGGCGTATGACGACGGCGTGGCCTTTGCCTATGCCATCCCCGGCGATGCCAAGGGCACGGCCAAAAACGCCCAAGAGGCCACCACCTTCGCCTTTGCGGGAGATTATACGGCGTGGTATTACAACGGCGAGCACCACAATCTCGGCCCAGAACGTCTCTCGGAGGCAAATGGACGCAGACCCGTGACCATGACCCTCCAGGCGGATGCCACCCACTACCTCGCCTTGCACGAGGCCGACTTGCGCGAAGGCGAACCGCTCGCCCTGCACTCCAAGAAGGGCGAGACCACCTTCACGGTGGCCGCGCGTCCGGCGCCGCTGAAGGCGGGGTTCACCTCCGCCTGGCGCGTGCTCTTTCTCGGGAGCACACCCGGCGCCGCCGTCGATTCGCACCTGCTCGAACTGCTGAACCCTCCGCCGCCAAAGGAAATGGACTTTGCGTGGGTGAAGCCCGGAATGGCCGTTTGGGATTGGCGGATTGACGGCGCGAAGTGGGGAGACTTCACCTACGGCATGGACACTCCCTCGTGGGTGCGGATGGTGGACTTCGCCGCCAAGGCGGGCTTCCGCTATCTCGTGCTTGACGCCAACTGGTACGGCCCCGAATTCGAGGCCGCCTCCAACCCCACCCAAGGCGGAAAGGCCAACGACGTGCGCCGGATCATTGCCTACGGAAAGGAGAAAGGCGTCGGCGTCTGGCTCTATCTGAACGACGTGGGCGGGCGGCGCTACCCCATTGAGGAGACCTTGAAACGCTATGGACAATGGGGCGCGGCGGGCGTCAAATACGGCTTCATGCGCGGCTCCCCCGAGGAAAAGAACGCACGCACGCGCCGCATCACCGAGCTCTGCGCCCAAAACCGCCTCCTCGTCGACTTCCACGATGGCCCCGTGCACCCCTATGGCCAATTGCGCACATGGCCCAACGCCGTCACGCGCGAATACTGCCACGCCCAGCTCGACGCCAAGCGCGTCTTCCAGCCCAAGACCTTCGTCACCAGCGTCTTCGTGAACATGGTGGCCGGCCCGCTGGACATGAACAACGGGATGTTCGACCTCCGCCAAGGCCCCACCACCCGCACGGACAATCCGCAGGAGGTGCCCTCCACCCTCGCCGCCGAAGCCGCACGCACCCTCATCGTCTTCTCCGGCGTCACCATCCTCCCCGACATCCCGGAATACTACACGCGCACCCCCGCCTTGCTCGACTTCCTCTCCGCCCAGCGGATGCCGTGGAAGGAAAGCCGCACCCTCGCCGGAAGCATCGGCGAATACATCGTGATGATGCGCCAAGCGTCCGACGGCGCCTACCTCATCGGCGCCGCCACGAACGAGGAGGCCCGCACCCTCACCCTCCCGCTCGATTTCCTGCCCGAGGGCGACTTCCTGCTCTCCCTCGTTGAAGACGGCGAAGGCGCCCACTATCTGAAAAACCGCGAAACCCTCCGTTCCCAAACCCGCCACGTCACGCGCAACGACACCCTCACCCTCCGCCTTGCCCCCGGCGGCGGCGCGTGCGTCACCCTGCGGAAATAACCACCCACCCATCCACCCCTCAACGGCTCCCCGAAACATTGGAGCGAAAGGAAGACGCCATGTGCCCGCGGAAAAGCTTGTCGATGATGTTTGCCGCATTTGCCGCCACCACGCTGACCGCGGCCGTGGAACTTCGTTCACCCGGGGGCACCCTCACATTGCGCGTGTGGGAAGAGGCGGGAAAGGCCCTCTACGCCATTGACGCGGGAGGACAGGCACGGGTGCTTCCCTCAACGCTTGGCCTCCGCACGGAAGGCGCGGGGGATTTCACCCATGGTCTCACCATGGGAACGCCGGAAAAGGGAGAGCGCACGGAAACCTGGCGCCCCGTTGTCGGGGAGCGGGAAACGCAAAGCGTCGCCTTGCGCACCCTGCGTGTGCCCTTTCACTCCGCCGAAGGGACCCTCACCCTCGAAGCCTGCGTGGCTGAAGAGGGCGTCGCCCTCCGTTATCTCCTGCCCCAACCCAAACACGGAACCTCCTATCGCCTGCCGCGCACCGGCGAGGCAACGACGGTGGCCCTGCCCAATGGAACCCTCGCCTATGCCCATCAAGGCCACAATCAAACGATGCCGCGCAAGTTCGCCCCCGAACAGCTCCCCGAAGTCTGCCGACCGCTCACCCTTCGTTTTCCCGATGGTGCGGCCATGGCGCTCTGCGAAGCCGATCTGCGCAATTCCGCGGTGTTGCGATGGAAGGGTGCGGAAAAAGGCCGTCCCCTCCTGAAAGCCCTCACCTCCGGCGATAACCTTGTGGATGGCGAGGGGCCGAAGTCCACGCCGTGGCGCGTCTTTCTTTTTGCCGCCTCGGAAGGGGCCCTCCCGGAAAAGGCCCCCCTGTTGGAAGCCCTCAACGCCCCCGCGGACGAGGCAACCTACCACTTTGCCGATTGGGTTCGCCCCGGAACGTGCGTGCGCCTCATGGAATTGAACAACGCCGCTGCCCAATCGCTCATCGACGAAGCCGCCCGCCGAGGCATCCGCTATATTCTTTTGGACACCGGATGGTACGGCCCCGAATATGACCCCAACTGCGATCCGCGCCTCGATCCCACCGCCCTCAAGCCCGACAGCGTCCCCTCCGACCGCATCCTCTTGGAGCGCCATCTCACCGCGGGCGAGGGCTGCTTCTCCACCCACGGCAAAGGGTTCGCGAAATATGGCCGCCTCGGCGACAACGGCGATATGCACGTCAATCTCAACCTTCCCGCCCTCTGCGCCTACGCCAAGGCAAAAGGCGTCGGCGTCATCCTCTACGTCAACGGCGTCTTCCTGCCCGATGGCCGCGGACGCTTCACCGCGGACGAACTCTTCGCCCGCTTCCGCCGATGGGGCGTTGCGGGCGTCAAACCCGGCTTTGTGAAGCACAGCTCGCAAAAGGACGAAGCCTATCTCCGGAACCTTGTCGAAACCGCCGCCCGCCATCGCCTCGTCCTCACCATCCACGACGAATGGCTCCCCACCGGCCTCACCCGCACCTTCCCCAACCTCCTCACCGCCGAAGCCATCCTCGGCGATGAGGCCAAAGGCGCCCTCACCCTCGCCGGGGACATCTCCGCCCTCTTCACGCGGATGCTCCAAGGCCCCGCCGACCACACCTTCTGTTGGCCCGGCAAAGCCACCAAAGGCTATGCCCTCGCCTCCCCCTTGCTCTTCCGCTCCGGCCTCCACCTGCTCTTCTGGTACACCGACCCCCGTAACCTCCCGCCGCACGACGCGCCCGCCGCCGAACTGCTCGCTTCCCTCCCCGCCACATGGAAAACCACACGTTGGCTCGAAGGCCGCATGGAAAGCCACGCCACCGTTGCGCGCGAAACCTTCCCCGAAAGCGGAACGACGCCCTCCGGAACTTGGTTCGTCGCCTCCATCACCGCCAACGACCGCACCCTCAGCCTTCCCCTCCACTTCCTTGCGAAAGACACCCTTTATCGCATGGAATGCTTTGCCGATGAACCGAATGCCGACCCCTCCCTCGGCTTCAACAGTCCCAAAAAGACCCCTCACCGTCTCCTCGTCACGCAACGCGAAGTCACCCAAAGCGACCTGTTCACCCATCCCCTCAAAGCAGGAACTGGCCTCGTCCTCCGCCTCACCCCACTTCGGAAACGCTAAAAACGAACGTTACCCTTCCATTGCGATGGGAACTTCGCTCATCGCCTAGATGGTCTTATGTTGAACATAACATTATCTATCTACAACAGTAGAAATTACACATGCCACTTGGACATGAAAGTGTCAGTATGATATCACAGGATTTACAACAGTAGAAATTGTGGGTGTCTCTTAGACGGGCGCATGCTCACAATGAAATCACCTAATCTACAACAGTAGAAATTATGTGTGCCTCTTAGACCGCGCCTCCATTCTCCCCGAACTCCTATCTACAACAGTAGAAATTATGTGTGCCTCTTAGACACAATTCGCGAACGCTCGGGACGAAATGATCTACAACAGTAGAAATTATGTGTGCCTCTTAGACGTCGCCACGAATTGTAGCAGGCCTAAATCTACAACAGTAGAAATTATGTGTGCCTCTTAGACCGAAGCAGGCGGCCCACCCGGGATAGGTCTATCTACAACAGTAGAAATTATGTGTGCCTCTTAGACAGGTTGCGGGTTCCAAACCCACACCCGATCTACAACAGTAGAAATTATGTGTGCCTCTTAGACGATGCGCTCGGGGGTGTGAATGCAGGAATCTACAACAGTAGAAATTATGTGTGCCTCTTAGACTGGAGTGATCCTAATGGAAAAACTGCGTATCTACAACAGTAGAAATTATGTGTGCCTCTTAGACCCATGTGGCTCTTCACCACACGATGTTTGTATCTACAACAGTAGAAATTATGTGTGCCTCTTAGACCGCACACCCGCGACCCGCACAAAAGCCCGATCTACAACAGTAGAAATTATGTGTGCCTCTTAGACACTTGGGCGGCGGGGTCGCCCTCGTGTGATCTACAACAGTAGAAATTATGTGTGCCTCTTAGACATCGCCAAAGCCATGGTGCTCCATCGCAATCTACAACAGTAGAAATTATGTGTGCCTCTTAGACATATACGTCGTACGATTATTATCGGGATATCTACAACAGTAGAAATTATGTGTGCCTCTTAGACAGGAAATCCACAGATTTCCGTCAACACATGATTAGTTATAGCATAGGTTATAAAAATTGTCATTCTGCTTTTTTCAGACAAGGTTTTTTCCTTTTCCCGAAAAGAAAGGCTTTTGAGGAAATGAGGACGAAGGTTTGCATCACCTGATGACAAGATCACTTTCCTCATTGACCGGATAGCCGAACCGCCGGATACATGCGTGATCGCCAATATCAAAGATCAGCACATTGTCTCCTTGCGTGAAACACTTCTCAAAGGTTGTGCGAATCTTTGCCTCGATGTTTTCCAGCAGTCTTCGACTGTTGGCGATCTCAAAAACGGAGTATTGGATCCGCCGGCCATAGCGCTCGAGGAACTTTGAGAATTTGGTCCGCAACCGTGTGTCCTGAATGTCGTACATCACCAAAAACATATTCACTCCCCTATTGCGTAAACGGGAAACGCCGCCGCTGGGTCCGCCTTCATCATCCATCGGTAATAGGCGTGGATATATCGGAAAAGCGCCTCCTTTTCTTGAAGCAAATCTTTGAGGAAAAGCCGGGTGTACTTTTCCTGCCGTTTCCAGCACAATTCATGCATCCCGTTGCGGACCGTGAAATCGGAAGGATCTATTTGTCCAAGGTTATGTGCTTTTCGTAACCGTCGGTCGATGATGCAACGGAAAGGCTCCACCAAATCACAGACCAGAGATTTTCGCTGGTAAAAGAAGGTGTGGTAGACCCCGCAATAAAGATCGAAGCCATAGAGCGAAAGCAACGCATCCACGAAATTGAAGAGATAGGTGTATCCAATGTCCAACAATGTGTTGTAAGGATCGCGGCGGCAACGTGGCTCACGCCGGTTCCACCCCATTGGGCGAAAATAGGCCGAAAAGAAAATGCGGCTGGCGGTGCCTTCGATCCCACGCAAAACGGCAGTGTCGGCGCCGACCGGAAGTGTGAGCGCCGAAAGGGCGGCGAGGGCCTCTTGATCATCAGCGGAGCGATATCTGAGGCGTTTCATCAGCAAGATTTGGTTGTCGATTTTCTGACGAACCAGGTTCCGCGCCACGTGAATGGCCAATCCGCCATCGGTGTATTGGCGGCGGCGAAGCGACGTGTTTCCCTCGGCGGAACAGCGAATGGCGGCAATCACCCTCAGGTTTCGGTTCATCAGGATAATCGGAAAGCCAAATCGAACCGCCTGGTGGATGACCGTGCTTGTCAGCATGCACTCCCCAATGATGAAGAGCGCAAAGAGCCGATGGCAGGAATGGCGAAGGAGGGTTTTCCCCTCCGCGTCTTCGACGACAACGGTGTCCGCGCGGAATCGAAGGCGTTCACCACTGCCGCCGGCAATATGGACCACAAGCTGACGGTAAGCGAAATCAGGATAGGACAGCACCTTCGTTTTCCTCCTCACAAAGGTCGCACAACGGTGAATAAATGCAATGGCGGCATTTGGCCGCCGTGACGGCGATCGGGTCATCGGGGCGATAAGCCCGCATGGCCGCCAACACCGCCTCAAAGGCGGCCACATCGTCCGCATTGGGCAAAGGCACCTCATAAAGGCGATTGTCCTTGAGGGCATGGATCCGAAGGCGATTCACGGCATACCCCATTTCCTCCAACGCGAAGGCTTGCGCGTAGAGTTGATAACGAAGTCCGGGGTAAACGGCGGAAACGGAATGTTTCCGCTCGGTCAGAACACCTGACGTCACGTCGAACAGATCAATCTTTCCCACCAATCCGTAGCGCTCGGAATAAACCGTGACACCGGAAAGCACATCGGCCCGTGTCGAATGAATCCCCTCGTCAATGCGGCGATGCGCGGCAGAGCCGACCGTCTGAGGACGCGCGTGAAACGTCTCAGACGCTCGGTTCTCCCGAAAAATGCCGCCGAAGTAAAGGGACTTCGGGCAAAAGGTGAAATCATTGATCTGCGTGATGGGCAAATAGGGCTCCATCGCGCACACCCATCATGCCTGCGGCAATTGCCTGAAGTTGAACCAATCCGAATGGGCCAGCCGCGGCAACGGTTCGCCCGGTTCCGGCAGATGACGCAACAACCAAAGCCCCTTCAAGGCGATGTGATAGGCGCCGTTGGCATCGGCATCCTTTGGCAGGCCCGGTCCGGCTGTGCGGCTGTCAAAACACGTTCCATCGGGGCCTTCCACGGGCGACTGAATGTAATCTTCCCCGGTGGCCTTGGAACTGTTGCGCATCTGCAATGTCCGTTCAAAGGCATAAAAGACGTCACCAAAGAACGATGCCGTTTTGGCCTCTGCCGGTGTCGCCTCAAGAATAGCCTTCACATCCAGCCCATCCTCCAAGCGCACACCCTGCCGAAGGAGCGCCTCGCGAAGGATGGCGGTGGGCGAAAGCGTCTCCTCACACCGCTTGATGGGATTGTAAACCAAGCGGCGATCGGCGGAATAGACGGTCCAGCATGTTTTGGCAGGGGTCTGGCCCGTGCGGAAATGCCGATAATCGAAGGAAAAGGCAAACCGATCCTTCCGAGCATCATACACAATGGCATCAAACGCGGAGAAAAAGGCCTTTCGGGCTTCCGCATTGGTGCACTTCCGCAAATCGAAAAGATTGGTGAAGCCCGTCACGGGATCGATTTTGGAAGTATAACCGGCCGGAACGTAAAAGAGAATGCCGGATTGGCGGCCAAGTTTTTGGAAACTCTCAAAACGCTCCGTCAGCTGATAACCTTTCAGCACCGAACCCGGCGCCCCTTCCGGTGCATCTTTGAAGACAAGATAATTCAGCTTATCGATGAGCATCTGCTCGAACTTCTGATAGACCTGCTTCTCAATGCAGAAACGGCCCCGCTTGAAACCGACATTCAGATCCTCAAGCACAATGATGGCATTGCGATCAATCGCCGTTCGGACGATTTCGTGGACCACCGCCGAAAGATAGCCCGCCTTCAAATCCTTGATTTTGCCGATGGTCTCCCAACTCTTCCGGGCGGCATCGCGTTCCTTTTCCCGATGGTCCAGCAGCGCGTGGTAATCCGTCTCACGCAGATGCCCATCATGGGACTTGCCGCTTACGATGTTGAAACTCTTTTGAAGCAACAAGCGACCGGACTGATCGATCAATGTCATGTAGATGAGGTTGCGTTCACCGCGGTCAAGACCGATGATGTTCACCTCCGGATTGTCCCGAAGCACGTCAATGACTTCCTGATTGAGCCGAAAGGCTCCATCCGGCGCTTTGAAGTTGAACGTGATCGGCACATGGAAAAAGAAGCGATCTTCCGTGAACCGGCGGTCTTTGACGATCTCATGCCGAACCGGCTTGATCACCGCTTGATCGGCCCACAATGCGGCCTCTTTGCTCAGTCCCTCGGGAAGCCGTCCATTGGCATTCAGGAAAAGTTCGCGATGAACATCCGCCGGAATCGGCCTTCCATCTTTCGTTCGCCGATTGACCAATCGTTCGCCGAGGCGGTGGACGGTCGGCTTTCGAATCGACGCGGGCCGATGGAAAAGCTCCGCCTCCCCATTCAGTTTCACCACGACGTCACGAAGGTTCTCGTCACTGAACACCGCTCTCCAATAGAGGGTGTGCAGATTGGGGCGTCCCGATGCACCTGCGGAAAAATCCTTGTTGTGCAATCGAAAGAGATACAGCCGCCCTTCATCGACCAATCTGTCGATGACCTCTGAAGGAATGTTCTCAAAGGTTATTTTGTAGCCCTGCTCGGCCACCTCTTTGTAAAACTCGCTGATGTCACCATAAGACGACGTCTCCGAAAAGCGGAATCCGAAGGTTGCCCAATCCTCATTCTTGGCGATGCTTTCCTTAAAGAAATCGATCAGACGGTGGCAGAACGCCAAATCAAAATCCTTTCCCTTTTTGTGTTTTCCGGCTTTGTAAGCCTCATGAATCGCTTTCGGAGGCGCATAAAGTGCGGCGTTCGATTTGGCGAAAAAGACCTTCGGCAACATCTTGTTCGGGCCCGGCAGATATTTGTAGACCATCTTGCGATAGACATCCGAAGTCCGGCCATCCGAAACGGCAAGCGTCGAATAGTCAATGTCACGGCCCTTCTTCTTGCCCAACGTGGGAGCGGTGATGCCAAGGTAGTAGTGTCCGGCGCGCTCAAAAAGCACCGTGGCATTTTCCCGCTCTTTGTTTTTGTCCCATCCCGCCGCAAGGGTGGGACAATCGAACATCAGCTTGATGCACGCCGTATCCCCGGGTTTCCGGGTCAGATAATTACGAACGCGGTTATACAATGGAATCATGAGATCCAACGTGTCATAACACGCGTCAAAGAGACCATAGAACTCCGCATTGACCTCCTGCTCGGAAGAGACACGGAAGGGCCTCAAATAACCCAAAAGATCCATCAGGGCATCCAAATAGGCCTTGATGTCGGCAACGCCTTGCCGATCTTCACGCAGTCCCCCCTCACCATGGGTGCGTGCCAACGCTTCCAACGCGCGCCCTTCGGTCTGGGTCACGGCGGAAAGTCGGGCCTCAATCGCTTCGGAAGACCAATACGTCTTCAATGAAACCGGTTCAGGCTCCCCCTCCGGGACCCGTCGAAACAGCGGCAAAGTCAGCACATCCTCGAGGGCAAACACATCCGCCTTCAATGCGCGGCGGAAACGTTCCGCCTCACGTTTGATACATTGGGTCTTTTCGATCAATGCCTCGATGGCGTCCTCCTGAGCGTTACGGATGCCATTCCAACTGCCCGTGACGGCCAGCGATACGGAAGACAACTCATTGGCCGAGAAATAGACGTTATGGCAAGACGTCCGCAACAGGGAAAACGCCTCACGGATTCCCTCAAACGTTTTTTCCGCTTGCAGCTTCTCCCTAAAATTCTCAATGACCCTCCGGAGGGCCGCATCGTCCTTCAACTGTTCAGGAATGAAGGAGACCGTTTCGCGATCGCTTAAGATCTGCTTGAACAATGCCGTCATCTGCTCTGGCCGTTCGGCGGAAGCGGTGTTGCCCTGTTGCTGTCGATAAAGGTTCACAAACTCGTTCAAGCCGCGCACCTTGCTTCCATCCGCCTGCGTGTAGCCACCGATGAGATGATTGAAGAGCGTTATTCCACCCTGCGTCAGACACCGGTTATAGCTTTCCACCTTGAAAAAGTCACCCAAAGCGGATTCTGACAAAATGGGCTTCAATTCCTCCTCGGCAGCCCGAAGGATCCCCGGAAACTCTTTCTGAAGGCGTTCGTAAATGTGCACGTTCGTCAGAAACTTCGGGAAGTTGTCATTGACGACACGATACGGAACGGCAACCGCAATTTCTTCTTTGGAATACAGATTTGCGCGATTTTGCTGAAAACCAACGAAATAACAGGAAAACTTGGAAAAAGCGCTTACCGCTTGTGGAATGCTCTTTCCTTCTGTCTCCCCTTGTTGAATGATGGACTTGAAGTAGTCTTTTGGCGTTGCTCCGGTTAGATTGCCAAATGCTTCATCCTCCTCTAACAATCCAAGAATCTTCTTCCGCATGTTCTTCTGACATTCCATGAGTGCCTCTTTGTCATCGGCATCTTTTCGGAATGCTTCAAGTGCTTCCGCAAGCGGTTTCCAATCCAACACGGCATCCTTGAGGGAACGTTCAATCAGGGCCTTGTGCCCCTCGTCCAACAATCGCTTCGCGGCAGGATAATCCTCCGCCCGTTGACGGTCATGCTCAAGCAGTGAGGAAGCGGCCAAATGTTCGGCCGTTCTGCCGACAGGCTTCAACTCAAAGCGTAAGGTTTTGGACATTTTGTAACGTCCCACAAAAGCATCATACACAGAAGCCATAAAGCTCCACCTTTCTTTCCTGTTCCGATCATAGACACGGTGTACCATCCGGCACACTTGGTTGCAATTCTTCAGAGTAAAATTGCAAATGTATAATAACATTATCTTAAAAATATTGTCAATATTTTTGCATTTCACTATGAAGCAGGCTTAAAACAAAGACTGAACGCTCTGTTTCTGAGAGAAATGACAACCGAAAATGTCAGACCGCAAAAACGTCCGACAAGCAATCTTCAAAGACAACAAATCAGCTTTTTGGGGAACATTTAAGCCCACGCCATGAGACGTTCGCTGGCGGCGATGCGGGTGGGGTCGGCGCGTTCGGGGGCTTCGGCGAGATAAGGGGTGCCGCAATGGGAGCAGAAGGCGCCGGGATTGACGGGGGCGCCGCATTCGGGGCAGGCTTTTTCCAACACTTCCCCGCACCAAGCGCAGTGGATTTCCCCTTCTTCGGCAAAATGCCGATGGGGAACAAGGGCGATGCGTTCGCCAAGGGAAACCGGAAGGTTGGAGGGGCAGGCCGGATTGGGGCAGAAGGCACGGGTGCCCGCGGCCGTGGGCGTTTCCACGGAGAGTTCCGCCTGTGTGGGCGGCACAAGACCCAGCTCGGCGCAAATCTTCCCGATGACGGCGGCGCTGAGCGCGGTGGCGCGCCCGCCTTCGTACATCGAGAGCGCGGATTGGCGGCACCCCACCTTGCGCGCAAGGGCGCTTTGGCTGAGGTGGCGGCGTTGGCGCGCCTCTTTGATTTGGCTTCCAAGGGTCTTCATGTCGGGGCATAGGATAGCGCATCCGAAGGCTGGAGACAAGGTTCTTCCATCGACAGAATTATCAACGCTTGTTGATAACCTTGTCGATAACGTTATCGTCCCTGTTTTTAGACAAAATCATCGACACCTGTCGAAAAGTGATTGGACAGGATTATCAACAGGTGTTGATAACCTTGTCGGAACTTTTCAAGGGATTGTCGCGCAAGGGATAACGCACGCCGCGGAAGAGCGCTCCGGGGATGTTTCATCAAAAACCGAACAGGTCTTGAACGGTTCTTCGACGCATTGCCGACAGCGGCCCACCCTGTCGAAAGGGAACCATGAAAAAATCCAAAGCGCCGCCTTTTGCCGCCCAGCGCGGAACGCCATGAAAGACTCCGTATCCCGACCCAAGAGGCTCCGTATCCCCCGAAGCGTTGCGGTAGGCCCGGATGGTGAGCCGAATCAACAAAAAGGGCCTCCCATTGTGGGAGGCCAAAGAACAGCAAAGCGTCAGGAATGCGGTCTTAGACCGGGATGCGCAGGGGCATGATGACGTAGAGGAAGGGAATGCCGCATTTGATGACGGCAGGGGCGTGGCCTTCGCTGAGCTCGAAGGTGACTTCCTCGGTGTCAAGGTTGCGGAGGCAGTCCATGACGTAGGAGGGATTGTAGGTGGCGGTGAGGGCGCGGCCGGAATATTTGATGGGGATCACGTCGCTGGCTTCACCGGCTTCGGTGTTGCTGGCGGAGAGGGTCAGGGCGCCCTCGGCAAAGGCCATGCGCACGGCGTGGGCCTTGTCGTTGGACATGATGGCGACGCGCTGGATGGAGGCGATGAGCTCGTCGCGGGAGACGGTGACGCGCTCGTCGCACGCGGTCGGGATGACGGATTGATATTTGGCGTAGACGCCTTCGATAAGCTTGCTGTAGAAGCGGAAGGCGCCGCAATCAAACATCACTTGGCCGGTCTGCCCATAAATGCGCATGGGGCCCTCGCCGTTGCCCAGAAGGCGCATAAGCTCGGCCACGGCCTTGGGCGGGAGGATCATCTCGCAGGCGCTTTCGGGCGGGAACTCGAGCTCTTGCTCCACAAGGGCCAGACGCTTGCCATCGGTGGCGACCATGGTGAGCTTGGCGTCGGCAAATTGGAGGAGCACGCCGGTGAGGATGCGGCGGGTTTCGTCGGTGCCCGCGGCGTAGGAGGTTTTGCGGAGCATCTCACGGAAAACGGCGCGATCGATGGTGAAGCAGCGGGCGTCTTCGGAGGGTTCCTTGATGATGGGGAACTCGTGCACGTCCAAGCCGATGACGCGATATTTCGCCGCGGGGGTCACCACGCGCGCCACATCGTCGTCGCCCACGTCGAAATGCACCTCGCCTTCGGGCGCCATGCGCAACATTTCCACGAGCTTGCGCACGGGGAGCGTGGTGCTGCCGGGTTCATCCACCTTCACATCGGTCGCGAGCGTGGCGCGCACCGAAACGTCGAGATCCGTGGCGGTCAGCGTCAGGCTGCCCTCTTCGTGCGCTTCGACCATTGCGTTCGAAATGATCTGAAGTGCGGGCTTGCTGGGAACAACGCTCTGAACGCTGGAAAGCAACTCAAGAAAACGGCTTCGGATGACGGTGAACTTCATGGCAAACACTCCGGTGGGCAAACGTCCGCCCCCTTTAGGGGAAACTCACGTCCATTATAGCACAATCCGCGTGAAGCCTTTGGGTGGTTTCGGAAACATGGTTTTGATGGGAAAAGGGGATTCGAGTGAGCGCATTCACGGGAGAATCTTTTGCCGTCCGCTTTCTCAACATCATCAAAAGATTAAAAGAGAAGAAGAAGAAGTGCCTGTCGAAAATCGGCAAAAGTTCGGAGTTCGATTGAATGCCCAAAGGATTGTTCCGATTTTGCCTGTCAGTGCCTTGGTGATGGAATGGAGAAATCCGTGGGAAATCCTTTGTGCGAAAGGAAAAGGCGACGGGAAGCTGTAGAAAAGGCAGTGGTTACGCACAGGTTATTGGTTTTTCTGAACAGAGTTTTCAACAGTTGGGAGGAATTGACAGGCCGTCGGAAGTGTATTGTGCAAAGCTGTCGGGGATGCTTTCGGAGAAGAGGGCGAAGGGTGATTTAATCGATAGATAACACATTGAAAAAACTTTGATTGTGATTTTATGTGAGATTCATCCTCAGTGTGTAACTCCTTGAATTTTGATGTTTCCGAAGATACGTTTTCTCGGGACTTATGCAGTGAAAACGAAAAGTTTTCCACAGGATTATCGACAGCAAAACGAAAAAAGCGTACGAGCGCCTATGGAACGGCGAACCGTGAGTGGAGGCCACAAAAAAGGCATCCCGGAGGGGATGCCTTGGAAAGAGAAGGTGAGTGGCTTCAATTAAGGTCGCTTAACGAACGGCCGAGGGCCGCAACCAAACTTTTGAGCGTGGCGACGGTTTGGGGATCGCCCGCCTTGAAGAGGTCTTGGACGGTGCCGCACGAATAGAGCACGGTGGAATGCTGACGCTTGAAGGCGCGCCCAATGTCCGGAAGCGAGGAGGAGGTCAGCTTGCGGCACAGGAACATGGCGATTTGCCGGGGAATGGCAATATCGCGCGTGCGCCCGGAGCCGCAGAGATCCTCAAGGCGGACGTCGCAGTGTGTGCAGACCACCTTTTGGATGTCGGCGCAGGTCAGACGGACGATGGATTCTTCCTGCTGGATGAAGTTTTTGAGGATGCTGCGTTCCAAGACCTCCACGGTCACCGCGGAGGCCGCGTTGCCGGGAAACATCCTGGCGTAATTGACCGTGCAGGAGAGCGCCCCTTCCAAGGCCCGGACGCTGCTGCTGACGCGCTGGGCAATAAAGTCCAGCACTTCGCGGCTTAGGGAGACATCGGGATACGAACGGAGTTTCAACATGAGAATGTTGAGGCGCGTCTCGTAAGCAGGAATGTCCACGTCCGCACAGATGCCGCTTTGGAAGCGGTCGGCCAAACGATCCATCACGTCGGGGATGTCGTTTGGGGCACGGTCACTGGTCATGACGATTTGGCAGTGCGCGGCCGTGAGGGCGTTGAAAATGTTGAAGATCTCTTCTTGGAGGCCCTTTTTCCCGGAGATGTATTGAATGTCATCGACCAGCAAAATGTCGGGCGTGCGATATTTTTCCCGGAAGGCTTCCTTGCGGTCATCGCTCGTCCAAGAACGCACGTAGTCGTTCATCAGGTTTTCGGAAGTGGTGTAGAGCACGCTGAGGTTTGGATTGATCCCAACGGCCATGTTTCCGATGGCGTGCATGAGATGCGTTTTGCCGACTCCGGGTGGGCCATACATAAAGAGAGGGTTGGTTCTGTTGGCCTCGTCACCCGGGTTTTTGGCCACATATTGCGCCATCGTCATCGGAAAATCGTTGCTTGGGCCACGGACGAACGTGTCAAACGTAAAGCGTTCCTGAAGCCCTGTTGATTGCGTTCCGGAGGAGCGCGTTTCTTGGTGAGCGGATGTTTCGTCTGTCAGTGCGGATTTGGTGGAATGTACTTTTTGCGCGACTCGCTCAAAATGCACCGAAAGGCCTTCCGGACCCTCCGCGGCGGCAAGCGCTTTGTCAATAAAGTAACCAAACTGTTGCCGCAGAAGATCGCCATCCTTGTCTTCGGGGAGTTCCACGCGAAGGGTGTTTCCTTCCAAGGAAAGCCCGCGACTTCCGCCGAAATACTGCATTGTGGTGACTTCCGAAAGCGCTGCCGTGAGCCCTTCCAATGTTTTGTTCCAAAGTGTTTCGGCGTCCGTTATCATCCTGAAAACCTCGTGACGTTTCCGATACCGTCCGACACTTTGTCGAAAACCTCACCGGAAAACAAAAGACGCCCCACATTATGGCACCTTTGCGGACGCATTTCCAGTCTCTGTTATTGGTTGTTTTTCGACAAGTTTGACAACGAATCTGTCGAAAGCAAAAGGCTGAATTTATAGGGTTTTGTGGTGTTTTTGACTCGTTTTCTACAGGGTTGTAGAAAGTTTTTGCACAAAAGCTGTCGAAAGAGTTCTGTCGTTGGTGTTGGTTGATGATTGAAGGGGTCAATTTGAATATAACATGTCTGTACTAAAATTGAAAAAGGTTGTTATCTCTATCCCAATATAAATCTGGAAGAGAGAGTTCCCGACATCTTTTTGACAACCTGTAGAGAAGGATCATGAAAGGAGTGGATGGAGATGATTGTTCCACGTGGAACAATCATTCATCCGTGGGTTTAAAAGAATATTGGAAAGGGACCTTTTGTTGCATGTTATAATTGTCCTTATGAAAACAATGGATGACAAAAAAGGCAAAGATGATATTGAAGACGCCTCGAATGGGCTCTTCAATGTCGATGTTCTTGTTGTTGGGGCCGGTCATGCGGGCTGTGAGGCGGCGTTTGCGTCCGCAAGGATGGGTTGCAAGACAATTCTTATAACATCGGAAAAGGACACGCTTGGATTGATGCCCTGCAACCCAGCCGTTGGAGGACTTGCGAAATCCCATTTGGTGGTTGAATTGGATGCGCTTGGCGGGGAAATGGGATTCAATGCGGATCTCACGGGACTTCAATATAGGACGTTGAATGCATCGAGGGGCCCCGCCGTGCGTGCCGTCAGAATTCAGTGTGACAAAGCGGCTTATTCAGCGCGTATGGCCAGGGTTGCGGCTTCCCTTCCAAACCTTTCACTTATTGAGGGGACCGTTGTGGATCTGTTGTTGTCAAAAGAGGAGAGCAATAAGAAGATTCTTCCTGAGGGCGTTCTTCTTTCGGATGGGCGAAAATTTTATTCAAAGAGAATTGTTTTGACCTCCGGAACGGCACTTGGTGGAAAAATATGGATTGGGCATTGTGAAAAAGATGGAGCTGGAGATGCACGTCTGGCTGTCAAACTTCCGGAGACGCTTCGTCAACTCTCGCCTTCTTTGGGATGGAGACGTTTGAAGACAGGGACGCCTCCGCGCATTTATAACGCCTCTGTTGATTGGTCTAAGACAGTCCGACAAGAAGGTGAAAACAATCCCGTGCCTTTCTTTTCAAGGCGCATGAAATTGTTTGCTTCGTCTGCCGATGTTCCACGTGGAACATCGAAAAAAACGGAAACAGAGAAGGCAAATAACGGAACACAGACACTTTTTGGTCAGAATGATAAGTATCTGTCTTTTGGGCCAAATGGTTTGTGCGTTGCTTCTTCCATATGGAAAGTGGTTGACGGTTTTGCAACATATCGTTCAGAAAGTGCGACTTCACCTGTTGTTTTGGACGATAATCGCGCGCTTTCCGAAATGGCAGCGGCGTTTGAGCGAGCAAAGACAGGACAATTTGCTTGCTTTGAAACTCACACGACAATTGAGAGTCATGCCATTATTCGTGAGAATCTTGAACGCTCCGCCCTTTATGGTGGAAAGATTTCGGGTGAGGGTGTCCGCTATTGTCCGAGCATCGAAGACAAAATCGTTCGCTTTGGTGACAGAGGAGGGCATCACGTCATTCTTGAACCTGAGGGTGTGGATTGCCCTTGGTGCTACCCAAATGGCCTCTCCAATTCCCTTCCCGAAGAGGTTCAGCTACGCTTGGCCAAGACGGTTCCGGGACTTGAAAACGCGGAATTTGCCGCTCCTGGTTATGCCATTGAGTATGACTGCATAGATCCACGGGCTTTGAATGCATGTCTTGCAGTGAAGGATGTTCCCACACTTTATCTTGCGGGACAGATCAATGGAACGACTGGTTATGAGGAAGCCGCGGCACAAGGCTTTCTTGCCGGAGTGAATGCAGCGCTTTCGGTGCTTGGAAAGGCTCCCCTTATTCTTTCCAGAGATGAGGCTTACATCGGGGTGATGGTGGATGATCTCATCACCAAAGGAACGGATGAACCTTATCGAATGTTTACCTCGCGTGCGGAAAGGCGTCTATTGCTTCGTCCGGGAAATGCGCACCTTCGGCTTCGCCATCATGCAGAAAGACTTGGAATTGTTTCCAATGAGTTGTTGGATCTCTCAAAGCAAGAGGATGCATGGTTGAATGAAACGGAGTTGAAATGGCGCTCAGATTGGCTTGATGGAAAAGGACTGAACAGATGGAAATTGCTTGCACGGGATGGTGAATCGTTTGAGAGTGCTTCCGTGGCAAAGAAAGATGCCTGTAGAAATGGCGCAAACAATGATGTGAGTTGTCCATGCAAAAACGATTCGGTGAGTGCTTGTTCTGAATATGCCGAAATTCCAGCCGAATGGAAAGAAGAGCTCACACTTCGGGCAAAATATGAGGGTTATATCGCTCATGAGGCCGCACAAGCAAAACGATTAATACATTCCGGGTCGATAAAGATTCCGAAAGAATTTGATTATGCGTCCATAAAAGGACTTCGTTTTGAGGCCTGTGAGAAATTGACTCGAATTCGTCCGGAAACGCTTCGTATGGCTTCAGAAATCCCAGGGGTGAATCCCGCGGATGTGGCGTTGCTTGCGGTGGCATTGAAAAAGGGTTTCGCCAATAAGTCGAAATGATCTTGTGTGTGATTTAAGGATGTCATTTCCACGTTCACTTGTTTGTGAGGCTATTGAAAGGTAAGCGTTTCAGGGCTTTGCTATACTCATGGGACATGAAGCAAAAAGACAAAGTGATTTTCAAGGGACGAACGGTTGATGCGTTGGATGAGATACATGACGCATTGGCGGGGGAGTTTGCACGGGTGGATGCTCCGATCATGGATTTGGTTGCCGTGCAGACGAAGGATCCATATAAAATTCTTGTTGGAACGATCCTTTCGGCCAGGACGAAGGATAAAACGACTGCAGAGGCGTTGGAACGCTTGTTTCCGGTGGCCCAAACAGTTGAGATGCTTGCCCAACTCTCCGAAGAGGAAATCGCTCGATTAATCTTTCCGGTTGGTTTTTATAAAACGAAGGCCCACCATTTGAAGAAACTGCCTGAAGTTCTTCAGAAACGATTTGGAGGGCAAATTCCAAACACGGTTGATGAACTGACAGAACTTCCTGGTGTGGGTCGCAAAACGGCAAACTTGGTTGTGGCTCTTGGTTTTGGTCTTCCGGCCATTTGCGTCGATACGCATGTTCATCGTATCAATAACCGTCTTGGAATCGTTCGGACAGAGTCGCCTTTTGAAACGGAAATGGCTCTCAGAAGATGCCTTCCTGAACGGTTATGGATTTCGTGGAACTCGCTTTTTGTTTCCTTTGGACAGACACGCTGTAAGCCTCGAGGCCCACGTTGCGAAGGATGTCCTGTCAGAAAGTTTTGTTTGGTTGCCGCCGAGAATAAACGTGCGTGAATGGTCATATCACAGGAGTGAACAGAATGAAACAACGTGTTTTGATTACGGGTGGCGCTGGGTTCATTGGTTCGGCGGCTGTTCGGATGCTGGTCAATGCCGGTGTGGAGGTGCTCAACGTTGATAAGTTGACCTATGCGGGAAACCTTTCTTCCGTGGCTTCCGTCTCGGATCGACCCAATTATCATTTTTTGCAGGCGGATATTTGCGATGCAGCCGTTATGGCAGAAGCCTTTTCTCAGTTCAAACCTGACGGCGTGTTGCACCTTGCTGCGGAAAGCCATGTGGATCGCTCGATTGATGGGCCGGGATTGTTTCTTCAAACGAATGTGATTGGGACGTATACATTGCTCGAAGCCGCCAGGGCTTACTGGAACACATTGGAGAAAGCGGCCAAGGAGGCGTTTCGTTTTCTTTTGATTTCAACGGATGAAGTTTATGGGTCTTTGGGGCCGGAAGGGCTTTTTTCCGAACAGTCGAATTACGATCCGCGTTCGCCATATTCGGCATCGAAAGCCAGTGCGGACCATTTGGCCTCTGCATGGTTCCACACTTACGGCCTTCCGACATTGAAAACAAACTGCTCAAACAATTACGGGCCGTACCATTTTCCTGAAAAATTGATTCCGTTGGTGACGTTAAACGCTTTGGCTGGTCGCCCGTTGCCTATTTATGGGAAGGGTGACAATGTCCGTGATTGGCTATTTGTCGAAGACCATGTCCGTGCGCTTTGGCTGGTTTTGAATGCTGGTCGTCCGGGTGAGACTTACAATGTCGGCGGCCATAATGAGCGCACGAATCTTCAGGTGGTTCAAAACATTTGTTCCATCCTTGACGAATTGCGTCCACGCAAGGACGGAAAATCCTATGCCGAACAGATCACCTTTGTCCAAGACCGTCCTGGGCATGACGCCCGTTATGCCATCGATCCTTCGAAACTTATGACAGAACTTGGCTGGCGTCCACAGGAGACGTTTGACACAGGATTGCGCCGGACTGTGCAGTGGTACCTTGATAACGAGGCGTGGTGGAGCCCGTTGCGTAAGGCTGCTGAGACACGTGTGGGTACCCTCTGAGGGGATGACTCTTTGGGCAACTCAAATCTATCTGTGAAATGAGTGGTTGCAAGAGTGAAAACAGGATGGTATAGTATGGGGTATTGATTTGTAGTGGAGACGTAATGCGACGGATCTATCTTTTGACCTTGGGCCTTTTGGTGCTCTGCGGTTGCTTTGGCAGTCGCGGGGTGACGGAGGTTTCCGCCAGCGAATTGAAGCCGGGCGTCATTGTGCCGCAGCTTCGTGTTGGCGTAAAGGTGCGTGTTTCCGTGTCAGCCTCGGGCGAACCGGTCCTCAATGAAGAGGTGAAGGAGGTTTCGGCCTCCGGTGATATTGTTCTGCCTTATATCAACTCCGTGAAATGCGCGGGAATGACGATTGAGCAATTTCAAGAGGAGCTGACGAAGCGGTACAGAGAGTTTTACGTGGATCCGCTTGTTTCCGCCTACTATGTTCCCATGAGCGAAGGCGGCTCCTCTCCCTACGGATCCGTGCTTGTGACAGGGTGTGTCGCGCAACAGGGCGTGGTGAACATTCCGCAGACGTGTGACCTCACGGTCATGCAGGCGTTGCAGATGGCCGGTGGAATGGGCCAGTGGGCCAATGTGAATGGCGTGCGTCTCACACGCAACATGGCCGACGGCACCAAGCAACAGGTCACCATCGACACAGAGGGCATTGGCACCCGGGGTGCCACCGAGCAGAACATTGTGCTCATGCCCGGCGACGTGCTTTATGTTCCGGAGAGTAATTGGTAAGTGAAGTTTGTTGTAGACGCAGATCAGCGTAGAAAGCGAGTGAGTCAGAAATGAATCGAATGATCTTGTTGGCGACGATGGCCCTGCTGGGCGTTGGTCCTTTGTGCGCCGCCCTTACGGAGGCGGATCTTACTCCCAATGCCATCTCCAATGCCATGTTGACCAAACCGGAGGCTGAGCGCCAGGCTTTCGCCCGTGAAGTGATCGGAGCGGTCGCCGCGCAACCGATTGACGATGCGGCAAAGACGGAGTCCTTGGTCACGGCCTCTCGTGCCCTTATCAGCGGAGCGGAAGCGCAAAAGGTCAATGTCATTGCCGAAGTTTTCAACTCCGTGCCTGTGGCTCAGCTCCAAGGCGTTGCGGATTTGTTGTCGGACAATTTTGGCGAGAAAGTCACCGCCAATGAAGTCAAGGGCCTTACGTCCGAGCAGTATGACAAGTTGGCCTCTGGCATTGTAAAGAGTGTCTCTCAATACATTGAAGCTTCCGGCACGGATTCGCCTACCGTGCGCATGGGCATCCTTGCCGCCACGTTCACGAAGGCTTCGTCGGACCCGAATCGCACTCGCCCGGTTGTGATTGCGGCGCTTCCTGCCTCTGTTCAAGCTGCGGCTTCGACCTATCTGAAGGCTTCCGAAGAGGGCAACCGTGAAATGATCGCCGCCGCTGCCGGCGTTGATGAGGTTGCGCCGACCCCTGCCGTCGATCCGGATGCCGCCTCTGTGGTTGTCCCTGCCGAAGAGACACCGGCTCCGGCTGCTGCCGAAGCGGCTGAGACGATTGCTTCGGAAAGGACGAAGCCTGCCGCCGATGAGGCAAAGGTTCCGTTGCTTTCCCGGTGGGCCGCGGACAGTCTTGGCCTCACCTTTGACGCCATGCGCGCGGCCACCTATGATTGGGCGGCCGTCGAAGATCCGCTTGCCGTCCGCACCGATTCCATGGTGCCCACGTTGCCCGGCTTTGCGAATGTTGTGGGTGTTCCCGGAGAACGGTTCCCTGCCGGTCAGCCCCTTCCCAAGCCTAGCCCGAGCTATGGCAATCAGTATGTCCGTTAAAACTGTGTGAAGGAACATCAGCGATGAAAAAGCCCCTTGCCCTTGCCGCGCTTTTGTGTGGTTGCCTTATGGCCTCCGCCGTTCAGGGCGGTATCTTTGACGTCAAGAAGGAAGGCACCGGTTTTCAGTTTGCCGGTGGAAAAGCGGTTTTGACGCCTTCCGTCAGCATCGGCGCCTTTTGGGAGTCCAATGCCCGTGACACGTCTCATGATGAGGAGTCCGGCGGTGGTTGGCGTGTGCAGCCGACGCTTTCCTTCGGGTATGACGCGAAGCGCACGAACCTCGGCATCAACGGGTTCTACACCATGGAGCGCGGCTTCGAGGACAAGGATGCGCAGGACAGCGATTCTTATGGTGTGAACATCGGTTTGCGCCGTGAGTTGAGCCAATACTGGAACCTCACACTCTCCACGTCGTATTCGCGCTCTGAGAACGATGAGTTTTACGGTGACACGTGGAGTCCTTACGGGCTCTCTCGCATTGACGAAGATCGTCGCGAGACATACACCGCCAATGGTGCATTGGGTTACAGAACCGATAAGTGGCAGTTGTCGATTGGTGCGGGTTGGAGCCGCTCCAAGGAGTTGGATGGTTGGAAGCAGACCACTGACACCTATAATTTCAGCGTCATGGGTGGTCGTGCCATCAGCTTCAAGACCTATTTGAACGTCTCGCTCTCGATGTCCGTGGACGATCCTGAGTACGGCAATACCTCTGAGTCTTACTACATCATGACCGGAGTCTCCGGCGACCTCTCCAAGCGCTTCTCTTACAGCGCGATGGTCGGTGTCGGCATCTATGACTACAGCGGTTATTATGGTGAGACAGAGTTTGGCCCTTCCTATGATATCAGCGGTGCCTACAAGCTCTCTCGGAAAATCGCCCTCTCATTGGCTCTCTCTTCCCGTTATGAGCCTGAGTACAATGGCGATTCCAAGGCCTACTATGTTTGGTCGCACAATTTGACGGGTGCGGTCAACTTCCAGTGGACCGACAGCTTTAGCTCACGCCTCAACTTGGCGGCTTTTTACGAAGAGCACACCGCGCCTGACAATTGGAACGGCAGCCAGGATTATGAGCGCACCTATCTCCAGATTGCGTTCAACACCTACTGGAAGGTCAATGATTATGCTTCGCTGTATGGTGGTGTCTCTTGGAAGTCGGATATGTATTCCGGCGACCGTGACGACAGAGACAATCTGCGCGGAGACATTGGCCTCTCCTTCACGTTCTGATAAGGCAGCGCTCCGGTCGTGGTCCGTTTGTTGCTGACCAAATACTGGGTGCTTGCCCACCTGTTGGTGACGGCAGGCACCCTTTGCTTTGTCCCCCGGCTTTCCGTTGGGTTGGGGCTGTGGTTGGCGTCGTCGCTTCTGCTGATGGTGCTCTGTCTGCCACCCGTGCTCAAGGGCGAAAGTTTTTGGATGGCGCGTGTGCGTGTGGGGCAGGCATTGCGCAAGGATGTCGTCACATGGGCGGGGTTGTTGGGGGTGCTGTATGTCGGCCTCCAGTTGTTCAATGGGCCTCGGGTGCTGGCTTACGCCTCTGAATTGCGCCGTTGGGTCTTTTCTCCGCCGCCGATGCCTTTCTTTCCTTCCAGCATTGAGCGGGGGGCGGGGGAGACCTTCCTCGTGGGTCTCTTGGGTGCGTTGGCTTGTGCGCTTGCGGTGCGGTGTGCGTTGCCGCGCAAACAGCGCCTTTTCGCGCTGATTGGGTTGGGATTGCTGACGGGGCTTGTGGCCGTTGGCGGCGTGGGTGTGGCGTGCGTGACGGGTGAGATGCCTTCCTTTGCCTGGCTTGGGGGAGGCTACGATGTTTCGGCGCTGTGGCTTCTGATGTTGTGCGTTTGCTTCGGCGTCGCGGGAGAGGCGTTTTTGGAAGGGCGCGTGGGGACGTTTGTCGTGGCGCTGGCGGCGGCGTGTGTCAATGAGCTTGGATTGTTTGCGGCGGGCCATGCGGCGTTGCTCGGGGTGTCGGTGCCGGTGGTGGTGATTTGGCTGGCGTTTTCGGTTTTTGCGGTGCGGGCCAGCGGAAGATTCCCGCGGTTGCTTTGGCATTGCGCCATGTTGTTGCCGCCCTTGTTTGTGGCGGGCATCGGGCTGGCGTTGGTGCCGGGAGCGGAGGCGGTGCGCGCGGGGTTGGGGATGTCGGAATGGTCGGGGGCGATGGAGACCTTTGCCTCGCAATGGTCGTTCCGTGCGGGATTGTCGTTGCAGGTGCTGGGCGTGAATCCGATGCTGGGCGTTGGGCCTGAGGGATTCGGCGAGATGGCGCGTTTCTACCTGAAGGGGCGGCTGGATTGGTCGCTGTGGAAGACGGGCGGCACGGCTTTGCCCTGCGATTTTCTGCGGTTGCTCACGGAGCGCGGCATGGTGGGCGGACTTCTGCTCCTGTTGCCGGGGGCGGCGATGTTGGGCCGTTGCCTGATGCGGTGGGTGGAGTTTCGGCAGGACACGCGGCACCATTACAGTTTGCGTTATGTGTTCGTGCTGGCGGGGTCGTTGCTGGGGGTGCTTTGCGTGTTGTTGGCATCGCTGGTGGGAACGCCGCTGCACACGCCGGCGGTGCTTTGCGTATTTTTGACGGTATGCGCCTGCATGGGCGGATGGATGCCCAGGGCCCGATGATTCGGGCGGTGCGGGCGCAAGAGGATTTGAAAGGATGGGACGAACGATGTCCGAGGAAACAGAGCACAAGGGCCGCAGCCTTTATTACCATCGTTATTCGCCTCAGACCATGGGCACGGGCATGATATACGGCGGAATGCCGGCGTATGGGTCGCCGGCGTATCCTTCGGCATATGGCAGCGGCGCGCAGGCTTTCCCGGAAGGGGATGAGGGTGGCACGGGCGCCTTGAGCGTGGGGCGCATCATTCGTGTGTGCGCCAACCACTGGATGACGATTTTCGTCTTCCTGATTCTGGGGTTGCTGGCGGCTTTCGTGATTTACCAGCTCCTGCCGGTGAAATGGGAGGCCGAGGCTTACTACGAAATGAGTGTGCGCGGTCCCTCCATGGTACAGGGACAGGTCTACACGGATGAAGGCTATGGCTCCGGCGGCGGTGCCACGCCGTTGAAGGAGGTCTTCAACACCCGGCGCGAGATGTTCAACACGCCAAACGTCCATAAGCGCATCATTGACCTTTATCGCACGGAGCACAGCGGCTCTTCCGTCTCGACCGAGGAACTCATGGAGTGCCTCAAGGAAGGCACGGAGATGGAGCTGGTGCCGATGTCGCGCCTCGTGAAGGTGACGGTCACGGCGGGCGATCCCGCGCTTGCGGCGGATTTGGCGAATGCCTGCGTGGCCACCTGCAAGACCTTCATGGATGAGCAGAACAAGGCGCAGTCCGAAACCGCCGTCGCTTGGCTCACGGCAATGCTCGACAATGAGGAGCATATCCTTTCGCAGATGGATTCCGACTTGCTCGATCTGCGCAAGAGCCGCAAGATTGAGTCGCTCAACCGTGAACGGGAGAACGCGCAGACGCGCCTTGCCGCCCTTGATGCCCGGGCCATCGAGCTTGAGGCGCAGATCACATCGGTGAAGGAGCTCGTGGCGGCGCTCAGTATTGTTAAGGAGGATCCCACCAAGTTTGGCACGTTGCCCGAGGGGATCCCGCGTTCCTCCGAGATCGTCACCGCCTTCCAGCGTTGGCAGGAGGCCGCCGTCGCCAAGAAGACGCTTCTGACGCGCCTCACCGAAAACCATCCCGACGTGAAGCTGAAAGCCCGCGAGGAGGAGGTTTACCGCGATCAATTCGCCGAGACGGCCCAGCGGGCGTATGACACCGGAAAGGCTCAGCTGGAGTTTCTCGAACGTCAGCGTCAGCCCGTGGTGGAAGAGGCCTCCGGCCTCCGTGCCCGCCTCATTGGGTTGGACACCGAGATCATCAGCGCCGAGATGGCGATTCAGCAGCTTGAGCGCTCCCGTGAAATCGAAGTGCAGAAGGCCACCGACCTCCGTGCCCGTGCGCGCGTTGCCGAGTTGAAGGCCGACGAAAACGCCGCCACCATCAAGCTTGTCCGTGCCGCGCTCGTCCCCGAGAAGCAGGCCAGCCCGAATCCTTACATCGTGTTCACGGCCGGCATCCTCATCGGCGTGGCCTTCGGCACGCTCTTTGTGCTCTTGCTGGATCATATGGAAGACAAGCTCGTCGGCGTCACCGACATTGAGCAGCGCCTCCGCCTCAAGGCGTTGGCCGTCTTCCCCCACCTCCGCCGCAAGCAGCGTTCGCAGGTGGCCCTCACCATGCACGATGATCCCTTCTCGCAATACGCCGAATCCATGGCCGGCCTCCGCAACCTTTTGGACTCGCCGCGTTACCACGATCTCACCAAGGTGCTTCTCTGCATGTCCACGCAGCCCGCTGAGGGTAAGACGTGTTCTTCGAGCAACCTTGCCATCGCCTATGCGCAGTCGGGGCAAAAAACGCTACTGGTGGACTTCGATATGCGCCGTCCGCGCCTTGCCGGCATTTTCGGACGGGCTCCTGATTCTTTCCCCTCCTTGCCGCACATCCTCGCGCGCAACGATGCCGGACTTTTCGACTCACTTCCGCAGGAGACGCAGGTGCCCAACCTCCATGTGGTCTTCTCCCGCGCTTCCAGCTCCATTAGCCCCTCCGTGCTCATGGGCACCAACGTGATCACCGAGTTCTTCGACTGGGCCCGCAAGCACTACGACCACATCGTCATCGACTCGCCGCCCTTCGGCCTTGTGGGCGACGTGATCGTGCTGGCCAACCTCGTGGATTCCGTTCTGCTCGTCGCCACGCCGGACAAGACTCGCTTTGGGCCGATTCAATTCGCCGCCCGCCGTCTTTCCGAAGTGGGGGCCCGCCTGCTTGGCGTCATCGTCAACAATGTCGATTTCGGCCGCTGGGCCGGTTTCGGAAAGTATGAGACGCGCTACGGCTACTCCACCTCCACCTATGTCCCTCGCGCCAAGACGAAGGATTCCCCCGAGGAACTCAAGAAAGCGGTCTTCACCGTCGATGCCGAAACCCCCAAGTCGGCGGATCTCGCCCCAGACGATCGCCCCGTGGACGATGCGCTCGCGTCCGACGACGATTGAGCGTTCGACATCACATCGCCAAAACGGCGGAACGTGGCAGGGAACGTTGGTTCCCTGCCATTTTTTTTTGTGGGGTGGCTTTTGCCCTCACGTTCCCTTTCGGCTTTTGGAAGACGGAGTGTCCGAGGTCGTGCCACGGAGTCTTCCGTTGTGGGATACGGAGCCTTCGATTTCGGCTTCCTTGCCGTGCTTTGCGGTTGCGTGGTGGTGTGCGATGTGGTACTTTACTGACATATGCTTGAATCAGCACAGAGGATTTGTATGCGGGATGGATGTTCTCCGCACACGGCGCGAAGGTTCGCCGCGTGCATGGCTTTTCTCTTCGGAGCCTTGATTTTTCAAGGTTGCGGGGAGGACGAATCGAAACCTTACGAAGCGTTGGACCGTCAGTTCCCTGAGGGGCGTCCCGGTCTTGCGGATGTGGAAACGCGTACGCAGGACAAGCAGTACATGACGCAGCTCCAGGCGGCGGCGAATGATTTTGTGCGACTTTCTCAGGCGGCCGCGAAGGCCAAATCCGCCGCCGATCATTTCCGCGGGCAATTGGTGACCGCGTTGAAGAAACGCATGGGCAACCGTGAACTCCCCGCCGCCCTGATTGAGGCTGAGCTGGCGAAGAACGACCACTATAACGTGTTGCTCAAGGCTCAGCGGGAGGCGGAGGCGGCCGTGGAGGCCAAGCGGCTTGAAAATGTGGCAGCCATCCGCGCTCGGATGACGGCTGAGCAGAAAGCCTACGACGCTTTGCGCGCGAAGGCGGATGCCGAGGCCAAGGCCGCAGGTCTGCCCACCCGTGCCGAGCGTGAGGCCGAAAAGGCCAAGAGCGAGGCCAAGAAGCAACCCCTTCCCAAACCATCCACCCCCGCGGGGCAGGCATAAGCCCCCGACGGATCAACCCCTTTGACAGAACCCTCGAGTGAGGCAAGACGGTATGAAAACGAAACAAACGTTCATGATCGCGATGGCGGCCGCATGGGCCCTGTTTGGCGTGGGAATGGGCCGGGCCCAATCCGCCGCGGACAAGACCTATTTGGAAGGCAATATCCGCATCGAGTCCATCAAGAAGGTTGTTCCCGGTGATGGGAATCCCAACCTGCCGCTCTCACAGGGGACCACACCGCAGATCTACTTCGATGTGAAACTCGCGGACGTCAATGCGTCGAGCCCCACGCGCTGGATGATCACCGGCAACAGTTACAGCTCGAACGGCACGAAGCGTCCTTACTTGGTGCTGAACATTCCCCTCAAGGGAACCAGCTCCAAGGATGGCATCTCCCCGTTGAACTCCAATGAGTCGAACACCGAGGAGACGACCACCGCCGTGGCGTACTACATGGGGCAGGGCCGGAACAAGGACACCTTGCGCTTCGTGTACAACGTCCGCCCGGGTGATATCGTCGAAGCCATTTCGTGGGCGACCACGGCCGATGGGCACGTGAGCGTGGGGGGTGAGATCTCGGAAATCACCCTCACGGCGCAGACCGTTGCCGGCACGCCGATCGACAATGGCGTGGGCATGAGCCAGGCCTGCATGATTGGCCAGAGCGGCACGCCTGCTTTGGATACGGGCGCCGGCCGCGACTGGCCGGTGTCGGGCTACACCCTCACCATCGGCGAACAGGGCAACCGCAACTATGGCAAGCTCTATCATGGCCTCGTGCCCTTCACCGTCACCACGCCTGCCGACGCTCTGCCGGTGGGCTTCACCAACAGCGCGCTGGTGAATCAGTGCTACGTTTGGGTTGAGCGCATCAAGGAAGACGGTCGGAAGGAATACATGAACGTTTCCGTCACCCCCATGACGAAGGGAACGGAAACCATCGTGGAAGTGGCGGACCCCGAAGCGGTGACCGTCGCGGCGTTCGATGAATCCGGCTTCTTCACGGGGCCCAGCGCGGCTGCCGGCGGAGAGGGCACGTTCGCGGCGCAGCGTTTCTACCTCAACATCCCTCAGGGCATCCCGGCCGGCGAAACGGTGCGTGTGTGCTATGGTGTGCGTGACGATGGCACGGTCGCGGGGCTTCCCACGAACGTCTTCGCTTATGTGGAAGGCAAGATTGAGGAATCTCCCCTCACCGCCAACCAGGCTTCTTATGAAGTGTTGAGCACCGACATGGTGGATGGCGACTTTGAGCTCGCGACGGAGATCACCGCAGGTTTGACGGATGATGCGAATGCCCCCCTTGCCACGGGTGCGACCGTGAAGGGCGGAACGATTGTCGCCGCCGCCGGTGAAACGGTGACGGTCTTCATCCGCAAGACGGCCCTTGACACCATCCGCACGGCCGGCAAGCTCTATGCGGCCGTCCAGCAGATTTCCTCCACGAACGCCGGACGTGTGACGTGGGCGCATCACGATGTGGAGATGGACCCCGATGCGCAGACGGATTATGCGATTGAGTTCACCATCGCGGCGAACGCTTCCGGCGGCGTCACCGAATATCGCATCCATGTGCCCGGTCTCAAGAACACGGATAAGGATCAGTCCTTCTACCTCCAGATTGAGAGCACGCCCAAGCGTGAGACCATCAACCTGACGCCTGCCGAAGGCAACACCGGCATTGCCACGGAATTCCTCCAGACCGGCACCACTCAGGAAGGCGAGACCTCCTTCCTCCAGTACACGCTCACGGTGCCCGTCGATAACACCAAGAAGCGCACCTTCCTCATCTTCCCCATCACCGATGAGGGCTATGACATCGACAAGACCTCCACCATCAATGTCAATGGGGAGGAGATGAATGCGCTGGAGGCCATCGGCAAGTATGTGGTGCTCCAGAATCAGGGCGTCAATCTGAGCCTTTCCTCCACGCCCACGCTCAAGGTCTCCGTTGAGAAGGGGCAGACCTCCGCCACCTTCTATGTCGCGGCCGTCAACGATTACACCCGGGAGCGCGTGCTCACGGGAGCGCAGGTCACGATGAATGACAGCATCTTGGGTTCCGGCAAGACGGGCACGCTCGGCGACATCGTCTTCTCCGCCGCCTCCTGCAATGCGCTGGGTGTGATCACGGGCAAGAACGATGAGTGCGACATCAAGGTGACGCCCTACGTTCAGAACCGTGCCCCGGCCATCATCTCCTCCAACCCGCCCGCCAACGGCGCACTCAACAGCCCCGTCCGCTTCAACTTCACGGCGAACGATGTGGCGAGCGATTATCTCATCGCTCAGATGAACTTCGGCGATGGCGAGACGCAGACCTTGCTCTATGCCAATGACGACGTGATGGAAGGTCTCCTCGGTGTCGCGGGTTGGGAAGCCGAGCTGGCCAACATCGCCAATACCTATGGTCTCAATGTGGACGATATCAAGGAAAACGGAAGGTATCGTCGGGACCGTAACGGAAAGGCCACGCAGAGCAACATCGCCTTTGAGCATACCTACACTTCCGGAGCCACGCCGACGTGGACGCTCACGGTGATTGACTCTTCGGGCGCTTCGGTTCCCTCCTCCGGCACGCTCACGCTCAGCACGGAGCAGATGTTCCAGTTCTACACCTGGTCCAAGACAACAGGTGGCTTGGGTTATGTGCTTTGGGGCACGCAGACGCCCGGCGATCCCGGACACATGGGTGCGTGGAGCTTCGGCCCCAACTATACCTTCACCACGATGGCCAAGAGCGGCGGCAACACGCTCGTGACCGTTCAGGCGGTTCCGCTCGCGGCTGGCGCGGCGAACCCCGGCTACACGGAAGCCACGGTTTCCAAGCTTTATGATTCCTTCTTCTATAAGTGGTCGGCGACGTCCGAATATGCGGAACTCCTCCCCACGGGCGATGATCCGAACCAGAATGTGTACAGCCGCGTGATCTCCTTTGGCCGTGACTTCGTGAAGGGCGGCGGCGGCGGTGACGGTGGCGCTTCCGAATGGTCGGACATTATGCTTTCCGCCGTGTTCGTTCGCGAATACCTCGGCGGTGACTACGATGACGCCAATGCCAATGCGGCCAAGGCTCAGTGGCCGGAGTGGACGACGGACGAACCGTACCTCTTCGATCTCGGTGACTACAACACGGATGGTGTTCCCGATGGCTGGGTGCTGAAGACGTTTGGCGCCACGGATGGCCGTGCCAAGGTGGAAGGCGCTTCCATGGCGGGCGAGGGCGCCACCGGTTCCACCACGACCACACAGGATGGAACCAATGGAACCGTCACCGTGACGATCACCGACAATTTCCCTGCGTTGGGCTGGGCCGGCGCGGATGGTGTCTATCGTTCGGCCAATGCCACGGGGACGCCGGTCGGTTCCTTCGCGCTGACCGGAACGGTTTATGATTACAAGACGCGCCTGCGTGGCCGTGACGAAGCCTTGAACGCCGCCACGGGCCCCTTGGGTGAGCTCAACGCCGGCGAGTGGATCAGTGCGCCGCAGTGGATTGTGAAGGTTCGCAAGGACTTCACGAACAAGGATGGCGACGTGGTCTATGTTGATGGAACCAAGTTCGCCTACGCAATGGCCGGCACGCTCCGGGAGCGTCAGAATGAGCGGGCGTTGTGGTCGGATGCGGGCTATACCCAGATCAAACTTGCGAACACCTCGAAGCGTGCGGGCAGCGCGATCACGACGGGTTCGCGCGGCATCTACTACGCCACCGACGTTTTGCCCGCGAATGAGCTGGGCGATCAGGCTTTCGCCGATTGGCGTTATGTGGTCGATGAGGCGGGCATTCCCGTCCACAGCGGGGCGACGCGTGCCGATGGTTCGGTGGTGTATCACTCCGCCAACGTGCTCGTGAACGTCAATGACGCGAGCCCGGATTACGAGTGCGTCATCGCGCTCTACGCCGCGTGGGCGTATGATCACTATGACGCCAATGGCAATCGAATGGCGGATGAGTTGGTGGATGAGCTCTCGCTTCCCGGTATTGACCCTCTCGGAGAGGATGTGACGCCTGCGCGTCCGGTGATGTTCCCGTACGGAACGCAGATGGAGACTTACAACGCGCTCTTCCGTACGGCAAACGGCGGCGAGGTCGTGTTGCGTCGTGTGGACAGCGTGGGCGGTGCCGATGGCTTTGGTCACTTGGTTCTTGAGGCGGGCTTGGTCTTGGCCGATGGCACTTCGGGTTATCACTACTGCGATTTCCGCCTCTCTGCGGGTCAGTTGCTGGACGAGCCCTTCAAACCGGTGAAGAACAACTTTGGCGTCATCGATCCGCGCTTGACCTGCTGGCTGGAGCGTGCGACGACCTCCGCCGATCAGGATGGCGACGGTCTGCCGAACGCGCTGGAATACTTCTTCTGGTACTACGCTTCCCGTATTGCCTACGGCCCCGTGCGGTACGTCGTGGAATACGAATATGACGGGGAAGGGAACGAAACCGTCAAGCGCGATGAAAACGGCAACATCATCTACAACCATGTGGCGGTGGATGGCAGCGTTTGGCCGGCCATTGACATGACCGATCGCATGCGGACGAATGCCCAGCAGTGGGGAGGAGGGGCCTCTTTCGCGCTCGGCCGCAAGTATCGCATGGGCTTCGATCCGCGCTTGGAGTATGCCGGCGAGGGAAATGTCCCCGGCAACAATCCCTACACAAAGATTGGCAACAGCACCCATTGTAAGGGGAACTTCTGGGATCCCATCTCGGCGGATGACGTGCTGAATGCGTTCAATCCCTTGGTGGCCTCTTCGTTGGCGGATCCGGACAATGACGGTTTGGGCGTGATGGAAGAAATCGCCATCGGCACGAACCCAATCGATTGTGACACCGACAATGACTATATGCCTGATGGCTGGGAAGTCTACATGGGCACGAACCCCACCGTTGCCGATGGCGATGCCAACCCTGACGGTGACTACTTCGCGTGTGTGAGCGTCATCACGCTCCCGGATTACAAGCATGGCTATGCCTTCAATTACAACATCGCGAACGATGTTTACGCGACGGACGCCGCCAATTATCGCTTGGTGAGGTGGGTTGAAGGCTCTGGCTCCGTGAGTTGGACGGAGTTGGAGGAGGGCAATCTTGTCACCAAGACGATGGCCTACGACTTCAACCGTATCCGCGATACGGATCAGGAAGACGCGGAGGTGTGGTATGAGCCCGGAACCACGGGCTATGCCCAGCTCCGCGACCATGAGGTGTATGAGGCGTTCGGCTTCGACCCGATGACCGCTTGGACCGGAGACACGACGGTCGCCAACCGTGTGTTCTATGCCCGCAACACCCGTCCCTTCACCAGCAAGGAGGAATTCTTCTCCGGAGTGTTGCGTACGCGCGCTTGGAAGGGAGACAAGTGGGATCAGCTGAAGGCGTGGTCCACGAACCCGACGAAGGCGGACACGAATGGGGATGGCGTGCCGGATGGTTGGTCCGCTTATGTCGGCGGTGACCTCATCGACCACACCGGGGCATATCCTGAGGATTTGCTGGACACGGCGCTTTTCCTGACGGGCGACGCCGATGGCGATGGCTTGACCGGTGCGGAGGAATTCGCTTGCGTGGCGGCCGGCAACGCTCCGGAAGGGTGGACGAACAAGGTTCTGCCGTCCGATCCGTTCAATCCCGACACGGACTTTGATGGTTTGTGGGATGGCGATGAAGGCAATGAGATGCTTTTGGCCGCCGGTGGCGGTTGCGATCCCACGACCATGGACACCGATGGCGACGGCATGACCGATGGTTGGGAATATCGTTGGTTCTCGGGTACGGCGGGCGATGGAACCCCGAATCCGATGGCGGCCGGCGATGCCTCTCGCGATCCCGATCGTGACGGCCTGCCCAACATTCAGGAATATCTCACGGGAATGTTGCGTCAGACCCGTTATGACCTCGGACCCGATGCCGCGCGTCTCTATAAGGATCGTCCCGGCGTGCGTACGTGGAACGCTTCCTTGGGTACGGGCCGCTTTGAATGGGCAAAGGTCGCGGATCTGCCGGATGTGTACACGGCCGGCATGGATTTGGGCAACCCCGGGCTCATTCCCTCCGATCGGTACTACATGCGCAACCTTCTCGGTAACGAAGCGGTCCCCGAGATCTATTACGTGCATCCGCTTTCGCAGGCATTGGCGGAATACGTCTCTTATTGGGTGTACGGCACGGGAAGCACGGCTTACAATTATGCGGTCTCGCTGGCGCTCAGCCGTGTGTGGAACCGCACATTGCTGCTGCCGGACGCCGACAGTCTCTTGATTGCCGACACGGATGGCGTGGATCAGGCGGTGAATGAGGAAGGTGAGCAGATTGGTGTTGAGGCCGCGCTCAAGACCTTCTCCGATTCGATCCACGATTATCGCAACTACTTGTTGGCGATCACCCCCAACCTGAACGCCGGCGGCGCTGGTGCGGTTGCTCTGCTGGAGTCCGTCATTGGCGATGAGGATAAAGGGTATTCTTATGAGAATCCTCGTGATCCTGCGGCGGTGAAGCAGATTGCAACGCTTTACGATGCGGCGATTAAGAATGCTCAGGCATTGAAAGCGCGTTTTGCCCTCTATCGCAATCCTTTGGATAGTGCCTATCGCACGTTCTCCAGCCTCTTGGGTGCGCTGGCGGAGGATGAAATGCACGGCTTGGGCGCGTTTGCGATCTCGGGCTTCGGCACCGATTATGCGTGGAACTTCATTGAAACGCTTGCGTTGCAGGGTGAAGTGGTCGCGGCGTCCGTCAACGGTGCGTTGCAGACCGATCTTGACATGTTGCGTACTTCGGCGCAACGGTTGGACTTCGCCTTCGGCCGTTTGATGCGTGCCGATCCGCTTGAGACGGATTCCGCCACCGTGATGGGTTACATCACCACCATCGATGCTCAGATCAAGGCCCTGCAGGACGGCTTGGCAATGGGCCAAGGGTATTATCCTGCGCGTCAGGGCTGGATTGACGAATGGTGCCGGGCCGGTGGCGGGATGGAGGCCCTTTGGAAGGCTCGCCGTGAGCAGATCCTCCATATGCTCAGCAAGAAGGGCGTGCTCGATTCCGGACACATGACGTTCCGCACGTCGTTGGTTGGGCGTATGCATGGCAAAGTGCCGTTCCCGGCGAATCTGAATTATGGCCTTGAGGCGCCGTATCCGGAAGGTTTCGCCGAGGCGGTGGCAAAGACGGATGCGCCCGACGCTTACGAAGCGGCCATTCGCAAGAGTGAGGCTCCCTTCATCTTGGAGCAGTATCGTCAGGCGATTCGTGGTTTCAATGGCGGCCTGTGGTCCCAGCCTACGCGTGGCGATTATCATACCTTCGAGGAGGATTCCAACCTCACGGGTTATGCGGAAAGCCTCTACTGGCCGCTGAACCCCGGCGCCAATGGTGACACGGTTTATCCGATCTATCGCAAGTATCTCGCGCCGATTGGTTACCACCATGTCATCCTGCCGTTCGATGCTTACAAGGGCAATACGGAGGGACGCGATCCGTATTCCGTCCGTGGGCGTCAGGCAATGAGCCGCAACCTCACGGATTATGGCGAGAGTGTGGTGCTCTTTGGTCTTCCGCTGGTGAGCCGTGAGCCGATGGGCGCCGATGAGGTTGCCTTGCGCATGACCATTTCCGTGGGTGGCAATTGCCCGATGGTGCGCAATGGCAAGACCGAGGCCAATGCGGCTTCTGACTTGGTCTACGAGGATCCCTTCGTGACCACGTCGCCTCGCGTGCCGGATACCGATTTGGACGGTATGGACGATTATTGGGAAATCTTCCACGGCCTGAATCCTCTGCTTGGGCCCATCTCTGAGGATTCGGCCGAGACGAACTATCCCTTTGTGGATGCCGTCAATTACTCCACCGATAAGATTGCCGAGAGCTATCATTGTGGTGGTTTGGGATGGCTGTACAACATTCGGAGTTGCTTCCCGCACGGACACGAGGAGAGCATTGAGCTTTCGCCCGCGCAGGTCAATCCCTTCCTCAACGATTCCCTGCGGAGCGGCTCGGTGACGGGTTATGACTACTACTCCTATCCTTGGATGGCGGGTGTGCCGGAAGCGGATCCCGATGGTGACGGCTTGACCAACTACCAGGAGACCGTCAATGGATTCTATCCGGAATCTCGGAGCGGAACGGATCCCTCTCCGTTGTGGATGACGGATCCCTCCAATGCCAACTCCTTTGTCCGTCGCTTCTACAGCCTCCTCAACGCCAATGTGCTTGATGAGACGACGGTGGGCGGTGAAGGTCAGGTCGATGACCATGGCGTGAGCGGAAGCGAGCGCACGGATTATTGGACGCTCAACTGGCGCACCATGGCCTTCCCGTATGTGGTCAACCGTACAAATGGATTGCTGGAGAATTATCCAATCCCGACGGATTCGGTTCTGCCTTACGAAATCAACGAAGGTTATGACACCGATGGCGACGGAACGCCCGACCTCGTCGAGCAGACGAATGACAACATCCTGAGCGGTGATGCGCAGGCGTTGCGTTCGCCCGACCGCCAGCAGTCCGCGTACTTCGCGGGCAAGGGCGTCATGCAGTCTCGCGACAACACGCGCTTCGGGCCTATGGCTCTGTTGAAGTTCTCCGTCGAGTGCTGGATCAAGCCTGACGCGGGGCAGACCGGCGAGCAGATCCTGATTGACCGCCCGTGGCGCTTCGACGAATCCACGGAGACCACGGCTTCGCAGATCCGCCACAACTTCCAAGTGGGTCTCTCCTTCGATGCGACATCGCAGGTCTATCTGCCCTTCGTCCGTTACACCGGCACCGCCACGGCACTTCAGAACGGCACCGTGGTGAGCACTGGTGAGCCGCAACTCTCGCCGACGGCCAAGGCTGCCTCCGGAATGGGTGTGAAGGCTGGGGAATGGTCGCATATCGCCGCCACTTACGATGGCTCCACGTTGCGAATCTATGTCAATGGCGTGAAAGCCGACGAGGCCCCCTCGCGCTTGGAGCCCGCCAATGGCACCATCTCGCTCCATGCCTTCCCGAACGATGACGTCACGCTCTATACCTACCGCAAGGCTCCGCTGGTGATCGGTGCGACGCCTGCGGACGGCTGGTTCGCTTCCTCCGCGAAACTCCCGGACGATGCGGCCTTCGAGGACCTCTATGCTTCGGCCTATCATGGTTACATCGACGAAGTGCGTATTTGGGACGGTGCGCGGACGGATGATCAGATCCGTTCGAACTACCGCCTTGAGCTGACGCAGGCTGAGCTGGAGGCCAATCGTCTCACGGCCTTCACCACCCGTTACAACGGTAATGGGTTCTACCAGGCTCTAACGGAGCCAGAGTTGTTGGCCCTCTTCACCTTCGATGATATTCCTGCCGGCACACGCCAGGCTGGAACCGTTGAACCGGAGGGGACGCCTTGGGAAATCTATCCCGGTCAGAAGACGGTGGGAGGTGAAACGGTTCCCGGCTCCTTCCTCTACCGCCGCAAGGGGCTGAAGGCTTCTGCGGAGGCGCAAGCGGATCGTCCTTCCGTCTTCGGAGCGCTCCCGACTGCGGAAGAGGTGCATACGTCTTATTATGCCACCCTCCCGGCGGTTCTCCGTGGCACCATGTACACCGAGACGGAGTTCGTGCCGATGGCACACAACACCGTGGCGCACCTGCCGTTGATGGATGTGGAGCGCGACTATCCGTGGCTTCTTGCGGGAATCACCTACGTTCAGGGTTCGCCCAAGTTGGTCGCGCCCTCCGGCAGTGTCGCCGACCTGAAGCCCGCCGACTCGGTCTATTGGACGCCTCATGCCGCAGGCACCAATGTCACGGCCACGGTGTCGTATCCTGGCGTCCGCACCACGGGCAATCCCTATGGCTACCGCTACGTTTCAACCATTACCTTCGATCCCGTCAATTACTTGGAGTTCGATGCCTACAGCACGATGCCTTCCGCGGATCTGTTGTTGCTTGGCGACGTCTTTGCGAAGTACGACCGGATGAGCTGGACGGGTTCGCCTTCTACCGACCCTGCCAGCGCGCTTGCCGAGAACAATCCCGAAAAGCCCGGCGAGGATGGCTTCTCCACGTGGTTCGACCGTGATGGCGAGAGCAACATGACCGTGGGTGGCAAGTGGCTCTACGACAACTTCGGCGCCGGCTCCACCTATGATGCCGACGGCGATGGAATGCCCAACTGGTGGGAGAGCTACTACGGCCTTGACCCGCGTGACGCCACCGGCTCCAATGGCCCCCATGGCGACGATGATGGCGACTACCTCACCAACTACGCCGAATACATGGCCCGTTCCAATCCCAACAAGGAATCCACCCTCGGCAACGGTGTGCCGGACTTCCACGTGCCCCAGTGGAGCACGCGCGGCGAGCGGATCTTCGGCCTGCTCTACACCGACAATGACTTCATGGAGGATCATTGGGAGGCTGCGTATGCCAATGTGTTGAGCGTGGATCGCAACGATGCTTGGAACGATCCCGACAATGATGGCTGGAGCAACTGGTCCGAGGCCCGTTACATCGGTTATGGCCGCCGGAGCACCAATCCCGGAGCCATCCACACCTCCGACAACGCCGGCAATCGCATCGCCGAATTCCCTCAGCCCGCGCTCTCCTTCAAGATTGATTATGAGGGGGCTGTCAGCGATCTTGAAACGGCGGAATCCGTGAACATTGTGTTGCACGCTTACTCGGAATCCTCGACTTCCGAGACTCCTGACGCAACGTTTGTCATTCCGTTCCGTTCGGCCAGCGGTTCAACCACGGGTTCCATCACGATGGGTTTCATGCAAATCGGCACGGTCTCGGGTTACATGACGCCCGGCACAATCTGCCGGGGTTCCATCAAGGTGCGTGATGCCCGCACGGCGTTGGTTTCCGGAGGAACCATTGGCCAGGGATGGCTCCGCTATTACGAGTGGAGCAACGGTGCGGTGAACCATAATCCGAATTATGGGACGAGTGGTTCCACAGAATCCACGGGCGGTGGGATCACGCTTGTTGACACCTATCTCTTCTACGACAACGGTTCTGGTGCGCTTGTTGGGGCCACGGGTGCCGCCCGTTCCGAAGAGTCCAAGGTCACCCATGTGACCGTTGGTACCGTGGATTACGAGAGTGGTGCGGTGACGTTGACGCTCGATAACACCATGCCGAGCGTGTTCGCCGAGGGCGGTGCCGTCGGTGACTCCACGTTGACAATCTCCTATGATTACCTGCCGACGGATGGCTTCCCGTGCAACTACACGGTGCGCGACGCCGCCGAAGGTCACCTGCGCGAAGGCATCAACCGCTTCTTCCTCTTCTTGGACAAGAACGGGAACGGCGTCTTCGATCCCGGTGAACCTGCCGGGACGCCCGATGTGCTCACCACGGACGTGGGTTGGGACAAGAACAACCGCACGTTGCACGTGACGCTCACGGATGCCGCGGCCCCTGGCTTTGTCCGTGTGCCGACCGCTTCCCTGTTGGCCTCCGCCCAGACGGCCAAGGAGGGCCAGGACGGCGAGGAAGCCAAGGAGCCCTTCGTCTACGACCCGAACGCGAAGTACATCCTCTCCGTGACGCAGGTCGCCGATTCTGAGGGTGCCTTGCCCGCCGTGGAAGTCTACACCGAGCCCTACGATGGCAAGAAGCCCTATGTCTATGAGGCGCAGATCGCCGAGACGTATCCGAATGGCCTCCCGGCCCGCACGAAGGGCGCCTTCGGCGCGACGACCTACAAGGTCTTCCTCTATCCCGAAGAGATGGAAGACTCCGAGGATATCGCGGCCCTCGAGCCCTATTGCATCGGCATGGTGACCAACGTCTACTCCTCCTTTGAGCGGAAGTTGGCTTCTTTGGAGCATCCCGCCGCCGGTGAGTATCTCCACAATACTTCCGCCATGAAGGTGCGGTGGACGGCCGATGTCCGTGTGCCGAGCTTTGATCTCACGCTTTGGAAGACCAAGGCCCTCAAGCCTGCGGCCAAGGGCGATGAGACTCAGGGCGAGAACGCCTTTGAAACGCTGGCGGAGCCCGCCGTCGTTTTCCAAGGCACTGATTTGCCTTGTGGCACGCCCGTCGAGAGCACGGCCGGTCGTCCGATCTACGAATACGACCTCTCGCATCTGCTGGGAACGCTGGCAGCCGATGGCAAGACCTATATCGGCGACGGTGAGTACGCGGTGTCCATCCGTCTCAAGCCTTACAATGCCGATCCGATTGAACTCGGCGGTTCGGTGGATTCCACCGACGTCTCTGGCAAGCGTATCTTCCGCGTGGTGATGCGCGAGGCCGGCGTGGAGCGCACGGACGCTTGGTATCCGCGCCAGGAATCCAACTTCCTCCCCGTGAAGGTGTACTACACCGGCACCCTCCTCTCCGGGGATGCCGAGAAGGACACCCTCCTGAAGAAGAATGGCAGCCGCCTGCGCATTGAGGCGCATTACTCCGCCTCCTTCAACGGCGTCGCGGCGGCTTCTGTGGATGATTTGTTGGATTATGACGAGGCCCTTGGTGAGGCGGCGGGTTACAATCCGTGCGTCTCTGTGGCCAAGGACAAGGTCCGCCCCGCGGGTAATGCCAATGGCGCGTTCTGGCGCACGGCGATCTCTGCGCAGTTGCGCGGTCTTTGCAGCTCCGAGGCGGTTTACCTTATCGCGTACTTCGACGTGAACGGCAACGGTAAGCGTGATCGGTGGGAACCTTGGGGCTATTACACTGCGGGTAAGTCTGCCCCGACGGGCAACTACTTTGATCCGCAGACCGTCGCTCCGATCCTTTCCGGCACGGAGGCCGTGGCATCGTTCTACATTCAGGATGTGGATATCGACAACAACAAGGTGGTTGATGTCCTGGAGCACACCTCCATGGGTGGCAACAAGACGTTTGAGCCCGGCGAAACCGTTGACCCGAACGATCCGACCGATCCCGAAGGGCCAAAGCATCCGGGTGGTGATGAGCCGGATCCCGAAAGCCCTGAAACTCCGGATCCGGACGATCCGAATGGCCCGAAGGATGAGGATGGCAATGCCGTCTCCACGTGGTTCGACTACGACCCGGATTCGCCGGTGACCGATACGCCTCAGACATCGGTCGGAGCGTCGTGGCTGAAGACGGTGGTCTATGCGCAGTCCAATGCCCTGCGCGACACAGACTTCGACAACGACGGTCTGCCGACTTGGTGGGAGAACTACTACGGCCTTGATCCGCAGTCGGACAAGGGCGAGAACGGACCGTATGTCGATGCGGATGTTGATGGGCTGCCGAATTTCGCGGAATTCCGTGCCCGCGCCAATCCGCTTCGCGCCTCCACGCTTGGCACGGGCACGCCCGATGCGCAGGTGCCTCAGTGGAACACCCGCGGCGCCCCGACCTTGGGCTTGCTCTACACTGACGGCGACTTCATGGAGGAGAAGTGGGAAGCCAAGAACGGCGTGAGCGTTGATCAGCACGACGCCGCGCTGGATCCGGACGCGGACGGTTGGAGCAACTGGGCCGAGGTGCGCGCGGCCCTCTCGCCCGATGGCAAGCGCACTGCTCCAACGTACACGGCTTCCGCCACGGCGGGCGACGATTATCCGCGCCCCTCGCTGACGCTGAAGGCGGATTACTTCGAGGCCTTGACGGTGACGAATGCCACGCTGGTGATCCAGGGCTTTGCGGATTCCACGGGCGGTGGTGCGCCTGATGTGGTCTTCTCGACGCCTTACCTCGGAAATGGCGCGTTGCACACCGTTCAGGTGCCGATCGCCGGCCACCTCCGTGAAGGGAAGAACAACTTCTTCATCTTCTTGGATCTGGATGGTAATGGCGCTTGGGACGAGGATGAGCCTGCCGGTGTGCCTGATCAGCACGATGTGGATATCGGTTTCGACACCACCGGAACAACGTTGCACACGGCGCTCACGCGCTTGGCGCCTCCCGGCTCCGTCCGTGTGAACGTGAAGCCGATCCTTGACCAGTTGGTCAATGAGGCGGAGACCGGCACGGTTGAAAGCGTGGATGGTTCCTCGCTGATGAACCCGAGCACGGGCAAGCCGCTGGATCCCACGAAGTTCCCCGTTGGGGTTGGCATGAACTACTACCTCCTGCTCACGCCGTTCGAGAACATCGCCGGCTCGGAGCCGTCGCAGAACTCTGAGGTGGTGGTTTACAAGGAGCTTTACAACTCCCAGAAGCCCTACCTCACGGAGAACGATATCTTCGCGGCCAGTGCCTCGGGTCTTCCCGGAACGGAAGCCAAGAACCAGCTTGCCACCTCTTACAAGGTCTGGTTGGTGCCCGAGAACGTGTACAACGCCGGCGGCAGCGTCCCGACGTGGACGGATTACAATATCGCCGTGGTGACCAACTACTTCGGACGCCTTGACGAAGACAATGCGGCCATGGTCTCTCCGAAGGGCGGCGCGGTGCAGAACAATCCCGAGCTGACCTTCGAGTGGAAGAGCAACGTGCAGGTGCCGACCTTCACGCTGAAGATCCAGAAGATTCGCGATGCGTCCGGCGCTTCCATCACGTCCACGGAGGTTTACAACGCCACTGTGCGCGGGGTTTCGCCTGCCGCGATGGAGGGCTCCGTCTCCAGCGGGCAGCAGCAGTATCGCTACCGCTACACGCTGCCGCGCGGTGTGGGCGAACTCAGCCCGAACGGGGCCACGCTCTTCGGCAATGGTTCCTACACCTACACGCTCAGCCTGAACCCCTACAATGGCACCTCCAAGGTGTTGGAGGGCGCGTTCAACATCGGCCTCAATGATTCCGCCACCCCCGGCATGTCGGAAGGTGGGGCGAACTACAAGGTCGCGGACTCCTACTACGTGCGGACGAAGATCCGCTACAACGGTGTCCTCACGACCGACGAGGACTTCGATGGCGCCCGTATCATTGTCGAGGCGTATCGCACGCCGGCCTTTGTGGGCAATCCCACGGCGGCGGTCTCCGATCTCCTTGTCCATGATGCGGACAATGCCGAAGTCGCCAAGCTCAATCCCTATGTGGTGATGTCCAAGGATCGGAAGATTCTGAAGGGCGGCAAGGAGCAGTTCTGGAGCACGGCCTTCGATGTTGAGATCCGTGGACTTCCCAGCGCCGATCCCATCTACTTGATGGCGTATTTCGACCTCAATGGCAACGGACAGCGCGATGTTTGGGAGCCTTGGGGCTATGCCTACACCGGAGCGGCCAGTCTCGACGGGTATTATTACGATCCGGTCGGGGTTCAGCCTCGCTTGCAGGGGTCGGACATTGCCGTTGAGTTCTACGTTCAGGACGTGGATACGGACAGCGACAAGCTTGCCGATAGCTGGGAATGGCTCCAGGGCCGCCAGAGTGGCCAGGATGTCACCGGAGACTTCTCCAAGTGGTGTGACAACTACATTGGTGGTTCCTATGCCGGCGGCTCGGGTGTCGCGCTCTGGACGACGGATGCCAATGGAAACCGTGCCCTCACGGCCTATGGGGCCCAGCTCTTCGGCCTGCGGACCTATGGCGTGGATGCCACGAGTGGAGCGGTGTCCCTCAGCGAGGATGCGAGCGAAAACGCTCTGTTGAACACGCTTGATCCGGCTGCGATCGGTCAACTTCAGGGGGCGGATTTCAACATCGCCGTCAGCGGTATCTCTGTGGCCGATGAACGGTTGAACCTCAGCTGGAAGTTGATGGCGACTTCTGCGCCTGCCTCCACCGGCCGGTCGAGGGCGCGTGCGGCGGCCTCGTCTGCGCCTGCCGATGTCACGGAGACGGTTGCCAATGCTGCGAATGATAAGGCGGTTTACGCCGTTCGCGGTAAGGTCAACCTCTCCGACGAGAAGTGGGATCTCTTGAAGACGATTCCTGTTGGGGGCGAATCCACGCCGTCCATCACGTGCGAGGGCAAGGAATACCGCTTCTTCAAGGTGGATTATCAGCCCAGCGCGAAGGCCGCCGAAGCCGCGCAGTAAGTCCTGCGAAAGCTGAAACCGAAGCCGCCCCACTCGGGCGGCTTCGGTTTTTTCTCGCTTCGTCATTCGATCGTCTGAAGGCGTGGGCAACGTGTCGTGGCCTACCGCATTCCGGAGTGGGATGCAGGGTCCTTCGGATCGGGATACGGAGCCTTTCGATTGTCGCCCCATGCGAGAAGATTTCCTCTTGACTTGGAGTCGGCTCCAGGGCGTATGATTAAAAACAATCAATGGAAAGGAGACGAACCATGAAGCGTCGGGAGTTTCTTGTGGCGTCGTTGGCTTCGCTGGCGGCGGGGCGGACGATGGCCGATGATTTTGACGGCATCTGGAAAGAGGTTTCGGGAGGGCAATCCGCGGCGGCCCCGCAGGGTCGGAACGCGTGGGCCGGGAAGACGGGGCCGAAGGTCTTTTTCACGCGGGAGATTTCCCCCGCCGGGCTGCAACGGGTTTATGCGGCTTTGGGGGTGAGGCTTCCGGGCAAAGTGGGGGCCAAGGTGTCCACCGGCGAACCGGGCGGTCGGCACTTCCTGAACCCGCAGTTGGTGAAAGGGCTGGTGCAGGCGCTGGACGCCAACATCGTGGAGTGCAACACGGCCTACGGCGGCCGGCGCGGCACGTTGCACGACCATATCCGCGCGGCGGTGGAGCATGGCTGGGCCGACATCGCGACGGTGGACATCATGGATGGCATCGGCACGATGACGTTGCCGGCGCCCAAGGGCGCGGTGCGGTTGCGGCAGGATCTTGTGGGCGCGCATTTCCGCGACTATGCGTCGTTCCTCGTGTTGTCGCACTTCAAGGGGCACGCGATGGGCGGTTTTGGCGGGGCGCTGAAGAATCTCTCCATCGGTTTCGCCTCCCGGGCGGGGAAGTTGCTCATCCATTCGGCGGGGCGGACGGATGCCCGGTGGTTGGCGGATGATCAGGATGGCTTCCTGGAGGCGATGGCGGAGGCCGCGAAGGCCGTCTGCGACGCGCGCCCCGGCGCCATGGCGTACCTCAACGTGATGAATCATCTGTCGGTGGATTGCGATTGCGACAGCCATCCCGCGGCCCCAACGATGAAGGATGTCGGCATCCTTGGCGCGCTTGACCCCGTGGCGCTCGACCAAGCGTGCGTGGATCTCGTGTATGCCGCGCCCGACGGGAAGGCCCTCGTTGAGCGCATGGAGAGCCGCAACGGTCTGCATACGCTGGCCCATGCGGCCGCGCTGGGGCTGGGCTCAAGGGCCTATCAGCTCGTGGAGGTCTGACGACGCGAAAGGGTGCGGGCTTCATTATTTCCGGCCCGAAGCCGAGCTTCATATGCTATCATTCCAAAAGAAAGGATCATCACACTATGCACATTCCTTCCGAAATGCTCTCTGGTGCCGTTTGCCCCGTGACGGCGGCGGTTTCGCTCGTTGGCGTGGCGGCTTCGGCGGCGCTTCTCGTGCGTCGGCCCGCGTCGGCCCCGCGTGCCGGTGATTTTGCGCTGACGGGCGCGGCGGTGTTCGCGCTCCAAATGCTGAATTATCCTGTGTGGGGCGGCGTTTCCGGCCACTTGGTCGGCGGCGTTTTCGCCTCCGCGCTGTTGGGGGTGCCCGGCGGCGTGCTGTGCATGGCCTTGGTGCTGCTGGCGCAGACGTTGCTCTTTGCCGATGGCGGTTTGCTGATGTTGGGGGCCAATGTGCTGAATATGGCCCTGCTCGGCGCGGGCGTGGGCGGCCTGCTGACGGCGTGGCTGCGTGGGCGCGGATGGGCGCGCGGCGCGGCCGTGGCCTTGGCGGGCGGCGCGTCGGTGATGCTGGCGGCCGTGGCCCTTGGCGTGGAACTGTTGGCGTGCGGCAAAGCGCCGCTTTCGGCGGTGGGCACGTTGCTGGCCGTGCATCTTGCGTTGGCGTGCGTGGAGGGCGTGGCGACGCTGGGCCTTTTGGCGCTGGTGCGGCCCGCGGAGGGTGTGGCGTTGCCGCGCCGCGGCACGGTGGCGCTGACCGCGTTGGTCGCCGCGGCGTTGTCGCTCTCGCCCTTTGCCTCTGCCTTCCCGGATGCCTTTGAGTGGACGATGGAGCGCTTCTCCCTTTTGCCCGGCGCGCCAAACTTCACGGCCGCCCCCTTCGCGGATTATCTGCTGCCCGGCGTTTCGCATGAGGGCCTTTCCGGTCTGCTGGCCGGGGCCGTGGGCGTGCTGGCCGTGGCCGCGGCGGGCTTTGCGCTGACGCTTCCCCTGCGCCGCCACGCGTGAGGACGCGCATGGACATGGACGGGACGACCGCCGATCTGGGCTTTGCCCGGCTGGATCTTGGCCGGGCCGCGCGCACGGGCCTTGCCGAAACGGTCTATGGCCCGGGCAAAACGCCGGAACAGCTGACGGCGATCGTCGCGGAATTGCTCCGGCGCAACGGCGCCGCGTTGGCCACCCGGGTGTCGCCTGCCCAAGCCGAAGCCCTGAAGGCTTGCGATTGGGCGGGGGATCACGACCCGATGAGCCGCACGTACGTTTGCGGCACGCCGCCCGAGCCCACGCTTGGCACCGTGTGCGTGTGCACCGGGGGCACGGGCGATTTGCCGGTGGCGGAGGAGGCGGCGCGGTGCGCGGCCTTCTTCGGCGCGCGGGTGGCGCGTGAGTTCGATGTGGGCGTGGCGGGGCTGCACCGTCTGTTGGGGCGGCTGGAGGCCATTCGCGCGGCGGACGTGGTGATTGCCGTGGCGGGGATGGAGGGCGCCTTGCCGGGCGTGGTGGCGGGTTTGGTCGCCGCGCCGGTGGTGGCCGTGCCGACGTCGGTGGGTTATGGCGCCTCGCTGCAAGGGCTGACGCCGCTCCTGACGATGGTCAATGCCTGTGCCGAAGGGGTCACCGTGGTGAACATCGACAATGGGTTCGGAGCCGCGGCCGCCGCCGTGCGGATGCTTCGTCTTCGGGAAAGGGCATAATGAGATGACGCTTTGGTTGGAAGGCGCCTGCGGCGTCGCGGGCGACATGATGGTGGCGGCGTTGCTGGACTTGGGCGCCCCGCAGGCCGCGCTTGACGCCGCGCTCGCAAGTTTGGGCGTGGAGGGCTTGGAGACAACGGTGACGCGCGGGGCCTCCCACGGTTTGGCGGGCGTTCGCTTTTCCGTTGCGGGGGAGCATGATCACCACGGGCACACGCATGGCGACCACGCCCATCATCACCCCCATCGCCATTTGGCGGACATTGAGGCGCTGATCGCCCGCGGCGCCCTCACCGACCGTGCGCGGGCATTGGCCCTGCGGGCCTTCCGTTGGGTCGCCGAGGCCGAAGCCAAGGCGCACGGATGCGGGGTGGGTGAGGTTCACTTCCATGAGGTGGGCGCGGTGGATTCCATTGCCGACATCGTGGGGGCTTGCGTGCTCTACGATGCGCTGGGCGCCCCGGAGTGCGTGGTCGATGGGCTCACCGAGGGATCCGGCACCGTGGTCTGCGCCCATGGCGAATTGCCGGTGCCCGTGCCGGCGGTGCTGAATCTGGCGGCGGCCAGCGGCATCCCCTTGCGCCGGGCCGCGATCCCAACGGAATTGGTGACGCCCACCGGCATTGCGCTGGCGGCCACCTTCCGCACGCGCGCCACGTTGCCCCCCGCCTTCCGCGTGGCGCGGGTGGGGGTGGGGCTGGGCACGCGCGAGATCGGCCGCCCCAATGCCCTCCGAGCCTTGTTGCTGGAGGAGGCCTCCGCGCCCGACCGCGTGTGGCAGGTGGTCACGAATTTGGACGACGTGACGGGTGAGGCGCTGGGGCGGGCCGCCGAAGAGGTGTTGGCCGCCGGCGCGCGTGACGTTTGCACCCTCCCTTGCTTCATGAAGAAGGGCCGGCCGGCCTATCAGTTGCAGGCGTTGGCCGACGAAGCGCGCCTGCCCGAGGTGGAGGCCGCCATTTTCCGCGCCACCCCGGCCATCGGTCTGCGGAAGTGGCCGCTCGAGCGGACGTGCCTGCCGCGTGAGACGGTGACGGTGAAGTTGCCCGAGGGGGAGGTGCGCGTCAAACGTTGCATGGGCCCCGACGGCGTGCGCGTGAAGCCCGAGCATGACGATGTGTGCGCCTTGGCCGAACGCTCCGGGCGCCCTTTCGCCGCCTTGGCCGCCGAGGCCCAAGCCGCCGCCCAACGCATGATTGACGATGGATGCGCGGGAAACGCTTGACCGTCTGCGGGCGGCGCTGCGTCCGCTGATGGCGGGCGGCATCGCCTTGGCCTATTCCGGCGGGGTGGATTCCGCGCTGTTGCTGGCGGTGCTGGAGGGGTTGCGGCGGGAGACGCCGTTTCCGCTGTTGGCGCTGACCATGCGCTCCGTTTTCGCCCCGTGGGGGGCGGACGCGGGAGGCGTGCCGCAAGAGATCGTGGAGGTGGATGCGCTCGCGGTGCCGGGCCTTCGGGACAATCCGCCGGATCGTTGTTATCGCTGCAAGCATGATTTGTTCGGGCGGTTCGCCGCATTGGCCCGCACCCGCGGCCTTGCCACGTTGATGGACGGCACCAACGCCGATGACCTGCTGGAAGATCGTCCCGGACTGCGCGCGCTTCGCGAATGGGGGGTGCGCTCGCCATTGGCGGAGCTGGGCATCCCCAAGGCCGCGGTGCGCGCGATGGCCGCCGCGCTCGGTCTGCCCTGTGCCGACACGCCTTCCGCGCCCTGTTTGGCCACGCGCTTCCCCTATGGCACGGCACTCACCGAGAAGGCCCTGCAGACGGCCGAAGCCGGAGAGGCTTTCCTGCGGGGGCTTCTGCCGCGGGCGACGCCATTCCGCCTGCGGATTCAAGGCGACGCGGCACGGATTGAGGTGCCGCCCGCCTGCTTCGGAAGTGTTTTGGCGCAACGCGCGGCGATCTTGGCGCATCTCGCCACGTTGGGCCTGCGCACCGTGTCGCTGGATCTCGCCGGACGCTAACGCTCGGGCCACGCGGGCGGCGTTTCGCCGAGAAGGGCGCGGACGAAGAAGTCTTTCATCTTCCGCTCCACGAAGGGGCCGTTGATGAAGTGGCCGGTGTTGGGCAGGTAGAGTTGCTCGAAATCCTTGCCGGCGGCGATGAGGGCGTTGACGACCTGAAGGGTGGAGGCGGGATCCACGTTGTCATCCTCCTCGCCGTTGATGAGGAAGAGCTTGCCCTTGAGGCGGTGGGCGTTGACGACGTTGGAGTTTTCCGCGTACCACGGGCCGATGGGCCAGCCCATCCATTGTTCGTTCCACCAGGTTTTGTCGAGGCGGTTGTCGTGGCAACCGCAGAGGGCGATGGCCGCCTTGTAGAAGTCGTTGTGCCAAAGGAGGGCGGCCATGGCGTTTTGGCCGCCGGCGGACCAGCCGAAGATGCCGACGCGCGAAAGGTCGAGCCACGGGCGTTCTTGGGCGGCGGCCTTCATCCAGGCGATGCGGTCGGGGAAGCCGGCGTCGCGCAGGTTTTTCCAGCAGACGTCGTGGAAGGCTTTGGAGCGCCAAGCGGTGCCCATGCCGTCGATGCGCACCACCACGAAGCCAAGGGCGCAGAAGATGTCGGAGAAGTAGTCCACCTCCGCGAAGGCGCCCGGCACCATGGCGGTGTGCGGGCCGGCATAGATGTGTTCCAGCACGGGATAGCGTTTGGCGGGGTCGAACTTCGGCGGGAGGCGCAGGACGCCCCAGATGTCGGTGGCGCCGTCGCGGCCTTTGGCGCGGAAGACTTGGGGCAGGGCCCAGCCGGAGGCGAGCAGGTCGGTGATGTCGGCCTTTTGGAGCTCGGCGACGAGGCTGCCATCGATTGCGCGGCGGAGGGTGGAGACCCACGGGCGGTCGGGGCGGGAGGCGTTGTCCACGAAGAAGGCGCCATTGGGCGAGAAGAAGGTTTCGTGGTGGGCGGGTTCGGGGGTGAGGTCGCGCCAGCCGGAGCCGTCGAGCCGCGCGGCGCAGAGGTGCAGCTGGGAGGGATTTTCATCGGGATTCAGGCATCCGGCGGTGAACCAGACCGTTCCGGCGGCCTCATCCACACGCACGATGTGGCGCACAACGAAGTCGCCCCGGGTGAGGGGGAGCGGCGGGCGGCCATCGGCGAAAAAGCGCCACAGTTGCCGCCAGCCGGTGCGTTCGGTGACCCAAAGGGTGGAGAGGCCGTCGGCGAGGTCGTGGCGTTGGCGCAGGGAATGGGGCACGAAGGTGTCCGAACGCTCGTCCACGCGGTCGCGGGCCACGCCGTCGCGCGAGACCTCGACGATGCGGAAGCTTCCGAAGCCGCGGGGGATGAATTCAAAGGTGAAGGCGTTGGCGTCGGGGCGCCACTTTGGGGGCGAGAGCCAGTATTGCGGGGAAAGGCCCGCGTGGTCGAGAGGGATGACGCGGCGGTTGGGGATGTCGATGAGGGTGGGGAGGCGGAAATCGAGGGCATCGCCGGGGCGGGCGTAGCCCACTTCGCGGAGTTTGGGGAGGAGGGCGTCTTTGGGGGCGGAGGTGCGCAGGGGAAGGATGGGCGGCGGTGCCCGGCGGAGGCGATTGACGGCCACGCGCGTGCTGTCGGGCGACCATTCGGCGGAGGCGAGCTCGTAGGGGAAATCGTTGGAGCCATCGTAGGTGAGCTGGACGGGCGGCGGGGCGTCTTTCGGTTGGGTTCCGCGGAGCCACAGGTTATGGTCGCGCAGGAAGAGCTGCCACTTTCCGTCCGGGGAACGGGAGCGGTCAATGGCGGGGGGCGTGGGCTTGGATTCGGGCGGGGCGGTGAGCGCTTCGGCGAGTTGCGGGGCGTCGGCTTTCGCGGCGGCGGCGAGGGCTTCCTTCGTCTCGGCCTCCCAACGGCGGCCATCGGCGCATCGCACGAGGCGGAAGCGTCGGCCGGCGCGTGTCCGCGTCTCAAACCAGAATCCGGCGCCGTTGGCGAGCCACTGGGGTTGGACGCGACCCTCATAGACGTGCTTTTGTGCGTCCCACACCTTTTCGGAGCGGGCGTAATCCTCCTGCGTCAGCGCGGACAGGGTCCCGGCGCAGAGGGCTGCACTCAGGAGCACAACGGCGATTCGTCTCATCGGCACATCCTTTCTTTGCGACGGAACCATCCTAGCACGAAGACGGCGTGCGGCCCAGCGTTTCCATCGGTTGGAAACGGGGTGCCTCCCGGCGGACGCAGTCGTGCTATACTATAAAGCGTTTTCAGCCGAAAGGAGTCTCAGATGAACACCGAACTTGCCTCGAACGTGAATTGGGTGGGCTATGTGGATTGGCCCGTGCGCGACTTCCATGGTTATCAGACCAAGCGCGGCTCCTCGTACAACGCCTATCTGGTGAAAGGCGCCGGGAAGACGGCCCTCATCGACACGGTCAAGGGCCCTTATGCCGAAAGCCTCAAGCGCAACGTCGCGGCGCTCTGCCCGCTGACGGAGGTGGACTACCTCGTCTGCAACCACGCCGAGCCCGATCACTCCGGCGCCTTGCCCGCGATGGTCGCCGCGTGCCCCAACGCCACCGTGGTCTGCAACGCCAAGTGCAAGGACGCCCTTGAGCGCCATTACGCCACGGAAGGTTGGCGCTGGCAGGTGGTCAAGGAGGGCGAGACGCTCGATTTGGGCGGCCGCACCTTGCAGTTCTTCGACACCGTGATGTGCCACTGGCCCGAAAGCATGGTGACCTATCTCCAGGAAGAGGAGATCCTCTTCTCGATGGATATCTTCGGCCAGCACTACGCCACCTCCTGCCGCTTCGATGACGAGGCGAACATGGAAGAGGTGATGCAGGAGGCCAAGACCTACTACGCCAACATCGTCCTCCCCTACGCCCGCCCCGTCGAGACGGCCGCGAAGAAACTTTTGGGCCTGAAGCTCCGCATCGTGGCCCCCTCGCACGGCGTCATTTGGCGCGCGCACTTCGACCGCATTCTGTCCGCGTATCTCGATTGGCGCGTCAGCAAGCCCGCCCGCAAGGTCATCGTGCTCTATTCCACCATGTGGCAGAGCACCCGCCGCATGGCAGAGGCCGTCGCCCAAGGCGCCAACGAAACGCCCGCCGAGGTGAAACTGCTCGACCTCTCCGTCGTCGGCGACACCGAAGTCATCACCGAGCTGATGGACTGCGCCGCCTTTGCCGTGGGCACCCCCACGCTCAACCAGGGGCTGATGCCTCGCGTCGCCGCCTGCCTCACCTACGCCCGCGGCCTGAAGCCCGCCGGGAAGACGGCCTTCGCCTTTGGCTCCTATGGTTGGGCCAGCAAGGGCGCCGAAGAGGCGGAAGGCTATCTCAAGGCCATGGGCTGCACGCTCCTGCGTGAGCCGATCACCTGCCGCTTCGTCCCCGACGAAGCCACCCTCGAAGCCTGCCGTGCCGCCGGCCGTGCGCTGGCCGGCGTGGCGGTGCAAGTGCCGTAAACGGCGCCCCGAACGGGGACGCGCACGAACGATGGACGCGGGGACGCGCGACGAACCGCTGTGCCGCCGGGGTCTTTTTGGGCCCCGGGGCCGGAGGTTTCGCGGTGTCGCAGGGGTGGCGCTTTGCGCGGTGTTGGCCGGCATTCTCGGCTGTTCGGGCATCCGCCCCCCGCGCGGGGTCAAGCCCACCTATGAGCGCATTCTCACCACCGGCTATTGCGATTGCGGCGAGTGTTGCGGTTGGGAGCGCAGTTGGCTCCGCCTTGGCACGCCCGTCTACAGTTCCGGGCCCCTCAAGGGGCACCGCAAGGAGGTGGGCGTCACCGCCACCGGCACCGAGACGCGCCACGGCACCGCGGCCGTCGATCGCCGCCGCTACCCTTATGGCACGGTCTTTCAAGTGCCCGGCTACGGCTACGCCCGCGGCGAGGATGCAGGGTCGGCCATTCAGGGCGCGCACATCGATTTGTGGTTTCCCACCCATGAAGCCGCGCTTCGCTGGGGTCGGCGAACCCTCACCGTCAAAGTCTGGCGCCCCCAGCGGCGATGACGTGACGCCGCAGGAGGGTCGGCGAGCCGTTGGGGTCAGCGGCGAGAGGGCGGATTGAGGAAGATCAGTTTCCCGGCGTCGGTGTGATCGAAGAGGATGTCAGGCGCATACCAGCCCGTCGGGCGGTTGGTGGAGGGGTTGCGGTCGTAGCCGGTGGGAAAATTGAGGTGGAGCAGGATAGGGTTGGCGGGATCGTCCGGGTTCGGGCGCCATCCATCGATGAGGCAGGTGTAGAGGCCGTAGCGTCGATTGGATTCAAAGGTGGAGGCGCGCACGCAGAGCACGGGGAGCGAAGCCCGGAGGGAGGCTTGGATGCGCGGCAGAAGGAGCTGCAGGGAGAGGGGCTCCAACGGCACGACAGGCGCCATCAGGGCTTTGGCTTGGGCCGGTGTGAGGCCGGCGTTCCGGGCAGCCTGCGCCAGCGCGGGCGGGAGCATGGTTGAGGTCTGCCGCAGGCGGAGCGTTTTGGCGATGCGTTGATCGAAATCCTCCGGGAAGGGCCCCGAAAAGAGGGCGGCCGCTTCGGCGAGTTCGATCGCTTTGGCGTAAGCGGCCGTAAGATCGGTGATGGTGGGGCCGTAACGGCGTTCTGGCCGTGGAGGGAGCGGGCCCCCCGGGGCAGGGTGGAGCCGATCATAGGAGAAGCCATCCTTTGCGGATGGGCGGGAACCATCAAGAGGTCTGCGGAAGAGGGCCATAAGTTTGAGGAATGCGGCGGCTCCGGTGTGGTTGTAGATGTAGCCGTCGCGGTCGTAATGTCCGCTCATGAGGGGCACGTGGTAGTGGTCGAGCAGGAGGGGAGGCACTTCCTCAACGGAGGAGGGGAGGGTGACTTTGTGGCATTCGGGAGAATAGGCCACGCCGAGGGCATTCCGGGCGTAGGCACGGACGTAAAGCGTGGAGCCGGGGCGCAGGCCGGTGATGCGTGCCGTGTCACGCCAATCCGAAAAGCCCCACAGAGGACAGAGGGCGTTGCGCACGGTGGGATTGGGCGCGGGCCCGTAACAGAAGCCGAAGTCCGCAAAGGTCGGCTCTCCGCGGAAACGGACGGTCAAGGAGGCGCGGAAGCTGGTGGGCAGCAGCTCGGTGATGGGCTCCAAACGTAGGACGGGGAGGAGGGAGCGGCGGAGCTCTTGCCCTTGCAATCGGCGAGTGGGCATACCGATGGTCACTTCGGCGCCTTCGGCGGTTTGCGGGCCAAAGGTGAGGGTCACTCCCGTGGGCAAAAGGTTGGGGAGGAGATTGGCGGGATCGCTCGTCGCGTCAAAGGAATCACCCTCGCGGAAAATCGCGAGAGGGTTTTCCTGCGTTCGCCGGCGTCGGGGGCCGACATCATTTCCGGCGGCGCCGGGAGATGGCTCGGTGACGCCGCGGAAGTGGGGGTCTCGCTTACGGTAAGAATAGACGAGGTCCGGGGGCCCATGGTAGGGATCGCCTTGGGTCACATTGATGTAATAGAGGTAGATTCCGCCAAGGGGAGAGTGTTCGCCCGAGATCTTTCCGATGCCCTCTTTGTCGCGGGTCGCGCCGAAGGCGTGGTCGGCGCTGGGTTCATATTCCAAGTGCAGGAGATAGTTGGGGTGTTCCGTGGGGATGAAAATCCCGAGAGGGGCGGAGCCGTCGAAGGTTCCCCAGCGTGGCGCCAAACGGAGCGTTGTGTCTTTTCGGACGATTGGGTAGGCATCCGGCCCAAGCAGGCCGCAATAGCGATAGCGGCAATAGAGGGGCGCGGTGGGGCCGCCCCCGGCGATGACGGGGTTGCCGGGCAGACCGTCGTTGCGTTCCGGCGCGTGATAGGTGTCGGGCGCCCCCAGCACGTGGCCAAGTTCGTGGATCATGGTGGAGGCGCTTCCTTCGGCTTGCACGATGACGCGCGAGTTGGGCCATAGGGGATCTCCCCATGCAATCGCGCGGGCGGGGCGATAGTCTTCAAGGAGATCGCGTTCGCCGTTGCGATGTTCCTGCCAACCAATGGCGGAGAGTTCCGCCTCGGATTGGCGGAGCGTTATCTTGGGATATTGTTTCCGCAAAGCGGGGAGTCGGTCAAGGATGCGTGTCTGCGCGGGCGTTTCCCGGGTCACGGGCAGACGTTTGGTCGCGTAGGCAAGAACACGGACATCCACCGTTTCTTTCGGCTTCCCCCAAGAGCCTTGCGGATTGACGCTCCGAAACGCATCCCGCCACAATTCCCCCACACGCGCGGAGACCTCTTCGGCCGAGGAGCTTCCGATCAGGTTGTTTCGGGTATCGTACTTCACGTAATAACCCAATGGGTTTGGTGCACGATAGACACCCAGAACCTTGAAAACCGGCCAGCATTGATTCAACGTGTAACGTTTGTAATACGTTTCGGCGCCCTCACTTTGCCGCTTTAGGCAGGCTTCCACGTCGATGGTTTCACAATCCGGGAAGTCCACGAAGACGATTCCCACGGTGAAGGGGCCCTTGAAACGCGGTTTTGTTCGGGTGACGGATTTGTCGAAGGTGTCTGCCGTCACGCGAACACTCGGCAAGCCCATTTGTTGCTCCGGTGGCACGTTTTCCTGCGGACGCGTTCGGCGGCCCCATGGCCCCTCGTCACGTCCCCAAGCGGCCCCGCCGAGAAATCCGGAGCAGACCCAAATCAACAACATGGCAAGGCGGAACCACCGTTTCTTCATCATCATGAGCGTGTCCAATTCTTTGGTAGGTCAAAAAGGGGTGCGATGGGGGCTCGTGTTCGTGGAACAGATGCGGCGATCCTCTTCATGTCGGCTTCAGCGGGGAAGGAACAGGAGTTCGCAGGGGGTCGCCTTGGGGAGAACGAATTGGAACTTCCCGTCGAAAAGGTCGAGACTTTGGGTGTGGATATGCCCGGCGACGACGCCCAGCAGATGCGGGCAGGCGAGGAGTTCACGCCGGAAGGCAAAGGTCACCTCCGTGTGTCCGGCCTCCGGCCAACGTTCGCGGCGCTCAATCTGATGGTAGGGGTCGTGAGCGGCATTCCAATCGGGATGGCCCACGCCAAAAAAGATGTCATCCCGCCGCCAGGGAACATAGAGGGGGATGTGAACGCCCAAGATTGTTGGAACGCCGTCCGCCAGCTCTCGGCGGATGAAGTCCAGTTGCTCCGGCAGAATGCTGTAGGTGGAATCATCCACCATCAGCACTTTTAGATCTCCGAAACGCTCCGCGTAGGCCATGGGGTCCCTCCCGCCATAGAGCGGACGCAGGCGCTTGTCGATCCATTCTTTCCGGAGGGAGACTTCGGGGCCTGGCAGGCCTTCATAGTGCCAATCATGATTTCCGGCGGTGTACAGACAGGGAAGGGGCGCCTCACGGATGACCGCGGCCAATTCTTCGGCGCCGGCCTCGCTTGGGAAATTCAGGATATCTCCAAGCAGGAGGGCGGCGTCACACCCCGCCGCCTTGGCCGCTTGCATCTTTTGACGCAGGGGGCCCATCTTCTGCGGGCCTCCGGACATTCTTTTGGAGTGTTTCCGAAAAGGTTCCCCGCGGGCATCGTCCGTCGCGTAATGCGCATCGCCAATCACCGTTAGGCGGCACGGCTTTGCAATCATTCGGGAGCGCACGGTCAGTCGCGCCCCTTCCAAGGTCACAATGGTGTCGGCGGTCTGTGGCGAAGGGGCGACGGATGGCGCGTTTGACGCTGCGAAGAGTCCCATCGGCGCGAGTCCCGAAAGCGTAAGGAAGGAACGCCGTGAAGCGGGAAGTGATGCCATGGTGTGGGGTCCTTTCGTCTGAATGAACCAAATCCGTGCAGGTTGGGTTCTTACGGCTTTGAGGGTTCTGCCGGGAGGGGGATTAGGCGGAGGGTGCCGACATTGCAGGGGCCTTCGCCTTGGAGATGGTCAAGCCGCAACGAGAGGGTGTGCGTGCCCGCGGGGAGGGCAATCTCTCCCACACGTGCGGCGGTGAAGCGCGTCCAATTCCCGGTGGGGCGAATCTTGAATGGAAGCGCTTGCTCCCCAAAGACCAACGCGATGACGCTGCCGTCGGAGGCGGCGGGGGCGCCGTAGCGCAATTCCACCGCATATCGGGCGGGGCGCTGCGTGCGGAAGGTCCACGCGGCGCCGGCCTTCGGCGAAGTCCAGTAACCGAGGGACTCTTCGCTTCCTTTGAGCCCGGCGATGTTCATTTCGTTCAAGCGGAGGCCGCCGTGACATTTGGCCAGGCGCGGGGGCAACACAACGGAACCATCGGCGGCCGGGAGAATCGTTTCCGACAGTTTGGCACGGCCTTCGAGTGCGATGGTCACCACGAAGTCTTGCAGTGTGCCGGCGGCCTTGTCCAAGCGGATGGAGGGGCCCATGGCGTCGTCGGCGCGAATCTCCAAGGGAATCCTTCCCTCGGCGCCGAGGCGCCAAGCGCCGCGGATGGGGGAGACAAGGCCGGGGAGGAGAAGTTCTCCCGAGGAGGGGGGATCAAAGACGATGGCGTTGAGCGTGTCGTGCCCATCGGCCCCCCGGCGGAGCGTGAAGCGCCCCCAGTCCGGCAGGAAGGGGAAGGGCGAAGCTTGCGTGCCATAGATCGCCTCACCGTTGCGTCCGAGCCATGCGCCGATCGCCTTTAGGCGGTCAACGCAGGGGCGGGGGATGATGCCGTAAGCGTCGGGCCCGAGGTTCAACAGGAGGTTCCCGCCCTTGGAGGCGGTGTCACAGAGGTAGTGCAACACGTCGCGGGCGCTCTTCCAGTCGTGGTCGGTGGCGGAATAGCCCCAGCTGTGGTTGAAGGTGAGGCAGGTTTCCCAGTCCACGCCGGGGAGGCCGGTGGCCGGGACGAAGTTTTCCGGCGTCTGGATGTCGTAGGGGATGCCGTGGCGGAGGCGGTTGTTGATGATCATCTCCGGCTGGAGCTCACGCACCATGCGGTCGATGCGCTCCGCGTAGGCCTGCGGGACGCCGTTGGGGATGTCGTACCACAGGATGTCCACCTTGCCGTAGTTGGTGAGGAGTTCGCGCAGTTGGGGGATGCAGACGGTTTCGAGGTAATCCTCCATGCGTCCCTTCTGCGCGGGGTCCCACCCGCCACCGCCGCCTCCGGGGTGGTGCCAATCGAGATTCTGGGAATAGTAGATGCCGAACTTCACGCCGTATTTCCGGCAGGCGGCCGCGATTTCGGCCACAAGGTCACGTCCGAACGGGGTGGCGTCCACAATGTTGAAGGGGCTGGCCTCCGTGCGGAACAGGGCGAAGCCATCGTGGTGCTTCGCGTCGAAGACCACATAACGCGCCCCCGCCTCCCGAACCGTGCGGATCCACTCATCGGCATCGAATCCCTGAGGGTCAAAGACCTTTGCGGCCGCGGCATATTCCGCCACAGGCGCCCGCGCCGCGATCATCATCCATTCGGAGCAACGGTTCGACATCCGCACCTGTCCCTTCCAGATGCCGCCATAGTAGGAATAGAGCCCGAAGTTGAAGAAGAGCCCGAAGCGCGCCTCGCGGAACCATTCCATCTTGGCGTCCTGCGCCGTCGGGGTTCTCTCCTTGTCGCTCACGACGTGTTCGGGTGCGGTGGCAGGGGCTGTCTGCCCCGCCTGTGGGACAAAGGCCACACCCAGTGCGGCCAACGCCAACATCATCCATTGCTTTGCGTTCATGATGGTTTTCTTTTTTGCCCTGCGGAGCCCGTACGCCCCACTCACATCATATCCCATTCTTGCCGAGCTGTCACGGGATTCGTCGCGTTGGACACATTTCCCATCGTTCGGGTTTGCCCTTATGGGGAACGCCCTGTATAATAACCCGCATTCTCACCTGCGGGGTACGCATCCGTGCGCCCCGAACGTTGCACACATTGGGAAGGACGCGCGGTGTTCCGAAGTTTGCGTATTGGCCTCGCTTTGACGGGGGGATTTTTGGCGCTTTGCCTCGGGTGTTCCGAGAGCGAGGCGGACGTTTCCAAACCGCCCTTGACCATGATTTGCGAGGCGACATTCCCGCCCTACGAATATCATGTCCGTGACGGCATCGACGGCATCGACCCCGCGCTGGCCTCCGTGCTGGCCCGTTGCCTGGGCCGACCGCTCGAGGTGCAGGATATGGCCTTCGACGCGGTGATCCCCGCCGTGGCCACCGGCAAGGCCGATGTTGGCGCCTCGGGGCTCACGGTGACGGAGGAACGCCGCCGTCAGGTGCTCTTTTCCTCGCCGTATGTGGAGGCGGCCCAAGTGGCCGTGGTGCGCAAGGAAAGCCCGTTGCGGTCGCCCAAAGAGCTGAAGGGCGTCCGCATCGGCGTGCAAAGCGGCTCCACGGGCGATCTCTTTGTCACCCGAACCTTCGGGGAACCTGAGCGTTTCCAAAATGTCATCTTCGCCATCACCGCCGTACGCACGGGCAAGGTGGAGGCGGCGGTGGTGGATCGCCAGCCGGCGGAAGTTTTTGTCTCGCGCACTCCGGGCCTTCGTTTGGTTTCCGAACCGGTGGTGCGCGAGACTTATGCTCTTGCCTTCGCCAAGGACAACACGCGGCTCTGCGCGCAGGCCAGCGCCATCATCGACGCGATGCGGGCCAGCGGGGCGCTGGGCCGCCTGACCGCGCGTTACGAAGAGGCGATGCGGCGGCAGAAGGCGCATGACCCAAAGGCACTGCGGGAACGCATCGACGTTTCCGACATCGTGGAGGAGGTCGCCTCCGACCCTGCGCTTCGGGCCCGCCTTGCCGCCATCGCCGCGGACAAGACCCTCTCCGGCGACGCGGAGATGGGCGTGATCCGGCGGGTTCTGAGCGCGTGGGAGGGCCTGTGCCGCTCCGTGCGGACCAACTTCGTGGAGGGGCAGCGGTGGCGTTATCTCCTCGACGGCTTCCTGACGACGCTGGAGATCTCCCTCTTCGCCGTGCTCATCGGGTTGGTGATTGGCTTTGCCGTGGCGGTGGTTCGCGCCACGCACGACACGGTGGGCGGGCTCACGGCGCTGAACGCCTTCTGCCGGATCTATCTCACGGTCATCCGCGGCACGCCTGTGGTGGTGCAGCTCCTCATCATCTACTTTGTCATCTTCGGCTCCGTGAACGTGAGCAAGGTGCTGGTGGCGGTGGTGGCCTTCGGCCTCAACTCGGGGGCCTACGTCTCCGAAATCATCCGCGCCGGCATCATGTCCATCGACAAAGGCCAGGCCGAGGCCGGCCGCTCCCTGGGGCTGGGCTATCTGCGCACGATGGGCCACATCGTGTTGCCGCAGGCCTTCCGGAACGTCCTCCCGGCCCTGGGCAATGAGTTCATCGTGCTGCTCAAGGAAACGTCGGTGGCCGGCTACATCGCCTTGATGGATTTGACGAAGGCCGGCGACATCATCCGCAGCCAAACGTACACGGCGTTCCTGCCGTTGCTGGCCGTCGCGGCGATCTATCTTGCGGTGGTTTCCCTTTTCACCTTCCTGCTGGGAATGCTCGAACGGAGGCTCAAACGCCATGGCTGAGGATACGGTTCTTGAAGTTCGTGGGCTCGTCAAGCGATTCGGCGCCCACACGGCCGTGGATGGCGTGGATGCGGAGATCCGCCGCGGGGAGGCCGTCTTTGTGATTGGCCCTTCCGGCTCCGGGAAATCGACCTTCCTGCGGTGCCTCAACCTGCTGGAGCGCCCCGACGGCGGCGACATCCGCTTCCATGGGGAGAGCGTGCTGGCGCGTCGGGCCGACGTGAACCGCTACCGCGCCCGCGTGGGGATGGTCTTCCAGCACTTCAACCTCTTCCCCCACCTCACCGTCCTGCGCAACATCACGTTGGCCCCCATGCTCATTGGGCGGCAGTCCCGCGCCGAGGCCGAGGCCAAAGCCATGGCCTTGCTGGGGCGCATCGGCTTGGCCGACCGCCGCGACGCCTATCCGCCCCAGCTCTCCGGCGGACAGAAACAGCGCATCGCCATCGTCCGCGCGTTGGCCATGGCCCCCGATGCGATCCTCTTCGACGAACCCACCTCCGCCCTCGACCCTGAGATGGTCGGCGAAGTGCTGGCGTTGATGAAGGAGCTTGCCGGCGAGGGCCTCACGATGGTGGTGGTGACGCACGAAATCGCCTTTGCCCGCGAGGTGGCCGACCGTATCCTCTTCATGGATCACGGCCGCATCGCCGCCGAGGGCGCCCCCGAGACCTTTTTCGGGGCGCAGACGAATCCCCGCGTCCGCGACTTCCTCTCCAAGGTTCTTTGACCTTCCCCTCCAACGAGGTTCAGGCAGACCCCATGCGCACGGCGTGGGGCCTGCGTTCTTTGGTAGGCAGAAACGCAAAAAGGGTTTTGTGCCCTTGCCGTTGGGGATTCGGATGATGTATGGTGGAACCATAACCTAGACACAAGGAGTTCCACAGCGATGAGCGAAACGAAGGAAGAGACTGTGGCGGCCCGGCGATTTCGGGCTTCGCATTGGTTGATGGGGTCGGCGGTTGCCTGCGCCATCGTGGGGCTTGCGGCCTGCGCCGCCACCGGGCCCCGCCGTGCGCCGCGTGACGATGCGGCCATGCGTCAGGCCGAAGACGTGCTGAATCGCCTGACGTTGGAGGAGAAGGTCGCTTTGACCCACGGCGAAGGCACCATGAGCGTCGCGGCCAATCCGGCCAAGGGCATCCCCACGCCGCTCACGCTTTCCGACGGGCCGCACACGGTGCGGCAGGATCTCCGGATGGAGAGCTTCGCCAAACTTCGCCCCGGGGACGACATGACCGATGCCTCGACGGTCTTCCCCGCATTGTCGGTGCTTGCGGCGACTTGGGACCCGGAGCTTGCCCGCCGTTTCGGCGAGGCGATGGGCACGGAAGCCCGCGATCGCGGCAAGGATATTTTGCTCGGGCCGGGCGTAAACCTTGCACGCACCCCCCTGTGCGGGCGCAACTGGGAATACATGGGTGAAGACCCTTATTTGACCGCACGCATGGCGGTGCCCGTGATTCGGGGCATCCAGTCCAAAGACGTGGCCGCCTGCGTCAAGCATTTCGCCGCGAACAGCCAGGAATGGAACCGCGGAAACGTGGATGAGCAGGTGGACGAGCGCACCTTGCGCGAGCTTTACCTGCCCGCCTTCGAGGCGGCTGTCAAAGAAGGCGGCGTCTTGACGGTGATGAATGCCTACAACCGCCTCAATGGCCCCTTTTGCAGTCACAACGCTTGGCTCAACAATGGCGTGCTGAAGGGTGAGTGGGGCTTCCCCGGGCTGGTGATGACCGACTGGGGTTCGGTGCATGACACGGTTGAAGGCGCCCTCGGCGGCACCGATTTGGAAATGAGTGCCGGGCAGTCCATCCGTTATTTCAAGGAGCCGCTGGCCCAAGCCGTCCGTGAGGGCAAGGTGCCCGAGGCCCGGTTGGACGACATGGCCCGCCGTGTGCTCTACGTTCAGGCCAAGCTCGGCAAGCTGGATGGCCGCACCCGTGCCAAAGGCGCGCGCAACACCCCCGAACATCAGGCGCTGGCCCGCGAAATCGCCGCCGACGGCATGGTGTTGCTGAAGAACGACAACGGGTTGTTGCCGCTCGCGCCGAAGGCCCTCCGCCGTGTCCTTGTCGTTGGGCGCAACGCCACCGAGCGTCATTGCCGCGGCGGTTCGAGTGCCGAAGGAAAGCCGCCCTACGAAATCACGCCGCTGGAAGGATTGCGTGCCGCGCTCCCCGGCGTTGAGATCGTTCAGGTGCCCTTCCCCGCGCCGAAGACCTCCTTTGGTTCGCTCCCGGATGCGATTCTTTTGACGGAAAACCCCTCCAAGACCAACGACACCGGGATGCGCGATGCGGGCTGGACGTGGGAGCGTTTCGCCAACGGCGCCCTTTCCGGCACGCCTGCCGCCACCGGATTCATCCGGGCCCCCGGCTTGGCCAAGGAGGAAAAGGGAACGAACTTTTCCATGCGCTGGCGCACACGTTTCCGCGCCCCCGAAAGCGGCCGCTACACCTTCGGTTTCACCTGTGACGATGGCGCACGTCTGGTGCTCGACGGCAAGCCGCTCATCGATGATTGGCAGGATGGCGCCGCCCGTACCCGTTCCGCCGAGATTGACCTCGCGGCGGGGAGCGAGCATGACCTTGTCCTCGAATACCGTCAGGCCGGCGGCGACGCCGTGCTGGCCTTTGGCTGGCGTCTGCCCTCCGAGCGCGGCGTCGATGTGTCGGCCCTGCTTGCCGAGGCGAAGAAGGCCGACACCGTGATTCTCATGCCCGGCACCCGCCATGGGTGGGGCCGTGCCTTGGAATGCGAGGGCGGCGACCGCCCGGATCTGTTGCTCGCGCCGGGTGAGAACGAATCCATTGCCGCCCTTCTGCGCGAAAAGGCCCGCACCGTGGTTGTCCTCCATGCCGGTTCGCCGCTGGAGCTCCCGTGGGCGGATCAGGCGAAGACGCTCTTGTTGATGTCTTATTCCGGACAGGAGGCGGGCCATGCGCTGGCGGATGTGCTCCTCGGCAAGCGCGAGCCTTCCGGCCGCCTCACCTGCACGTGGCCGCGGCGTTTGGCCGATTCCCCCGCCCATGCGCTGGATTGCTACAAGGCGGATGCGTCAAAGCACAAGGAAGGCCTCCTTCTGGGCTATCGTTGGTTCGACGCCAAGTCCATCGCCCCGCTCTTCCCCTTCGGTTACGGCCTGGGTTATGCCACCTTTGCCTTCGGCACGCCCGAGGCGAAGGTGCGCGGCGATGGGGTGACGCTCCGCGTCCCTGTCACCAACACCTCCGCACGTGCCGGCGCCGCCGTGGTGCAGGTTTATGTTGAGCCCCCGGCCCAAGGCCCTGTGCCGCGTGCGCCGCGTCAGCTCAAGGCTTTTGCCAAACTTCGCCTCGCCCCCGGCGAAACCGGGACCGCAGAGCTCACGCTGGAGCCTCGCGCCTTCGCCTATTGGGACGTGGCCTTGCCCGGCTGGCGCCATGAGGCCGGCACCTTCACCCTCGCCGTCGGCACCTCCAGCCGTGACCTTGCGCACCGCGTCGCGGTGGAGCTCCCGGCATGGGAGGAGCCGTGCGCCGTCGCCCCGGACACGCTGGTGGGCCATCCGCCCGCGGCGCTCGCCGAGTGAGCGCACTGCCTGACGGTTGCCATCCTTTGGGTCTCCCCTCGCGGGGAGGCCCCTTTTTGTTTTGGGGGCGGAGTCTCCCCATGTGTGATGCACTGTATCTCGCCTCGAACTGCGGTAGGGGGCGAGGGGAGATGCTCCGTAGCGCGGAGAAGCTGGCCGAAGGCGTCAAATGGGGGCATGGATTTTGGGCCGGATTGTGTTATGCTCAGGGCGTCGTTCGGGGATGGCCCCCGGACAGTGAAGGAGCGCAGCGATGACGGAACCACACGCCCTTGTCACCTTGGAGCCGATCCATTCGGAAGACCTTCCTTCGTTTGCGCGAAGGATGCAGGCGGCTTTTTCCATCGCGCTCAAAGAAACCTTTGGGGAATGCGATCCCATTCCTTCCGAAGAGGAGGTTCGGGAGGCGTGTCATGCGGCGGGGGCCGAGGCGTTCCATGTCGTTTGGCAGGGGCAGCGGGTCGGCGGTGCGGTGGTTTCGGCGGAGGCTGGGCGGTGGCGTTGTTCGCTCGATCTCTTTTTCATTGCGCCGGAGTGGCATGGCCATGGGTTGGGGCTTGCCGCGTGGAGGGCCATCGAGGCGCATTATCCCGAGGCGAGGGTTTGGCAGACGATAACGCCCTATTTCGAGCGGCGAAACATTCACTTTTATGTGAATAAGTGCGGTTTTCACATTGTCGAGTTTTTCAATCCGCACCATCGGGACCCCGAGGCGCCCGAGGTGTGCGACGCTTCCGGCGCGCCGATTCCGGGCCGGGAGGCTTATTTTCGTTTTGAGAAGGTGATGCGGCCGGCGCCGTGACGTTTCGCGATGCGGCGGTGTTGGGCCGAGGCGACAAAAAAGGGGCCTCCCGTGCGGGAGGCCCTTTTGGTTTGCCGGAGCGTCAGGCTCACATGATCTTGGGAGCGCCCTCGGCGGCCTTGTACTTCGGGCCGTAGTAGGCCTTGAGGTAGATCTCGCGGATTTCGGGGATCAGCGGGTAGCGGGGGTTGGCCGGGGTGCACTGATCGTCGAAGGCATCCTCGGAGAGGGCGTCGAGGTTGCGCAGGAATTCGTCTTCGGGGACGCCCCAGGCCTGGATGGACTCGGGGATGTTGACGGACTTCTTGAGCGCTTCGATGCCCTGGACGAGGGCTTCCACCTTCTCGGCGTCGCTCTTGCCGTAGGCGAGGCCGAGGACGTCGGCGACGCGGGCGTAGCGGGAGCGGGCCATGGGATAGGTGTACTGCGGGAAGATCGCCTGCTTGGTGGGATTCTCAACCGCGTTGTAGCGGATGATGTCGCAGATGAGCAGGGCGTTGGCGATGCCGTGGGGGATGTTGTACTTCGCGCCGAGCTTGTGGGCCATGGAGTGGCAGAGCCCGAGGAAGGCGTTGGCGAAGGCCATGCCGGCGATGTTGGAGGCGTAGTGCATCTTCTCGCGGGCCTTCTTGTTGGAGGAGCCCTCGTCGTAGCTCAGCTTGAGGTACTTGAAGACGAGGCGGGCGGCTTCCAGGCTGAGGGCGTTGGACCACTCGGTGGAGAGCACGGAGACCATGGCCTCGAGGGCGTGCGTGAGGGCGTCGATGCCGGAGGCGGCGGTGAGGCCGCGGGGCATGGAGAGCACCAGCTCAGGATCGGCGATCGCCATGTCGGGGGTGAGGGCGTAGTCGGCGATGGGATACTTCTTGTGGGTGCGGGAATCCGTGACCACGGCGAAGGGCGTCACTTCCGAACCGGTGCCGGAGGTGGTGGGGATGGCCACCATGATGGCCTTGGCGCCGAGTTTGGGGAAGGTGTAGATGCGCTTTTCGATGTCCATGAAGCGCATGGCCATGTCTTCGAAGCGGGCGTCGGGATTCTCGTAGCGGAGCCACATCATCTTGGCCGCGTCCATGGGCGAGCCGCCGCCGAGGGCGATGATGAGGTCGGGCTTGAAGGAGTTCATCCGGGAGAGGCCTTCTTCGATGGTGTCGGTGTCCGGATCGGGCTTGACCTCGTAGAAGATCTCCACGTCAAGGCCCATGTCTTCGAGGACGCTGGTGACCTTTTCGGTGTAGCCGAGGTCGAAGAGCGGCTTGTCGGTGACGAGGAAGGCGCGCTTGCGGTCCTTGATTTCACGGAGCGCGAAGGGCAGGCAGCCGTACTTGAAGTAGACTTTCGGCGGGACCTTGAACCAAAGCATGTTCTCGCGGCGCTCGGCGATGGTCTTGATGTTCATGAGGTGCTTCACTCCGATGTTTTCCGAGACGGCGTTGCCGCCCCAGCTGCCGCAGCCGAGGGTCAGCGAGGGGGCGAGCTTGAAGTTGTAGAGGTCGCCGATGGCGCCCTGGGAGGCGGGGATGTTCACCAGCACGCGGCCGGTCTTCACCAGCGAGCCGTAGGCCTTGATGCGGTCGGTGTTCGCGGGGGAGGTGTAGAGCACGGAGGTGTGGCCGAGGCCGCCGCCTTCGATGAGCTTCTTGGCCATGATCGCGCCTTCCTCGAAGTTCTTGGCGCGGTAGAGCGCGAGCACGGGGGAGAGCTTCTCGTGGGAGAAGGGCTCTTCGGGGCCCATGGTGATTTCCTTGGTCTCGCCGATGAGCACCTTGGCTTCCTTGGGCACGGAGATGCCGGCCATCTCGGCGATCTTCCACGCGGGCTGGCCGACGATCTTGGCGTTGAGGTGCCCGTCCACGAAGATGGTGGCGGAGACTTTCTTGCGCTCGGCGGGGGAGAGGATGTAGGCGCCGCGCTCGATGAACTCCTTCTTCACCGTCTCATACATGGAATCGACGACGATGACGGCCTGTTCGGAGGCGCAGATCATGCCGTTGTCGAAGGTCTTGGACATGAGGATGGAGGAGACGGCCATCTTGTAGTGGGCGGTCTCGTCGATGAGGGCCGGGGTGTTGCCGGCGCCCACGCCGAGGGCGGGCTTGCCGGAGGAGTAGGCCGCCTGCACCATGCCCGGGCCGCCGGTGGCGAGGATCAGGTTGGTGTGCTTGTGGTGCATGAGCGCGGCCGAGAGGGCCATCGTGGGCTCCTTGATGCAGCCGACGATGCCTTCGGGGGCGCCGGCGCGGACGGCGGCGCGCTCAATGATCATGGCCGCTTCATAGGTGGCGCGCTTGGCGCGCGGGTGGGGGCTGAAGACGATGCCGTTGCGGGTCTTCAGGGCGATGAGGGCCTTGAAGATGGCGGTGGAGGTGGGGTTCGTGGTGGGCACGATGCCGGCGATGATGCCGATGGGCTCGGCGATGCGGCGGATGCCGTAGGTCGCGTCGTACTCCAGCTCGCCGCAGGTCTTGACGTTCTTGTAGGAGTTGTAGATGTATTCGGAGGCGAAGTGGTTCTTCACCACCTTGTCCTCGACCACGCCCATGCCCGTTTCCTCAACGGCGAGCTTGGCCAGCTCGATGCGGTGGGCACACGCGGAAAGCGCGCACTCGCGGAAAATCTTGTCGACCTGTTCCTGGGTGTAGGTGGCGTAGATGGCCTGAGCCTTCTTCACGCGCTCCATCAGCGCATCCAATTCCTTGAGTTGCGCCTCCTCGTCGACCACGGGCTTGGCGGGCTTCACAGGGGCCGCAGCCTTCGCGGGTGCCTTTTCGGCGGCTTTCTTCGTTGCCATGGGCTTTCTCCTTTATGGGTTCAATCGGCAAATCGGTATGAAAGTATCGATTATTCCTCTTGAAAAGTCAAGAGGTTTTTGCGGCACGCGGATTTTGCGCGCCGCGCGGCGCCCCCGCGCGGAGGGGGTCAGGCGTTCTGCGCGGATGGATTGGCCAGCGGGAGGCGGAGGGTGAAGCAGGCGCCTTGCCCGGGGGCGGAGACGACATCGACCATGCCGCGGTGGAGCAGGGCGATATGTTTGACGATGGCCAGGCCCAGGCCGGTGCCGCCCTTTTCGCGGGAACGGTCTTTGTGGACGCGGTAGAAGCGCTCAAAGAGGCGGGGCTGATCTTCGGCGGCGATGCCGCATCCTTCGTCGCGGACGGTGAGGAGGGCGTCGGAGCCCTCGCGCCGCAGGCCGATCTCAACCGTCGGGCTGCCGGAGTGGCGCAGGGCGTTGCCGATGAGATTGACGACGGATTGCTCCAAAAGCCGGGCGTCGCCCTTCACGGAGAGGGCCGGGAGCGTTTCGGGGGAGAGGGTGAGGGTCACGCCGGCGCGTTCGGCCTCATCTTGGCAAAGGGCCAAGGCATCGGCGGCCACGGCATCCAAACGCACGGGGGCGAAGTCTTCCGGGGCCGCGGTCTGGCGGCGCTCGATGGCGGCAAGGGAAAGGATGTCCTGCACGAGGTCGTTGAGTCGGCGGGCCTGACGGGCGAGGATTTCCAGGCATTTGGCGCGGCCGCCATCATCCAGCGGGGTGTCGGTGAGGGTTTCGACGGTGGAGAGGATGGCCGTGAGCGGGGTCTTGATCTCGTGGGAGACGTTGGCCACGAAGTCGGTGCGGAAGCCCTCCAAGCGGCGGAGGTCGGTGAGATCGGTCAGCAACAGGAGGATGCAAAGGGTGCCTTCGCGCTCCATGCGCACGGCGTGGGCCAAGAGCGAACGGGGCGTGCCACCATCATCGAAGGGGATTTCGCGGCCGTGGAGCGTGGGGGCCTCGAAGGCGTTGCGGACGTAGGCCACGAGTTCGGGGCAGACGGTGCGCTCGATGCGGAAGCCGGGCCGACGGATCGCTTCGCCGAAGAGGCGGGCGGCGGCACGGTTGGAGGAGAGCACTTCGCCGGTGTGGGAGACGAGGAGGAGGGGTTCGCGCAGGGCGTTGAAGAGCGCGTCGAACTCGTTGCGCTCGCGGCGGAGGTCGTCAATGCGGCTGCGGAGCTGGCGGGCCATGACCGCGACGGCCTTGGACAATTCGCGCAGGGGGCCGACGTGGGGCACGCTGATGGGCGTCTCCAAACGGCCGCGGGCGATGGCGACGGCGGAGTTTTGGAGGGCGTTGAAGTGCGGGCGCACCCGCAGGAAGAGGTAGAGCGCCACGCCGCCGGCAAGCCCCGCGCCCAACAACAGCGCGAGCGCAACGGTGAGGCGCACTTGGCTGACGGCGCCGCCGACGGCGGACATGGGCAACGAGGCGCGGATGGTCCAGCCTTCTTCGCGGATGGCGTGATAGAGGAGCCAGGCGTGCATCGTCACGGAGTAGCGGGTCACGAAGCCATCGGGTTCCGCGGGGTCGGCCACCTCCGGGCGGTCGGCATGGTTGGCGAGGCGCGAGGCGTTGGCGTCGGAATCGGCCACGACGGTGCCCTTTGCGTCAATGACCGTGATGCGCAGTGGCTTGCCGCGGAAGAAGTCGATCCGCTTCGCCACGGAGGCAACGTCGCCGCGCCGGAGGTCGGGCAGGAGCAATTCGGCGATGAAGCGGGTGCGCTGGGCGAGGTTCTCCCGCGCATCGTCCATGTAGGAGCGCTCGAAGGCGCGGAACTGCACCACCAGCAGCCCCACGGCAAGGGCCACAAGGGCAAGGATGCTCACGGGGAGCGCTAGAAGGATAAGGTCGCGGTGTTTCATGGGGAGCAGGTGGGGCAGAGGGGACAGAGGAAAGGGGTGGCGGATCAGCCGCGCATCCGGTAGCCGACGCCGCGGACGGTCTCGAGACGTTCGCCGAAGGCTCCGAGTTTGCGGCGGAGGCTGACGACTTGGACATCGACGGCGCGGTCGGTGACGGGGTAGTCGTCGCCTTTGGTGCGGGCGACGATCTGGCTCCGGGTGTAGACGTGGCCGGGGCGGGCGCAGAGCAGGGCGAGCAGATCGAACTCCCCGCAGGTGAGGGAGAGCTCTTCGTTGCCGAGGGTGGCACGGCGTTGGCCGGGCAGGAGGGTGAGGGAGGCGTAGCGGATGATTTCCTCGGTGGGTTCCTCCTCGCCCCGGCGGAGCTGGGCGCGGATGCGGGCCACGAGCACCTTGTTGCTGAAGGGTTTGGTGACGTAGTCCGCCGCGCCCATCTCGAGCCCCAGCACGATGTCGCTCTCTTCGCCCTTGGCCGTGAGCATGATCACGGGGACGGCGGCGAGGTCGGAATCGGCTTTCAGGCGGCGGAGCACGCCGAGCCCATCCAATCCCGGGAGCATCCAGTCGAGCAAAATGAGGTCCGGCTTGGCGGCCTTGGCGCGAGTGAGGGCCTGGAGGCCGTCCTCCGCCTCATCGCAGGCGAAGCCGTTGGCGGAAAGGTTGATGCGGATGAGCTCGCGGATGGCCTCTTCGTCCTCGGCGATCAGAATCATGTTGGGCATGGCAACGTTCCCTTCGGTCGTGCGGCGGTGAGCCGGGTGTGCGGATCAGCCTTCCCGCGCCATGTGGCGGACGATCTGGCCTTCCTCAAGGTAGATGACGTCCTCGCAGATGTTGGTGGCGATGTCGGCGATGCGTTCGATGGCATGCGACACGGTGATGCAGGAGAGAGTGTAGCGCGCCTGCTCGGGCTTTTTCAAGAGCCTTTCGACGGCGTCGGCATAGTGGGCGGCGTTGAGGGCGTCCACCGCGTCGTCTTCCAACAGGATCTTCCGGGCGAGGTCGGAACGGTGGCAGACGAAGGCGTCGAGCGCGCCGCGGAGCATCTTGTGGGCGCGGGTCACCATCGGCGAGAAGTCGCACCGGTCGGCGGGCTGGACGGGGTGTTCGGCCATGTCGATGGCGCGGGCGGCGATGTTTGCCGCGAGGTCGGCGGCGCGTTCCAATTCGCCGTTGATCTTCAGGACGGTGACGAGGGTGCGGAGGTCTCCGGCGACGGGCTGATAGAGAGCCATCAGCTTGAGGCACTCCTCCTCGATGGCGACTTCGGCGCCGTCGATCCGGCTGTCCTCGGCAATGACGGCGCGGGCATCGTCGGCCTGGGCGCCATCGACGGCGCGGATGGCGCGCACCAAGGCGCGCTCGGTGGAGGTGGCAAGGTCGAGCAGGCGCTGCTTGAGCACCTCGATCTCGTAGGTAAAACGGTCTCGCATGGCGGTTCCTTTGTGTCGGCTTCCCGGGATCATCCGAAGCGGCCGGTGATGTAATCCTCGGTCTGCTTTTCGCGGGGGGCGGTGAAGATCTGCTTGGTGTCGCCCACTTCCACGATGCGGCCTTTGTAGAAGAAGGCGGTGCGGTCGCTGATGCGGGCGGCCTGTTGCATGTTGTGGGTGACGATGACGATGGTGAAACGCTCGCGCAAACGGAGCACGAGGTCTTCGATCTTGAGCGTGGCCACCGGGTCAATGGCGCTGGTGGGCTCGTCCATCAGGAGCACTTCGGGCTCGGCGGCGATGGCGCGGGCGATGCAGAGGCGCTGTTGTTGCCCGCCGGAGAGGGCCAAGCCGGAGCGGCGGAGCTGGTCTTTCACCTCGTCCCACAGGCTGGCGCCGGTGAGGGCGGCCTCGACGCGCTCCTCGATCTCGCGCCGGGAGAGGCGGAAGTGGAGGCGCAAGGGATAGGCCACGTTGTCAAAGACGCTCATGGGGAAGGGCGTGGGCTTTTGGAAGATCATGCCCACGCGGCGGCGGAGGGCCAAGAGGTCCGTCTTGGGGTCAAGGATGTTCTCGCCGTCCAAGAGCACCTCGCCCTCGGCGCGCTGTCCGCGGTGGAGGGAGTAGATGCGGTTGTAGGTGCGCAGGTGGGTGGACTTGCCGCACCCGGAGGGGCCGATCACCGCCGTGACTTGGCGTTCGGGGATGTCGAGGTTGTTCTCGAAGAGCGCCTGATGGCCCCCTTCGTAGAAGAAGGAGAGGTTGCGGGCGCGGATTTTGATGTTTGGCGTCGAAGTGTCCATAACAGGCTGTGTCGCTAAAGGTTCGGGCGCGGGAATCAGGCTTTCCGCTCACGGAAGAGGATGCGCGCCACGAGGTTCACCGCCAGCACCAGCAGCGCGATGACGAGGGCGGCGCCCCAGCCGGCGCGGTGCATGGCCTCGAAGGGGGAGTTCGTGGCGTATTCCGTGATGAGCACGGGGACGTTGGCCGTGGGGCCGGAGAAAAAGCGCGTGGGCCAAGCGTCGGCGAAGAGGGCGGTGAAGAGCAGCGGGGCCGTTTCGCCCGAGACGCGCGCCACGGAGAGGAGCACGCCCGTGACCATGCCGTTGCGGGCGGCGCGGCAGATGATTTGGAGCGTCACGCGGCAGCGGGTGAGGCCGAGGGCCAGCCCCGATTCGCGCAACGTGTCGGGCACCATCGCCAGCATATCCTCGGTGGTGCGCATGACCACGGGGAACATCAGGATGGCCAGCGCCACCGACCCGGCGAAGCCCGAGAAGCACCCCATTGGCACCACCAGCGCCATGTAGACGAAGAGGCCCACAATGACCGAGGGCATCCCCATCATCACGTTGGCGCAGAAGCGCAGGGTGTCGGCCAAGCGCGAGCGTTTGCCGAACTCCGCCAGCCAAATGCCCGCGCACAGCGCCGGGGGCACCGCGATCAAGGCGGCGCACAGGGTCACCAGCAGCGTGCCCAGCAGGGCGTTGGCGATGCCGGCGTCCGGCAGGCCGTAGGGCTTGGAGGGATTGGTCAGGAAGCCCCAGCCCAAGGCCTCGCTGCCGCGGGCCACGATGGTGCACAGAATCCACAGCATCGCGCCCACCGCCACCGTCAGGGCCAGCACCGAGAAGCCCTGCACGGCCCAATCCTGAAGTTTGCGGCCCCAGAGCGGGCGCAGGGGCATGCCGTGGGCGGGAAGGGAGGAAGGTCGCTGCTTCATTTCTCACCTCGCTTGGCGCCCGTCATCCGCAGGTAGTACTGCGCGAGCACCTGAATCGCGAACGCCATGACCAGCAGGATCAATCCCAGCGCGAAGAGCGCGCTGCGCTGGAGCCCATCGGCCTCCGCGAAATTGTTGGCCAGCGTGGCGGCGATGGTGGTGCACCCATCGAAGAGCGATCCGGGCACCTCCATCACGTTGCCGGCCACGAAGAGCACGGCCATCGTCTCGCCCAGCGCGCGCCCCAGGCCAATGAACACGCCGCCCAACAGCCCGCGGATGCCATAGCGCAGGAGGATGTCGCGGGCGGTCTCCCACCGCGTGCACCCCACGCCAAAGGCCGATTCGCGCAACATGGGCGGCGTCATCCGCAGCACGTCGCGCATCACGGCGCAGATGTAGGGCAGGATCATGAGCGTGAGGATCAGGGCGGCCGTCAGCACGCCGAAGCCGTTGGTGTCGATGTCAAAGCGCCACCACAGCTCCTGCATCAGCGGGCAGAGCACGAAGAGGCCCCACATGCCGTAGATGATCGAGGGGATGGCCGCCAGCAGATCCACCGCCTGCCCCAAAATGCGCGAAAGCCACGGCGGCGCATCCACGATGAACAGTGCCGAGACGAACGCCAGCGGCAGCGCGATGGCCAGCGCCAGCGCCGTGGTGAGCAGCGTGCCGACGATGGCCGGCAACGCGCCGTAGACGTTCGTCACCGGGTTCCACTCCGACGACACGAAGAAGCGCAGCCCAAAGGCCCGCCACGCATCGCCGGAGGCGAGCGCCAGCTGCGCGAAGAAGGCGACCATCAGCAGGCCGCACAGCACCGCGCAGATCAGGCAGAGCGTCCGGAAGGAGATGTCGAAGCAGGCGTGCGGAGCCGCGACCGCGAGGGACGGGCGCCCCTGTCGGGTCTCGGGCTCATGCGTCGTCGCATTCATGCTCGTTCCTCGCAGATTCACGGTTCCGTCCACGGTTTACTTCAACACGCCGTTGAGGACCTTGTCGGCTTCCTCTTTGGCGAGGGGGGTGTAGTGCAGGGCGGTGGCCTGGGGGGCGCCATCCTTGAAGCACCAGCGGAAGTAGGCCTTCAGCGCGTCAAGCTTCGCGGCGGGGGCGTCGTTGCGCACGAGGATGTAGGTGGTGCCGAGGATCGGCCACGCGGGGGAATCGGGCTGCTGCCAGGCGCCGGCCTTGTCCTTCAGGGACACGGTGGTGAGCTTGGCCTCCAGCGCGTAGGTGTATTCCGTGTAGCCGATGGCGCCGCGCACCTTGGCCACGCTGTTGCACACGCCGGGGTTCTTCTGCCCGCCGATGCCCACCGGCCATTTCACGCTCGCGCCCGCGCCCACCTTGGCCTTCCACTCCGCCGAGACGGAGGAGAGCCAGCTGGTGTACACGAAGCTGGTGCCCGAGCTGTCGGAACGGTGCACCACGGTCACCGGCAGATCCTTCGGCAGGCGCACGCCGGGGTTCTCGGCGGCGATGCGCGGATCGTTCCAGTTGGTGATTTCGCCGAGGAAGAGCTTGGCGAGGGTTTCGTTGGAGAGCTTCAGCTGGCCGGCCTTCACGCGCGGCAGGTTGACGATCGGCACCACGGCGCCCGTGAGCATCGGGAACTGCGTGAGCCCGGCCTCCTTGCACTGGGCCTCGGTGAGGGGCGAATCGGTGCCCGCGAAGTCCACCGTGCCGGCCTTGATCTGGTTGATGCCCGCGCCGGAGCCGACGGACTGGTAGTTCACCGCGGCGCCGAGGTTGGCCTGCGTGTAGGTGTAGGTCCACACTTGGTAGACGGGGGCGGGGAAGGACGCCCCGGCGCCGTTGAGCGTGAGGCGCTCGGCGCCGCAGAGGCCGGCCACGAGGGCGGCGGCAATCGCAAGGGTCTTGGTCTTCATCTCATTTCTCCTTTGTGATGGCCCGCAGTATGGCATCGCCGCGTGCGGGCTTTGTTTGGGATTCGTTAGAAATCGGTTAGGCCGCCGGATCAGAACTTGTAGGAGAGTTCCACTCGGCCGAAGAGGGCGTCGCCGTCCTGATCATCCTTGAAGTAATCGCCCTTGGAGAGGTACTCGCCGGTGAAGGCCAGCGCCATGCCCTTGAGCGCTTCGCAATCCATCATCTTGCCCACTTCGAGGGTGTACTTCAGCGAGGCGTAGTAGCCGCGGAAGGTGCCGTAGCTCTCGCCGTTGCCGGCATCCTCACGCACGGGGGCGAACATTGGGCCGGTCTGGAAGGCGAGCTTTTGGTTCGCCGCGGGCACCAAGTCCACCTTCAGGTGCGGATAGAGGAAGTTGTTGTAGGCGTACTTGTTGAACATCGGGGCCACGAGCTCGCCGATTCCGGTCTCACGGTTGAAGACGGGGTGCCAGGCGTTGTCGCCGCGCGCGCCTTCCTCATCGCCGCTCATGTACTGCACGGCCGCGGTGAACTTGGGCTTGAGCGCCCAATCCGGGGCATACGTCAGCCCGCCGTAGGCCATGGCCGCCGCGAGGGAATCGTCGCCGAGCTGCCCGGCGACTTCGAGCTCACCGGAGAGGGTCTTCGTGAAGCGCGGCAACAGGCGCACGCCGAAGGTGTGGGTCTGGAAGTTGTCGCCCTTGGCGATCACCTTGGAGTGCTCGCCGTCTTCCACCTTCCACACGTAGTAGGCGTCCCAGCCGAGATCCTTGTTGGAGCGGTCTTGGTAGTAAAGGCCGGCGCCGTACTCATTGTGGTTGTAGCCGGTGACGTCGTAGTCATAGCCCTTGGTGTGCTTGCTCTTCGCGTCGTGGGTTTCGCCCAGGGTCGGCATCCAATCCTCGCGGGCCATGTAGGTGGCGAAGGCGTCGAGGGTGCGCTTGTTGCCGAAGTCGAAGGTCAGGCGGATGGCGTCGAAGTAGTTCGAGCGGGAGCCGTCGCCGCCGGTGCCGTCGCTGATGATGCGCTTGGCGCCGAAGGCCATTTCCTGACGGCCCACCTTCACGTCCACCATGTCAAAGAGGTCTTTGTAGCTCAGGTAGAGGTTGTCGATGAAGATCTGGTCGGGGAAGCGCTGCTTGCCCTTGTCCTTGTCGGGGGAGCGGTAATAGCGGAACTCATCGGCCACGCGCAGGAAGCCTTCCAGCTTGCCGGCCGTCACCTTGCCCCACACGCGGGTGCGGACGCGGGCATAATCGGTGTGGCCCTTCTCGCCGTGCTTTTCGTCGGGCATGTTGTTCGCGCCATCGTAGCGCAGACGCAAATCGCCGCCGAAGTCGAAGTTCACGGGCCGGCTCTTCTCGAGGGCCGGGGTGTCGCTCGGCTCAGCCGCCAGGGCACACACGCCCGTGAGCAACGCCATCGCCAGAGTCATGCAACGTTTCATTTCGTCTCTTCTCCCTATTGGGTGGTTGAAAAACGCCGCATAGTCTCCCAAGCTTCCGTTATGCCGATGTCTCCGAAACGTTAGAAATCTGTTTGGGGCCTTCCCCCTCGCAAACGCTTCCCCATAGGTTCATCTCCCCCGATACGGAGCCTCTTGAGTGATCCTACACTCGGGTAAAACAAAAGAGATTCCGCATGGGCGGAATCTCTCTGCGGAATGTGTAATTCGCCAAAATCAGATCGTTTTACGACGAAGCGCCAGGCCTGCTATGCTCATTGCCAGCAACGCCAACACGGTGGGTTCGGGGACTAAGCCGATATCATTGGTGTATTCAACTTTGTACGTTCCACTAGAAAAAGTCCTGTAAGGGGACGGTTTTCCCCGCCGTCACTTCCAACGCCGAAGGTGACCCAATCCCCGATTGTAACATCGGAGATCGTATGAATGTTTTCATTCCCAAGGTAAAACTTCAATGTATGGAGTGTATTGTCATAAGCAAGCGTCACAGAGAAGTTCTTTGTTCCCTCCCAAGTGAAAAAATCTGGCTTAAGCGTCGCTCCTTGGGTAACCCATAATCCTTTTTGGTTGCTCTGGAACGAATACTTATCATATCCACTTTTGAACCCTAGAAGGGCCTTCCAGTTCTTTTGGGCTTCAAGTAACGTGACATTGGTGAACGTCACGCGAATCGCGAAGTCGGCATTGCCGTTGTAAGAGCACCCATTGTTTGCCTTATTACTTTCCCAAGTCCAAATGGCGGTATTGCCGGAAATCTGCGTCTCCTCCTTTACCGGTGTCCAGCTTGTCGTGATGGCGGAGACCATGCCGGTGATGCAGAGTCCCATAAGTATGATGATGCTTTTCATATGATGACCATCCTTTCCGAAGCGCATTACGCACCTTGATATCGTTCTGTTCCCTCGCACACACGAAGAAAAGCCGAAACGACAAGTGGAATATCATCCTCCCCCCTCCCCCCGTCAAGACTTAAACATCATGTTGTAATATGTGAAAATTGCATAAGTGCGGAGGCCAAGGAACCGGGGTGCTGGCCGGTATGAAAGGGAAGTCCTCACACCCCACCCACACGGAGTGCTCACGGTCTCCCTCGAACCGGGCCGCGCAGTATTCCGACACGGAGCCTCTCAAGGAGAGATGCGGAGCATCCCGGCCGGCGATGCGGAGCCTCGTGATTCGCACGCCCTGGGCGTTGGAAAGAATACGCTCTACCGATATGGGATGTGTGCTATAATTCCCTTGTCCGTCGACGTTGCGCGGATGGAAGGAGTATGCCATGGGTATTATTCTTGAGATTCTTTTGAGATTGCTCTTCTGAATGCGCAGGAGAGTGCCCCTCTTTTCGCCCCTTTGCGAGGGGGCGCGGGGGTGCCGTAAGCGCAATGGGCCGCCCCTCCCGGTTGGCCCTGCGGAACGTGGCGAAACGATTCGGTGCGCGGAAATGGACTTGCCCGAAAGGGGATGGTTTTGCTATCATTCGGCGCGTTTTCGGGCTGTTAGCTCAGTTGGTTAGAGCACTACCTTCACACGGTAGGGGTCGCTGGTTCGAGTCCAGCACAGCCCACCATTGGCCGCACGTTGGGTGCGGTTTTTTTGTGTCGGCGTGCCTGCGCCTCCTTCCGAAAGGGGCTGACGATGACGGAAAAGGAAAAGATGTTGGCGGGGCTTCCTTATGATGGACGTTCGCCGGAGCTGTTGGCGCGGTATTGGGAGGCCCGCCGCCTTCTGCGGGAGCTCAACGGGCCGCTCACGGTTGATCCGGAGGGCCGCGCGGCGTGTCTGCGCCGTTTGCTGGGCGCGGTGGGGGAGCGCACGTGGGTGGAATCGCCCTTCATGTGCGATTACGGGGAAAACATTCGCTTGGGGAACGATGTCTACGTGGGCTATCAGTGTATTTTTCAGGACGACAATCCCATCATCGTGGGAGATGGCACATTGATCGGCGCGGGCACCATCCTCTCCGCACCGGAACACCCGCTGAACCCCTCCGAACGCATGGTGCCCGATCCCGCCACCGGCGGCTTGCGCTATGTCACCCGGGCGCGGCCCGTCACCATTGGCCCCCGCTGCTGGTTGGGCGCCGGTGTGCGCGTGTTGCCCGGCGTGACGATCGGTGAGGGGTGCACGATCGGCGCCGGGAGCGTGGTCACCCACGATGTGCCGCCCTTTACCGTGGTGGCCGGCGTCCCCGCGCGCCCCTTGCGCCACCTTCCCCGCGAGAACGCATAAAACCGAACGAAAGGAACCCCCCATGCCGACGTTTGCGCATTTCAACTTCAACGTGCTCAATCTCGAAAAGAGCCTTGCCTTCTACAAAGAGGCCCTCGGATTGGAGCCCTGCGGACAAATCGACGCGGAGGACGGCAGCTTCCGCATTGTCTATCTGAGCGATGGGAAGACGGCCTTCCGCCTGGAACTGACATGGCTGCGCGATCGCCATGAACCCTACAACTTGGGCGACGAGGAGTTCCACTTGGCCTTCGACGCCGAGGACTACGACGCCCTGCACGCACGCCATCAGGCGATGGGCTGCATCTGCCACGAAAATCCCGCCATGGGCATCTATTTCATCAAAGATCCCGATGGCTACTGGCTGGAAATCGTGCCCAAGCGGTCATAAACGCAAGCGTATCTTGATTTGCCCGTTGTACGAGGCAATTTTATAAGCCTGAATCAATAAAAGGGCCCCCTTCGAAGGGGGCCCTTTTGCCTGAAATACCAGAGGGTTGGAGAAAACGAGGAAAACTGGGCACGATGGCCGCAATTCTTCCGGGCCTTTCCCGCCTTTCACTCGAAGAGGCGGGGGATGGCCCGGCCACGCCAGACGGGGTGGGGCTGGATGCCAAGCGCGTAGGCGATCATCGCCGCGCAATCATACTGCATCATCTCTTCCTTGATTTCGCCGGAGGCCTTGACGTTGGAGCCCGCGATGATGAAGGGGATTTCCAACTCTTCCAAGCTCTTGCCGCCATGCTTTTTGCCGATGCCCCCGTGATCCGCCGTTAGGATGACGATGGTGTCTTGGGCGATGCCGGCCTCTTCGATGGCGTTGAGGAGTGTCCCGATGTAGCCATCGGCCTTTGCCAGGTAGTTGTAGTAGGCGGGGGTGTCGTGGCCGGCGTCGTGGCCGACGTTGTCCATCATGTCAAGGCAGATGGCCAAGAGGGTTGGCTTTCGCTGCTTGATGGCCTTGGCGGCCTCGGCGACGAGCGCGTCCGGCAGTTTTTGGTGATTGCCCGGATCGAGGTGGAAGTTGTCCAAGATGGCCTTGTCCATCAGGAATTCATAGACGTCCCACTCCACGAACGCCTCAATGCGTGCGTCCGGCCGCTGGCGGCGCAATTCGGAGAAGATGGTCGGCTGGATGCCGCGCTCGTTTGTCACGTTTGGCTTGATTTCGGGTTTTTTGGAGTTCCAGTTGGTGTAGCCGTGGATTTCCGTGGGCACGCCCATGAACATCGTGGCCCAATTGATTGCGCTGGAGGAGGGCAACACCGCGCGGTCCCGCAATGTCCACGCACCCCTCTCCATCACCTTTCGGATGTTTGGGATGGTCGTTGGGTCAGCCTTGCGCACACTGTAGGCGCCCCATCCATCCAGGCCAATGAGCACCACGTGTTTGGCTTTCGGGGTGCCGGCAAGGGCGGTGGAGATGGAGACGAGGGCCATAATGGCCAACACTATGCATTTCCTCATGAGAAGGGGCTCCTTTCTTGGCAAACCGTCCGGCGATGCACCCACGGCATATCCCCATTATAGTGCCTCATCGTGTCGTCTGGGGATGCAGGGCGTTCGGCCGTTGGGGTTGCGCACAGTCGTAGGCACCCCACAACGTTTGCCGCCGGCGCATGACTGTGCAAGCGGTTCAGAGTCTCAGGGGCACGATTCAGAGGGTTATGGGCTGGGAATCGTGCCCAAGCGGACACAATGCCATGTGATGGAAACGGAGCCAAGGCTTTCTTGTGAGTCCGGATTCTTCCGCCCCCGCAGGGCGTGCCCAACAAAAACGGCCTCCCGGAAGGAGGCCGTTGTCGCTTGAAAGAAGGGCGAGGCTCAGAGGGAGTCGCCGAAGTCTTCGCGGAACTTCGCCACGAGCCGATCCTGCCAATCGCCGATGGGCTCCAAACGCCCGAAGAAGAAGCGGAGCACCTTGGGCTCCTCCACGAAGCGGAGGCCGCCGACGAGGGCGCGGTTCTTCCACAGCCATTCCACGCGGTCGATGGCGTATTCCACCTGCGAGAGCGTGTAGACGCGCCGGGGCATGGCCAAGCGGAGGAGCTCAAGCTCGGCAAAGCGCTCGGAGCCGTCTTCGTTGCGCTGTTCGGAGAGGGTGCCGCGCTCCATGCCGCGGACGCCGCCGGCGATGTAGAGCGCGGCGGCGAGAGCCCCGGCGGGATATTGCTCCTGCGGGATGTGGGAGAGGAATTCCGTGGCGTTCACGTGGCAACCGAGGCCGCCCGCGGGAAGGATCACGGGCACGCCGCGGCGGTGGAGCTCTTTGGCCATGTATTCGATGAACTGCGGGCCTTGGGAGATGATGTCCTCGTCCATGCTTTCATCGAGGCCCACCACGATGGCTTCCATCTCGCGCACGGACATGCCGCCGTAGGTGAGGAAGCCTTCATAGAGGGGGATGAGCTCCTTCATGCGCAGTTCGTCCTCCCGGTGGCGCATCGAGATGCCGCCGCCGCGGGCAAAGCCCAGCTTGCGGGCGGAGAAGTAGATGATGTCCATCAGCGAGGCGATCTCCGCGGTGATTTCGCGGATGCTCATGTTCCGGCATTCGGCTTCGCGGGCCTTGATGAAGTAGAGGTTGTCTTGGAGCAGCGAGGCGTCGAGGATCAGGCGCAGGCCGTGCTTGCGGCAGACGGCCGCCACGTCGCGCATGTTTTGGAGGGAGAGCGGCTGTCCGCCCACCAGGTTCGTGCCCGCCTCAATGCGCACGAAGGGGATATGCTCGGGGCCCACTTTGGCGATGAGTGCCTCCAGCCGGGGGATGTCGAAGTTGCCCTTGAAGGGGCAATCGTTCACCGGCTCCAAGCCTTCCTTGACGATGAGCTCCTCCACCGAGCCGCCCAGGCGCGTGATGTGGGCCTTCGTGGTGGTGAAGTGGAAGTTCATCGGCACCACATCGCCCGGCTTCACATAGGCCGTGGCCAAGATGTTTTCCGCCGCGCGCCCTTGGTGCACGGGCAGGAAATAGGTCATGCCGAAGATTTCGCGCACTTTGGCGACCATGCGGTTGTAGGTCTCGGAGCCCGCGTAGGCGTCATCCGCCCGCAACATGGCCGACTGCTGCAGATCGCTCATCGCGTTCACGCCCGAATCCGTGAGCATATCCATGAACACGTCCCGGTTCTGCAACAGGAACGTGTTGTTCCCCGCCTCATTCATCAGGCGCCGACGTTCCTCCACCGGCGGGAGAAAAAGTTTCTGAACGATGCGCACCTTGTGCATCTCAAGGGGAAGCTGCTTGCCGCTGTGGAACTTGACGTTTGCCATAATCCTGTCGTCGCTTTCGTTGGGGTATGAGAAGATTGACGCCGTACTATACGCTTTTTCCCCTCCTTGCGCAACTTACGGGGCGCGGCGGGGCGGTGGGTGGGTTGAAGGGGGCGGGGCGGATGTGTACACTATGCGGCGAGAAGGAGGACGACGGATGGGACGTTGGATGGCAGGCGTGTTTGCGGCGTTTGCGCTGGCTTCGGCGCAGGGCGGGGTGGTGCGCACCGGGGCGCCGGAGGATGTGGCGGCGTTGTGCCCGGCGTTTCCCACGCATTGGACGCAGTCGGGGATTTATTCGGCGTGGACGCAGGAGGTGTATGGCCGACTGACGGAGCCGGGCTGTGTGGCCGTGGCGGGCGCGGCGACGATGCAGGCGTTGCGGTGGCCGGAGGCGTTTGGGGAGAAGTCCGTGATCATGGACAAGCCGCGCGATTTGCGCGCCGGCCCGATGGATTGGGCGGCGCTTTCGCCCGCGCCCAACCGTCCGGAAGGGGTGACGGAGGTGCAGGCGTTGCTCTACAACCTCGGGTTGCTCACGGAGATGGGCTATGGCACCGGCGGCAGCGCCTCGCGCACGCCGATCATCAATTTGGGCGGGGCGTTGGTGGATGCGGTCACCGGCTATGCCAGCGCGTACAAGGTGGAATTGCCGTTGGACGCCACCACGCAGACGCAGCTGGAGGGGGTGATTTGGGCTTCGCTGAGGTGCGGTTCGCCGGTGCCGCTGAGCCTCCAGCTGGGGGCTCCGGGGGCGGGATACGGCGCCCATGCCGTGGTGGCGTGCGGTTACGGTTATGACGCGGAGGGGAAGGAGAAGACCGCGGTCTTCTTTGGTTACGGGGCAGACGCTTCCTGGGTGTCGCTCCCGCGGTTTTCGGTGCTGGGCAACGATTCGGTGGTGGACAACGCGATTGCGGGCGTTGTGGCGCGGCGGCCGGAGGGGGTGGAGTCGGGGGCCTACGCCTTTCCCATCGTGGGGAATGTGGAGGACGCCGAGGGGTGCCCCATCCCCTATGCCGAGGTGACGCTGGCGCGCAATGGCCGCGACATCGCGTCGGTGCGGACGGATCACCGGGGGCGTTATGGCCTCTGGGGGTGGTTCGGCGGGGCGCACACGGTGCGCTGTGGGGATGCCAGCCAAACGTTTGCCGCGCAGGAGAGCCTCGTGACCTTTTCCGGGAGCCGGCCCGTGGTGTCGGCCAACGCCCTGTGCGCGGCGGTCGGGCGGCACACGGCCACGCTCCGCCCGGGCAATGTGGCGGCCTTTGAGCTGTGCGGCTCGTGGGCGGCGGCGCAGGCACAGGCCCAAGCCTCGGGGAAAAACGTCCTTTGCCTTTTGCCGACGACGGACGCCCAGCGCGCGGATGTCCGCGCCATGGCGGAGGCGGGCGCATTGGCGGACTATGTGTTGTGGGCCGCGCACCCCGAGACCGTGCAACAGGTGGGGAAGATGTCCACCCGCCCCACGGCCTCCGCCGTGCTGTTGCTTCCCGGAGGGCAGATGGCGGCCTATTGCCTTGGCGAGCCGCTCCGGGACTTCCTGAACAATGGGTTCCCGCGCAGCACGCCGGCCGTGCGGTTGGAGCGGGACGCCGTGCTCTCCGAGATTGGCTTGGCGCCGGGCAACGACCTCACCCTCGCCGCGGGCGTCACCCTCACGCTGGACGGCACGCTCACCGTCGGCACCCTCACCACGGAGGGCGCGGCGGCGCTTGTGGCCCCTTCCGCCGGGCCGCGTCTGAATCTTTCCGCGCTGGCGTTGGGCGGCGCGCTGACGGTCGATGGGCCGCGTTTGGATTTGGCGCCGAGTGCCCCGTTGGGCGGCGATGTCGTGCTCCGCAACGGCGCACATCTGCGCTTGGCCGCGGGAAGGCTGGGAACGGCCGGGCTGTCGGCGGAGGATGCCGCGGTGGATCTCTTGGGGGCGAACACCCTCATGGCGGATGCCGCCTTCGCGGGGGCGTGCGTGCTCTCGGCGGAGGGGAAGAACGCGGCGCTGACGTTCTCGGGCGCGCGCACCTTCACGTTGGCGCCGGGGGCGGAGCTTTCCTGCGCCGTGCCGCTTGCCGATGCGGGCGGGGCTTCGCTGACGGTCGCCGGCGGGGCGGCGGGGGACGCCGCGGCCCATGTGACCTTTGGGGAGGTGCACCTCCCGGTGCGTTTCCGTGGCGCGGTGGTTCCCGAGGGCGGCCCGCTGAAGCAGGGGGCGACCTTTGCCGAGGGCGCGGGGCTGAACGCCGGGCGTCTGTTCACGGTGCAGGGGCGCGTGTCGGCGGAAGGGACGCTCCCTGTGTTCGGGCGGAAGGTGGGGGTGTTCCTCGTGGCGGGCAATGCGTTGGAGCCTTCGGCGTTTCGGACGGAAGCGGGATTCGCCGTGGAGCGCACCTTGCGGGAGGACAATCTGTATGCCTACCGCTTGGTGTCCGAGGGCTCCACGCCTCCGGCCCTTTACGTGGGCGGGGCTCAGACGGACGCTTCGGCCTTCGACCCTTCGGCATCGGCGCGGAATCTTCTGCTCTTCGTGCCTCGGGAGCATAAGGAGCTGGGCTACTGGGACGCCTTCGCCCGCTGGAAGAGCTCCGCCGAGGGCGGCGGGTGGAATGTGCTCTTGGCCTCCCCGGCCAACGTGCCTGCGGGGGAAGCGGCCGCCGCATGGGTCGCCGCCACGCCGGCACGCTATGTCCTGCTGGGGGCGGAGGCGTCGGCAGTGCCGGAGGTGACGCCGGCGGAGGGGCAATGCGTGGGCCGTTTGCCGATCCGTGCGACCATGACCTTCGCGGACGTTTCGGTGGACAATTACGGCCCCGTCATTTCCGTTGTCCGTGACGCGGAGGCCCAGATCGCCGACTATCTCGCCAAGGCTCAGCGCCATGGCACGGTGTGGCAACCGGACGCGCTGACGCTTGTCGGAGACGTTTTTGCCGAGGCACCCTCTCCCTACACGGTCCCGGAGATTCCCTTTGAGCGTTACGATGGCTTGCCGGCGCTTTCCGGCGGAGGCTATTATGGGCCGCCGCGGCATGCCACCTTCGCCCTCCGTGAACGTTACCGCCGTTTCTATGAGGAGGTGCCCGCGCTGCAAGCGTCGCCCAAGTTGTCGTTTTATGTGGACGGCAGCACCTATGTGAATGTGCCGAGTTGCCGCGACCTTGGTGCGACGGAGGGGGCGGTGATGTGGCTTGAGGGGCAATCGGAGGCCGCGCGGCTGACGGCCTTTTACCGTTATGCGGAAGGGGCCACGGCCAAGCCGAACCGGATTTATGATGGCGCCGTGAAGGGCCTGCACACGCTGATGGTTGCGCCGGCGTCGGAAGCGGGGAAGAGCGGCGCGGATGGGCCGAGGATCGGAGAGACCCTTGTGCTGGCGCCCCATGGCGGCGCGTTGGCATTGGTGGGGCCGACGGAGGCTTACACGCCCCTCGTCACCGCCGAGGGGCTGGTGGACGAGGCGAACAGCCCCATCCATGCGGCCTGTCAGCGATTGATGGAGCGGATCATGCGCACCCCGGGGCTGACGATTGGCGAGGCGCTGGCGACGGAGGGGATGGAGGGCTTGGCGTTGGTCGGCGACCCGACGGTGCGGGTGGCGCCCTTCTCCCGCCTGGGCTTCCGCTTGCGGATGCGCTAAGGCGGCGAGGTTGCGGGAAGCGCCCGGAAGTGCTATCCTGTCGGCATGAAGACGTTGCTTTTGGTGTTGGCGGCGGGTGTCGCCTGGATGTTGGGCGCGGCCCCGGTGAAGGTGGCGTGCATCGGCGATTCCATCACGTATGGTTCGGGCCTTGCCGACCGTGCGCGGGAGGCCTATCCCGCGCAGCTCCAGCGGTTGCTGGGGCCGGACTACGAGGTGCGCAACTTCGGGAATCCCGGGCGCGGCGTTTACCTGCACAGTTGGCGCGGGAAGGAGCGGCGCGGCTATCGCTATATGCCGGAGCATCGGGCCGCGCTTGAATGGCAGCCCGACATCGTCATCTGCAATCTTGGCATCAACGACAACGGCGAGTTCCTCAAGACCGAGCGCACGAACCCCGGCAGATTCCGTGACGATTACCTGAAACTGTTGGGCGATTATCAGGCCCTGCCCAGCAAGCCCCGGCTCTACATCTGGGGCAAACTGGCGCCCCTCGCCCCGGGGCAGAAATTCTACCGCAGTCCGGAGCCCTTCCTGATGCAGACCGCGCTGGCGGAGGTGGCGGAACGTTCGGGGGCCACCGCCATTGATCTCCAGGCGCCCTTGCGCCCGTTCTTGCTCACGGCCTTCCCCGACAAGATCCACCCCACGGCCGAGGGGGCCAAGGTCATCGCCGAGACGGTCTTTGCCGCGCTGAACCCGCCGCCGCCCGCCGCCCCGCTGGAACGCCGTCCGCGCACCCATGTGGGGTGGGCCGAGCCGTTGCCGGCGCCCGCGCCCGTGGCATTGCCGGCCGACATCGCGGGGCGGGCCGAAACGTGGCTTTGCGCCGGGCAATCCAACATGTTCTGGCCGCTGGGGCGTTGCGTCGGGGCGGATGCGGAGGCCGCCGCCACCGCCCGGCATGACATCCGCCTGTGGGATTTCGTCTCCGGCCGGTGGCGGCGTCTCACGCCCGCGAACGCCAAGGAATGGAGCGCGGTGGCCGTTTCCTTCGCCCTGCGTCGGGCGGAGGCCTCCGGGAAGCCGATCGCCGTGCTGTTGGTGGACGTGGGCGGGGCGCCGACCGAAGCCTTCTTGCCGGAGCCGGTGATGGCCGCCGTCGATGCCGAGGGGAAGGCGCGTTTCCCCACGCTCTGCCGCATCGTCACCAATCGCAAGCCGCTCGGCGACAACGAGGATCTTCCCCGTATGTGGTGCAAGACCGTTTATGCCGCGCGCCGAACCGCCGAGGCCGGCGGCTGGGGCGTTTCCGTGCTCTACGACAAGGGCGTTGGGCGGTTGCGCCACCTTCCGCTGACGGGAATCCTGTGGTATCAAGGGGAATCCAACGCCTCGGCGGCCATTGGCGGGGTGCCGGACGCTCCCTTGCCCGAGGATTACATGGAGGAGACGCTCCGGGCGGTGGTGCTGGCCCTTCGCCCGAACCCTCAGACGCCGTTCCTCATGATGGGGTTGCCCGTGATGAATCGCCCGTGGGGGCCTTACCGCGCCCTCCAAAAGAAGGTCTGCGCCGAGACGGGCGCCATCTATTTGGACACCTTCGCGGCCGGCCTCGGGGAACCGAAGAACATCCATCCCACGAACAAGATCCCCTTTGCCGAGATGGCCGCCAAGGCCGCGGAAAAGGCCCTCTCCGCCGCGCGCGACTGAGCCCCTTTTGGGAGACGGAGAAACGAAGGCGCCCCGGCGGGAGACCGTCGGGGCGCTTGATGTCTTGGGGCCTCAGGCGCTTAGTACAGCTTCTTGCCGAAGACGCAGAACTTGCGCAGGTGCAGGAAGGTCTTTTCCTTCGGCTGGCAACGCACGCGGACGTGCTTGGCCTTGACGGGGGCGAAGGTGAGGCGATATTCGTTGCGCACCTTGTCGTCGCGGGCGACTTCGCGCCACGCCTTGCCGTCCTCGGAGACTTCGACCACGAAGGGCACCAGTCGTCCCTCCTGCCCCGGACGGTTGCCGAGGTAGACGGCCGAGACTTCGGCCATGCCCGCGAGCTCGGCCTCCACCCAAGGCTCCTTCTCTTCGGAGGTGTGGAAGGACTCGGTGGGGGTGAGGCCGTCGAGCACGTGGCCGTAGGCTTCGGGGTGATCCCAGTGGGAGGTGGTGGAGAGGCGCAGGAGGGCGCGGTCGGAGAGGAGCGGCTGGCCGGCGAAGGAGAAGTCCATCGGCTTGCGGTCCTTCGGCGGATCAAGGGCGTCTTGGAGGGCGCAGAGCGAGCGGAAGGCCTCGGCGTTGCCGGCCTGGGAGGCTTCGCGGATGGTCTCGCGGACGTAACGGCCCAAGGCGTTGCCTTCGTTGCCGCGCGCTTTGAGGAGATCGTTGAGCGCCGCGACGTAGCGCGGGGCCAGCTCCGGGTTCCCAAGGAAGCGCGCACCGCCCCAGCGCATCAGCTGACCCAGCGCGTCGGCCGTGCCGAACTGCGTGGGGAGGTCGGCGGCGAAGAGGGCGAAGCAGGCCTTCGGGTCGTTGTCCAGCGACTTGGCCTGTTCATCGAGCAGGCGGCCGTAGTTGCAGAACTCGGAGGTCTTGCGGTCGCTCTGCCGGAGGATGCCATGGAGCGCCACGAGCGTGCGTTGAAGGGCCTCCTTGCCGCCCTGCTTTTGGATGGCGGGCAGGGCCGAATCGCCCAAGAGCTCCCACGCGGGCTCCAAGTGGCCGTTGAGGCCCTCGGCGACGGCGCGGGCAAAGGCCTCCCACGCGGCGGTCGGCACGTCGCGGCAGCCTTTGAGCCATGCGGTGTAGGCCCGCCATGCGGAGAGGTTGGCCGGGCAGGCCGCGAGGGCGGCGCGGTAGAGGCCCTCCTGCTCGGGGCCGTAGGCGTGGCGGGCCTCTTCCGGACGGGCGGCGAGGGTCGTTTCGGCCGTCCACAGGCGGCGCATCGATTCCCGTGCGCCGTCGCGGGCGAAGAAATCTGCCGCAAGGTCAAGGTAGGAGAAGCGGCCTCGGCCATCCCAGAGGCTGAAGTGCGGGCCGGTGTAGGGGGCGATGTTGTAGGCCAGCACCCAGCGGCCCTCCGTCTCGGACCACAGCATGTAGGCGCAGTGGCCGGGCTGGCCGCCGGGGGTGGAGGGCACGCCGCGGGCCTTGGCCGCCGCGGAGCCGTAGTAACTCAGCGCGCCGCAGACGCCGCCGACGGTTCGCGCGATCTCGTGGCGGATGTAGACGTGATCCCACGGCGGATAATAGTCGCGCCCATGGATGGAGTCGCCGAAGAAGTTGTCGAGGCGATAGGGGGCCGCCCAGCAGACGCCGTCATAGAGGCGCGGGGGCACGCAGTGGCGCTCCGCCAGCCAACGGGTGCTGTCGGCGTCGCACTGTTCGGGGATCAGGGTGAAGCGCATTTGGTCGCACCGCAGGTCGTCCGCCCCGCGCACAAGCCAACCGGCCTTGCGGTATTCAAGGCGCACTTGCAGCAGGCGGATGGCTTCGGTGGGGTCGGCGTTCGCGTTGAGCGCGGCGGCGGCGGCCCAGCGTTTCAGCACGGGCGAGGTGAGGATTTCCGGGCAGTGATAGGCCGCGGCGTCCAACGCACGGAAGGCGGCTTCCCAGCCGCGGAGGGGTTCGCCGGAGCCGAAGAAGTCTTCCATCCAGGCCGTGTCGCCGAAGAAGGCGGAGAGGAACTTCGCGCCGCCGGGCTGGGCGACGATGTCCTTGAGGAGCGCTTCGGGGAGGACGAGCCGGGCATAGGCCGCCGCCGCGGGTTCGCCGGCGCGGGCCGCCCACGGCCGGGCATTCGGGTCGATGGGCGCATCGGGGCGCACCACGCGCTCGGGGAGCAGCGGGCGAAGCGCGAGGCGTCCGCGCTCTTCCTTGCCCGGTCCGGCGAAGGTGACGGTGACGTTCAGCGTCTTGTCCGCCTTGCCATCCCACACGAAGGGGATCTCCGCCGAACCGCCCGCCGGGATTTCCGCCGCGGGGCCGAAGGATTTGCCGCCGATCTCCACGGCCTCCACGCGCATGGCGCCCGCCCCTTTCTCGCGTTTCAGGGTGAGGGCGTAACGGCCGGGGGCGCGCACGGTCTTGGCCACGCCGACGGTGACCTTCCACGTCTGCGTGCCGGCCTTCGTGTCTTTGGGGAACCACCCATAGGGCACGGCCACCGGCCCAAGCCCCCGCAGGCAAAGCAACCCCTGCGCGGCGTAGCCGAAGTGGGTGTCGGCCCCCAAGGCCAAGGTGTCGCGGAGCAATTGATCCATCTCGGCGGTCTTGGCGGGATCGGAACGGTGGAGGATGTAGCGCAACAACAGGAGCCCCTGCCGTTGATTCGCGGAGAGGTGGGTCTTGGGCTTGGCGTTCAGCTCGGCGATGTAGGCTTCGCCGCCGGCGATATCCTTCTTCTTGAGGAAGTCCCGCACCTTGTAGCAGGCGTCGGAGGCGGGATCGAAGGTCAGCGCGAAGGCCCAGCCCGTGGCGTCTTCGGGGTCTTTGGCCTTCAGCGTGTCCCACGCTTCCTTGAGGCCGTTGGCCTCGCGGGAACGGTGCAGGCCGATTTCGGGGATCAGCAACGCCAGCGCTTCGCCGGCGGCGTCCGCGGTGCCCTTGGTCAACAGGTCGGCCACCTGCTTTTCGCGGGCGCGGCCTTCGGCGACGAGGCCATCGAGCGTTGTGCGGGCGGCTTCGGCGGTGGGGGCCTCCACGCCCTCACGCAGGAGCACACAGCGGCCCTTGGCGTCGAACCACGCGAAGGCCGGAATGCGCCGGGGGTCGAGGCGGATGCCCTTTTGCCTCTCCCAAACGGCCTTCTGTGCGTCATCGACGCGTTCAGGGGCGTCAACCGTTGCCAAGGTGACGCCGGCGGCTTGGGCGAAGGCGGGGCCGGACCACACCTCGCGCAACGGCGCTTCGGCGTCGTTCCAGTCGCTTCCGGTGTAGAGCACGGCTTGCTGTGCCCACACTGATGCCGAGGCCAGCAGGCCAAGGCAGAGGGGTGGGAGTCGCTTCATGTTCGTTCCTCCTTATGGATTCGGATTCACTCCACGCTCAGGCGGATATCCACGGTTTTGTAGGATGCGAGAAAGGTTGAGGAAAGGCCGTCCACCCGGCGCACCTGTCGGCACGCTTGGAGCACCTGGCGGTCGTAGCCCGAATCGCCCGACGAGGTCTTCACGGCGATGTTCCGGATGCTTCCCCCCGGGCCAAAGGTGACGGTGAGCACGGGATCGCGCCCCGTGGGGGAGGATTCGAGGCCGTAGGCGTTGCACTTCTCCCGGAACGCCCGCGCAATGACGCCATAACAGCGCGAGGCCTCATTGGGCGGGACTTGGTTCCGATTGCCCGACTTCGCGCCCGCATTGAGAAGCCGCTGGATCTCCGCCTGCGAGAGGGCCTTTTGCGTGGCCGCCTTTGTGACGTCGCGCTTGCCCGTGGTCACGGGGCCCACGCGCACCTTGCTGATCTTCACCGGCGTGGGCTTCCACTTGGGTTTGGGCGGATCGGGTTTCTTCTCCGCCGGCTTTTCCTTGGGCTTTTCCGTCTTGGGCTTGGGCGCCTCCTTCTTCGGGGGCGGCGGCAGGGGGTCAGGGTCCGGCACGGGCGGCGGAGGCGGCGGGGGATCGGCCTCCTTGGGTTCGGGCAAGGGGTCGGGCTTCGGCGGCTCGGGTTCGGGTTCGCGCGCTTCGTTCGGCTCTTCGGCCAAACGATCCGCCGCGTTCTCCTCCGTCACCACCAAAAACTCCATCGGGATGATCTCTTCCTTCGGCTGGGCGAAACAGCCTCCCAAGGATACGGACCCTAACAACACGAAGATGACCGCATTCGCAGCCACCGAAACACGCAGTGCCTTTTTCTCATTGCTTCCCATGCCGCCATTGTAACAGATGCCCAACCAACCGGCACATCGCCACTACCCCCCTGCGTCCGGAAAGAGGCACCCCTCGCACTGCCCATCTGTAAACCCTCTATCAAGCAAAAACACACATCGTATCCCATTATTGCCACTGACAAAGAGGGGAATATCCCCTTCTGTATCCATTGTATTCATCGCAGAAACAACAGATTATGTTGCAGGATAAATAAAACCTTGACTTATCGCCACGGGGGGGGGGTAGAATATATCAGTGTTTTTATGTACGGGTTGGCCGTACATCCAAGAAAAGACAGGAGAACATCATGAAACGAATGTTGTTTGCCCTCGCGTTGGCGTTGCTGGCTGTCGCCCCCCTTCGGGCGGTCATGGAGCCTTGGACTGTGGACTTTTATGCCCAAAACACGAAATTCCAACCTGAGGGCGGAACGGTAGAGCTGATCTTTGCCATCATCAGTTCTCCTCGGGAGCAGAGTGCGACAATCGCTACCGAAAGTCACGTGTCGCAGAAGGTAACAGCCACTATTGGGGCAAACGGAAACCTTCATTTCAAAACGACCTTCCAACTTCCCGAGGATTATAGCTCGTGGTTTGGAAATGGATATATGCACTTCGTGCTCCGAGATGCGACAAGCGATCCGACGAACCCCTCGAGTCTCTGGATCTCATGGGGAACAGATGATTGGAGCGCCGCAGGATTGCAGACTATCATGAACAACGGGAAACATGCAGAGGCTTTCTTGGGTTTAGGGGATCCAGTGCGAGGGGACTTCCTCGACAGTACGGTGATTTCCGGGACTGCCGCTCCCGAGCCGACGGTGTTGGCGTTGCTTGCGTTGGGGGTTGCGGGGGTGGCGCTGCGGCGCAAGGTGGCGTAAGCGGGCGCCTTCCACGGCACAAACGCATTGGGGCGGCCTTGGCGGGCCGCCCCTTTGGTTTGTCTTGCGCGGGTGAGAAATCCCTCAGAAGGGATAGAAAGTTCTTGAAGTGGGGTTGCAATGGTATGCGGGCATCCTCCTTTTTGGGATTCGCTTCTCCACTATATTGTGTAACTTGTGCACAAACAAACGGATGAGGTGGGCTCTTCGTCAATTTGTGTGGGAGGGGAAGGGCACCACAATGGAACAGGATGGCGACGCGGTAGTGTTGGCTATTGCGGAAGCCGCGGGCCGCGGTTTTGAGGGCTTGGATCTTGGCGTTGAAGCCTCCGGCAAGGGCGTTGGTGAGATGAAAAAAGCGATAGGCGTTGAGGAGTTGGCCGGAGTGTCGGTAGATGGTTCGGGCGGCGCGAGTGAGGGGCGCAAGGCCACTCTCTTTGACGCGAAGGCACCAGGCCGTTAGGAAGTCGAGGGCTTCGTTGATGTTGGGACGTGTATAGAAGTGGCGGAAACTTTCTTAAGAGCCGATGAGGTGTGCAGTCGGTTGACACTCGAAGAAGAGGGGTGATATCATCACGAAAGTCGTCCTGTTGTTGGACGTGTAATGCGTTTTTCTTGGCTTAATTTGGAGAGCGATGATGATGAAGCGATTCTTTTTGTTGGTGGCGGTTGTCGTTGCGGCTTATGGACATGCCATCACCGCCGCGTGGGATTTGAGGACTGCCGGCGATGGAACGACAACGAGTGCGGGCAAGTATTACAAGTTCGGAAAAACGTAGGGGCGAATGGATACACGATTAAGTTGGTCTACTCTGCGAAACGCGCAAACACCGGAACGCTTATTGCCGTGGGGCAGTCCGAATGTCTTAGTGATCGTTATACGGGCGAGGCTCTGAAGAGCACCCAGTGGTGGAGTAACACCTACTTCTCTGCGATGCAGAACGGAGCGTTGGGGGTGGCGGTAGGAAACACAAGCGCTGCGGGATACGGTGATTATGATGCTACGATGGGCGCTATTTCCGTGGTTTTCACGGTGAAATGGCCCAGTTTGACGGCGAATAACGTGAATGTTGTGGTTTATTGCAATGGGGACAAGGTGGCGGAGTTGACGAGTTCCCAGTTTAATCGTTACACCAACGGTATATTCGTTAGTTCTGAAGCGAACCTCATAGAGGCGCAGATGTATGACGCGCTCCTGACAGACGAAGAGGCGATTGCGCTTTCGCTTCCTGAGCCAACGGTGTTGGCGTTGCTTGCGTTGGGGGTTGCGGGGGTGGCGTTGCGGCGCAAGGTGGCGTAAGCGAGCGCTCTCCATCACACCTAACGCATTGGGGCGGCCTTGGCGGGCCGCCCCTTTGGTTTGCCGCACGCGGGCGGGGATGTTTTGGAAGGCTCTGTGGCCCGATCCGGGAGACTCCGTATCTCACCCCCAAACCCTCCGTATCCCGAAGGCGAGGGCTTTGGATTTCGGATGATCTCCGGGTGGTTTACCGCACGCGGACGGGGCTTCCCGCGAGGGACGCTCGAGTCGGTCGACGTGAAACCGAATGGAGGGCAAGCGTTCACTTTAATGAAGATTTGATGGATTTTATGCTTGAAGGATTGCGTTCAATCGTGTATTCTTCACTTTTATGAAGATTCATCGTCTCTATGCAATGTTGCGGGAACGCCGCAAAGTGTTGGGGCTCAGCCAACCTGAGCTGGCGCGGCTGAGTGGCATTTCCGTGCATACGTTGATCAATTTGGAGGCGGGAAGGGGCTCGCCGACGTTGCGCACGATCGAAGCGGTCGCCACGACGCTGGGCTACCACTTGGCGCTGACGTTGACGCCTCCGCCCATGGATGAGGAGGACGAATGATGCGCGTCGGCTCCGTTTATTGCAATGGTCTCTATGCCGGGCGTCTTGAAGAGACGCCGGTCGGTTATCGCTTTACCTACGATCCGGATTACCGGGCCGATCCGGCGCACGGGCCGGTGGCGTTGTCGCTCCCCATGGAGAAGGCGGTGCATGAGGCGCCGTATCTTTTTCCCTTCTTTGTCGGGTTGTTGGCCGAGGGGGATTTGGCGCGTGCGCAGTGTCATGTGCTCAAATTGGACGAACGGGATGCGTTTGGGCGGTTGTTGGCGACCGCCGGGGACGATAGCGTCGGGGCCGTGACGGTGCGCCCGGAAGCGCGGATGCCGGGGGAGGCGTGAGATGCCCATTTGCCGTTCCACGTTGGCGGAGATCCGTTGCGGAGCCTTCTCGGGGGCGGCTCGGAAGGCGCTGACGGGCCGCAGTTGCGGCGCCCAATTCCCGGCGGCGTTGCCTTACACGCGGGAGGATGTGCTGGCCGGATATGCGGAGCCCGGGGTGCTTTCCCGGATGTCGCTTTCGGGGGCGCAAACGAAGTGTTCGTTGGTGCTTCGGCGTGGGAAACTCACGTTGCGGAACGCGGATGAGGTCGCGACGCATCTGCTGAAGCCCGTCCCGGAACAGGCGGGATTGGCGTTTCGTGAGGATGTCCCGGCCAATGAGCACTTGACCATGCAACTGGCGGGGCAACTCTTCGGCATTCGGATCGCCCCCAACGCGTTGCTGGATTTGGCGGACGGGAGCAAGGCGTATGTCGTGCTTCGCTTCGATCGGACGCCGGAGGGAACGCGGCGCCGGCTTGAGGACTTTTGCCAGTTGATGGATGCCCCCGACCGCCCCCACGGAGGGGAAAGCAAGTACGAGGGCTCCTACGAATGGATGGGCGAGGGGCTCAAGCGGTTGTCGCGGGCGCCGCTTCCGGACCTGCGGGAATATTTCCGCCGCGTGGTCTTTGATTATGCGTTTGCCAATGGGGATGCGCATCGCAAGAACTTTGCGTTGTTGGAATACGCTCCCCAAGATTATCGATTGTCCCCGGCCTACGATTTGCTGTGCACGACGTTGCACCTGCCCAACGAGGCGCGGATGGCGCTTGACCTCTTCAAGGATGGCGCCGAAACCGCCTTTTTCGCCGACAATGGGTTTTATGGGCGACCGGACTTTTTGTTGTTTGCGGAACGTCTTGGAATCCCTGAGGCCGAGGCTTCGGCTTACATGGACAGATTTTCCGAACGGGCGGCGGAGGTGGAGGCGCTGGTGCGGCGCTCGTTCCTTTCCGCAGAGGCCCAAGAGCGCTACCTTGCCATCTTCCGGGATCGTCTGATGGCGTTGCGCCCCTAGGCCGCGTGTTGGCAGTCCCTTGGTTTACCGCACGCGGACGGGGCTTCCCGCGAGGGGGCCGGTCGGCAGGGTGAGGGTGTGGGCGGCGCCGTTTTCGGTGACGGTGAGGGTGGCGAGGCTTTGGGAAGGGTCGGCCACGAAGAGCCCTCGAGGCGTCCGCAGGAGGGCGCAGGGGGCGCTCACGGTAAGATTGCGGCAGGCGCCCGGCGTGTGGAAGAGGGCGGCCAGACGGCCCGTGGCGTCCTCGACGGCCTGAAGGTCGGGCGTGTTGGAGAGGATGCGAAGGGTGGGGGCGGGCCGATCGGCGGGGGAGACGATGTAGGCGTAGGCGGCGTTCCTCGGGGCGGCGCCGTGGTCGAGCCAAAGGGTGAGGACGTCGCCCTCGACGGGCGCGTTTTGCGTGGAAGAGACGCGCTTCCAGTTGTTTTTGCGGTGCTCCTTGGACATGTGAAGGACGCCCTTTTCGGGGAAGGTGTAACGGAAGCCCGCGTGGGTGAGGGCGGCGGGCGTCTCCAAACGGCCTTGGGTGAGGGCCTCGGCGGGCTCCACGGGGCCGCGCGCCCAGCATTGATCCACGGTGGTGACGAGGGGCGCGGAGCCTTCGCTTCCCAATCCCGCGCCGAGGCAGGCCACCGCATCGCCGAGGGCGAACCAAGCGAGGCGGGCGGGCAATCCCTTGGCTTCGCGGCGGTAGGCGAAGGCGAGGCTCTCGCCGTCCGAAACGCCGCCGACGAAGGTTTCCTTGCCGCGGACGCCCCACTCCCCGCGCCGGGGGATGGCCGCATCGTCGGCGTGATCCACGACGGTGGTGCCGGGCACGTGGTGCCAATCCCACAGCGGGGCGATGTCGGCATATTCGCCGCCGTCGCGGGTGAAGCCCGTGGAGCCCTCCGAGAGCCAGTGGCCGAGGCTGTTCTCGCCGTTGCCCCGTTCGCAACGGTTGGTGCGCCGGGAGGCCGCGCGGACATCGAAGGTGAAGGCGGGGCGGACATGGAGGGCGTAGTCTGAACGCCAGAAGACGCGGGCGTAGGGTTCCGGCGGCGGGGCCTTGGGATCTTTTTGGAGGCGCGCGGCGGCGGCGCGGAAGGCTTCCGCGTGGTCGGGCGCCAGCCGCTCGAGCCAGCGGAGGATGGGGAGCGATTTCGCCGCGGAGCCACGGGTGGGTTCGCTGGCTTGCTGGCGGCCAATGGCGTTGAAGAGGTACCACGCGCCGCGGGTGGCGGGGAAATAGGCCTCAAGGGCATAGCGCACGGCGAGATCGGCGGCTTCGGGCGGCGGGGCCAAGGGGGTGCCGCGGAAGCGGCAGAGCCAGGCGGCTTGGAGGAAGAGCCAATCGTAGCCGTAGTTGCCGAGGTAGAGCTGGGGGCCGTGCTGATGGTAGGAGAAGTCGTGCTGGAGCCCTTCGCGCTCGGTGAGGCAGAGCGGACGGAAGAGCCCTTCGGCCCCGATGCGCAAGGTCTTGGCGTCGCGCGTGAGGATGCCGCGGTAGCACCAATGCGCGGAGATGTTCATGAGGTTGGCGCCGGTGGTGTTGAAGCCTTTTCGGGTGGGGTCGGCCCCCTCGGCGCGCCACCGTTCGAGCATGGGTTTGAGGAGGTCGGGGGGCAGTGCGCCGCCGCCGTTCTGGAGGAGCAGGAGGATTTCGCCGAGGCGCTGCGGGGCGTAGATGTGGTTGTACCACCAGTTGTCGCTGCGCGGATGGGCGGCGTGCCACTTCCGCAGACCGCGCAGGAGGGCTTCGTGCAGCACGGGGTCGCGGAAACGCGGCGAGGCGGGCACGCCATAGGCGGTGGCGAGGGTGAGCAGGCGCGTGAGATGGGTGCCCGGGGCCCAAAGGGTGCGGTGACGGTTGGCATAGTCCACGTCGGGCCATGCGCCGTCGGGGCCGAGCGAGGCAAGCAGTTGGGCGCATTCGGCATTGGCCGCGGCCACGGGGTCTTTCGTCTCCTTGCTGTCCGGCAATTGCCAAACACCGCCGGAGGCCAAATCTTCCACAATCCGTTCGCGGAGGGTGTCATAGGGAATCTCCGCGGCGCGGAGAACGGCGGCAAAGACAAAGCCGGACAACAGAAGCGACAAGCATTTCATTCCCCCAAAATAGCACAAGTCGCTTCCGTTGTCGGCGATGTGCTACACTGTGGGGGATGAAGCGAGGCCCCAGCGAGTTTGATTTTGTGTATGCGGTGCGGCACACGGAGATTGTCCGTGCGCCCGAGCGGCTGTTGGACCCCTTTGACCAAACGACCGTGGATTACACCCTGCTCACGCAACCGATGGACGACCCGACGAAGACGCGTGTGCGCGAGGGGAAGTTGCAGACCTTCCCGCCGCGGTTGCTCCTGCCGGGCGATCTCTCCACGCAGGAGCTGGAGGGGTTTGGCCCCCAGGCGGAGCGCTATTTGGAGTTTCTCCGGGCGCACGCCGCGCAAATCCGCATCCTGCGCTACTCCTACCGTCTGCGGCGCGAGACCTACAGCGAAACGTTGCTGAGTGAGCCGATCGAGGCCGTGCGCGACCGCGCCTCCGCCGCGTTGGAGCGGAAGAACAATCCGATGGCCGCGCTGGTGGTGGGGGTGGATGAGCCGTGGGATGTCTGCCTTCTGCACCTCTTCATGCGGCTGGTGCAAGCCTCGGTGCCGCGGGCGATCCATGCGCTGGAGGCGCGGGCCAAGGCCGCCTTCCGCGAACGGGTGGCGGGGGATGACCGCGCGGAGATTGAGCGCGCCTTCGCCGCGGCGGAGAAGGATGCCAGCCTCGTGAAGCCGTTGGGCCGCCTGCTCAAGGAAAAGGGGCTCTTCGAGCTCTACCAAGACCGTTTCTTCGCGTTGCTGTGACGCGGGATTCCCGCAAACGCCACAAGCGACCGGGGAGGGATGGCCTTCCCCGGCGGGGCGTTCAGTAGGTCAGCTCATCGAAGGTCGGCAGGGGAAGGTGGGCGTCGGGCGTGTCGGGCGGCACGGGGAAGACGTCCAGCTCGCCGAAGGTTTCCGCTTGGGCCACCGTCACGTGGCGCAGACGCAGCAGTTCCAGCAACGCGATGAAGGTGACGATGATTTCCCCCTTCGGGGCGTCCGGCGGAAAGAGCGAGGAAAAGGCCACGCGCGGCGCGGCGGAGACCCGGGCCAGCAAGCCCTGCATCTTGTCCGGAACGCTCCAGCGCATCATCTTGAGGTGCCCGAAGGAGACGGTCTCGCGGGCGCGTTCCAGCACGCGGCGGAAGGCCTCGAAGAGCTCCAACGTGCCGATGTCCCCGAGTTTCCCGGCCAAGAGATCCTCGGGATTCGGGGGCGGCGGTTCGGGGGCGCCGCCTTTGGGATAGGTGGCGGCGCGGAGGAACTCACGCAGGGAGAGGGCGGCCGCGGCATCCTTGCAACGCTTGTATTCCACCAGTTGGCGCACGAGGTCGAGGCGCGGGTCGAGCGCCTCTTCCGGGTCTTCGTCCTCCCCGGCGCGTTCGTCCTTGGGCAGGAGGGTGCGGCTCTTGATGAGCATGAGCGTGGCGGCCATCACCACGAATTCCCCCGCCACGTTGATGTCCAGCGCACGCATCCGCCCGAGGTAGGCCATGTACTGCTCGGCAATGCGGCCGATGGGGATGTCGTAAATGTCCACCTCCTCCTTTCGGATGAGATGGAGCAAGAGATCCAGCGGCCCCTCAAAAGCCTCGAGGGTCACCTTGTAATCATCGAAGAGCGGCAGGGTGGCGTCCATGGCCGGGCGCACCCTGCGGGGAGGGTGCGCCCTTCCTCCCTCGGTCCGGTCAGTCCAAGCCCACGGCGCGGCGGGCGGCGGCGAGGGTCTCAAGCGCGGCGGCGCGGGCCTTGCGTGCGCCCTCGCGGAGAATCTCCTCCACCTGTTCGGGGTGGGCGGCGAGATGTTCGCGGCGCTCGCGGAAGGGGCCGAGCTTGCGCTGGTAGATCTCGAAGAGGGCCTTCTTGGCGTGGCCGTAGCCGTAGCCGCCGCGGAGGTAATTTTGGCGCATCGTCTCCAGCTCCTCCTCGTCGGCGAAGAGGCGGTAGAGGGCAAAGACGCGGCAGGTGTCGGGATTCTTCGGCGCTTCGAGCGGGGTGGAATCGGTGGCGATGCGCATGATCTTGGCCTTGACCTCCTTGGGGTCGTCGAAGAGGCCGATCGTGTTGTTGTAGCTCTTGGACATCTTCTGCCCGTCCAGGCCGGGGATCACGGCCACCGATTCGGAAATCATCGGCTCGGGCAGACGGAAAACGTCGGTGCCGAAGGTTTGGTTGAACTTGGCGGCGATGTCGCGCGTCACCTCCACGTGCTGCTTCTGATCGCGCCCCACCGGCACCAAATCGCTCTGATAGGCCAAGATGTCCGCGGCCATGAGCACCGGGTAGGCAAAGAGGCCATGACTGGCGGCGATGCCGCGCGCGAGCTTGTCCTTATAGGAGTGGCAACGCTCCAGCAGGCCCATCGGGGTGACCACGGAGAGGAGCCACGCCAGCTCGTGCAATTCCGGGATGTCGGCCTGCCGGAAGAGGCAAGCCTTGGCGGGATCGAGCCCGCAGGCCAAGAAATCGAGCGCCACGTCGCGCGTGGCCTGCCGCAGGGCCTCGGCGTCGTGCACCGTCGTCAACGCGTGATACTGCGCCACGAAAACGAAGGTCTCGCCCTTGCCCTGAAGGTCGATGATGGGCTTCATGGCCCCGAAATAATTGCCCCAGTGGAGTTTGCCCGAAGGCTGAATACCGGTGAGAATACGCATGGTTCTGCTCCTTGGAAGGGGAAATGATAGCACATGGGCGGCGTCCCGACAGTGTCACGCCGAGAGGTGCCCATCCGCCGGGGCGTCAGGCGTGGGGGAGCCGTTCGCGGAGGGCGTTGCCCAGAGGGCGCATTCCGGCGTGGTGCCACACATCGAGCGTCACGGTGCCCTCGGCGAAGGTCGCTTTCAGGATGCCGCGCTTCTCCCACTGCGTGTCGTCCACCCGCTCCAGGGAAGTCAGCGGATAACGGCGCGTGCCGAGGGGGGTGGAGACGGTGAGCGCCGCGTCGTCGAGCGTATGCCGCGTGAGGAAGCGCAGCGCCACAAGCACCAACAGCCCCAAGGCCGCGAGGAGGGCCACCACCGCGCTCACGAATTGGGCCCGGATGTCCTCTTCGCCGTAGACGGGCCGGAGCAACGTTTGCCGGGCCTCTTCGGTGCGGTGCGCCCGCGGATCCTCCGCGCGCACCCACGAGGTGAAGGTGTCGGCGATTTTGGCCGGGGGCTCCAACCCGGCCTTGCGGAAGGCTTCGGTGAGGGGGGCGGTGCCGGTTTTGGCGGTGTTGACCCAGTCCGCCGGCGTGAGGTCGCGCGCCGCCAGGGCTTCGGCCACGGGGGCCACCGCGGCGTTCCGCTCCGGATAGCCGATGGCGCCATCGTAGAGGAACCAACCGGCAAACCCGGCGAACAGCAGTGCCACGCCCAAAAACCGCAGGGCATATTCCTTATTGACAGAGGTGGTCATCGTTTCCATGCCCGAAGTATAACAGATGTGGAAAATGGAAAACACTCCTTGTCGCGTTAGACGATTGTGACAATCTTCAGATGAACGTTAACAATTCCCTTGCTGAAAAAGTTGACTAGATAAACTTCGTGAATTACTAATCAATTCAAGAATAGTTTCTTCTACTTTCTGATATTTTGGATTTGAAAGTTTAATTTTATGAGTTCTATGACGGTTACCAACTCTATATACATATTCTTTTGGGATCTTCTTAAGAATAGGAGAATCGGATGTGACATTATGATTCTCACAAAACGCATGATAGAGGCTCTTTGCAGGAGCGACGTACAAGATGGGGTCGTGATCTTTTACAAAGAAACGAACGCTATGCGATTTTGTGTCTGTGAAATGCTCTTCAGGAGACTCATCTTTTGGTGCAAAAAGATCGCATAACAGTTCCCAATTGGGCATCTCATTTGTTACAAAAGAGAGTTTGTCATATTTCGCAATGATAACGTAAAAATGGTAATAGCGGTTGTCTGAGATTTTTTGAAGGAGCATAGCAACTTCTACAAACCTAGGGAAATGATCTTCTTGTTCATCCCTAGGCCTAGGAACTTCACGGTAGTAACATTCGGAAATAGAGAATGGACTGTTGAACTTCATGGGAACGGGGCTGAAAGAAAGAAACGTGAAAAAGTCATTTTTCTTATGTTTACTCATTGCAGCCCTTCCATGGTTGGTCGGTAGTCTGAGAATCAGAGGAACATTACCATCTTTGTCCATTGGAACAAAAGAGATTTGCAAACAACAACCTTTTCTTTTTTCACCAGTACGTACAGGAAGACAATGAAAATCTTTTGAAAGTTTGTTTTCGCCCTTAAAAAAGTTCTCAACTTTGACATATTTCTTGTCGTACGCACAGATACATCTTGGTCGCCCTTCTTCGATTGCATTAACGTCATACTCTGTTAACAAAGCGTTGAAGGAGCCAGATGTTTGTGAAGCATAGAACTTATAATCGAAAGACTGAGCATCCCAAATCTCTAGTTCTGCCTCTCGGGCGCGTTTAACAAAAATCGTTGTACAAAAAATACAAAAAGCAATTGCCACCAGTACGCCTGTGACAATATAGTGTATCACTCTGAATTCGGAGTAAAGATTGGCTATTGCTGCAAGTACAGTTACAACCGTCAAAATATAGCCACCGCCTTGGGCAAAAGGATACACTATTTTAGAGACAGAGGAAACGTCATCCAAAAGGGTCTCAAGAACGCCATTCATCCGATTTATTAACTTCATAGGTATCCTCCATCAGTACCGACTGGTTCAGACTGTAACATAACCAAGTAAAGTTGTATAGGTATCTTTTCATCATTTGTTATGATCAAGCGACAAAGAGGGATATGAATGTGTTATGCAATATAAACATGATCATTTACCGCTGGTTATGATGTTCAAGCGTACACAATAGAAGAACGACTTGTGTCGTTTATAGAAGATTAAGAGGGAATTCGAGTCAGGGGTGTTTTATATTTCGAACCGCACATGACCGCTTGACTTGGAGTTCGCTCCAAGGAATAGAATGGGCGCGTTTTTTGGAAAGGAATCCGCCGATGCGCCGTTTTGTCCCCCTTGTCGCCCTTTTGCTGGCACTGTTTACGAAAGGAACCGCCATGACCCCACCCACCGACTTCAACCCCGTTTTCCCCTTCGGAGAACCCAACGTCGCCTACGCCCGTTATTTCCGTGGGCAATCGTTCCTTGCGCCGCTCACCCCCTCGGCCGCGCGCCATGGCGTCCCGATCGCCAACGTCACCTTCGCCCCCGGTTGCCGCAACCACTGGCACCGCCACACGGGCGGCCAGATTCTCTTGTGCGTGGCGGGTGAGGGCCTCTACCAAGAGCGCGGCAAGGCCGCCCGCCGTCTGCTTCCCGGCGACGTGGTGGAGATCCCGCCGGACACCGATCACTGGCATGGCGCCGTCGCCGACCGTTGGTTCTCCCATCTCTCCGTGGAGTGCCATCCCGAAAGCAACCAAAACACTTGGCTGGAGCCTGTTTCCGATGCCGACTATGCCGCCGCCCAGCCTCGCCCCGCCGCGGTCGCGCTCTCCGCGCCCGATGCGGCTTTGGCCCGTTTGAGCGGGCGGGCCTCCGCGGGGGACATCCCCGGATTGGAACGCGCCCTTGAGGCGGGGCTCGACGCCGGACTCACCGTCAATGCCATCAAGGAAGCCTTGCTCCAACTGTATGCCTACGCCGGATTCCCCCGGTGCCTGAATGCCAACGCCGCCTTTGCCCGCGTGCTTGCCGCCCGCCGTGCCCGGGGCGTGACCGACCCCGAGGGCCCCGCCCCCCGCGCCCTGCCCGAGGGCACCGACCGCGAACGTTTGGGCCGTGAGACGCGGGCCCGCCTTTTCGGCTCCGATCCCGAGGCCCCCGAAGCCGAGTGGCAACGTTTCGCCCCCGGCGCCGAGCGCTTCCTGAAAGAACACCTGTTTGCGGATCTCTTCGCCCGCGGCGTCCTCTCCGAACGTGAACGCGAGCTGTGCACGGTGGCCATGCTGGCCGCGCTCCCCGGCGCGGAGGCGCAACTCACCGCCCATCGCGGCGCCGCCGAGCGTCAGGGCCTCACCGCCGCCGAGCTCGACGCCGTGGAGGCCGCGGCCCGGGCGCAGTGAGGCGCGTTTCCCGCCTCACCCTTGCGGCACCTCATAGGCGCCCGTGCGGCGGAGACGGTGATTGCGGAGGGTCTCCAAGCGCGCAAACAGCGCCGGATTGTCCGCCCGTGCGCGTCCGAGGACACGTTGCACCCAGCGGACGTTGCCCTTGAAGGCCAGCGCCAGCGAGGTCTGAAAGATGGGCCGCCGGGGTTGGTTCGGCTCCGGACGGTGCGCCCATGCGTGGAGCAATTCGCGTTCGCGCGGGGTGAGGTGGGGGAAGGCCTCCGCCAGCGCCTCGGAAAGGCTCTCGGCCCGAAGGCCCAGCCCGGCGAGGTGGAGGTCTTGTTCGCGCAACAGGGTTCCCGTGCGCCCTTTGCATCGCGTGGCGTTGCCGCAAGGGCAGGGGGCCCCGGGCATCAGCAGGGAAACGGGCCGATGCAGACGGTCTTCCGCTTCGGCGGCCCATTGGCGCACATCCTCGGGCAGGAGGTCGGCGACGTCTTCCGGGGGCGCCAGCAGGAGACAGCGCACCGCCGCTTCGGCCGCCAATGGGCGGGCCGCCCGCAGGAGATCGGCCCGCGAACGGGGGCGGAGGAGCACCGCCCGTTCGCCTTCGGGCACGTGGGGGCAATCGGCCTCGCGCGGCGGCGTGGGCGGGCGCCACGGCGCGGTTTCGCACAGCATGTAGGGGAAATCGGTGGGGTCGGGCATCGCGTCCTCCGGGGTTAGGAGGCCCGCGCATTGGCAAGGGCAAGGAGGGCGGCCAGTGCGTTCAGCGTGGCGGGGGAGAGGGAGGCCCGCAGGAACCCCGTGCCTTGAAAAAGCTCCGCCACGTAAGCATGGCGGGCGCCGGCAGGGAGCACCGTGAGCCCCAGCGCCACCAACCGCCGCGGCCAAGGGTCGCCCGTGGCGTCGAACTCCTCAAAGCCATCGCCGGGCCACAACCGCCGCGCCAGCGAGGCCCCCTCGCCGGGTTCGCGCCAGGTGAGGCTTTTGAGGGCGAGGGCTTCCCATGGGGCGTGGGCGGGGCGGCGATCGGCCGGGCCCATGAGGCGCAGAGGGGAAAGCTCGAAGTTCAGCTCGGAAAAGGGGGTCGCCGGCCGCCGATGGGGAAAGAGGGTGCCGTTGAGGGCGGTGAGCAGCGCGGGCAGACGTTCGGGGTGGGGGCTTGAGACGTAGAGCAGTCCGCGCGGCCAATCGATGACGGCGACTTCGGCGCTGCGCGGCACATAGACCACGCTCCCGGGACAGCCATTTTCGTAGGTGGCCGCACGGCGGGGACGCCCCGCCCCATGGAGAAAGGCGCACATCCACACATGGCGGGCAATCTCGCGGCAGACGGGCGTAAGCGACCGCACGCCCAAAAGATCGGCGACGGCCTGTGAAAGTCGGGTCTGGCACTCGGGGTGGGCCGGGGGCTCAAAGCCCTCGGGAAGGGAGAGGCAGAGGTGACGGCGGGGGGCGCGCAGGGCCAACGTTGCGCCATCGGGGGCGGTGAGTTCAGGGGTCATAAGGTTCTCCTACGGGGAGGTTCGCAAAGGGTCAATGAGGTTGTGTGGGGGAAGTATAGCACACTGCCCCAAAGGCGGCATCCCCTCCCCGAAACGTGCCCGACGTTTCGCCTCGGCGCGGCGGGTTTTACGGGGCGCGGGGAGATTTGGTAGCATACAGGCAAAGCGGAGGGGAGCACGACCGCAAGGCGGGCTTGACCACCCAACCGAAAGGAGACAGTGTGGAACAACCATTTGATCTGCCTTATCCGCGCATTGAGAGTGACTGCTGCAAGAGTTGCGGGCGGTGCGTGGCGGCGTGTCCGCGGGGCTGCCTGACGATCTCGGAGACCTATAACCGTTACGGCGTGAAGGCCGTGGCGTACAAGGGATCGGGGTGCATCGGCTGCGGGATCTGTTTCTACAACTGCCCGGAGCCCTATGCGCTGCACATTGAGCGGGCGGACGCCCCGAAGAAGGGGGGCGCGGAATGACAAAGTTTGTGAAGGGCAACGAGGCCGTGGTCATCGGTGCGCTGTATGCCGGCGCACAGGGTTATTTTGGCTATCCCATCACGCCGGCAAGCGAAGTGGCGCATAAGGCGGCGGAGTATTTCCCCGCCACGGGGCGCGTGTTCGTGCAGGGCGAGAGCGAGGACGCGGTGGCGTATATGCTTTATGGTGCGGCGGCGGCGGGATGCCGTGCGCTCACGGCGACGTCCGGGCCGGGGTTCTCGCTGATGCAGGAGGCGATTTCGTACATGGCCGCGACGGACATCCCGACGGTGATCGTGGATGTGATGCGCGCGGGGCCGGGCTTGGGCAATGTTTACCCGGAGCAGGCCGATTACAGCCAGGTGGTGAAGGGGGGCGGACACGGCTCCTACCGTTGCGTGGTGTTGGCGCCGGGCAGCGTGCAGGAGATGTGCGACCTCACGATGTTGGCCTTTGAGAAGGCCTTTGAGTATCGGACGCCGGCGATTGTGCTGGCGGATGGCCAGCTGGGGCAGATGATGGAGCCGCTGCGTTTGCCGAAGCGGGAGGCCGAGCCGATCGACACCTCAGCTTGGGCCACGCAGGGAACCGCCGAGACGCGGCGGAATCTGCTCACGTCGATTTACCTCGATGCGCCCGCGCAGGAGCGGATGAACGTGGCCTTGCAGGAGAAGTATGCACGCATGGATCGGGAGTTCCAGCGGGCGGAGCTGTATCGCTGCGAGGACGCGGAGGCGGTGCTGTTGGCGTTTGGGTCTTGCGCGCGCACGGCGCGCACGGCGGTGGATGAGCTGCGCGAGCAGGGCATCCGCGCGGGCCTCTTCCGCCCGATCACGCTGTCGCCCTTCCCGATCGATGCGCTGTTGCCGCTGGCGGATCGCCGCCTGTGGACGGTGGAGATGAGCGCGGGGCAGTTCCGCGACGATGCGTTGCTCCATTTGGCCAAGGCGGCGGCTCCGGGGCGTCCGGCCACCGTTCCTCCGATCGGGCTGATTCACCGGATGGGCGGAATGCTGATTCCCGTGAAAGACATCGTGCAGACGGTGAGGGAGGCGCTGTAACATGGCCACGCTTGAGACCCAGGGGATGTTCCCCCACTTTGACCGTTCCGGACACGTCGGCAGCCGTGCGACGCACTATTGCGCGGGTTGTGGCCATGGCATCGTCCACAAGTTGCTTTCCGAGGCCTACACCGAGCTGGGCTTGCAGGACCGCACGGTGATCGTGAACCCCATTGGTTGCGCCGTTTTCGGCTACTACTACTGGGACGTCGGCGGCGTCAGCGCCGGGCACGGGCAGGCGCCTTCCATGGCCACGGCCATCAGCCGTCTGCGGGACAAGGCGATCGTGGTGTCCTATCAGGGCGACGGCGACCTCGCGGCCATTGGCTTGGGCCATACGTTGCAGGCGGCCGCGCGCGGCGAGCACATGGCCGTTTTCTTCGTGAACAACTCGATTTACGGCATGACGGGCGGTCAGATGGCCCCCACCACGCTGATCGGCCAGAAGACGACCACCTCGCCGCTGGGACGCAACCCCGCCACCGACGGCATGCCCTTGCACATGGCCGAGCTGATCGATCGCTTGGATCTGCCGGTCTACGTGGAGCGGGTGTCGGTGGCCGACACCAAGCGCATCATGCAGGCCAAGCGCGCCATCCGCAAGGCGCTGGAGATCCAGCGCGACCGCAAGGGCTATGCGTTTGTGGAGATCCTTTCGCCCTGTCCCACCTCCGTGGGCAAGCCTCCGTTGGAGGCGGCGAAGTTCGTCATCGAGAAGATGGAGAAGGAATATCCCCTCGGATGTCTGCGCGACCGTTCGGCCGAGGCGCCCGTGCGCCCCGAGCCGGCCCCGTGGAAGCCGCTGGCGGAGTTCTTCGGCGACGATGGTTCCGAAGATCCCGTGCATGAGGCCGCCGAGGTGAAGGAGCGCCACTTCAAGTTCACCGGCTTTGGCGGACAAGGCATCCTTTCGCTTGGCTTGGTGGTGGCCGACGCGGCGCGTGCCATCGGGCTCCAGACCACGTGGCTCCCGAGTTACGGCCCCGAACAGCGCGGCGGCGATGCCGCATGCACCGTGGTCACGTCCACCCATCTGATCGGCGCGCCGGCCGTGGATCACCCGGAGTTGCTCGTGGTCATGAATCAGGCCGCCTGCGCCAAGCACTTGCCGACGGTGCGCCCCGGCGGGCTGGTGTTGGCCGATGCCACCGTCCAGCTGCCTGACCCGCTCCCCGAAGGGGTGCGCGTGGTCAGCATCCCGGCCATCGACATCGCCACCGCCAACGGCGTGCCCAAGGCCGCCAACGTGGCCATCCTCGGCGGACTCATCGCGCTGAATGCGCTGGGGATGCCGGAGCACGCCCTTGTGGAGGCGCTGGAGCGCTCCTTCGCCAAGAAGCCGAAGCTGATCCCTGCCAACCGTCAGGTGCTCCAGGCCGCCATCGATTACTGCCGCCATCACGGCCTCACCGGCGAATTGCCGTGATGGGGCCCTTTGCCCTCACTTAACCCCGAAAGCCCGAACGCCATGCTCAACATCGTCCAAGACATCGACAATCGCGTGCCCGTGCGCCACGTCCTCATCTCCGTTTCCGACAAGACCGGGCTCGATGCCTTCGTGCCGGCCTTGCTTGCGGCTTGCCCCGGCGTGACGCTCTATTCCACCGGCGGCACGTACAATGCCATCCGCTCCCTCCTCAAGCCCGGACAGGAAGGGCAGCTCGTCGCGGTTTCCGACTACACCGGACAGCCGGAGATGCAGGGCGGCCTCGTCAAGACCCTCGACTTCAAGATCTATCTTGGCATTCTTTCCGAGACTTACAACGACGCCCATCAGGCCGACATCCGCCGCCTCAATGCCGTCCCCATCGACATGGTGGTGGTGAACCTCTATCCCTTCAAGAACACCGTCGCCCTCCCCGGCGTCACACCCGAGCAGGCCCGCACCAACATCGACATCGGAGGCCCCTGCATGGTGCGTGCCTCGGCGAAGAACTACCTCCGCGTGGCGTCCGTCACCGATCCGCAGGATTATCCCCGCCTCGCCGCCGAGTTGGCGGAGCAGAATGGCACCTTGGGCCTTGATACGCGCTTCTACCTCATGAAGAAGGCGTTCGCCCATACGGCCGATTACGACACCGCCATCGCCTCGTTCTTTGCGAAGACCTCCCCCGAGGCCGTCAACGCCACCTACAAGCTCCACTGAGCATAAGGCGAGACGTACGACACAAAGGGCCCGCGATCGCGGGCCCTTTTCGCTTTTCGGGGTGGAGCCTTTCACAGGGCACGGCCCAAGCGGTAGGCCTCGGCAAAGTAGGGGGAAGCCTTGGCTTCGTTGGGGTGCGTGAGGCCGGCGGCGCGGAGGGCAAACGCTTCCTTGGGGTCGTCCAAGCAGGCCAGATAACCTCGGAAACATTCCAAGGTGCGATCCATGCAGGCGGGGTCATCGTCGGCAGAGGTCATCACAAAGCCGAAGGTTTTGCCGCCCATGCGTTCGTAGTAGGGGCAGGAACGGTCGATCAACGTCTTCAGTTGCGCGCAGACGCTGTAGAAATAGACGGGCGTGGCCATCACAATGAGGTCGGCCGCGAGCATCTTTTCTTGGATTTCCGCCGCGTCGTCCTTCAACGGGCAGGGTTTCCCCTGGAAGGAGCAGAGGCCGCAGCCGGTGCAGTAAGCGATGTGCCGATCGGCCACGCGGATGGTTTCGACGGTATGCCCCGCGTCGCGTGCGCCTCGGGCAAGTTCGGCGCAGAGTGTGTCGGAGTTGCCGCCCTTGCGGGGCGAGCCGGACAGAATCAGGACGTTTTTGCTCTCCATTGTAAGTCTCCTTTGCGTGGTGGGGCCGCTGCGGCCCTTTTGCCACGTGTCAAACCATAGGATAACGCATGGAGCCCACTCCAGGTCAAGCCCAAAAAGGATGCGCGAAACTTCTCTGGGAACAAAAAGGGCAGACCCAAAGGTCTGCCGAAAGGGATGGTCGGACCGTCGGGATTTGAACCCGAGACCTTTTGCACCCCAAGCAAACGCGCTACCAGGCTGCGCTACGGTCCGATTTGGTGGGAGATACTGGACTCGAACCAGTGACCTTCTGCATGTCAAGCAGACGCTCTAACCAACTGAGCTAATCCCCCAAAGACGGGTGAAAACGGGAAATATTATAGCGATTCCCACACCTTGGAGTCAAGCATTATTTAGGGCTTCCGTCCAAAGGGGATTTTTGGGGGGTGGTTGCCATATTCCGCGGGGCCTGATATTCTATTTCCCAGAAGAAAGGAGGCGCCATGAAACGTCTGACAATCGCTTTCTCCGTAATCCTTCTGGTGGCCGGTGCGACCTTTGCACGCCCACACGGCGGGCCTCGACCGCCGCACCCGCCGCCTCCGGTCTGGCGTGGTGGGCACTATCGTCCGCCGAGCTGGGGATGGGGCGTCCATGTGACCCCTTGGGGCGCGAGCTTTGGCGTCGGCACCCGCGTGGGCCGCCATGGAAGCTTTGGCTTTTCCGTTCCGCTTGTGCCTACGCCCGTGGTTCGCAAGACCACCGTGGTGGTTCAGCCGCCCACCGTGGTTCAGCCGCAACCGGTGGTCGTTCAGCCAACGGTTGTCCAGCCTGTGGTGACGCCTGAGCGCACGCCGGGAATCCTTCCGGCCTATGTCCCCAAGCCTGACGACAAGGCAACGGCCAAAACATGGGTGGAGGGCTACTGGAAGGTGGTTCGCGACCCGGAGGGCAAAGAGACGTCGCGCACGTGGGTGCCAGGACATTGGGAGGAGTGAGCTTGCGCTTGTGCGCACGTGCATGACGGGGAGGCTTCGGCCTCCCCGTTTTGGTTTTCGGCGCGGGGGCGAAACAAAAGACCGCGTCCTTTCGGATACGGCCTTGGGATGGTGCTCGGGGGGGGACTCGAACCCCCACGGATCTCTCCACATGCACCTCAAGCATGCGTGTATGCCATTTCACCACCCGAGCGGTGGAAAACGCCTTTCATGATATCAAAGGCGGGTGTCGGATGCAAGCGGTTTTCCAAACTTTCCAAAAATAATCTCGGGGAGGGTGTGCAGGGTGGGAATCACGGGGACGCCTGCCGTGCGCAGACGCTCCTCGGTCTGATGGCCGGCGGCACAGAGGATGCAGTCCCACCCAAGGGAGTGGGCGACTTCGGCATCGTGAAGGGTGTCGCCGACGAGGACAACGGGATCGCGCAGGGCCAGCGCGCGGGCGGCGGCCTCCTTGGAGGCGCCGTCGTAGTTGCGGCTGCCGCAGACGAAGTCCATGGCTTCGGCGAACCCGAATTGGCGGAGCTGTATCTCAAGCAACCCTTGCTCCAGCGCGGAGAGGACGCCTTGGCGAATGCCGGCGGCGCGGAAGGCGGCAATGGCCTCGGCGGCGCCGGGTTGGGGGGCGATGGTTTTGGAGAAGAGATACCGCATGTGGAAGCTTTCGGCCAGCGCCTCCCAGTCGAAGGGATCGGTGGGGGCCATGCCGAGGCCGCGGTAAAACTCGGCCACGGGGAAACGGAAGGTGCGGCGGTAGTCTTCGCGCGAGAGCGGGGCGATGCCGCGGGGGCGCAGAAGGGCATTCAAGGCGTCGAGACAGGCCTGCACGTCGTCAATCAGGGTGCCGTTGAAGTCCCAAACGAGGAGGGGGCGCTCGGAAAGCGTGGGCATGGGGTGGGGTTCCTTGGTTCAATCCAGCGAAAGGAGGCGTTTGGCGGCGGATTCCGGGGAGGCTTCCTCCTCCAGCGTCACCCGTCCGACGCCCAACAGCAGACCCACGGCGCAGAAGGAGGCCAGCAAGCAGGAGCCCCCATAGGAGAAGAAGGGGAGCGCCAGCCCTTTGGTGGGGAAGACGTGGGTGACCACGGCCATGTTGGCCGCGCCTTGCGCGCAGAGCACCATGGTGGCGCCAAAGGCCAACAGCATTCCCTGCTTGTCGCGGGCACGGAAGGCGATGACGGTGCCGCAGCCCAAAAGGAGCACAAACGCCGTCCACACGGCGCCGGTGGCCACGAGCCCGAGATCCTCGCCGATGACGGCAAAGACAAAGTCGGTGTGGCATTCGGGCAAGTAGTGCTCCTTTTGCATCCCCTCGCCGAGGCCGACGCCGAACATCCCGCCGTTGCGGAACGCGATTTCCGATTGCTGGGCCTGATAGTTTTCGCCTTCCTTTTCGTTCATGAGGCGGCGCATGCGGTTCTCGTTCGTCAGCACGAGCAGACCGATGGCGAGCAAGCCCAAGACGGCCAGCGCCAAACACTTGCGGACGCCCACGCCACCCATGAGGAGCATCAGCCCCGAGAGGAAGCAGACCACCGCCGTGCCGCCGAAGTCCGGCTGAAGCACCAGCAGCCCCGCCACAACGCCGAGCAGCCCCACGGGAATCAAAAAGCCCTGCCGGAAACGGTTGACCATGCCTCCGAGCCGCTCCAAGTAGGCCGAAAGGAAGACCACCATGCCCACTTTGACGAACTCCACGGGCTGCACGTTGATGGGGCCCAGCGCAATCCAACGATGCGAACCTTTGACCGATTTCCCGATGCCCGGCGTCAAGACCATCAGCAACGCCACCACCATCACCGCCCCCAGCGTCCAAAGGATCGCCGGATTCCGGAAGAAACGGTAGTCCACGCGGCAGATCACGGCCGCCGCGATGAGCCCCGCCACGAGGAAGGCCGCCTGCATGATGAAGAAGTGATAGGGGCCCTGGCCTTGGGATTTCCCCGCATAGGAGACGATGAGCAAGCCGAACGCCGCCATCGCGAAGGTCAGCATCATCACCATGCGCACGCAGAATTTCAGCATCGTTCCTCTCCTCTCCCGGGGATCTTTGGGGCGTCTCTCACATGAAAAGAGAGGCGCGGCAACCCGCGCCCCTCGTCCATCCGGCGGAGCCGGGTCAGGTCACTCGGCGGCAACGGGGATCTTGAGCGTCGTTCCCGGGGCGACGGCGTTGCCCGCGGCCTCGTCGATGCCATTGGCCGCGCGCAGGGCCGGGAGGGAAACGCCCCAACGCAGCGCCACGCTCACGAGATCCTCACCCTCCTGAACCGTGTAGTCACGGGTGGCGGGGGCGGGAGTGGCCTCCTTGGCGGGCTCACCCTGCGGCTGGGCGACCGGCGGGGGCGGGGGCGGAAGCGCCTCTTCCCCGGCCTGCTCACCTTCAGGGGCGGGCGCGGGCACGACCACATCGGCGGCGGGCTCGGCCTTGTCCTGGGCCGGCGCGGGCGTGGGTTCGGCCTTGGCGGGCTTTTCGGCGGGCTTGGCGGACGCCTTCCTCGGCTCAGCCTTGGCGGTGGAAGCGGACTTCTTGGCGGGCGCGACGACCTTCTTGGCGCCCGGGATGGTCAGCTTCTGCCCAACAACGATGAAATCCTTCTTCAGGCCGTTGGCTTCCTTGATGGCCTTGACGGTCACGCCGTGGCGGGCGGCAATGCCTCCCAGCACATCGCCGGACTGCACGGTGTAGACCACACCGCCGGTGGCGGCCTTCGGGGCGGCGGCTTTGCGGGGCACGGGCTTCTTGGAAACGTCGGTGCCGGGCGGCAACATGACCTTCTGGCCGATGCGCAGACGGTTCGGGTTGGCGCGGATCTCGGGGTTCAGCGCGAGGATGTCAGGCTGGCGCACGCCGAAACGCACGGCCAGCGCACTGATCGAATCCCCGGCGGTGACGGTGTAGGGCACGGGCTGCGGGTGAACCGGGCGCACCGTGGGGGCGGGCTTTTCGGCGGGCTTCGGCTGAGGCTCGGTGACGGTGGGCACGATTTCCGGCTCGGGAAGGGGCTCGGCGCTGACGTCGGAGGCGGTTTCGCGGGCTTCCGTGGTCGTGGCGTCGGCGGCCTCCTGCTGGGCGCGCAACTCGGCGGCTTCCTGCTTCGTGGCGCAACCCGTGACCACCAGCGCGGAGGCGGCCGTAAGGCAAAGGGCGAACAAGGCTTGTTTTTTCATGACAGACTCCTCTGGAGGAAAAACGGCATCGGATTTCCCATCCGATTGCCTCATAGAATAGCAGAAAACCCACCCCTCGGCAACGGCTTTTGAGCCGGGGCATACATGGGAACGCAGGGGCGGAAGTCCCCCTGCCGCGACCCTCTTTGGGCGGGCTTCCCCGGGAAACGGAAGGGCCGCCCCGGGGGCGGCCCTTGGCGCGGATGGCGCCGCGGGGCTCAGTCCTTGAAGAAGGCATGATAGAGGGCGCGGACGGCGGCTTCACGGTGGGAGCTCTGCACGCCGAACATCATGGAAATCTCGGAAGAGCCTTGGTTCATCATGTCGAGGGAGATGCCTTCACGGAAGAGGGCGAGCGTGGCGTGGGCGGCCATGCCGGGGGTGTAATAGAGCCCCTCGCCAACGATCATGATGAGGGCGGTGCCGCGCTCGATCTGGAGATTGTCGGGCTGGAGGTCGCGCATGATGTGGTCGCGCACGCGGGCTTCGACGTCCGGGGTGAAGCCATTCTCGCGGAAGACAACGGAGACGTTGTCGATGCCCGAGGGCATGTGCTCGTAGGAAATGCCTTCCTCCTCGAGGATTTGGAGGAGCTTGCGCCCGAAGCCCACCTCGCGGTTCATCATGTACTTGTCCACATACAGCGTGCAGAAGCCCGCGGAGGAGGCGATGCCGACCACGGAGCCCTGACGGGCGCGGCGGTGGTGCACAATCATGGTGCCGGGCGCCTCGGGGCGGTTGGTGTTGCGGATGTTGATGGGGATGGCGGCCTTGACGGCGGGGATGATCGCCTCGTCCTGGAAGACGCCGAACCCGGCATAGGAGAGCTCGCGCATCTCGCGGTAGGTCATTTCGGGGATGCCCACGGAGACTTCGGGGACCAACCGGGGATCGACGGGATAGACGGCGTCCACGTCGGTGAAGTTCTCGTAGACCTCGGCCTTGACGGCGGCGGCGAGAATGGAGCCGGTGATGTCCGAGCCGCCCCGCGGGAAGGTGGCGATCTCACCCGCGCGGGTGACGCCGAAGAAGCCGGGGAAGACGACGATTTCGCGCTCGGCCGCGTCGGCCAAGGCCGCGAGGTGCCCGTAGGATTCCGGGAGCACCTGGGCGTTGCCGAAGTCGTCGGACATGAGCAGGCCCGCATCGCCGGGGTTCTTGTAGACCGCACGGATGCCGCGGGCCCGGAAGGCGGCGGCCACGATGCGCGCGGCGTTGTCCTCGCCGGCGGCCTTCATGGCGTCCATGAAGCGCGCGGCGTCGGTGAATTCCATCGTCAGGCGGCGCTCAAGGTCGGCGCGGATTTCGCCGAGCACGTCTTCCGTTTCGGGGTGGCGATCCAGCCCGAGGCCGCGATAAATGATGGCGTAGCGCTCGACGATGGCCTCGAGCACCTCCTGCGGGTCCTTGTCGGTGAGGCGGGCACCGGCACACTCGATGAGGAGGTCGGTGACCTTGGTATCGGCCTTGTTGCGCTTGCCGGGGGCGGAGACCACGACGATGCGGCGGGCGGGATCGGCAGACACGATGTCGCAGATTTTGGCGACTTGGACGTCATCAGCGACGGAGGAACCACCGAACTTGCAGACTTTCATGGAGGCTTTCCTTAGGTTGTGAACGGTCGGGGACGGAGGGAAAACGGTTGGGATTCCGTGCGGGCGTCCCGCGCCTGCGGTTTCCCTCCATTCCCTTATCAGAGCATGCACATATGCAGCGGCATGGAGCGGACGATGCCCTGCGCGGTGATTTCCGTGAGGGCGGCAAGGATGTCGCCTTCGCGGGCGGGCTGGGTGAGGATGACCACCGGCACGTAGCCGGCCTCGCGCTGGGCCTCGGTGGCCTCGTGCTGGCTGGCGGCAAAGATGCTCACGCCGTGATCGCCCAAAATGGTGGCGAAACGCCCCACCATGCCGCAGGCTTCCCGCACCATGAGGCGGATATAGAAGCGGCTCGTGCAATCCTCCGGCGCCAACAGCGCCTTGCCCGACTGGGCCAAGGGCGGGAGCGGCTCCGCCTCGCGGGGCGTGCCGGAGGCCACATGGCGGGCCACGGAGACGATGTCGGAAATCACGGCGCTGGCGGTGGCGGCGCGGCCGGCGCCCTTGCCATAATAGAGGGTGTCGCCGGTCATGGAGCCATCGACGAGCACGGCGTTGAAGACGTCATTCACCGAGGCCAGCGGGTGATCCTTGGGCACGAGCGTGGGGTTCACGCGCACTTCGAGGCGGTTCCCATGGGCCTTGCAGACGGCCAGCAGTTTGATGACGTAGCCCAACTCATCGGCGTAATGCACATCCACCGGGTCCAATCCGCGGATGCCGGTGACGGGCACCTGGTCGAGCGGCACGCTCACGCCATGCGCCAGCGAGGCCAAAATGCAAATCTTGTGGGCGGTGTCAAAGCCGTCGATGTCCAGCGAGGGATTGGCCTCGGCGTAGCCCAAGCGTTGGGCGTCGGCCAGCACGGCGTCGAAGCCGGAACCCTCGCGCGCCATGCGCGTGAGGATGTAGTTGCACGTGCCGTTGAGGATGCCGTAAATGGCGCGGATGTCGTTGGCCACCAAGCCGTCGCGCAGGGAGCGGATGATGGGGATGCCGCCGCCCACGCTGGCCCCAAAGTAGAGGTCCACCCCCTTGGCGCGGGCCAAGGCGAAGAGCTCCTCGCCCTTCTCGGCGAGCAACTTCTTGTTGGCGGTGACGACGGATTTCCCGGCCTCAAGCGCGGTCTTCACCACGGTATAGGCAATGCCGGTGCCGCCGATGAGCTCCACCACCACCGCGACGTCGGGGCGCGCCACGAGCGCCAGCGCATCGGTGGAGAGCAACGTCTTGGGGACCTCCACGCCACGGTCCGTCTCGATGTCGAGGTCGGCGACGCCCTTGAGCGCCACGGTCACACCGCAACGGCGGGTGATCAGGTCGGCCCCTTTCAAGAGCCCCTCGGCTACGCCGGCACCCACGGTGCCGAATCCTATGATTCCAACGCCGACTTCCTTCATCGTCTTCTCCCTGATGCGTGGTTGCAAAACGTTGCATAACGTATCATAAGTGCCGTAGCGTGCGCAAACCTGCGACGGTTTTCCTTGCGTGGCGTGGTGGGCGGCACCGCGTTTTCCGATACGGAGGGTTTGTGGGTGAGATACGGAGCTTCTCGCCTTGCGATACGGAGGGCTTGGTGATGGCAGGGTGTGTTGCGGGGGGCGGGGGGCGAATTGAAATCTGTTGGGAGTGTCGGGGCGGATGTGATAGAATTGAGCATGTTGCTGGAAGGATGACCAATCCGACGGTTCCGGAGCACCATTCACCCTTTGACATGGAGGTATGAACATGAAGAAGCATTGCCGAGGGCCCGCGTTGATGTTGGCGGGTGCGGTGGCGTTCACCGGGTGGGCGCAGGCGCCCTTGAATCAAGATCCGGCCAATGTGGCGTTGGGCAAGACGGCTTCGGCCTATGCTTCCCCCGTCGCCGCGTGGGGCGTGGACAAGCTGACGGATGGCGTCGTCAATCGCGCGGCGCCGAAGTCGAACCAGTCCCGATGGTCCAGCGAGCGGGGTGCTCCGGGATGGGTGCAGGTTGATTTGTGCCGGCCTCAGACCTTCCAGATCCTCCAGCTGGAGTGGGAGCAGCCGGTGGTGGAGGCGTATCACATTGAGCTTTCGGACAATGGCGCCGCGTGGGCCACGGCCTTTGCCTCCAAGAAGGTGGCGGAGGGGCACCCCGTGTCCGACCGGGTCACGCTGGAGGCACCGGTGACGGCCCGTTATGTGAAGGTGGTCGTCGATAAGCTCAAAGAGGGCGCCTATCCCAGCGTGTCCCTGTATGAAGTGGAGATTTACGCCCCCCATGTGAGCGGCACCGACAAGACCACCCACAAGGCGGTGAGCGCCTCCAACGGCGCGGATGCCGCGGCGGTCATCGACGACAAGCGGGAGACGGCGTGGCAGGGCGTCCGCGGCGATGCCTTCACCGTGGATTTGGGCGCGTCCTTGAAGTACAACCGCTATCGCATGGAGTGGGCGAAGGCCGCCCCTTACCGCGTGGAGGTCTCCAACGACGGCAAGCGGTGGGAGCGCGCGTATGTCGCCCGCGAGGCGCCGGAGGCGTCCACGGAGGTGACGCTGGAGCTGAGCCACAACCAGCGTTATATCCGGGTGACGCTGGAGGGTGCGGGCGCCGTGAGCGAATTCGCGCTCTTCCAGGATCTCGACTTCGTCAATGCGTTCGATTTGGCCAAGCGGATGCTGGATGGGATCGCGGTCGGCAAGGAGGACACGCGCTTGGCCCTGCCCGAGCGCTTCCCCAAATCCATCGCCGTCACCTATCGCGGCACGGACTACGAGCAGGTCATCGACGCGGAGCGCAACATCATCCGTCCCCTCGTGGACACCACCGTGGCGGTGGGCTTCCGTCTGGAAAGCAAGAACCGCCCCGACAATTACCAGTTGCACGAAGTGAACGTGACGGTGCCCGGTCTGCATGAGGCCGGCACGTCCATCAACAAGAAGCCCAAGGTCATCCCCGAATTGCAGCAGTGGTATGGCGCCACCGGCGCCTTTTCGGTTCGGGATGGCGCCCGCATTTGGGTGTCCCCCGCATTGGGCGATGCGTACCTCACGGTGGCGAACCGTTTTGCCAAGGATTATCAGGACATTGTGGGCAAGCCCATCGCCGTGGCGCGGGGGAGCAAGCCTGCCGCCGGCGACTTCCTCTTCGTGGCCAGCGATCTCCCGTTCGATGAGGAAACGTACGAGATGCACATCGGGGAGGCCGTGACGATTGAGGCCAGCCACCCGACCGGCGCCTTTTGGTCCACCCGCACCATCCTCCAAATCCTCAAGCAGACGGGGGGCACGATTCCCCGGGGCGACGTGCGGGATTATCCCAAATACAAGGTGCGCGGTCTGAGCCTTGACGTGGGGCGGCGGTTTGTGCCCCTGCACTTCCTGAAGAGCTGGGCCTCGCAGATGGCGTGGTACAAGATGAACGACTTCGGCCTTCACCTCACCGACAACACCTTCGACCTCTCCTTCGGCGGGTTCCCCTTGGAGTCGAAGGTGCCCAACCTGACCAACCCCGAGGGCATGTATTACACCAAGGAGGCCTTCCGCCAGTTCCAGCTGGAGGCCCGGGAGCAGGGCGTGAAGGTGGTGCCGGAGTTTGACAGCCCCGGCCATGCGTTGCCCTTCACCGAGGCCCGCCCCGACTTGGCCCGCCCCGGCAAGAAGGAGTATTTGGACGTTCAGAATCCCGGTTCGGCCCCCTTCGTCCAGAGCGTCTTTGACGAGTATCTGGACGGCGAGAACCCCGTCTTCCTCAAGGATGCCGTCATCAACATCGGCACCGACGAATACAAGGGCGGCGGTCAGGCCGAGAAGGAGGCCTTCCGCAAGTATCAGGACACCCTGCTCAAATATGTGCTGAAGAAGGGCCACACGCCCCGTGCGTGGGGGTCTCAGACCGAGAACCACGGCACCACGCCCGTGCAGGTGGAGGGGGTGCAGCTCTACATGTGGTACATCGGCTACGCCAACGCCAAGGCAATGTATGACCTGGGTTATCAGATGATCAACATCAACGACGGCGAGACCTACATCGTGCCCGGCGCCGGCTATTACTACGACTATCTGGACAAATCCTACCTCTACACCAAGTTCGACCCCAGCAACATCTACCGCTCCTTCAAGGTGCCCGCGGGCGATCCGCAGATCTTGGGCGCCGCCTATGCGCTGTGGAACGACTGCACGGGCGGCACCGACAACGGCACGGCGGACTTGGAGTCGTTCGACCGTCTCTTCCACGCCCTGCCCGTCATGGCGGCCAAGACGTGGGGCGACGGCAAGGACAACACCCTTCCGGAGCTGGAAGCCATCGTCAAGCAGGTGGGCTACGCCCCCAACACCAATCCCACCTATAAGGTGGAGACCAAGGACGAACTCGTCTTGGCCTACGACTTTGACGCGGGGGCCACGACGCGGGATGGCTCGAAGAACGGTTACAACCTGCTCTCCGAGGGCGAGAACGTGGCCTATGAGCAGGGGCACGACGGCACGGCCCTCTCCTTGAAGGGCGGCGCCAGTTATGTGAAGACGCCGCTGACCGACAAGGGCGTGGACACCACGTTGGACTTCTGGGTCAAGCGCGATGCCAACAGCGGCGACGATGAGCAGATTCTGTTCGAATCCGAGATTGGCAAGATCTCGGCGGTGCAGGCGCGGACCGGCAAGCTGGGCTTCTCCCGCGAAGCCCGCGACTACACCTTCGACTATGCGTTGCCCAAGGGCGAGTGGGTGCGCATCACGCTCGTGATGCAGTTCACCAAGACCACCTTGTACGTCAACGGCGAGAAGGTGCAGACGCTGGAGCGCGTGCGCAGCGCGGACAACAAGAAATGGGTCGGGAAGTGGGCCTCGTTGGTCACGCCCCTCATGCGCATTGGCAGCCAGACCAAGGCCTTCAAGGGCCAGATCGACGGCTTGCGCCTCTACGACTTCGCCGCCACCCCCGAGCGGGTGAAGACGTTGCGCAAGTAAGCATCCTCCATCGCGGCGCACCTTCCACGGTGCGCGGCGACCAAACCGCGCCGCATTGTTGCCCTGCCCAAAGGCAAAAAAGCCGCCCTTGCGGGCGGCTTTTTTTGTATCCTCACAGCGAGGGCTCACGCCACGCGGCGGCGCAACGCCAGTCCCGCCACGCCAAGCGCAAGGAGCGCCAGCGCCGTCGGCTCGGGGAGGAGCGTGGTGGAATATTGGAAGTCTTTGAAGGTGTACGAGCCATCGATACGGTCGGGCAAATTATTGTTGCCATCTCCACACCATTGTGGACGATTCAAAAAGGTTTGCGTGCGGTGTCGGATTTGATAAACTAATGATGTGATATGAGGTACGCAATGAAGACTGTTTTGCGGAAGCTTTTTGGAGCGTCGGCGAGTGTCGGCGTGGCGGGTGGCCTTTTTGTCCTTGCCTTGGCGGGGCTTATGGCGTCGTTGCCAAACACGGCCCACGCGGCGCACGAGGATTGGGTGGGCTGGCAGACGCCGGCCATAGCCCATGCGACGGCCACAATCCGCTACACCGCCAATGGGATCGTGGCGGCGGGGGAGTCGTTTGCCCTTGGGGCGACGATGACGCTGAGGGCGGATGCCGACTATTCGCACGAAGGCTCGTGGGGCGTGGCGCAGGGCATCACGTTTTGGAGTGGCTCGGGGCAGGCGGAGGCGCAGCAGCCGAAGGCGGCGATTTTGCTCGTGAAGGAGTCCGGCAAGCCGCCGCGGTTCCGTCTGTCGAAGGGTGACGCCAATGTGAGTGCGCCGCCGGCGGCCATCGGCGCGGAGTATGACGCCACGCCGGGGGCGGAGAAGAGCTATGCGTTGCTGATGGAGTATGACGCGGCCTCCGATACGCTTTCGGCTTCGGTGAATGGGGTTTCGCTGGGGAAGATTGTGGGGTTTGGCGTGTCCACGTATGCGGTGCGCGAGGCGCTGTGGGGGTGCCAGTCGGGCGGGAATGTCGCCTTGACCTCCGTGACTTCGGGCTATGCGTTTGCGGGGGATGAGCGGTTTTCGACGACCCCCGCGGCGCAGGCGTTGGCGACGACGCCGGCGCGTTATCTGCGCGTGACGTTCACGAAGTGGATCCCGACCACCTCCGGCGAATATGGCAATGGCGTGGCGATTGCGGAGTTCCGGGTGCTTTCGGGCGGTCGGGACGTGACACCCTCCGGGACGGCGGTTTCGGGCACCGCAGGCATCGACGACGGCACGGCGCTGTCCAAACTGTTGGACGGCACGTGGGGGAGCCAAAACAAGTGGTGGGTGCGCAGTGATCAGACAGGGGAAGCCGCGTCGTTCACCTATGATTTTGGGAGTGCCATTTCCTTTGACAGTTACTTGATGGGAACTGCGGATCAAAGCTATCGCAACCCCATCGCCTGGAAGGTGGAGCTGTCGCAGGACGGCGAGGAGTGGAAACTGTGGGATGTGCGGGACCTTGGCACGGAAAGTGCGGCCCGCGCCTTGGGCGCCAATGCGCGGCTGTGGTATGGCCCGAACGTGGCGGCGACGGGCTTGGAGGGGCAGCCGGAGCGCAAGGCGTGGCGTTACCTCAGGTACACGACACTCCGCGACAACGGCGGCGACTATCCGGCCTTCGGCGAGATGCGCCTGCTCTTGGGCAATCGCGACGTGACGCCGCAGACGGTTTCCGTCACGGGGTCGTCCACGCCGTCCGATTGCGGCTGGGGGAACCTCTTCAACAAAAACGTCTGCTATTACAACGCGAACCAGAAGGCCTGGGCTTCCGGCGCCAACGCCACCTTCACGGCGGATCTCGGCCGTGCGGTCGCCTTCGACGGCTACAGCGTTGAGTTGGCCGACCATGGGCCAAGAAACCCCATTGCCTGGAAGGTGGAGGTCTCCAACGACAACGCGACGTGGGAGATGTTTGACGCCCAGGATTTCGGGGACATCAACGGGGCCTCGACGTTTTGGGGGGCGGGCTCGACGACCTCGACGAACGCCCACGACGCCGGGAGCGGCCTGTATCCCGTGCGGACGTTCACGACAAAGCGCTATGGCGAGCCCGGGCTGACCGGGCGAAGCGTGAGCTTTGTGCTGGGCGCGTGTGGGTCGTCGGGCGCGGATCTCGCCGGTGGCACACTCTATGGCATGGCGCCCTATCAGGTGCCGGGCACGGGCTGGAACAATCTTGCGCCGACCTCCAACGCCAAGGGCGGAAGCTTCACGCTGTCGGAGGTGCGGGACAATCTCGGGAGCACGGTGGAGGGGGCCTCGTTTGCCGTGAACAAGCACGGTGAGGTGGCGAGCATCACGGTGAATGACAGTTCTCGCACCGATACCACGGTGACCTCAGACTACTGCCTCTTGCCTTCGGGCGGCACAAAGATGGCCGTCTTCAAGGAGAATCCCGACGGGGAGGACAGTTTCGTCTTCACCGGCGTGCCCTACAAGAAGTTTGCCGTGGTGCTTTATCTCGGGCAGAGCGGATCGACGGCCGATGGCCATGATTATGTGACGGTGACCAAGGCGGTGGCCCCGGCCAGTGGGAGCGGCACCTATTCCACGTCAATCAAATATACGTACAAAGACGGGAAGCTGACGTATGTGGACGGCACCTTGATTCCGGATGGCAACAACAATGTCGGCATTTGGGGGAATCCGGAAATCAACTGGAGCAATTCCGAGGGTGACGGCATCATGGTGTTGCCCAACCAGCGGCCGGACAGCAATGGGGCCTTTACCTTCCGCCTCTCCCAAAAGAATAACAATGGGAGCGGCGCCAGTTGGCGTTCGATGTTCCGTGCGGTGTCGTTCGTTGAGCAGGTGGATGATTGGCATGAGCCGTTGCGTTCGGATCGTGGGAGCGTTGGCTTCGTGGTGGCGAGTGCGGCCACGCCCGAGCCTCTCTCGGCGGCGGGGTGGTATGGCCTCAATCGCTTTGCCTTGCAGGGTGGCAAGTGGAACGTGATGCCGTTGGAGAAGGGAAAGGCCGCCACGTTTGACACGGTGCGCGACGCCACGGGGGCGACCGTGGAGGGGATGTCGCTGGAATCGGCGGCCATCAACGGCAATATTTGGGACACGAATGTCACGGTGACGGAGGCGATTTTGCCGGCGTTGGCGGAGAAGACGCCGCGTCCGGAGAACGTTGCCCGTTTCACGGTGAAGGGTGTTCCTTATCGGAAATACACGGTGTTGGTTTATGCCACCCACATGAACACCACGCACGTGGGTGCCGGTGGCCACACGGGGCGCACGGCCACCAAGCCCGTCAAGTTCACGACCGCCGACGGTACAGAGAAAAGCTATACCTACGACAATGCCGGAAACCTGATTGAAGGCACGGGAGACTGGGGGCGTTATGGCAATTATGTCTCCTCCGTTGGCCTTGAGGGGATTGGCGTGATGCGCATCCCCGGCGTGACGGGTGAGACCTTCACGGTCGAGGCGGGGGGAGATTCCACCCACTGCCAGATTCAGGGGCTTCAGATCGTGGAGGAGAAGGAGGCCGACCGTATCGCGCGCGAAGGGGTGCGGATGCTTCACCGCTTCGACTTTGAAGACACAATGACCGTGAGCGGCAAGACGCGTGTGGCGCCGGTGGACAAGGGCGCGGGCGGGCGGGCTTTCCCCGTGATCACCGACATGGGCTCAAAGGATACCCTTCCCGGCGAGGGGCGCTTCGGCTCGGGCGGTCTGGTCTCCAGCAAGGGCACCGCCACGCTGAGCGCCAACTCCGACGGACTCAGACTTCGCAACCAGATGGGCTTGGGATGCGGCGCGGAGAAGGGCTTCACCCTTAGCGCGTTCCTCAAGAACGTGGAGTCCGCCGATGGCAAGGGCCCCTTTTCCATCACGCTGGGCAAGGTGAAAGAGGCAGACGGCAAGAGTTTCACCGTGCAATTCCAGAAATGGGGGTCTTCGCCTTCCTTTACGTTGGGTGGCTTTTGGGCCGGCAGCACGAATGAACTTTCCGCCACGTGGAAGACCACGACCCAGGCGCCGCCTTTCCCGGTGGGGCAGTGGGGGCATTATGCCGTGACGGTGCGCCCCTTGGCCACCAGTGAGAAGGCAAACGATGGCGAGCCGTGCGTGACGCTTGACTTCTTCTACAATGGTCAGCGTTATGGCACGTGTGTCTTTGACGGCAACCGTGGCAGCAACAAGGTCTCGATGCGGGACATGGCGCTGAAGGAGGTCATCGTGGGCCGTTCGCGCCGTTCGACGACGCCCAGCGACGCGAACAACAATCTCGATCCCTCCAAGGAGGCCAACCCCAAGACCGTCTACCTCGACGAGGTGGCGCTCTTCGACCGCGTGATCTCCGATGAGGGCATCGCGTGGCTTTCCTCGCATGAGGCGGCGGTGCCGCCGAGCGAGACGGCGATGACCGAGTGGGGGGCCATCCCCACGGCGCACGCTTCCGTGAATCAAGGGACTTGGAAGGGCTTCCAGGTGCGTTTCTCCGGTTCGGGCGTGCGCCATGTGGGGGCATTGGCTCCGACGGTGTTGCCCGAGACGGCGGAGCTGCGCGGGGCCACGGTGCGTTGGCATGATGGCGGCGCCGTCAATGTGGGGGTGCGCCGTTTGGTGCTGGTGGACGCCGAGGGCAAGGTGGCGGCCGTCTCCGAAATGACGCAGACGTTCGCCAGAGCGAACAATCATTGCTCCACCACCTTCCCCTTCCCGGAGGGGACGGAGGTGGATTTCGCCGAGGATTACGCGGGTTACTTCATTGGGGATCATGCCCTTGAGGTGGGCGAGGCGTTCGATGAGAGCCTGATCATCTCCGCCCGTTACGGTTCGTTCGACGGCAATACCGGCGAGGACAGCGGTTTCTATGTGATTGGCTCCAATGGCGCGATCCAGGCCACGGATTCTCCGCAGATCACGTTCACCTTCTACACGCCGCCCTCGGATGTCACGTTGGTGGATGGTGCGGCCATCAACGTGAATATTGCCAGGGCGGACAACCGGTTGTCGGCGGACGGGGAATATGGGCTGGTGCCGTTCCTTGGGAGTGCGTGGAATAATCTTGTCTTCACCTCAACGAACATTAATTGGAGCGGCGAACGTCAAGATTCCGAGGGGAACACCGTGACGATCGGTATCCATGGGCGCGGCACGGATGCCAATTTTGGCGATGGTGCCGATGCACTCCTGCGAGATACGTTGTTGGATACAGGAGCCGACACGACCACTCCGTGGGTTTCTCTCTCCGGTATCCCTTATGAAACCTATGATGTCTACGTTTACATGACGGCGTCCATGTGGAATCGGAACGGTTCCGTGGTGTTGAACGATGACACTTCTGCCTACTATTATATGGCGGAGGGGCAGGAGACGGCTTCCGTGGCCTCCGAGAACACAGGCTGGGGCAATCCTCAACAAGAGACGCCGGAACTGGGGGTGAACGTCATTCGCATTGCGGGGATCTCCGGTGAAACGCTCAAGATTTGCCCTCAGCGCCACGATGGCAATCGGTTCCGTGCGTCCATTGCGGCCGTTCAGATCGTGGAGCGCAAGGAAGCGCAGGCGCAGTCGTGGACGGGAACCATCGAAAGGGACGTGGCGGACGCTTCGCTGACGGTGACTTCGACGGATGGCTCGCAGACGGCGAAACTCTCCGAGTTGGGCGCCGCGGACAGCGTGACCCTGACCGTTGAGGCGGATGCCACGCTGATGGTGACGGTTCCGCACGCGTTGGCTTCCCTTTCGTTTGACGGAACCGGGACGGTGACGCTTTCCGGCCATACGTTGCAAGTGAAGGGTGTGAGCGTTTCCTCGGGCACGTTGGTCTTGAAGGATGCGTGCCTGCAGACGGAGTCTTTGGAGATCGGGGGAGAGGGCACGTTGGCCTTCGCCGCCGGCACATTGACGACGGTTGACGCCCTCGTGACGGGCGCCGGGCGCGTCCAGGTGCTGGCGGGCGCCGATATGACGCTGACGAACACGGCGAATGCTTACATCGGCGGCACGGAGGTGCTGGGCGCCTTGCGTTGGGGCGGTGAGGGATCGTTGGGCACCGGGGCCGTGACGGTCTCCAAGGGGGGCCTGTTCGATCTCAACGGATTTGCGTGCGCACAAGCCGTGACGCTGGATGGCGGCGCCTTGTCCAATTCCCAACCGCCGAAGGACGCGCTTCTCGTTGGCGGCATCAGTTTCAATGCCGGGAGCGAAGGGTCGCAATATCGCATTCCGGATGCAACGGTCGAGGGATTGTTGCCGCAGGCGGGTGCGTTGTGGCACCAAGTGACGACGACCACGGGAACCGTGGACTTGAACGCTTATGCCATTGCGGACGCAACCTCCGCCACGTCAATCGCGGTCTCAGGAGGGGATGTTCAGGTGGCGTGGTCGGGGAACCATTGGACGAACGGTACGGTGGTGAGCAATGCGGGGAGCCATGCGTTCCTCAAGAGTTATTTGGACGATGCCGGGGGCCCGAGCACGGTGACGTTGACGGTGCCGGAGGTCATCGCCAAGGAAGGGTATGACCTTTATCTCTATTCCGCGGGAGACGGCGGGAACTCTTCCCGTTTCTCTGCTCGCGGCATTGTGGCCGACGGAGCGGCGGAAACGTTTGCGACGTATCTGAACGGCACGTTGACGGTTGGGACCAATCGGAGCGGTTGGGGTTCGCACACGTATGCCGCTTCCAATGGGCTTGCCGAAGGGCAAAACGTGATGGTGCTTCGGGGCCGGGATGAGACTTCGCTGAAGGTCAACCTTTGGAACCATAATGGCCGTGGCCCATTGGCGGCGCTTCAGGTGGGGCTTCGTCGCGTGGTTTATTCGGGCTCGCTGACGCTTCGGAATGGCGGTGGCACGTTGCTCGGCTCTGACATGCGCGTCTTGCGCCTTGATGGGGCCACGATCGCCGGGACGGGGGCGCTGGACACGCAGGGTGCCGTCGTCATCGGGGGAACGGCCTTCGGCACGCGGCAGCTCTTTGTGACCTCGGGCACGCTGACCATCGATCCGGAGAACGATTTGACTCAGACGGAGCTTGCCATTGCCAAGGATGCCACGGTGCGGGCCGGTGGGGCGCTCGGCGCGTTCACCCTTTCGGGCTTCTCCGGCGAGGGCAATGTGGAGCTGGGCGATGTGGGCGAGCTGACGCTCACAAGCACTTACGCCAACGCCGTCCACAACGGCGCGCTGTCCGGTGGGGCGGAGGGAATGCTCCTCACCAAGCAGGGCGCATTGCGTCAGGTGCTGGCAACCTTGCCGCAGGAGGCGCGGGTGGTCGTGGCGGCCGGCACGCTGGATGTGACGACGGCGGGCCCCGTTGACGATTTCCGCCTGACGGGCGGCATCCTTTCCGCCGCGGCCGGCGCGTTCGCCCCGGCTTACACGGAAATGACCATGGGCTCGGTGGAGCTGACCCTTGCCGGCGCCGCCGATGAGGCGAAGCCCGCCATGGTGGCCGCGGATGACGCCACCGTGGCCAACTTCACCTTGAAGGAGGGCGGGATTGTCCGTTACGACACGAGGTCCGACCTTTCCAAGTACTTCCCGAAGGGCTTCATCCCCCAGCGCGCCACGCCTTACAAGGTGCGGCTGGGCGTGGATTTGGCCGATGAGCTTTCCTTCCCTTACACCTTCCAAGTGTTGGGGGCGACCGCTTCGGCGACCTTTGAGGTGTTGGGCGCCGATGGGCAACCCGCGCCTGAGGGCTCGTGGGGCGCCAGCGGGAACACCATCACGCTCAACGATCCTTCCGCCATCGTGAGCGATGCGGCCGAATTGCCCGCGCCGAAGTATCACTGGGCGTTCGATGGGAATCTGAACGCCGCGGCCGACGCCACCGAGCAGATGGGACTGACAGGAGAGAACTCTGTCGCCTACGAGGCCTCCGAAAATGGGCAGGCCCTCAACCATGGCACCCCCTACGGCTCCGCCACGTTGGATGCCGGCAATTGGACATTGACGGCCTACGTCTCGCTTCGGGAGATGGAGGATGAGGCGACGTTGCTGACGGTCGGAAACGTGCAGACGATGGGGTCGCTCATGGTGACGCGCGGGACGGGCAATGCCGTCGCCGTTTGGGAGCGCACCGCATCGGAGGCGCCCGCGTGGACCAAACTCTTGGAGGCCCACGTCACGGGAAGCCAGGGGTGGCACTTCTTGGCGGTGAGCCGCTCGCGGAAGTATGTGAAGCTCTACGTGGATGGTGAGCTGTGCGGCTCGGCCGAACCGACAAACCTAATTGCGGTCAGTGGGTTCCAAGTGGGGCGTGGATTCGGGGGCGGAACGAACGGGCACCCTTCCGCCGATTGGCTGGCCTCTCCCGGTGCGGTGGATGATGTGGCCCTTTATGGGGCGGTGCTCCGCGAGGGGCAACTGGCGCAGGCGATGGCCAAGACGGCCTCCCTGTGGCGTTGGCATGAGGCCGACACCGCGGAGGGCATGCTCGATCCGGCCCGTCCGGACTGGACGGATGTGCTCGGGAACATGGGCACCTATCCCGGCGATGGTTATGTCGCCACCAACATGACGGCGCTGACGACGCTCACGGTCGCCGCGGACGCCACGGCCATCGCGGAGGGCGCGGACGCCAAGGGGTTCGCGGCCAAGGAGTTGCGCCTTTCCGGTGCCGACCTCTCGCATCGTCTCTCGGCGCCGCTGGAGGAGGCCGTCGTGAAGAAGCCGGCCGGGGTGGGGCGGTGGATCGTGGAAAATGCGCTCACGCTCGATCTCTCCGACGCTCAGGCCGCACTGGCGGCGCACTGGCTTTCCGGCGGCGGCGATGTGAAGGTGGCCGATGGCGACTGGTTGGGTGAACGAACGGTGCGCAACGCGCCGGAGGGATTTGATCCCGGCCTGTCGCAAAAGGAAGATGGCCTCTACCTCAGCCGGATTGCGGAGGGCGACCCGGCGTGGGAATGGGGCATCTCGGTGGACACGGTGTGGGACGCTCTGGGTTCCGCCACCCTTTATGGCATCGAAGGGTATCAAGTGGAGGGCAAGCAGTGGAACTCCGTGAGCGGGACGGACGCCACGCTGACCACGCTGAAGCGGCATGACGGCATGACGGTCACGGGTGCCTCGATGACTTTCCGAACGCAGGGAGGGTCGTGGTATCGCTCCTATTACCGCGACTTGATGATGAAGGGCTACTCCAACGGCCCGGTGCGCGTGACCTTCTCCGGCCTTCCGGCAGGGAAGTATGAGGTGGTGGTCTATGGTAGCAGCTCCTCCAACAGGCCGAACTCCCCCGTGCGCATCATTGACGCCGATGGTTCCACCTTCTACACGTATGTGGACGGGACGCTGACGGCCTCGGCCGAGGTGCCCGCCGCCGGGTGGGGCCAGTCCAACTACGACACGGTCACCAACGGGCAGCGTTTTGGCGTTTCCGTGCTCAAGGCTCCCGCGACGGTCGGGGCGGACGGTTCGCTGATCTTTGAGATGACGGACTCGGACGATCCGGCGGCCGGGCCGGGATTGGACTGGCAAATGCCCTCCGGCGCGAATGTGCTGAGCGGTTTGGGCGGCCTCCAGATCTTCCGTGTGCCCGATGCGGCCACGGAGGTTTACATGCGCACCGTCTCGGGCGATGGGGAGTGGGAAGCCGAGGGCGCGTGGACCAATGCGTCCACGGGTGCGACCGTCGCCGCGCCGCCCGTGGGTTCCACCGTGGTGATCACCATGGAAGGTGACGCCGTTCTCACGGTTGGCCAAGACGCGCTTTCGTTGAAGTCCATGCGCCTCTTCGGCGAGGGAACGTTGGCCTTGCGGTACGACGCCTCGGCGTGGATGACGGAGGACGACTACCTCAACATTCCCATGGGAGGAATGGATGTGACGTTGCTTTCCGCGCAGCACGATTCGGAGCGGGTGCGCGTCTGGATTGACGGCTTGCGCTACGGCGCCCTTGCCCAGGTGACGCAGACGGACAATGGGGCGACGGCCCGGATCTCGCTCCCCGACAGTCTCTATCCCGAGTACGGGTTGATCTCCGTGAACTTCTGGGATTCCACCAACAAGGTGGCGGGGGGCGGCAAGATCAATCTTTCCGGCACGGGAACCTCCGGCTACACGGGTTACAACGCCAAGTTGGCTTACTGGGCGCAGAATGACGGGGAGACGTCGGGCTCCATCGACCTGAAATCCGTGCCCTTCGACCAGCGCTTGACCGATGGCGCCGAAGTGACAACGCTCCCGGGGGCCCTTACATGGACGGCCTATAGCACGTGGTCGTTCAATTCTGAGAAGGGGTTGCTTTCCGGCTTCTTGAATGACCGTCCGCTCGGCAATACCACCGGCAAGAACGCGAACCTCACCGTCGACGTCCCGGACGGGTGGGGGCGGTACACGGCGATCATTTACGGTTCCGTGAACTCGGGAGATCTCCAATTCACCCCGCGCAAGGTGAATGGCGCGTGGTACACTTATGCCGACGGCGCACTCTCCAAGATGGAGACGCCCGACGACCCGAACGATGGCGAATGGACGCCTGGCACGGAGGGCTTGTGGGGCAGCAATGCCACGCGCCACGACTTCGTGGAAGGCGAGAACCTCATGATTGTGCCCGGGCTCAGCGGGGATTTCTCGCTCGAGTGGTATGTCACGTTCTCGGGAACCAACCTTCAGAACCGCGGCCCCGTGGCGGCCCTGCAGCTGGCGCAGGAGCCCACGCCTTCGTTGGCGCTGGCCGATGCGTGGTATGCCCGCCTCAACGGAACGGTCGCTTGGGGCGACATCGCTTGGACGGATGGCGATGGGGTCACCAAGGAGGGAACGCCCGGCGCCACCGCGACGGTGGTGCTCACGTTGGAGGGCGACGCCACGGTGGACGCCTCCGCGGAGGCGGCGCCGGCGCCGCTGACCTCGATGCAGGTGTTCGGCAATGGCCATGCGGTTCGTTTCATTGGCCGCGATCGCCTGCAGGTGGGCCAGTGGGCCTTCCTCAACGACGCCACGTTGGCCCTCGGCGCCGCCGATGAAACGGTGCCCGAGGCGGCCGAGGCCCTGCCGCGCCGCGTGCGTTATGACTACGCCCACGAGGGCGATTACACAACCACCACGGAATACGAAACGGAATTCGCCGCAGGCTTCGCCGGTGCGATCACGCCCAATGGCGGCGTGGCGGAATTCTCCGGTGGGGAAGTGACGCTTTCGAGCATGAATCCTTCGGCGACGGAGACGGCGTTGCGCCTTTCGGGCGACGTTCGGGTGCAGATGTCCGCGTTCGCCATCGGGCAGGCCGAGGTGACCCTCAGGGACAAGGCGGCCGTGGTGGCGGAACGGTTGGTCGGCTCCGACGGTGGCGCGGGCCGTCAGTCGCGCTTGACGATGGAAGACGACTCCATGCTCACGGTGACGGGTTCCACGAATCCCACCACGAGCAGCAACACGGCCTCCTTCCTTCTCGCGCACTGGAACGGAACCACGAACGTCGCGTTGCGTGACAATGCGAACCTGATCGCCGAGAAGGCGGTGCTGGCCTTCGCGTTGGACGGCGCCGTGGGCTCCTTCGATGTGGAGGACAATGCGACGGTGCGCGTCTACGGTCTCGATGTTTACCGTTCGGGCGATCCCGTGCCGGTGAATCTGCGGGGCGGACGCGTCCTCGTGGGTGAGCGCGGCCTCGCGCATCGCGAAAATCGGCAGATGGCCTTCACCTTTGACGGTGGCGCGTTCGGTGCGTGGCAGGACGTCACGCTTGGGGCGGACGCGGCGGCGGCGGTTGCCTCCGTCACGGGCAATCCCGTGTTCGAGGGCTTGGGCGAGGCGGAGCTGACGCTTGCGCGTCCGGAACCCTTTGCCTCGGAGAACGTGGGGCGCATGACCTTCCGCTCCGGAACCGTGCGCCTTTCCGGCAGTGCGTTCTCGGCGCTTCCGGCGTTGGAGACGGCGGGCGGCGATTTGATTCTCTCCTGCACGGCCACCACCCCGCGCCTGCGCCTCAATGGCGGCACGGTGGGGCTGGAGGGCGGCTTCCTGACGGCTTCCGCCATCGAGCCCGCGGCAACGACGTTGGTGCGGGTGCCCCTGCGTGAGCGCCTGAGCGAGGGCGGCTACCTCTCCTTGCCCACCGGCACGCGCTTGCCGAATCTCTCGCGGGTGACCTTTGAATTGGCGCTCGACCCGAATCGTCCGGACAGCGAGAGCATTTTGCCGCAGGTGCCTTTGGTGCTCGGCTCTTATTCGGAGGGCGATACCGCCAAGGTCGGCGGCGTGAGCGTCAGCAACAACGCCAACGGCGCCCTCTCGGATTGGGAGGCCGTGCTGGTGGATGGCGATGCCGGCCCCGGCCTCTACGTGAGCTTGGAAGGTAACGAAGTGCTCCGCCAATACACCGCCGAGTTGCGCCCGGAGACGGCCTACGATTTGCCGCAGTCCACGGCGAACGGCTGGCCTTTCGTGGTCTTCAATGGCAACGGCGCCAACTCTCTGCTCGGGCTTCCCGAGGGCGGCTTGGCGTTGGCCCATGCCACCTTCACCGGCTCTGGCCCCATCCGCATCGTCGCGCGCGGCACCGAACCGCACACGATCCTGCGCGGCGTGGGTTACACCTTCTCCACCGACGTGACCTTCGACCTCTCCGCGTGGCAGGCCGCCTTCCCTGAATTGATCGCCGGCGCGGTGCGCGATGTCCCGGCGAGCGTCTGCCTCGTCAGCGGCGGTGTGGTCAAGGCCCCCGCCAGCGTGCAACTCTCCGCGGATTGGGGGGAGGGCGCCTCCCTGCCGCAAGGCTTCGTGGGCAGCGTGGAGACCACGGCCGATGGCGTTTACTATGTGGTGCGTGCCGACCGCCGCGCCCGGACGATTTCGGCCAACTTCGCCACGGCGGCCCAGCCGCTGACGGCGCCGCCGAGCGTTACGGGCGTTTATGGCGTGCCCGTGAGCGCGTGGAACGACATGGTGGGGGCCTTCTCCTCCTCCTCCCTGCGCATTGCCGACGTGGGCGGCGGCTGGACGGCCCCGGCGGTTTCGGCCGAGGGCCTCACCACCCAGTTGCTGGCCTACGGCACACAGACCGGCACCCTCGCGGACGCCGCGGAGCCGCTCTTGCGCGCGTGGCTCTCCGATTCGGCGGCGCAGACCGTCCGGATCACCAACATCCCCTTCAAGCGGTGGCGCTTGGCGTTGATCTTCTCCAACGATCTCGCGGGCGCCGAATGGTCGGCCATCACCGTGAATGGCACCCGTTATGCCATGGATGCCGAGGGCTATGTCCGCCGCGACGTCCTGCCCTATGGCGACCGCATCCCCGGCGATGAGGCGTGGGGCTCCACCGATCTCACGCAGGCCTCCGAGGCGATCCTCTTGGGCCACAATGCCTTGGTGACGGATGCACGCACCGATTCCGAGATCACCTTCGAGCTCCCCGCCTTCCTTTATGATCGGCGCTACGCCGGCTTGGCGGCCTTGCAACTCATCGAGGCCCCCGACGCGACGGACGCTTCCGAGTCGTTGGCCTTCGCTTGCACGATCCCCGAGGAGGGCGACGTCTTCGAGCTCGACGATCTCACGCTCTCCGGCGGCGACGGTCTGGGCAAGTGGGTGAACGGTGCGGACAACGTCCTCACCATCACCTGCGATCGCGCGGTCACCCTCTCCCTCCCTGAGAGCTTTGAGGCCGCCCGCATCGTTTGCGAGGGCTCCGGCTGGCTCACCCTGAACGGCGCCAATGGCGGTGGCGTGGCCATCGGCGCGCTCAACGCCGCCCGCCTTGCCAATCTCACCGTCGGCTTCCCGATGCTCGGCGTCTCCTTCACGCCCGCCGAGGCCACCTCACGCTTCGAGGGGCCCTTCGACAACGCCGGCAAGGAATATCTTATCACCCGCGGGGCGACGTTGGCCCTCGGCGCCGAGAGCGGCATCACCACCAACTATGACGGCGTCTCCTCCCCGCTCATCACGATTTCCGCCGACTCCGTCGGCACGCTCCGCCGCGACTATCCCATCACGCAGAGCAGCACAGTGAATGCGACGAATCTCACGTTCGCTTTCGGGAACGCCGATATTACCGTGGGCACGGACAACTCTGACTACGATTATCTTGTGGAGGAAGGGGATGAGATCCGCCATCCCAATAAGTATCATTTGATGGACAAGACCGGTACGTGGACTTACACGCAGACTGGTGGACGTGCTGTATTCAATTCCAGTTCCGGTGATCAAGATGGTATGCTTATTTTTAACGGGTACGCCATTGCAAACAGTCACGGAACAATCAACATTTCCGGTGGCCGCTTGGAAACCGGTGGCATCAACGCTTGGAAGTCGGGGGCGATCGTTGATCTTACCCTCTCCGGCGAGGGCACGTTGGCGCTCGGTGGTGGTGGATTGCGTGCGCAGTCTGCCGAAAACACCCTGAACCTCACGCTCCGCGAAAAGGGTACCTTGGAGGCCACGGCGACGACCCTTGGCAAGGGAGGAAGTGGAACCGTTCAAGCCACGATGGAGGGCGGACGCCTCACCACGGAACAGGCGGAGGCGACATTCACGTTGCCGATGGCCTTCATCGCCTCCTCCGACTCGCCCACGGAGGTGGCGCCGGCGGCCCTCTCCACCGTCACGCTTTCCGGGGCCAATTCCGGTTCCGGCGCGATTGCCGTCACGCAAGGCACGCTCGCGGTGAGCAACGCGCAGTCCCTCGGTTCCGCCGCCGTCATGGTGAAGAGCGGCGCCACCTTCGAGGCCCGCGGCTTCCGCGGCGGCGCGAGCGCCGCCGGCTTCGGCAACGGCGAGGCCTGGGACAAGGACGTCCTCGCCCAAGGGCTCAACGTCTACTGGCCGTTGGATGGCGCGGGCGCCGCCGCCGCCGGCACGTTGAATTTGGAGCTTGGGACGGGCGCCTACGGCGACGGCGTCTTCGGTTTGGGCTTTGCCGAGGGCGCCTCCTTCTGCAAGGAAACGGTGAACGCCGGCATCGCCGCGCCGTTGCAGCCCGGGACGGGCGACTTCACGCACGCCTTCTGGATGCGCACCGGCACCGAGGTGAGCAATTGGCCCGACCGCGACGTGGTCGCCAACGCCGGAAAGACGGAGGAATACCTCCGCAACTTCATCTGCCACGGCGTTTCTTATTGGACGGGGGGCTCCGTCCCGCAGCGCGGGTGGGGCATCGCCCTGCGCCAGACCGGCGCGCTGGTGCTCGACGTTCGCGGCGGGGACAAGATCAGCAACACGGAATGCGCCCAAATCGTGCGCGCCGAGACCGCCCCGGTCTTCGGGACGGCGGCGGCATGGCACCACATCGCGTGGACGCGCCAGGGCACGATTCTGACCCTCTACGTGGATGGCAAGGGCGTCGCCACCGCCGCCCTCCCCGCAGGGATGGATATCGCCGTCACGCCCGCCTCGGTGGGAGACCAGTGGTATCGCGAGTTCTCGCTCACGCGGCACAATGACTGTTCATTGTTGGCCGGTGAGGGAATCGATGACATGGCGATGTGGTCGCGGGCGCTCTCGGCCGCCGAGGTTTCCGCGTTGGCCAAGGCCAATCTGCCTCTCGGCACGATGCTGGAGCAGGGCCCCGATGAAGGTGGCGGAGATTTGGGCGATGCGGTTTCCGGCCATGTGACCTTCGAGTCGGGCTCAATCTGCTCGGCCACCACGTCGATGACGCCGGAGCTTCCTTATACGGCACGGATCGCCACGACGATTGCCTTCCCCGCCGGGAAGGAGGCCGTCACCTTCATGCTCAATGGCGAAATCTTCGACAGCGCAAAGGTCGAAGTCTTCGAGAGCACGGGCGCCGTGACCTTCACGGAAGAGGCCCGTTTGCCCATTGAGGCGGTGACGTGGGGCGCCGATGTGCCCAGCGGCGTGTGGAAGCGCGGCACGTCCGGCCCGTGGGCGGATGGAAAGATCTTCAATGACGGCGCGGCGGTGACCTTCGGCGACGTGCTGGCCGGAACGACGGACCGCGCGCAAGTGACGGTGGAAGGCGCGGTTCGCCCCGGATCGATGGCGTTCACCGCCGTTGACAAGTATGACTTCCTGCAGGGAACGTCCACCTCTTACATCGACCTTTCGTCGGTGGGGGCCACGGTGCCTTTGGGCGCCGGGCAGACCTTTGACGTGCCGCTCTTCACGGCGCAGACGAAGGTGACGCTGGACGGCGTCTCTTCGGCGTTGCGCCTCGTCGGCGTGCGTTCCGATGGCGGGCGCACGGCCTCGTTGGTGGGCAGTGGCGGCCATAACGCCTCGGGCAACACGCATGGCGTTTGGCATCCCGACGGTATGGGCGACATGACGCTCAGCCCGCACGCGGGCGAAACGCAGCTCCTTTCGCCCTTCGGCACGCACGTGGCCGGCGATGGCATCATCACCGTGCGCGGACAGACGGCGCCCGATGGCTCCGTCTCGGGCGGCACGGTGCGGTTTGGCGGGAACACGCCCGGAACGAATTGGAACGGCAGCTTCAAGGGCTCCTTTGCCATTCGCGACGGGGCGACGCTCGACTTCGCCAACACCCGCGCTTATGGCGAGAGCGGCGACGAATGGGCCTATTTCTGCACATGGGCCAACGATGCGCGCCAGCCGCTGTGGGACAATGGCGCGGTGGGCTTTGAGCTCACGAACGGGGCGACGCTCCGCTTCTCGGCGTGCCGTGGTGTGCTGGGCGGTTGGAGCCAGAGGTCGCGTGCCAGCCTCATCCAATCCGAGCCGATTGTCATCGGCAAGGACAGCCGTGTGGAATACCGCTATCTCAGCAGCTCCAATGGCCAGCAGTACACGCCTTATGGCTTCCGCATGAACGGCGACGGTGCGACGCTCTACATCGGCGACGGCGATTCCTCGGGCAAGAATGTCTCTTATCGCGGCCTTTTCATGGCGCGTGGGGCGTCCGTGATCGTGGCCGGTGTCGGCGAACCCGGCGACCCTTCGGACCCGAAGACCGACACCGCGGCCGATCCGGTGACGGGCGAACCCGTGAACCCGGAGACCTACGGCAAGTTGACCGAGGGCATCACGGCCTTCATTGACGCCGAGGACGGCACCGGCTTTGTCCGCTGGAGCAACGGCATCGGCACGGTGGAGGACACCGGCGTGAACCTCGTTGTGGGGACAAACTCCCTGCTTCGCGTCCGTTCCGGGCTCGATTATGGAGCCTCCGCGCGTTCGCCGGAGACGGCTTTCGTGAAGAAGGGCGCCGGGCGGGTGCTCTTCGAAACGCCGATTGTTTGGGTGAAGACGATCATCCGAGTGGAAGAGGGCACGATGGGTGGCACCACTGAATTCTCGAGCGAGGACACAGGTGCGGAAACCATGGTGACGGTGGGCGATGGCGCAGGCATTGAGGCTGGGCTTTCGATTCCGACCTTGTCGTTTGGCCGCGAGGCGACGCTTTTCCTCGATCCCACGGGCGCCACGCTTCTGCGCACCGGGCGCGTGATGTTCGCCTCCGGTGGGCGTTATTTGGTGGAGACCTTGCCGGGCATCGGGGAGATTCCCGACGCGGTGGGCTTGGCCCCCATCAAGGTGATGGCGTGGGACAGCGCGGCGTTGGCCGGCTCGGCCGTCTTCCAGCCGGGAGAGTCGCTCCTTGAAAAGGGTTATGGCATCGAGGTGCGCGACGATGGGCTTTATGTCATGCGTCGCTCGGTCTACGTGCGCCACCTCGACCCCACGGGCGCCATGGCGAAGCCCACCTCCTACACGTTGGCGTGGTATGCCGAGAGCTCTTGGTACCGCGAGGGTGAGGACCCGATGGCCCTTCACGATTACGATCCCTCCGATTCCGAGGCGGTGTCCGTCTGCTTCGTGGTGCCCGACAGTTGGGTGTCCGACGGCACCACCGTGCCGATGACGCTCCTGCTGGGCAAGGAGGTCTCCTTCGCCTCGGTGCGCTTCGTGGCGGAGAGCGACTTTGCGGTGAACGGCTCCGACGCCACGCCGCTTCGCCCCGGAACGGTCTATTATCGCTACGATCTCTCGCAGTCCCCGATGCCGGGCCCGGGCGAGACGCGCAGCTTCACGTGGGTGCCGTCGTTGGTGATCGAGACGCCCGCGGGGTCCACGGCCCAAACCTTGGCCTACGTCACGGTGTCGGATCTTCCCGGCTACACGGTCTCCGTGTCCGAGCGCACGGTGGTGGTCTACACCGCCGCCTCCCAGCCGGTGCTCAACGTGAACTTCACCGCCCGCTCCACCGGCGATCCTTCGTGGATCGGCAGCGAAACGGAGCCGTGCGGTGTGGTGCCCTTCGCCGGCGTTTACTGGAACAACGCCTCGCCGGTGGATTTGATCTCCTCGCAGGGGTCGTATTCCGCCTTCTCGCACCGTGCCACGCTCTTCGGCGTGGAGGCCGATGAGGAGGGCCGCGCGCCGACGGCCGAGGTGACCTATGTCGGCAAGGATCCCGTCACGGTGGCCTCGCGCCGCGGTTCGGGCAATGCCGGCCTCGCCGCCGGGTTCCTTCCCGGCAATAAGGACGAGCAGTTGCCGACGGCGCTCCTCACCTCCGCCAACATGGATGCCGGCCTTGCGATCAGTGGCGGCTGGCGCGTGCGGGTGGATGCCATCCCGTTTGAATCCTACGATCTCTATCTGATCTTCGCCGGCGCCGAGGACCGGGAGATGACCTACAGCCCCGTCTATGTCAAGGTGGGCACCGGCAAGTGGCATGCTTACGGCAACGTGAACGGTTGGACCGCCCCCGTGTGGCGCAATGACCTGTGGCAGGGCGAAGGCGGCCTCGTGGAGGGTGGCTTCGTCACCGGCTCCAACGCAATGCACCTGCGCATCGAGTCCACCTCCGGGGCCGGCATCGAAATCGCTTCCATAGATTATGGCAACAGCGATGCGGGCAACGTGGGCTTGGCGGCCTTGCAGATCATCCGTTGCGATGACGGTGCGGCGTTCCACCGTGTGGGCGCCGGCAAGTGGTCGGACGCGCTCGGGTGGCAGCGGTATCTGAGCGATGGCGCCGTCACCGGCGCATGGCAGGACGCCACGGATGCCCTCCCGCGCCCGGCGATGCTCCCCACGGTCTCCTCGCTGATGGTGGATCGTGCGGTGACCGCGCCTTACCTGCGCATGGAGGGCTCGGCCAATCTCTCCGGCACCGCCGGGGCCATCAACGCCCCCTCGCTGGATCTCAGCGAGATGTCCGCCAATGCGGTGGTGACCTTCGCCAACGATGTCTTCGCGGAGCCCCCGATGGTTCACCTCGCCCCGGAGATCACCCTCTCGGTGCCTGAGGGTGGGCTGGGGACCACGGTCACCAACGATTGGCGTTGGCTTTGCGACGAAAAAATCTCCGGCACGAGCCCCACCTCCGCCACGCTTCACAAGCGCGGCGCGGGGGATCTTGTCATCGCCCGCAAGTATGAGGGGCAGGTTCGTATCGACGATGGCACCCTGTGGCTCTCCACGGCGACGGATGGCGCGTACACCCGCTCCGCCCAAATCTCCGGCGACGGCGTCTTCGGCAAGGTGGGCGCGGGCGACTTGGAAATCCCCTGGAACGCCCTGCGCACCACGGGCGCCGCCGGCGTCCTTGCCCGTGCGAAGGAGGGCGTGCTCTACCTGAACGCGGACAACGGCGAACTCCCCGCAGGGCAGACGGTCGAGGCCATCGAGAATGGCACGGTGCTCTTCCAGCTTCACAGCGGCAATCAGCGGCGGCCCTTCAACAAGGGCATCATCCGTGCGGCTGCGGGGGGACGCTTCATCCTGCGCGGTGCCACCAACCTCTTCGCCGAGGGTGAAAACCGCCCACGCGTTGTCTTGGAGGATGGCATATTCCAGAACGAGGTGGGCGGCGAAACGGACTACCATCTCTACTCCATCACCACGCGCGGCAACTCCGCCTTCTACTTCAGTGGTAACGGCAACAACGGCTGGCGCCGAAAGTCAATGACACTTTGGGGTGAGGATACCCTGACGGTGGAATCGGGCACTCTCGCCATTTGGTCCAACAACCACGGCGCCAACAACTGCCTCTCCTTCCCGAACAAGAGCGGTGGCAATGGCTTCACCATCAAGAAGGGCGCCACGGTTTACAGCGAGTATCCCATCCAGCCCACCACGGACAATGCCAATCGCATTCTCCACATCTATGGCGGTGGCACGTTGGTGCAGACCAAGCGCATTTCCGGCAACAGTGTCATCTCCGGTGGGTACACCACGGATGCGTGCCGGATCCACGACGGCTCCACGTTGCGGTGGAACCTCGGCGGTGATTCGCAGGTGGGTTATCCCTCGGACTGGGATTTCGACGTCACCATTGAGACAGGATCGCGCATGGATGGCGCTGGGCGGCTCCAGATGACGGATGTCGTGGTTGAGGAAGGCGGCACGCTCTCCTCCGGCCTCCCCTCCAATGTCGCCTGGTTGCCCACCGACCACAAGTGGTATGGCTCGGTGCCCGATCGCTTCAAGGGAGAGCCTTCCGACTCCATCCGGAAACTTCGGATCGATCGCACCGTGGACTTCAAGGATGGGGCCATCCTCGAGGTGAACTTGGCCAATCCCAACGCGCTCGACGTGGATGGGCAGGTCACCTTCCAACAGACGCTCACGGTGCGCCTGACGAATCTCCCCGCCACGCTCACGGAGGCCCGCCAGCTGACCGACTTCGCCATGGCTCCCATCGGGTCACCCAAGATCACCTGCTCCGAGGCGATCGCCCTCGGCTCTGAGGTGGTGCTGCGCGATGGCAACCTGTGGCTGGAGCCGACCTTCGGCGGCTACGTGTGGGGCGATCAGGATGGCAATTGGGGCGATGCGACGTGGTCGATCACCGACGATGCCGGCACGCGCACGGACATCATCCCCTACGAGAAGGACGCCTCCTCCGAAGAGGCGCCCACCGCCCGTGTGGTCGCCTCCACGAAGGACGTCGCCCTCGCCGTGGACAAGCCCGATTTGCCCACCGTCCCCGAGGATGGCATCTTCTGGGGCAATCAGGCACTCGTGCTCTCCGCCGAGGCCGGGCGCACCCTTGCGCTGACGCAGGGCTCTTCGGATCCGGCGCAGAAGCCCAACGGTCTCTCCGTGGCCACCAGCCTTTGGAAGATCGGCGCCGGCACGGTTCGTGCCCAAGTGCCCCTGTGCTTCGCCAACCTCGCCTCCTCGGGCAATCTCCATGTGAGCGCGGGCACGCTGGAGCTGGCGCTTCCCTTCTCCAAGGAGGATGCCGACAGCACCTATCCCAACAAGAACCAGTTGCCGACCGGTTTCTCCGCCGAGATCGCCGAGGATGCGGAGCTCCGCTTCGCCTTCGGCGGCGCGGCGGCGACCGAGGACGCGCTGGGCTTCAATCCCGTGGAGCAGACGTTGGCCGGTCCGGTGACCGGCGCCGGCACGGTGGCGCTCGCGCCCTCCAATGCCAACGCGAAGGTCACCTTGTTGGGCACGGAGGACAGCGATTTGGACTATGACGTCCGCTCGGGCACGTTGCGCCTGGCGGGCAACATCGGCAAGTCCGTCCATTCCGCCCGCCGTGTGGCGACGGTGGCCGCCGGGGCCCGCTTGGAGCTCGCGGCCGAAGGGGCGCTGGGCTGGACGACCAATCGCGTGATCCGCTTGGAAGCCGCGCCCGTCAGCGGCGACGGCACCTCCGTCGGCGCCCGCGTCTCCGCGGAATCCGATGCCCGCGTGCGTGGCCGCGTGGAGGTTTCCCGCGTCGCTTCCGCCGGGGCGGATGAGGCGTGCGTGGCCACGTTGGGCTCGAGCCGCGGCAGCATGGATGGCGACCTCGCCCTCGAGGTGCCGGAAGGCACGGAGTTGCAGCTGGCCGGTTCTTGGCTGACGCCCTCCGACGCGACGGGCGGCGCGCTGGCGAAGCGCGGCGCGGGGACGCTCCGCATTCTCGGCGAGTTCGGCCCCAACCTTCCCATGACGGTGGCGTCGGGCGCGGTGATCGTCGGCGACGGCACGTCCTATGGCGTGGCCAACATCAGCGCCGTGAACAACAACTACTCCACCACGGCCGATTGGACGGTGATGAAGGGGGCGCGTTTGGAATTCGCCGACACGCTCGCCTGCCAGCTCAACGGCGGCACGCTCACCCTCGCTTCGGGCGGTGAGCTGACGCTGGCCTTCCCCACGCGGATGACTTTCTCCAGCGCGGTGACCTTCGAGGATGGCGCGGTGGTGCGCGTGGGCGCGGGGATGCGGACCATCGCCCCGATGGCGATCGGCGGCGAAGTGGCCCTCCAGGGCCTCGTGACCATCGATCTCGACGCGCTCGATCCCGAGACCTTCGGTCAGGGCAGCGGCAACGTGAGCTATCCCATCTTCGAGTTCGGGCGCACGCCCACCGGCTCCGGTTCGTTCGTCTTGGGCGGAAAGAAGCTGGTCGATTGGGCCCGCGCGGGCTGGACGCTCCGCTACTCGGGCAACCAGCTCTTGCTGGAATCCTTCGGCGGCGACGCGGGTTACTACGCGTGGGAAGGCAAGACGGCCGAGGACACGTGGGCCTCTTCCGTGTGGGTCAAGCGCGGCGAAGACACGCCGCAGGCGTGGCCCGACGCGATGACCGGCGAACAGCCGGCGGCCTTCTTCGCCGATCGTGACCACAACGGCGATGAGATCCCCGCCGCCGCCCGCAAGGTGGATTGGCAGTTGGCGGCGCAGACCCTCGCGGCCTTGCGCGTGGACAACGACAAGCCCGGCGAAGGCGATACCGAGGCCTCGCACGATTACGAGCTCACCGCCAAGGGCGCCACCTCGCCGCAACTGACGGTGGCGGGCGACTTCCTGAAGACGGGCTCGGCCAGCTTGACGGTGCGCCGCCCGGTCTCCTTCGGGGTCGACGGTGCGTTGCGCCTCCTCGGCGGCACCACGGTCTTCTCCTCCACGTTGGCCTCCGCCGGCGGCATGTTCACCAAGCCCGTCACCTTGGCGGGCGATGCGGAATTGGTCTTCGAGGGCACGTCCGGCTGGACGCTCTCGGGTCTGATCGATGGCGACGGCACGGGCCGCATCCGGAAGCGTTACGGCACGTCGGGCGTCGGCGTCTCCGGTCTGCTGACCCTGGCCTCCGACCTCTCGGCCGTCACCTCGATCGATGCCGAGGATGGCACGGTGGCGCTGTCGGCGGCCGACGCCTTCGATGTGGCGCCCGCCATCACGCTGGGCGAGACGGCGACGCTCTCGCAGTCGGGCGCCTTCACCGTGGCCGGCGACGTGCGGATGTCCGTGAATGCCGAGGCGGATGCCGAAAGCGGCGCCCCGATCGCGCCCAAGGGCACCTTCCAGTGGGCCGCCACCGCCGCGACGGACAGCGCCCGCGTGCCGCGCCTTGCGGCCTCCGCCGGGCAGATCG